>CAVONL010000036.1:0-31662 GCA_963697295.1 uncultured Planctomycetaceae bacterium | reverse complement strand
CGAAAGAAAACACCAGATTCATCAGCACGATCCAGAATAAGGCGGCACCAACGCTGCGGGTTTTTCGTTCGTCGTGCCCCCCTTCGAGCTGATTGATGGCCAGCATGTGCATGATCTCTTTAAAGGCGGTATAGATGATGAAAATCCCGCCCGCCAACACGATGATTGCGTGGACATTAAACCGGGCGGCAAACCAAGCGCCGGCTGCCGTCGGGACGAATGACTGGTGGGCCTGCGCGTCTGCCGCATGCTCGGCGCCGTCGACGGCCTGCAAGCCATATTCGAAAAAAGGATCCTGGAGCTTTTCGATCGCGATCAGGACGATAAACAACAATGCGATTCTCAAAAAAATGGCCAGGCCAACGCCCAGCCGACGGACAAAGCTCTGCTTGCTTTCCTCAACCCGTTTTGATTCCAGCGACAGATACAACAGGTTGTCGAATCCAAGCACCGCCTGCAACATGACCAGCATGGCCAGCGTGAACAGGCTTTCAAGCGAAAACAGAGTGGTGATCGAGTCGATGTTCATGGGATGTGCTTAAATCCGGTGGGTACGGTTGCGATTGGATAGAAGAAGCGTAAAAATTACAGCCGCTTTATGCCACCCCACTTTAAATCACGGACCGGTGGGCAGTCGGCAAATCCCGTTTGTCTCTTCCTTTGACATGAATTCAAGAACCTTGGGAAATGCAGAACATCGAAATCAAAACGCCGATCGACTCGATTGAAGAAATCGAGCAGCGACTGGCGGAAATCGGAGCGGAAAAAATCTGGACCCGCTGCCAGACGGACACGTTTTTCGAAGTGACGCGTGGCTGGTTAAAACTGCGCGAGGCGGAAGGTGCGGCACCGGAATTGATCAGCTACCTGCGGCCGACCGACGACACGGGTCCGCGACCGTCGACTTACGATATTGGGGCGATCGAGGATGCCGAAATGTGGAAACGCCTTCTGGACGGGTGTTAGATGCCGAGTGCGTTGTCAACAAAATCCGCTCGCTGTGGATTTGGCAGCACACTCGGATTCACCTCGACGTTGTCGATGCGCTGGGAACGTTTCTGGAATTGGAAACCGTCGCCCGGGACATCGCGCTATCGCAAGCCCGCCAGGAAGCTGACCAGATGATTGACAAACTGAACCTCAATCCGGAACGCTTCATTGCGATTCCATATCGAGAAATGCTCCGGGACGCTGCAATTTGAATATTCAAGGAGTCGGGAGGGTCGGGAGTCTTTTTGAGAAAGATGTCCGCAGCGTGACAACGCAGTCGCAAAAAGTCTTCCGCCCCCCTTCGGTTATCACCTACTCATCGCGCGTCTTGATCGCTTCCAGTCTGGCTGCCTCGAATTCGTCGCCCGCGTTCCAGGCCGGCAACTCGGATTGATTGGCAACCTGCAATCCGACGTAAAACAATAGCTTTGCGTCTTCAATCGCTCCGCGGAGATCCCAATCGTCGCGGTACTCGTCGCTGGTCTGATGATAAATCGTTTCGGTCCATTTGCGCAGCTTTTGTTTGCCCCAACCATCGGGCTTGCCTATCACGTGATCCCCCGAACCGAGATAGACACCTGGCACGCCGATTTTGGCGAGACTGAATTGATCGGATCGGTAGTAATAGCCGAGATCAGGGAACTGGTCACCGACGACAACGCGATTTTGCCACTTGGCGATTCGTTCGACGGTCTTGTCCAAATCCGATTTGCCTTTTCCAATCACGGCGACATCTTCCGTTGGTCCCAGGATGTTGATGCCGTCAATGTTAATGATCGCGGCCAATCTGCCGGCCGGTATCGGAGGATTTTTGGCCAGGTATTCGGATCCCAGCAGTCCTTGTTCTTCCGCGGCGACGGAAGCAAACAGGATCGAGCGTTTGGGTCGCTCGGATTCGGGCAGGTTCGTCATGGCCCGGGCGATCAATAACAGCGTGCCCACTCCTGATGCGTTGTCGACGGCGCCGTTGTAAATGTTGTCGGTTGACTCGTCGCGTTTTTCCGACATGCCGATATGATCGTGGTGGTGCAAATGACGACCCACTCTTTGCTCAGTACTGGATCACATCCTGCGAGCAAATCCAATACATTAGCGGAAGTTGTTTCGCGGACCTGGGTTTTCATGTTGATCGATACCTCGTGTCGAGAGCCAGGGGCCGGAAGTCGCGACTTTCGGCCGATTTCTGCAGCGCGGCCAAATCGTGCCCTGTAAACTCGACAAATTTGCGCGGCGTCTTCGGACAGCCAACCCTCCATCGGCAATCGCTGCTCCGAAGCCGCTGCCCAACGCCATTTGTTCACCCGTCCACGACGTCTGCACGACTTGATAGGGGTAACCGGCCGAAGGCGTAGTATGAATAATGAAGACTCCGGCAGCTCCCAATTCCGCGGCCTTGGCGTACTTGTAGTCCCAACGACCGTAATAGAGCCGCGTACGGCCGCCAAACAGCTCTGGATCGTCCGCGGGATCGTTATTCATCAGCAACAGGACCTTCCCGCGCACATCGACGTCCTTAAAGTCATCCCAGTCGTACTCGGGCGCCTGCGTTCCATAGCCCACGAACACGATTTCGGCGTCGTTGATACTTGATACTTCTTTCGCTTGGCCGCTGGAAACGATGTAATCGACGTAGTTGTCCAGTTCGAGCGTTTGATCGCCTTTTTTAAAGGTCAGATTTTTTGGTGGCCTGGTGGTCACGCCGACCAACGGGACTTTTTGAAAATAACCGCCACTCGGCGCAGCCGGTTGGAGGCCCAGCGTTTGAAATTGGGTCGCAATATAGCGCGCTGCGCAGATCGTCGCCGCGCGTCCCCGGGCCGCGACCTTCCAGCAAGTCGTCAGCCAGGAACTTGATGTCTGCTCTCAACGCTCCCTCGGAAATCGTCGCGTCGGCGACTGTTTGTTCAGCTGCGGAGGGCAGCCGCTCGTCTTCGATGGCGGATTGTTGGCCGACAACGGACGACGTCGCTAACAGCAGCGATGTCAGATATGGAAACATGGCGAGCAAAAATGGGCCGGTGCGCACGGAAAAATCCTCATCGAGAAACAGTAATGGCGGGGACTGAGTAAAGTCATTGTAGCCCCTGTAAATTGAAAGCGCAACGGTTCGAGGCAAGATTGCAGTTGGCTGAATTCCATTTCACTCATGGAAATCGGCTGTCCTACTACTACCAGGCGAATTTGCCGAACATTTCTCTACTTTTCCGGTTGGTTTGTTACAATAATTTAAGCCCTTCAAGGCGAGCGTCACATTCTCTGGGAGCTGGTATGCTCATCGCACCAAGACCGGATAACGAAGCGGAACGAATTGCCGCGCTGCGTGAGCTGAAAATTCTTGACACCCCGCCCGAGGAACGTTTTGACCGGATTACCCAGCTTGCCAGCGAGTTTTTTAACGTCCCGATCGCGGTGATCAGCCTGGTCGATGCCAATCGTCAATGGTTTAAGTCCTGTTATGGTCTGGACGCCCGGGAAACGAATCGAGACGTTTCATTTTGCGCTCATGCAATTGGCAAAAACGAAGTATTCGTGGTCGAGAACGCGCTCGACGATTCGCGGTTTGCCGATAATCCTTTGGTCGCCGGCGAGCCGAACATTCGATTTTATGCCGGCCAGCCGTTGTGTACGGGTGATGAGCATTTGATCGGGACGCTTTGCTTGATCGATCGGGTGCCCCGTGAATTCAGTGAACGCGATCGAAAAATGCTCGGCAATTTTGCCCGAATCGTGGAAACCGAGTTGACGCTGGTCAATTTGGCCGATCTCAGTCAGCGGCTGATTGAATCCAAGGCCCAGCAGGCGAAAACAAAAGAAGAGCGAGACCTGCTTTTTACCAATTCGATGGAATTGCAGTGCGTCGTGGGGTTCGATGGCTACTTTCGCCGAGTCAATCCTATGTTTTCGAAAACATTTGGATTCACGGAAGAAGAATTCCTGGCTTCGCCGATCATGAGGTTTGTTCACCCCGACGATCGCGAGTCAACTCAGAAAGCGATCGAAAAGGTGGCTCATGGTTCGGATGTCGTGGAGTTTGAAAATCGGACGATGTGCAAGGATGGTTCGTTTCGCTGGACGGCCTGGAGGCGCCCCGCCTCGCGAGAAGGCGAAGATTACTTATACGCCACCGGACGCGATTTTACCGAGCGAAAGACCATGTTGCAGGCATTGCGGGATAGCGAAGCCCGTTTCAAGACGCTGGTCGAGCATTCTCCGGAGGCAATTGTCTTGCTCGATGTCGACAGAAACATCTTTATCGATGCCAACGAAAACGCGTTGCAGTTGTTTCAACTGGACCGCGAGTCGTTTCTGAAATTCAATCCTGTTCAACTCAGTCCATTGGTCCAGTCGGACGGAAGGCTCTCCAAAGATGTGGCTTACGAGAAAATTACGCAAACCCTGTCAGGTGAACGAGCCGTATTCGAGTGGTTGCATCGGCGTTCCAATGGCGAGGTGGTTCCCTGCGAAGTTCGGTTGGTTGCCCTGCCCAGCAGCGAGCACAGAATGGTGCGGGCGAGCATCACTGACATTACCTGGCGCAAAGAAGCCGAAGAAGCGCTGAAACGCGCCAAAGAGGAGGCCGAGGCAGCCAACCGTGCCAAAAGCGAGTTTTTGGCCAATATGAGCCACGAAATTCGTACGCCGATGAACGCCGTCATTGGGATGACGGAAATGGTTCTCGACATGAAGCTGACGGACGTCCAGCGCGACTATTTGCAAACCGTCATGGATTCAGCCGAATCTTTGATGACGATCATTAACGAGATCCTGGACTTCTCCAAGATCGAAGCCGGGAAACTGCAACTGGAAAATCTGCCGTTTTCGTTGCGCGAGTTTCTGGGCGACACGATGAAGTCAATGGCGTTGCGGGCGCACACTGCAGGCCTGGAGTTGGCTTGGCAAGTCGCCCCGGATGTCCCGGAGTTGTTCAACGCCGATATGACCCGGTTGCGGCAGATCGTGGTCAACCTGGTCGGAAACAGCATCAAATTTACGCCACACGGTGAGATCGTTGTCAGCGTTGAGATGGTCGATTCAAACGAAAAATATGCTGAGTTGCAATTCGCGGTCAAAGATACGGGGATCGGCATTCCTCCCGATCGACTCGAGGCGGTATTCGAAGCGTTTCAACAGGCTGATTCTTCGACGACCCGGAGATTTGGTGGAACGGGTCTGGGGCTGGCCATCGCCTCCAGACTGGTCGACTTGCTGACCGGGCGCATCTGGGTTGAAAGCGAAGTGGGCCAAGGCACCACATTCTTCTTTACATGCGTGCTTGAGCTGCAACAGGATACGCAAGTCGATTCGGGGCCAGACATTGAGGCCTTGAAGAATATCCGCGTGCTGGTTGTCGACGACAACGAGACCAACCGCCTGATTTTGCGAGAGACACTCGGCAAGTGGCAGATGGACGTTACGGTAGCGGCCGGCGTGGAGGAGGCGTTGCTGAAATTTCGAGAGGATGAGCGACCGTTTTCGCTGGTGATTACTGACTTGCATATGCCGGGGCAAGACGGCTTCGATTTGGCTCGCCAGATCCGCGAAGTGCCCGGCGGCAATGACACTGGTATCATCCTGCTGACCTCCGGCGCCCGCAGTGGCGACACGGAACTGTGTCGTGACCTGGGAATCAAGCGGCATTTGTTAAAGCCGGCCAAGCATTCCGAATTGCAGGCTGCGATTTTTTATGCACTTGGAATCGATGGTTACGCCCGGAAAAAAGTTGGCGATGCGCTGCCCGCCGACTTCGACGCGAGTGCTCCTAAAAACATCCTGTTGGCCGAAGATGGCTTGACGAACCAAAAGCTCGCCATGGCCATGCTTAAAAAATGGAATCATCAAGTCGCTTTGGCCACCAACGGTCGCGAAGCCGTTGATGCATGGCGCGAAAAAGATTTTGACCTGATCTTGATGGACCTGCAAATGCCCGAAATGGACGGGTTAGCAGCGACTCGTGAAATTCGGCGGCTGGAAAGATCTACGGGAAATCACATTCCGATCATCGCGATGACCGCGCATGCGATGCCGGGCGATATGGAAAAATGCCTCGCGGCCGGCATGGACGGATATATCTCCAAACCGGTTCGCAAGAATAAGCTGTACGAGGTCTTGAGTTCCATTGCCGCCGGGGAGCGGAAAACGACATTCGATTCGCCGACCGAATTCCGACCCAAAACCGGGTCGATCGTCGATTGGGACGCGGCGTTGGAATTTGTCGCCGGCAGCGACGAGGTCTTAAACGGCATTGCCAAAGTCGCCGTTGACGAACTGGACCAGTTGATCAATCGCTTGGATACCGCAGTGGTTGCCGGCGACTTGCAACAAATCAACAACACTGCCCATGCAACCCAGGGAACCATTCGAATTTTCTACAACGAACAGGCCATGGAGCTGTTGGACAAACTGCAGATGGAATCAGGCAGTCTCGACGAAGTGGTTTCGATCCACGCGCAACTGGTGCCGCTGTTGAAACAAATCCACGGCGAAATCAGAAATTATCATCAACGCTGATCGCCAAAATCTCCCCGGGCTTATTGAAATCTTTTCGGACAGCACGAAACGCCAGGTTCGGGATGAACGACGACGAAATTCCAGCGACATTGGCGATAGCGGATCACATGAAGAAGTTCGATATTCCTTATTATCTCGACTACCTGTCGCCGCAAATCCTCGGACGTGCGCAGGCCTCAGGTGAATCGGTGGCAGCCATTCCCGGGCTAACCGTCACCCCGGGACTTCGGGCGTCTTTTCCCAATATTGAAAATGACGCGGCCCTTGAATTTGTTTGCGAAATTTACCGGGCAAATCGGGACCGATTAAACACGGTATTGCAACAACGCCGCGCGGATCGTGAGTTTCTCGACGAGCAAGTCACGCAGGTTACCGGAAAAAACGTGACTTGTCCGATCGATTCGCCTGAGTACGAATCGGTCATTGGAATGCGGGACAACATGGGGCGAGTTGTTATCGGCCCGTTGGAAAGTCTGGCGTCGATCGACAAACCAGTTTCGATTCCGGAGTTCCTGCAGGGCTATCAGGTCACTTTGTTCGGCCCGCCCGACACGGCCCGGATGTCGATCAATGCAATGAACGCGCTCAATCGACGACCAGCGGATGAACCCCGGATTGTTAGCGAACTTGTCGATGCCCTCGGCCAGGTACCTCGGTGGGGAGCCGATAACGAAGATTCCAAAACACCAATCATGACCAACTTTTTGCAGTCTTGCGAAAATCTGATTGGCTGTTTCGATCGCACTTTGAGCTTTCGCGACGAGCTCACTGGCAAGATGTACCAACTCGACGATGCCGGATTATCGATTCCGATCAAGCGGATTCCCGGATTGTCGCTTCCCGATGGAAACCACCTATTGGATGGTAATCCCCTGCCCTTGCATTTGTACGACTTCGCGATGCACCTGTTTCATAACTGGTCCCGACCCGAAGCGTTGGTCTTTTACGTACCGAAACTCGAAAATGAAGAAGAAGCGGAGTACCTGCGAATTTTGATAGAAACAGCCGAGTTGCGAATCAGGGAACTTCATCCCGAATACAAACTTGGTTCGGTGCGATTATTCATCGTGTTCGAAAACCCGCGTGCCATTTTTCGTATCCGGGAAATGGCCAATGAACTTTATCCGTATTTCCTGGGTGGCAGTCTGGGCTGGCATGATTTTCTTGGATCGACCGCACGCCTGTTCAGGAACGATCCCAACTATCGAATCCCGGTCAAAGCCGATCCCGACATCGTGATCAATCACATTCGCGAATCCCATCACATTCTGGTGGATGCTCTCGCGCCGATTCACGGGATTTGTATCGGCGGCATGTACGGAGTGCTTTACGAAGACGGCAATCAGGCATCTTACCAGGTTTCCATGGCGGGCTATATCAAGGATGTGGTAACCCAATTGAAACGAGGGTTGACGGGATTTTGGGTGGCTCATCCCGCGTTCGTGCGTCCGGGAATGGCGATTGTCGAAGCGTTCCGGCGTCGTCAACGAAACCCTGCTGATGATACGCTGACCAATCTCATTCGTGCACTGTTGCCAGAGATGTCGGAGCAGGAACTGCTGATCCGTTTTGTGGAAGGGCCCGATGTTGAGGGTTTGCCCCGGCACGATCCGCGCTATGAGCGAGCTGTCCTCGCGGCTACCCTGGGAACATCGAATGTGATTGCCAACGATGATCCGGAGGAAGTCCGCTACAACGTCTTTCAGGCGATTCAGTACCTTGCTGATTGGCTGTGCGGCAATGGCTGCGTTGCTTTGCCGGCCACGATGAAGAATTCACAAGGCGAACACGTGTTTGTCCGCATCATGGACGATCTGGCGACTACCGAACGATCCCGCTGGGAATTGTGGGCGGAAGTCAATCACGGACGAGTCTCGGTGGAAAAGTTCGAACAGATTTTGGCCGAAGAAATTGACTTCATCAGAAACGATCGCGTTACGCCAACCAAGCGCGTCCAGGTCAAATGGCAAGACGCCGCCGCCAAATGGTACCCGATCGCGGAGAAAATATTGCGACAGTTGGTTACGGATCCAACTCCGGTCGAATTCGCGACGGAATTGTTGATGCCGTTTACGTTGGATTTCGTGCGGGAATCGGACGATCCGCGGGAGACGGTGCGCCAACTGACGCCCGGAAAATACATTCGCGTCTAAGTCGTAGCCGCGTCTGTCCCAGACGCGGAAGGTCCAAGAAATCAGCCAAGGGGTCGGGAGTCTTTTTGACCCCGCTGCCGATTGCCAGAAAACGCGATCCTCCAAAGACTCCCGACCCCCTCCGTCCTGACCGACCGGGACCATTCATTGTTCCGGTATGGATGCCAATGGAAATATTTCCTGCGTCACAACCACCAGCGGATTGGCGTTCAAGATTCCGGGACGCGTCGGCGATTCGCCCATCATTGGGGCCGGACTGTACTGCGACAACGAAATTGGATCGTGTGGCAGCACAGGGCGAGGCGAAGCCAACTTGCAAAACCAATGCAGTTTTGCGGCCGTCGAGTTGATGCGAACTGGCATGACGCCCCAGGAAGCGGGCCTGGAGATCCTGCGGCGCGTCGCAAAACACACGGTACCGAGATTGAAAAATGAAAAAGGCGAGCCAGACTTTGGACTGCAATTCTATTTGATTCGCAAGGACGGCCTGCACGCCGAAGTTGCCATGCGGGGCAAAGGCAAATTTGCCATCACCGATCAGGACGGAACCCGAATGGAGGACCTGGTTGCGCTGTATTCTTAGTGAAGGCTATGCGGCAAGGTGAATCGCTACTTTCTATTGCACAAAACGGCACCCACTTCTTGGGGTTGAGCCTTCCAATCGTTGGACGCTGTTCCTCCAGACTGGTAACTCCCGGCAGGAGTAACCCACGGGAAGGCTGCCACATGATTTGAACCATGATTTACCGAAGCATAAAAATGCACACCCTCCCTCCGGGGCCTCCGGAAGGGTCGGGCTCTCACGCCCGGAGAGGGCGATACCCACGACAAAAGAAATGCAGCAGCATCCAACTACGACGCTTTTTTCATACCAACGTCCGGGACTTCGAATCCCTTGCGATACTCGCGCGTCATGCGTGAATTGGCCGCTTCGTTGCCGACAACCTGCTCCGTCGCCGGATTGAAGCGGATCTGCTGACCCAGCGTTAATGCTTTTCGTTCGCGAATGTCAACGCCGTTGGCCTCGAGGTGGGCAACCATCCGCTCGAACGATGCCTTGAACAACTCATTTTCGTTTTCGAGGGCCGCCAAGATCTCTGCCAGCGAAGCCTTGCGTCCCAGCTGATGCGAAACGCCACCGGTATGGCAAAGAGCGCTCGACAAATGTCCTTCGACGATTGGCCCATTAAGCTGGCTCGCATCATTCGCGGCAACGGCTTCCAGGAAGTTGGCAAAATGATTTCCGGCACCGCTCCATTCCTTGATTGTATTGCCGTCGTTGTCAAACGCGACAACTTTGCCGTAGTCGGCCGTCAGCAACAAATGACCGTTCTCGCACTGCACGATCACGCCAATGCCCGAGCCCCGATAGTTGTCCATGTTGTCGCCCCAACCATCGGTCTGGAAGTCCTTCGATTTGGGCAGTCCGCGAGTTTCGAAAATCAGCGGCGCACCAGGGTAGTCGTGAATGACGGTTTGCGTATTGGGCGTGTCACCGGCGTCTTCGTATCCCAGTCGCCCGCCGATACTCAACACGCGCGGCGAAATCGTATCGTAACCGAGGAACCAGCGGGCAATGTCCATCTGATGAATGCCCTGGTTGCCCATGTCGCCGTTGCCTGTATTAAAGTCCCAATGCCAGTCGTAATGCAGCTTTGGTCGATAAAGTTCCCGTTTTTCTGCCGGACCACACCAGAGTTCGTAATCAATGTGCTTGGGAATCTGCAGCGGCCGATCGAGTTTTCCGATACTTTTACGAGGTTTGAAGCAAGTTCCAACTGCGTATTGGACGGTGCCGAGATTGCCGTCGGTCACAAATTGATGCGCTTCCTGGTACGCCTGACTTGAACGGGCTTGCGTGCCACATTGAATGAGCACGTTGTATCGGTTGGCCGCTGATGCCAGCTGTCGGCCTTCCCAGACATTATGAGAAACCGGTTTTTCGCAATAAACGTGTTTGCCGGTCATGGCCGCTGTAATTCCGATCAGCGAATGCGTGTGGTTGGGAGTAGCGATCGAAACCGCGTCGATATTTTTGTCGTCCATGACTTTTCGAAAATCGACGAAGGTCGTAACGCCCTTGTCCTGCGACTGCTCGCCCAGGATATTCTCGTCACAGTCACAAAGCGCAACTACGTTGTCTCCGAATTTGTCCATGTGTTCCTTGCCGCGACCGTTCAGTCCGATGACACACAGGCGGATGTTGTCATTGGATCCACGAACACGGCCGTAAGAAATGGCCGGTAAAGCCAACGCTGAACCCGCGAGAGCCGTCGTCTTGATAAAGGATCGTCGGTTGAATGACATCGTGGGCTCCTGGTCGTTCAGAACGGATCGGTAGAAAGTAGTTGAAACAGCTGCTTCGATTGTAATGCGGAGGGAACCGATTGCAAAACGGACACCGAATTGAATGTCGTCGCCCAAACAAGCTGGTGCTATTCGGCTGGTTTCGTGGCCCGCGTGCACAAGAAAACCGGAATCAGGTCGCTCAGCTTGTCGCGATCGCCCCAGCGGTCTTCATAAAACCCCGAAATGCAGAAACCGGCCGCAATTTGTCCGCCGATCAAATCTGAAATGGAATGTCCAAATTCGATGGGTCGCTCAGTTCCAATCAACTCCACTCTTTCCTGCTCATCCAGTTGCAGATCGGAATAAGGAATCTTGTGTCGGACGACGAGTTTTCCTTGATCGCGCTTTCGCGCGTCAAACAGATAATGGTTGGGATTGATCATTCCGGCGATCAGGTGTCCCCCGGGTTTGAGAACCCGAAAACACTCTTGCCAGACCGGCAACACGTCAGGGCAATAGCAAACGGCAGTTGGATTGATGATCAGCTCAAATGAAGCATCGGCAAAAATGGAAAGGTCGCGCATGTCGCCGATCAACGTGTCGAGGGATAGTGCTTCACGTTCTGCGACCAGCTGATCCCGCTGCAGCTGTTTTTCGCTCAGGTCGAAAACAGTGACAATTGCGCCGGCCGCGGCCAACAATGGCGCTTGCTGCCCTCCTCCGCCCGCCAGGCAAAGTATCCGTTTATTTTCCAGCGGAACCAGCCAATCGCTCGGTACGTTTTTGGTCGGGGTCAATTTGATCTGCAGTTCGCCATTTCGCGCGGATTCAATTTCCGCCGGTGTGCAAACTCGGAACCACTTGTCATCCGCTGCCGCAACCCTGTCCCAGGCTTTCCGGTTAAAATCCGTTGCCGCATTGGCATTGTTCATTTGGCAGGAACCGCTATGCAAACTGATTCGTTGGCGACTGGGCAATTCAAAATCGGACTGGCGCTCGCAGTCTGGCAATTGTCCAGCAAGTACCATCTTCCGGCGCCGTGCCGGTTTCGTCCAGCCTGTTCGATTCACCCAGCAACCGTTGCGGAAACAACTCAGAAACAAAATCCACGATCGCATTACTGAAACGGCCAGCATCCGTAACTTCGGCGATGACAACGACAACGTCCGTGTCGTTCAGGTCTGGAACCCCATAATCGGGCACGAGAATTTTCATATTCGGATGCTTCATGCGGATGAGTCCGGCGAGGCGTTGGTCTTCAATGACCACGGCAGATTTTTGTGAATCGGCGGCTGCTGCGTCCCACAGCGGCCCAGCCAGCACGGGTAGGTGGCGAGAATCTGCCGCGGGGTTCAGCCCGTCCACAGCTACGGTTGTGATTGCGATGGAACTGGCCAGCATGATCGTCAACACCCCCAACCAGTAGATTCGATGTGTATTGGGGCCGCGAAGTACTCGCGTGCGCAGCATCAACGGGGGAAGCGACAAGAAGGCGACCGGAACGAACCAACGGCTGCGCACAACTGTCATACCGGAACAAACGACAATTAGGAAAACAAGTACGATGGAAACGGCGCACGCAACGCCGATGACATTCACAAGTCGCCGCGTATCTTTATCAAGCAAGGCAAACACCGCCAACGATGGAACGTTCCAGTCGCGCCAATCCAGGTAAAAAATTGTGCCCGCAAACATGGGCAACAGAAAAAACATGAAAACTGCACCGCCAAACGCATTGGCTCCCTCACGTCGCGACTGGAGAACACCATATTCGTCAACCAGTCCGAATTTGTCCCTCGACTGCGACGCGATCCAGTCCAAATTCTCCACCACCCAGATTCCATGTGGCAGCACCACGGCGACCGCGACCAGCAGCGAGAGCAGGGACCAAGGCGTCAACACAGTCTTGCGCAGGTCTTTCGAAAGAAGTGTCGCAATGATGAGGCCACAGGGAAACACGGCAAAATTGTATTTGGACAAGAGCCCGAGTCCGACAACGGCACCCAACGAAGTGTACAACAACCCGCGGCGGGCAGTCGCTCGAGATTCGGATTGGCGATAAATCAAGATAGTAATGAATGCAAATGCCGCTGCCATCAATACGGCTAATGCCAGATGAGTTCGTGTTCGTTGCAGTTCCCAGCCGACTTCATTCAACAAAAACAGGGAAAACGTGCAAGCCGATGCGAGCGCGACGGTCAATCCGGTTTTTCGCCACAGCCCATACGTTGTCAGGAAAGTCGCCAACAAAATGGATTGCTTCAACAAAATCATGGCAAACTCGTTAACGCCAAACACGTTGAAAAATACGTGTTGCAACCAGTTGTAAAGTGGCGGTTGCGCACCGTATCCAAGCGCAAACTCCTGGGTCACGATGAACTGCTCGCCTTCGTCAAAGCCAAGTGGCATGGGCAATAGCGAACGCACGATGATGTGCATTACGAAAAAGGCAATGAGAACTTTGACGGGCCAGGATTCGAACATCCGCACATTTGCGTCGACCAGCCAATGGACTGGTTGCAGCCAACGGTCGGCCGTGGTATACCGCGGATGGCCGAATTCAAGTTTTTTTTCGACGGTAGTCAACGTTGCCGGCAAAGATAAAAGCACGCCATTTTTGCCACATTAGAAACCATCGCCCGCAATGGACAAAGGTTGATTTGAAGGGGGCCACGCTACCAACGAGGGCTGGGAAGTCCTTTGAACATCTGGCCTGGCTTAACGTCGAGAAGCAGATCGAACTTCACCGGCTTGTTGACAAATGCTGTCATTCGCGCATTAGTCGCAGAGCGACGGCATTTGATAGCCTGGGTCAAGGATTGCGAGCTCCAGCGAGCTAGCCGCCGCCCCAGGGATTCGATGCTCGCGAATATCATCTTCGGTCTCGTTCCGCGAGTTGGCGGCGAAGCCGCCAACTCGCGGAACGAGACCATTGTTGTTGGGCGTGAACCTGGGGTTACCCCGACACTCGCTAAAGCTCAATCGGTTCACCCCAGGCTATCAAATGTTGCTGCTCCGCAGCTAATTGAACATGCAACTGAATTCATAATGAATATCCAGATCAACCAAGTAAAGGCACCCTCAAGGAGAGGGTGCCAATGACGTTGCGGCCTGACGATTTTCTTAAAGCGTCAAAGTCTGCAGGGGAAAAGCAGTTCTGCGAGCAGAACGCATCGAACTGAAAGCACCCAAACTTATGCTTTGGCCAATTTTTCCTCTTTGGCCGCACGACGGTCAGTTATGATTTTTTCCTGCACGTTCGCGGGAACCCGGCGATAGCCCTTCAGTTCCATCGAAAACGTGCCCTGCCCTTGCGTCATGCTGCGAAGATCGGTCATGTAACCGAACGTCTCGCTGAGCGGAACTTCGCAAACGATGATGACCGTGCCATCGGGTTGAACGTCCGTCGATTCCATGATTCCCCGCCGCGAAGTCAGATCGCCGACGATTCCCCCCTGAAAATTCTCCGGCGATTGAATTTCAATTTTCATCACCGGTTCGAGAATCACCGGTTTGGTCTTGGGCATGTATTCCCGGAACATCCCGCGGGCCGCCGTTTGGAAAGCCATCTCGGAACTATCGACGTCGTGATACGAACCATCCTGCAGGTGACATTTCAGGCCCACAACCGGATACTCGGCCAATGTTCCTTTGTGAATCGCGGTGTTCAGACCCTTCTCAACAGCAGGAATGTACTGTTTCGGAATCCGGCCGCTGACAATGGACTCTTCGAAGCAGAAGATCTGATCCTGATTTTCAGCGTCCTCCGCGACAGTCCAGGGTTCGAGTGTGCCTTTGATGTGAGCAAATTGACCTGAACCACCGGACTGCTTTTTATGTTTGTAATCAAATTCGACTGGCGCAGTCGGAGTTTCCCGGTAGCTTACCTTCGGTGCGCCGACTTCGACTTCAAGTTTGTACTCACGGCGTATTCGCTCGATGTAAACTTCCAGGTGAAGTTCGCCCATGCCGGCCATAATCACTTCGCCCGTTTCTTCGTCGGTGGCAACTTGAAACGTCGGATCCTCCTTGCGGAATCGTTGCAGAGCTTTCCCAAGTTTTTCGGCGTTGGATCGCTCGGCAGGCGCTACGGCGACTTTGATAACCGGGGCGGGGACGTACATGTTTTCCAAAGAACACATTTTTGGTGTTTGAGCGTAGGTGTCACCGGAAGCACAATCGATGCCCATTACGGCCACGATGTCGCCGGCACCGGCTTCATCAAGTTCTTCGCGCTTGTCCGAATGCATCCGCAGAATCCGGCTGAAGCGGTCCTTTTTGCCGGTCCGCTGGTTGAAGTACATTTCGCCTTTTTTGATCGTGCCCTGGTAGATACGCATGAACGTCAGCTGGCCAAAGGGCTCTTCAACAATCTTGAAGCCCATTCCCACAAAGGGGAGATCCAGCTTTGCTTCCAGCGGGAACGTTTTGGTCTGGTCGTCCCATTGTTTGGCCTTGATCTCTCGATCCAGCGGCGAGGGCAGGTATTGGCAAACCGCGTCAAGCAACGGTTGTACGCCTTTGTTCTTGAACGCCGATCCCATGTACACCGGCGTAACTTCCTGCATTTGAATTGCCGAACGCATCACGCGGTCCAGCAATTTGACCGGGACTTCTTCGCCGCTCAACAGCAATTCCATCAATTCGTCGCTGAACATCGAGTACGCTTCGAGCATCTCCTGGCGAGCGGTTTCCGCTTCTTCCAGGCGATCGGCAGGGATTTCCTCATAGCGAACTTTTTCACCCTTGGTTCCATCAAAGTAGATGGCTTTCATTCGCTCCAGGTCGATCACCCCTTCGAAAGACTCGCCTTCACCGATGGGGAGTTGCATCATGATCGCGTTGGCACCGAGTTTTTCGCGAATTTGTTTCGTAACCTTGTACGGATCTGCGCCGGTGCGATCCATCTTGTTAATGAACGCCAGTCGCGGGATGTGATAACGCTTCATCTGACGGTCAACCGTGAGCGACTGAGCCTGCACGCCACCGACGGCGCAAAGAACCAGCACGGCGCCATCCAGTACGCGCAACGATCGCTCGACTTCGACGGTAAAGTCCACGTGGCCAGGCGTGTCGATGAGGTTAATCACGTGATCGCCCCAAGCTACGGTGGTCGCTGCACTGGTGATCGTAATGCCGCGCTCTTTTTCCAGCTCCATGTGATCCATGGTGGCACCATCCCCACCGCCCCGCACCTCTTCGATTTTGTGAATGCGACCGGTGTAAAACAGAATTCGCTCACTCAGCGTTGTTTTTCCTGAATCGATGTGGGCAGAAATTCCAATGTTCCGTAGTTTCTTAAGGTTCATCAAAGCACCGTCAACGTGACAATATCAAATTGCCTTCGTGGTCTATTTACAACTGCCGGGGTATACGTACCCCGACGATAAAACTTCATCTCTGTCTTGGAGGCGTCGCCGTGTTGCAAAAATTCCTTGGCAACAAAACGAGCGTTCCAAAGTGAATAGTGCGGCCCAAAATCCTTTTGGTTCACGCCCCCATGGAAGGCGAAACAAACGCTCGCTCGTTCATACCGAGGTCACGCTTGCAACCAGTAAGTCAACCGTCGTCAGGACACACCGCTAGGAAGGTTACGCGAGCCTTAATCTTAGTTGATTGTGCCAAACACGGAAGGGCATTTTCGCTTCCGAAGGCAAATCAAAACACGAACAATGGGGTCTTTTTCTCGTCGGACGAGGCCCGCTCGCTTGACCTGCCGCCAATCATCGCAACCGGAAGCTGAGCGGTCAAGTCTCAATTTCGCCAACCCAATCGCTTCTTTTGGACTGGGAAACCCAATCCCGCGCGACGGGAATGGGGCCCGATTTCGCCGTAACCACTTACTGCGGGATCATAAATCTCGCTAATATGGGCTGTAATAATTGCGGTTGCAGCGGTCGGTTTGCCAGACGACGTTAACAGAATCATCATTCGAGCTTATTACCTACGCAGGATTCCGCTTGTGTCGCGATACATGAAATTTTGTCAAATCACCTGTCAGATTTTGTTTTTCTCTGCCTTTCTGCCCGAGCTGCCGGCCAATTCCCAGGAAATCCCTGTCCCAGCCACTCCAGATGTCGCGGCCGCCAGTGACGAAGGCGCGTCCGCGATCGAGCAGTTCAAGTACCCGCCACGGCTGCGGGCGACCCTGTTTGCCGCCGAGCCAGATGTCGCCAATCCTGTCGCCATTTGTATTGATCATTTGGGACGCGTGTTTGTTTGCGAAACGTTCCGGCAGGATCGGGGGGTGGAAGACAACCGTGATCACGCTAACTGGCTCGACGACGATTTGGCGGCGCAGTCAGTCGCAGATCGCGTCGCCTACATGAAGCGATTTTATCCGGACAGTTGGAATAGTGAATTCCAGACTCACGATGATCGAATTCGGTTGCTGGAAGACACCGATGGCGACGGCGTCGCGGACGCGTCGAAAGTATTTTCGAATCGCTACAACGAAATCGCGATGGGTACCGGCGCGGGGGTTTTGCAATCCCGCAACAAAGTCTACTACACGTGCATTCCCGACCTGTGGTTGCTCGAGGATAGCGACGGCGATGGGGTAGCCGACGAGCGCAAGTCATTGCACACGGGATTTGGCGTGCGGTTTGCCTTCCGGGGACATGACTTGCACGGATTGATTGTCGGACCGGATGGACGACTCTACTTCAGCATCGGCGACCGCGGCTACCACCTTGAAAATGGTTTGCACGATCCCGCATCCGGCGCCGTTTTTCGTTGCGAACTGGATGGTTCGCATCTCGAAGTGGTGGCCACGGGTTTGCGAAACCCTCAGGAACTGGCCTTTGACAATCACGGCAACCTCTTTACCGGAGACAACAATTCGGACAGCGGCGACAAAGCGCGTTGGGTCTATGTTGTTCGCGGCGGCGATTCCGGCTGGCGAATGTACTATCAGTACCTTGACGATCGCGGACCTTTCAATCGCGAACACACCTGGGAACCTTTTGATCCATCTCTGACACCCGCCGATATCGTGCCCCCGATCGATAATGTTGCAGATGGACCCTCGGGACTGGCGTTTTATCCCGGCACCGGTTTTGGTGACGAATTCAAAGACCGATTTTTCTTGTGTGACTTTCGCGGGACTTCCACGATCAGCGGTGTTCGTTCATTCAGAAACAGGCCACAGGGCGCTTTCTTCAAAGTCGCCGACATGGACGAAACATTCTGGCAGATACTGGCGACGGATTTTGATTTCGGGTCCGACGGAAAAATCTACATCGCCGATTGGGTGTTTGGCTGGGTGGGGGAAAACAAGGGCCGCATCTACACTTTCCGCGATCCGGATCAAGTCGATTCTTCCATTGTGAAACAGGTTCGAAAGCTTCTCGCCGGCGACATGGACGAACTTGGCAATGAAGCTTTGGTCCAGTTATTGAATCATGCCGATCGCCGTGTGCGACAGGAGGCCCAGTTCAGGCTGGTCGATCGTGGGCAATTGGAAATGTTGGAACAGGCCGCTGCGACCGGCCCGGAACAATTGGCACGGTTGCATGCCATCTGGGGAATCGGACAAATGGCAAGGAACAAGCTGTACGAGGAGGAAATGGCGTCAGCTCCGGATGTCGGAAACGTTTTTTCGCCCAAAACACGTGAGATTTGCGCCAGATGCTCGATGACGAGGACCCCGAAATACGAGCCCAGGTCTGTCAGCTGATTGGCGAATCAAGGCAGTTTGATTTGGCGGAAGCTGTTACCGCCAAACTGGCTGACGAGGATTTACGCGTGAGACATTTTGCAGCTCTTGCGCTCAATCGAATTGGCGACAGCTCTCACCTGCCGCCAATTCTGAAAATGCTCGCGGACAACGACAATCGGGATCCCATCATTCGCCATAGCGGAATCATGGCGCTCGCGGGACTTGTGCAACGCGGCAAAATGTCTGCCGGCCATCTTGCGGAACTCTCAAATCATGACTCGGCCGCGGTGCGGCTGGCGGCAGTTGTTGCGCTGCGTAAAAACAAATCCGAAATTGTTCAACGGTTTTTAAATGACTCCGATTCGCAAGTTGTCATTACGGCGGCACGCGCGATTCACGATCTGCCATTGGATTCAGCAATGCCCAAGCTGGCGGCTTTGATCGCGGATGCTGATGCAAATGATGCCATCGTTCGACGCGCGCTCAACGCGAATGTACGCCTGGGCAAAGCAACTAACGCGATGGCAATTGCCAGATTCGCTGCCAACGGGCAGGCCGCTGAGTCTCGACGGATTGATGCGCTTGACGCTTTGGCAAGCTGGGAAAATCCGCCGCCGCGTGACGCTGTGCTCGGCGATTGGCGGCCGCTTCCCAAACGCGACTGGACTGAAGCGCGAGACGCGTTGGCAACCTGTTTTGCAGAAATCGTGGGTGGCAGCGAAGCAATTACGGCCAAGGCAATCGAGACAGCGGGCAAATTGCAACTGCTCACGGTGGGCCAATCGATCGCTGCCGTGGTTGCAGACAATCAAGTTGCCGATGCAACTCGCGCGGCGGCCCTGCGGGCACTGGCTGCAATTGAATACGACGATATCGCCGATGTTGCCAAGCAACTGGAAAGCGGATTCGAATCTCTGCCTGATCAGCTCGCCGGGGCTTTGATCGAGGTCTTGGCCAAGATGGAGGCGGAGCGTGGTTTGAAGCTGATCGAAAAGGTCATTGGCAACGATGATTTGGCGTCACCGGACACGGCCAACGGATTCGTTAAACAGCAAATGGCAATTCAGACGCTCGGCGAGATGACCGACAGGAAGTCGGCCGAAACGGTGTCCGAATTAATGAACGCGATCATGACTGACGACTGCGTCGACGAATTGCGACTGGACGTAGTTAACGCGTGCGCAAAGCGGAGAGAGCCGTTTTTGGTCGACAAGCTTGCCGCGTATCGCGAGAGCCAGCTCGATCCCGATGAGCCAACGGCCCGGTTTCGCGACACGCTGTACGGGGGGAACGCCGTGCGGGGGCAAAAAGTCTTCGCAGGGAAAACCGAGGTCTCTTGCGTTCGTTGTCACAAAATCAATGGCGTCGGTGGTGAAGTCGGACCCGACCTGTCAACGGTGGGACTGCTCCGCGATCGCCAGTATTTGCTGGAGTCGATGGTGGTACCCAACAAGATGATTGCAATTGGCTATGCCCAGATGATCGTGGCGACGAGCGACGGCTTGACGCACACTGGCATCGTGGTCGACCAAACAGCTGATGTCCTCCGGCTGATGGACGCGGACGGCAACGTGATCTCAATCCCGCAGGACGAAATCGAGGGATCGCGAATGGGACTTTCGTCGATGCCAACCGATCTGGTCGAGCACCTGTCTTTGACCGAGATCCGCGATTTGGTCGAATACCTGGCAAATCGACGAATGAACGAAGCTGCATCCTCGGATGGGAATTAGTCATGCAGACGTCCGCTGCGCGGAACAACGCGAAGGGACTCGCGTTGCTAAAAGGGGGCTCGCATTGCGACCATTCAAAGGTCTTATCGCAAAAACGCTTCGGCCAAGCCGCCGTCGACATTGATGATTTGACCAGTCGTTTTGGCGGATTTCTCCGAGGCGAGGAAATAAATGGCCTCCGCCTGATCGGTTGGAGTGATTGGTTGCTTGGTCAATGTCCGCTGCGCATAAAATGCGGCCAGCTTGTTACGCAAAGCCTCATCGGATTCCGTTGAATCGAAAGGAATCTCGTACTTGGTCAGCGAGCTGATCACTCGATCACGAGGAAACATCGTGGAACCGGCGACTACCGTGGCAGGAGCAACCGCATTGACGCGTACCAAAGGCGCCAGCTCGATCGCCAATTCGCGTACCAGGTGATTCGCGGCCGCCTTGGATGTATCGTAGGCGAGCGAGCCCTTTTTTCCCACGACACCATTGACGCTCGTGGTTAACACGATCGACGCCGACAAGCCCTGTTCCTGCAGAACACCGCGAAGTTCATCGACGACGTTGTAGCTTCCACGAACGTTGACGTCGAAAGTAAACTGCCATTTTTCGTCGCTTAACGAGCCGTCCGCTGCCGGCGGAACGAATACACCCGCGGTGACAACGACCCGGTCAACGCCGCCATAAGCGAACAGCGTCTGTCTGATCATCTCCTTGATCGAGTCGCGGTTGGTGATGTCGACGGTCAGTCCAATTGCCGGACCGCAATTCGAGATGCCTGAACCCGCAACGCCAATTCCCTTGCCGTAAATCCTGGTCAACTCGTCGGCCGTCGCTGTAGCGGCAACTTCGTCCAAATCACAGCAAACGATATGAGCGCCTTCACGGGCCAAACGATGAGCGGCCTCTTTACCGATGCCGTTGCCGGCTCCAATCACCAACACCACGTCGCGCGACATTTCCTTGTCGGCTGGCTTGCGCTTCAGTTTTGCCTCTTCGAGCAGCCAATATTCGATATCGAACGCTTCCTGTTTGGGCAGTGCAATATATTCACCAAGAGCCTCCGCGCCGCGCATGACCTCGACCGCACAGTTGTAGAATTCTGCCGTCACTCGCGATTCGCTTTTGTCTTTTCCCCAGGCAATCATGCCGACGCCCGGAATGAGGATCACGGTCGGGTTGGGGTCACGCATCGCCGGCGAATCATCGTGTTTGTGAGTATCGTAATAGGACGCGTAGTCTTTTCGGTACTGCTCCAGCCCGGCTATCAACTTTGTTTTGAGGTCTGTCATTGCCTGGGCTGCCAGTCTTGTATCGGCAAGGCTGAACGTCGCCGGATTCCAGTCCACGTAAAGCGGTTTAATTTTCGTGCGTAGAAAATGATCCGGGCAACTGGTTCCCAGTTCGGCCAGTCGTTCGGCATCATGGGAATTGACAAACCGCATGATTGCGTCGCGGGTCTCAATGGTCCCGATAAATTTGTTCTTCTGGGAAACCTGGCCGCGCAACCACGGCAGCAAATCAACCAACAACTTCTCGCGGCTCGAATCATCAAGCGAGGCATATTTTTGCCCGCCGAATGTGTTGTCGCCTTGGTCTTTTGACTCGATAAACTCGGCTGCTTTTTCGATCAACGCGAGCGTCAATTCGTAACATTCCTTGTCATCGTCAGCCCAGTTAATCAGACCGTGTTGTCCCATCACCAGACCCTTGAGCGATGGGTTGGCTGCGACTTCGCGCTGCATCATCAAGCCCAGTTCAAAACCGGGTCGCAGCCAGGGAACCCAACCGACTTCGTCGCCAAAGATCTCTGCCGTCACTTGTTTACTGTTGTTGCAGGCGGCGATCGCAATCACGCTGTTGGGGTGCATATGATCAACATGTCGCGCGGGCAAAAACCCATGCAACGGCGTGTCGATCGAACTGGCCCGCGGATTGAGGTTATAAGTGCAATGCGGAAAATAGCCGACCATCGCGTCTTCCGCGGGAGTCTTGGGGCCGTTGCCTGGCGAGTCGTTGTACCTGGGAATCAGCCCGAGCAGCTTGTCCATGTACAGCGCCGCAAAGTTATCGATTTTGGCGGTTCGTAAATCGCCCCCCGATCCTTTGACCCACAGGATGTCGGTTTCTTCGCCGGTTAACGGATCAATCTCAATGACTTTCGCAGAAGTGTTTCCGCCACCCGTGTTGGTGATTCGCTGATCGGCCCCGAGGCAGTTGGAGCGGTAAACCAGACGTTCGGCCGGCGATAGACCGTCGGCGACGCGGTCGTTCCAATGGCGATCGACATATTTGAGTTTTTCCATTGCGGTTGACATATTCGCGTGCCCTTACGTGGTTGATATTCTGCCCAACTCGGAATTAGACATAATGCCACAACGAGTTTTTGTGTCAACGCACGATTATCAAGACGCCGGGTCAAATCCCGGGATTGGCAGTCGCAATATGCCATTCACGGTTGAGCTGCGAACGGGTTGTCAGTAAACAGCCGCTTGTCCAGTTGGGAAAGCAACCGCTTGATTTCCGGGATGGCTTGTTCCGCGGCGCGGGCACCGGCTGCCGCCAATTCGTCGGTTCGCGTGAATTCCGTCAAGCCAAAACTGAGCACATCGGGCTCGATGACAACGTCTGCCGGCTGGACGCCGTACGAGTTCAGATTCACACTTTGCACTTCGTAACCTCGCAGAATCGTTTGCAGCGTTGAGGGGCGACGTCGCGCGACCTCGGACGAGTCAGGTCGCATGCTCGCGAACTCCTGCTGCAGTTTGGCAGTCACGCTTACCGCAATCACGAAATTGCAACCACGTTTCAACAACACGTCCGCCGGAACATTGTTGACCAGTCCACCGTCGACGAGCGCTTGGCCAGGGCGACAAACAGGTAGCGAGAGAACCGGTAAATTAATGCTCTCGATGATCCCATGCACGGCATCGCCCTTGTCTCGAACCACGGCCCCGCCGCTGACCAGATCGACGGTTACCGTATGCATTGGAATCGGTAGTTGTTCAATTCGCGCGTCCTGCAAGTATTTTCGCAGCATGGGATCGAATTGGCCGGTCCGGTATTTGTAAAGCAGGTACAAATGACCCCCGCTTGGTAACATCCGGAATACCCGAGACGGAGTGAGATCATGAACAAAGCTCTGGATGCTGTATTCGGTCTCCATGCCTGCGGCGTAAACAGTGCCTGTCATGGCCCCGGCACTGGTCCCTGCGATCATGTCCACGATAATCCCGTTGTTTTCGAGCGCCTGAAGCACTCCCAGATGTGCCATTCCCTTTGCGCCGCCGCCACCCAGTGCGATCCCGATCCGAATGCCTCTCAGGTAGTGAACAATTCTTTCCACGCCATGGAGCAACTGGTTACCCGAGTTGGCAGGAGGCGGCGAGCAGGAAACCTTGAAATCGCAAGTCACCAGTTTCTTCAACTCGGGAGCTTGCGGGGCAAGGCACTTGCCTCCGTCGAGCATCCAAACAAGGCTGATTTTTTCGCACAGCTCTCGACTTTTTCCTGTAATGCTTTCATCGTTTTCATGGCGTCGCCGTAGTTGTCGCGCCCCACGCACCACAGCACCCGATCGCAGAAACTGACGACTCTTGACAGCCATTCAAAATCCGCATCATTGCTCAACTCGATAAACATTCGACCGCGATCCGCCCATTTCATAAGTAATCGGCGAGTCTCCTCAACGCTGATCAATTGATCGCCATCGTACAAGGCGCGGAATTCAACACCCGGGATTGACTTCCAGTCCGGAGCATCGCTCAAGATGCAGGCGGAATCCTCCAGTTCAACGATCCGACTTAACAACTTCCTGGTCAGGATTCGGCTGGCCGTCGTCTGGTGGATAACAGCGATAACGGTTGGTTTCTCATGCACGCGGTCAACAAACAGCGTTCGTGACAGCTCCTGGCCAATCGTCTGCAACAGGTTCAGCTGAAACGTCGGATACTTGCTGCCAAAGCCAATCGCCTGTTTGTAATCAAGGCGAAGCAGCTTCGAAGGCTCGGTGGCAACAACATTGATTGGCACTGGCTCAACCTGGGCCGCCGCCAAGGCTCCGAATTGGTTCCCGGTGGAAATGAATCTCTGAATCAACTCGTCACCGCGAATGTCGATGAACGAGGTTTTTAAGCGGCCCTGAATGACCAGGTAGAGAAAAGTCGCCGGGTTTTCAGCGCGGTGCAGATATTCGTCTGTACCAACCTCAATCAGCGTGCTGGCGTTGGCAATCTCATGGATCGCTTGGTCACTGAGACCCTTCGCGCATGGGTGTCGCAGGAGCCAGATATACTTTTCGTCACTCATCAACCCATCTCCACTGCAACCAGACGATGAAACCTCAGCTGCCAACGAACTAGGTATGCGGAATTAGCCTGACATTCGCAGCGGGAACAGAGCAAAGGGACGCGATCGGCGAAAAACCGCGTCCGACGTTTACGCGAACTACTTCTTTAAATGCTGATTGCAGAAGTCGAGGATCGCCTTGTAGCCCCTCAGTTACTGATCGTCTTCAAAACTGTTCAATCGAATACTTGGGAACGTCCACTGGCGAGTCAGGTTGGGCGCTGGCGGAAATCGACACGCTGCACAACAATCCAATCAAAATCAACACGCGACCTTTAACAGACATTTCAACCTCGTTCATTGAACATCATTTGCACTCCGACGCCGGTGCATTATCGGTAATTGGCATCTGATTGCCAGTAACCTCCGGCGAATTGACAAAATGGGTAACCGTTTGAAGCGAGAAGCCGTTCTATTTTCGTCACGGTCCGTTTAAGCTTAAAATAGCAGGCATCTGAAAACGACGTAGTCGTCTTAGCGAGTCGGTCCCAGACTCGAAGCACGACGATTCACGAAACACGACGATTCTCACCGGGCGACGGACCGGGCAACCGATGATAAGCGGTTTTGGAATGCACTCTCGTCATGAAAGTACACTCGAAATTTTTCTTGGAACCGAAATGAAGTTAACCAACCTCCCGTTGTTTTTTCCCTGGCAGCGAATTTCAACGCGATTGCTGACGGCCTTGTTGTTTGCCATGCTGTTCCTGGGAAATTGCCCGTTCTCGTCCGGTCAGGTTTCCGACGAAGCGAACCAGCAGGCGACGCCAACCAAGCAGGCTCTGATCGAAACGCTCAAAGCGTTTTTGCCGCTCCTGGAAAACAAGGATTTTGAAAAAGCGTCAAAGTCCTGCGCGCTGCCTCCTGATTTCAAACCAGAAATGCTCGACGGCATGATTGAACGGCAGGAAATCTCACTCGCGGGAATCGAATTGCTCGAAAAGGAAGCGAAATTCGGCAAAGCGGCTGAGCTATTTGGAACGGATCGCGGGTCGACGTATGCGAAACAGGCGCTGGTGGATCTGGATAGTTGTTATGGCTTTTTTCACACCGCCAATTCGGAGACGGCCGAAGTGATTGCTTACTGGAATGGCACCGAGTTCAAGTTGATTCGACTGGACGACGTTGGAAAAATTGCCGGGACCGCCAACGCGGCAAAGGTGCCGATCCCGTTACCCGAAGACGCGGCCAAACGGCTGCCTGAGTTGCAGGCGGCAGTGGAAGCCAATCCCAACGATGTCACCGCCCTCAACAGCTATGCGATGGCCCTTTATCAAGCGGGCAAGCTGTCGGAATCGTGGGCCCAACTCCTCAAAGCTTACCAGCTGCAACCCTATCACGGCGGTGTTGTGCGGGGTCTCGAAACCTGTTTCGCGGAATTCGAAAAGCGCGGCGTCTTCGCCGCCAATACAACCCGCGAGAATCTGGAGGCGGTGCTGGGCAAGCCGGAGCGAACAGTCGACATGTTGTTATTGAAACGTGAGCGATTGGTGTATGCATTTGTGGCGGTCGATCTCGTATCCAGTCGCGTGTACGAGGTGATTGACACGCGGGGAGCAACCAATGTCCTGTTCGAACCAAAAGAGGAATTGATTGTCGATTTGCACGGCCAAGGCTTGTTCTGTGGCTACCGCAAGAAATCCAAGGCGAGCTCGCTAAGCAAATATTATCCGGCGAAACAATCGATGACGGAATGGAACGAGAGCGTTGAGGTCGAACGAATCCTGGGAGCTGCGACGGTCGGTTCGCCCGCGCAGATCGTCGAGATCATGATGGATCAGATCAAACAACAACATCCAGACGCCACTCACAATATTCTGGCGGACGACGACAAGTCCATCGTTGTCGGCGTTGTGATACCCGCCAGGCCAGAATTTAAGTTTGAAAAACGATATCAGCTAATTCGCCTGCTGAAGGGAACTGACGATGTTTATCGGTTGGCCTACACCTTGAAATCGGACCAGCTTCCGGCGGAAACGGAAACAAAGTGGTTGGAGCTCATGAAGTCGGCGACGTTGAAACCGGCGAGACAAAAATTGGTCAAGTAATCGGCGGTCTATGCCTTGTCCGCGCACGGTGCCACGGTATCGGCGAGGTTGTCTCCGCTTTCGATGGCGGCCACCATGATCAAGTTGCCTTGAATTTTGATGATGCGAACCTGCGTTCCCGGATCGACAAACGAACCGTCGCTGACCACATCGACGGACTGGCCGTTAAACACGGCTCGGCCGGCGGGCCTGAGCAACGATTCGGCGCGGCCCCAGTCTCCCACGGAAACCAACGGGTGTTCGCGGGGAACCGGCTTGCCTGTTTCCGGATCACTGGCCAGTCCTTTCTGTTGGATGATGTCGGCGGACGTGGGCGCGAGGATCATCTGGTTGAACACGGGAAAGCTACCCAATTTCCGCGCAAGTACCATCGCGACGATCACGAACACCGCACTACTGCACAAAATCATCAACAAGTTCGTCGTGAACTGGCTCCACTGTCGGGGAGTGGACGGAATCACAAAATCCTGGCTGGCCATGAACACACTGGCAACGAGCAAGGCCAGCCCGATTAGTCCGGCGAGTCCAAATCCGGGAATCACGAACAACTCGACTGCCAGGAAAATGATTCCCGCAGTAAACAGCAACACCTCCAGCCACGTTGAGGTTCCGCCCAGAAATCGACTCCAGAAGAACAGGGCCGCGCACAAACCGGCCGTCAGTCCGCCGATGCCAACGCCCGGAGCGCTGAACTCGATGTACAGTGCGATCAAGCCGATGACGACCAGTAATCCGGTAACAAACGGCGTGTTCAGGTAATACACGACAGCGTCCGTCCAGTTGGCTTTGAATTGCCGAACATTGCTGGCATCAAAATGAAATTCTTTGGCGAGGTCAGCTTGTGTTTCGCCAATCGTTTCCGCGATTCCAAGTTCGCAGGCACGGGCGCCGCTGACGGTCAAGAAACGCTCGGGCCCCGTTTCCTTGACCAGCTTCCAGGGTTCGCCGGGTTTTTCGTCCGAGCCGATATGCACAACTTTATAAAGCGGCTTGTCCCGTGGCACTTCACGAACGTAAACCAGAGCGTCTTTGTCGATTAAGGCCTCGACCAATTCAGGCGGACGACCCTTGGCAACTGCCAGATTCCGGGCCGCGTTGACGAGGTAAGATTTATATTTGGCCGGCACAAATCGAAACGCATTGGCCTCCGGATCGAGATAGATTTCACCGATGTCACCGAAATTTGCTGACGGAGAAATTACAATCTCGTCGCAGCCAAATGCAATTAACGCCCCGCCGCTGATCGCCTCGCGCGGGATGAATGCGACGGTGTAAGCCCAATCAACGTCCCGCAGCTTTTCGGCAATGTCGAGACTCTCCGTTTTCAGGCCCCCCGGGCTGTCAATTTCGACCACCAGCAAATCAACGCCAGCCTGTTGTGCTTGCTTCAATCTCGTATCAAAAAACTTTGCCAGCTTGTAATCGATAGGGCCATCAATCTTGATGATGGCTGTCTTTTGCACCGACTTGGGCCTTGCTTTTTTGGTGACTGGGACCTGAGCCCAGGCAAAATTGCCGCATAAAACCAGCGTGATAATGACCGCGCACGCGGAATGCCACGACGTCATTCGCGCGTCATGAGTTATCAGGAACGGTCTGGTTTTCGACCGGCAACGGGCCGCTTGAGCTAGCAACATTCAGGATTCACAGATTTTTTGAGATTCGTATTTTCGCGTGTCGGCAATTCTATTCTAATCCTCCAGCTAATTGGCACAAAAGGTGCCAATTAGTTTTCCGCTTGCGGATTGATAACCGGCACGTCAGCTGTTATTCGGTCCCGCGGGCAACAAATTGGCTTTGATCTTTGAAAATTGACGCGGTCGGGCAATCCAGTTTCAGGAAGGAATTGGGTTGTGCTTCAGGGATGCATGGATGCAGGCTTGAAACAGTGTGAAAAATTTACAACACATTGAAAAAATGACCGGGTCACCGCGGGGATCAAAATTACCGACTGCCAAAATTACAAACTTGTTTTTCTGGCAAGCAACATCCAGTCCAGGGAGGGATACGGATGCGAACGTCACGGAACGTCTATTTCTACGTACTTGTTTTAGCGGTCGTGCTCGTCTTGAGCTCTGCGGATCGCGTTTGTGCAACGTTTGGGGACGGTGAACCCAACCAGGCAAATTTGTATTTCTTTACCAATGAGGGCTGCCGACCCTGCAAACAGGTGGAACCGGTCTTGCGCGACCTGGCGCTCCGCGGTTACCCGATTACGATCGTCGACACGACGAGGTATCCGAATTGGGTACAACAATTTCGCGTCACGAGTACTCCCACACTGGTGTTACTTAAAGGCACCCAGGAGATCACACGTCACTCAGGTTTTATAGACGGCAGAACGGTCGAAGGCTGGTTCGCGCAGGTTGGATTCACGCCTGGAACGCGTCCGGCAGCCGGCGGAGTCGAGCGTTCCAAAAAAGATGACTTTCTTCAGGCGCACGATGCCAAGCGCAACGCCGACACCCTTGCCGATAACAATTCGACACTGCATCACGGCACGCGAAATCCGCGAGATCAATTCGAAGAACTGGCGATGAACGCAACGGTTCGGCTGCGCGTGGAGGATCCAGAGGGGATTTCGTATGCCACCGGAACCGTTATTCACTGTCATCAAGGTGAATGGTTGGTGCTGACCTGCGGTCACGTTTTCCGTGACGCCAATGGCAAAGGACAGATCACTGCCGAGTACGATTTTGACGGTGACGAAATCAAATCGGCACCTGGACGTATGATTTCGTTCGACGCCAAGGCCCGCGACATCGGGTTGGTTGCGGTTCAAGCGGGCGTCAATATCCAGGCAATCCCCGTCGCCTCAAAAACGACCGCCGTGGCCCGCGGCAACGAAGTATTTTCCATCGGTTGCGATCATGGCCAGTTGCCCACCATCCGACATACACGAATCAAGAATAAAGCCAAATACGACAATGTCATCAAGTACGATATCTACGGCAGACCCGTGGACGGTCGCAGCGGTGGCGGTCTATTTACGGCCGACGGCGAACTGATCGGTGTTTGCAATGCGGCGTCCGTCGATTTCGACGAAGGAATTTACACGGGGCTGAATACAGTTCATTGGCAAATTGCCGAAGCCAATCTGGACCATTTGTTTGACGGCAATCAGCGCATGGCTGTGGCGCAAGCAACGCCACGACCCGTTTCACCGCCGCTGCGAGCCGATTTGATACCGGCGAGCATCCCAGCTGGGACGGCTTCCGACTTGGTTGCCGTAAGCCACCAGGAGCCGGACCGAGTTCGCCCTCCATTCGCGGGCCGAATCCCGCCGAGACGAATTGCCGGTGCGCAATCGTTTCAAAACGTTGACTTTCAACGTCCGCAGTCTGGCCCTTCCGAGCCAACTCAGTCGTCTGACATGGAAGTCATCCTGATCGTTCGATCAACCAAGGACCCAACCCGTGCAGAGGCGATTACGTTGACCGATCCCAGCCCGAAACTGCTGAAATGCATGGAAAAACTCGGTAATCAACAGGCGGGCGAAACCCGAATCGACATGGCCCAATTGCGACAACAGCTTGTGCCGACTAACCCAAATTAGCCCCCGGCCGCAATTTATCAATTAAGCGATCCGCCCCCGATGTCATTCTGAACGAATTCTCGTCCGCCTCGGCAAAACGGAAACCAGGTAACAACCTGGAAAATCCTCTTCTGCCGCGGCGGACTCCTCGGTTCAGGATGACAAGGCGTTGTTTGAACAATATTGCAGTTTAGCAGCGATTTTTCGTGGGTTTTTGGCGGGTGGCTGCTCTTCAAATCTGCAAGAACTGATCGAATCATCTTCGATTGCCCCTATCCCCTCCAATTTTTGGAAAAATTCTGGGCTTTGCAGAAACTTTGCTGTCTTGAAGTTGTTTCGTTTCAAGAGGGAAAAACTGTTAATTTACTTGCCGGCAGTTTTCACGAACTGGGCCCCGCCTTCGACGAATTCTTTGGGCGAACATTCGCCAGCGAAAAGGGGTAGTTCTCTCAAATTTACTGCTTAGGAGAAACCTATGATTTCGTCTCGTTCTCAATTACTAGTGGCGATCGCGGCAATCGCCTCGCTTGCAATCGCCGACGTGAGTTTCGCTCAGGGAGGCCGTGGTGGCCCCGGCGGACGTGGTATGTGGGGTGGTGGTGGTATGACCGCTTTACTTGGCAACGAAAAGGTCCAAGAAGAACTCGAACTTGTCGATGACCAGATTAAGGACATCGAAGAGCTGCAAAATGCGATGCGCGATGAAATGATGCAGATGTTCCGCGGTGGCGGTTTCCGCGACATGGATCCCGAAGAGCGCCAGGTGCAGATGGATGAAATGCGCAAAAAGATGGAAGAAAAAGCGAAAGCCATGGAAGCAGAAGTCAAGGATATTTTGTTGCCCGCGCAGTTCGACCGCCTCAAGCAGTTGAACTTCCAGCGGGAAACTGCTCGTGGCGGTACCACGGGACTAGCCGACAGCCAGACGATTATCGAAGCTCTCAACATTACCGATGAGCAAAAAGAGAAAATGAAGGAAGCGGCGGAAGCCGCAGCCAAAAAGCTCGAAACGAAAATCGCTGAACTACGCAAACAGGCAGAGACGGAAGTCCTCGGCGTGTTGACCGAAGAGCAGCGAGCCAAGTTTAAAGAGCTGCAAGGCGAGTCCTTTGACTTTGGCCAAAATCAGCGCGGTGGTCCGCAGGGATTTCAGCGAGGTGGGCGCGGCGGCAATCGCGGTCAGCAGCAGGACGGTGGCGGTGCACCTGCTCCTCAAAACGATTTTTAGTGCACCCGTTTTTTATTAATAAAGTACAGGCGGCCGGCTGAACAGCTATGGCCGCTTTTTTTGGTTGGCACCTCGACTTTTTGCAGCCCTCTCCCGGACCCTCACGTGTCGCCGGGAGAGGGTGCTGTTTTGCCTTGACTCTCTGAGTCGAGGACTCTCCCGGACCCTCACGTGTCGCTGGGT
>CAVONL010000035.1:0-21713 GCA_963697295.1 uncultured Planctomycetaceae bacterium | reverse complement strand
CCCCAGCTAACGCTGGGGGCTATACGCTGTCGCCGCTTCGCGGCTGCTGATCGGGTCGCTCTTCGCGTGCCGTATTGGCCGTGTCGCAATAGCCGCGAAGCGGTGAAAGCCGGTAGCCATGAGCGTAAGCTCATGGATGGGTTAGCGTCAGAAACCGCCAGCCGCGAAGCGGTGACAGAGGCGCACTCGCTCCGCGAGTTGGTATCGTTGAATGTTGAGGGAGCATCATGGTGAAATGGTTGTCAATCGTGAATACGTTGGTTGTCTCACCTTCTGTCTGCGACAGACGGCTACGGTCTCGATTCGTGGCACAATGGTTTTGGCACGGTTCTAATCAAGCAACCCATCCAATTCCTGCCGCAAGCGGTTGAGCAAGCGACTCTTGGCCGCGTAAATGGTCCACACGCTGACCCCCAGGTTTTCGGCGACCTCAGCGGCCGGTTTGCCTTCGATGACATATTGATGACAGGCTTGCCAAGTCGATTCGGTGAACTCATCTCTCATCAGTTCGATTGCGCGAGCCACGACCTGTTGTCGATACTCGATGTCCCAATACGATTCGGCTTCCGCGAGATCGGCGATTCGTCCGAGGGATGACTGCGAACTGGATTCGACGGGCAGCGACTTCACCCGGCATTTGTCCCGCCATTTGTTGAGCGTCACTGTGCGGAGCCAACCTCGAAAACTTTTGGATTGGTCGTATTCAAACTCGGGAAGCTTGTTTAGCAACAGCGTGAAAACGTCTTGAACGAGATCGGCTGCGTCCTCTGCCTGCAGTCCACTTTTTCGGGCCCAGAAGTAAATCAACGGCGTGTACAATTTGACGAACCGCGACCAAGCCGGTCCGCTATCGGCCGATTTTAACCGCATCAACAGGCTGGCCGAAGTACTTTGCATAGACGGCTTTTGTCGCGTGTACCTCTCCCTCTGGGAGAGGTTCGTGACGCGTGTACCTCTCCCTCTTGCCTCTGTCGGGCTCTCAGGCCCGGGTACCCGGGCGAGGGTATAAATTCCCGGGCGATGATCATTGATATCCAATGCGATCCCCCTCACCCGCCGCTGAGACGGCGACCTCTCCCCCCATGCAGACTTTGACGTCAAAGTCTGCACTGGCGAGAGGTTGCATGCTCTTCCCGTACATTCTGATTTGTGTCGTCCATTCTCATCGGACAGTGTTCTAAATCAAGTGAGATATCCAGGCGAGGACGTATACCACGTACGATGAGGCGCACTTGACGGCACAAAAAAACCGGATTCAAGCTTGGCTTCCAAACTCGAATCCGGTGATGGTGTACAGCAAATCGCAATACGTCGGTTAACGCCAATCGAGTGTGCCGCCGGTCTGGTATTCGGTGACTCGCGTTTCGAAGAAGTTCTTTTCCTTGGCCAGATCCATCGTTTCGCTCATCCACGGGAAACGGATTGGTGCTGTTGTACTGAACAGGCAGACCAATTCGCTCCAGGCGACGGTCGGCGATGTACTGCACGTAATCGCGGAACAGTGCGGCGTTCAGACCCAGACACGCCGTTGGGCAGGCAATCCTCGGCGTAGGCAATTTCCAGCTCAACCGATTCGCGGACGCGATCGACCATCTGCTGCTGAAACTCCGGAGTCCACAGTTCGGGATTCTCGGCTTTGATGCCGTTGATCAGATCGATTCCGAAATTCAAGTGAATCGACTCATCGCGGAGGATGTACTGGAACTGCTCGCCGATTCCTTTCATCAGATTGCGTCGATGGAACGACAGAATCATCACGAAACCGGTGTAAAAGAAAATGCCTTCCATGATCAGGTAGAACCCGATCAGGTTCTTCAGCAACGCCTGGGCACCTTCGAACGTCTCGGTGGTAAAGTCAGGATCGAGGATTTCCCGGGTCAATTCCATTTCGAACTCGTCTTTGCGGGCGATCGCTGGAACTTCGTTGTACATGTTGAAGACTTCGCCTTCATCCAGACCCAGGCTTTCCACGACGTACAGGAACGTGTGCGAATGCACGGCTTCTTCAAACGCCTGTCGAAGCAGGTATTGCCGGCATTCGGCATTGGTGATGTGCTTGAAAACCGCCAACACCAGGTTGTTTCCAACCAGGCTTTCGGCCGTCGAGAAAGAAGCCGAGATTCCGCATGATCACGTGACGTTCATCATCGGTAAGCATATCGGATTGCCAGATTTCGATGTCCTTGTTCATCGGAACTTCGGTCGGCATCCAGTGATTGGCACAACCGTTGATATAATGTTCCCAAGCCCATTTGTATTTCAGCGGCATCAACTGATTGACATCGACTTTGTGGCAATTGATCAGTCGCTTTTCTTGCGCATCAACTCGTTTTGCGGCACCGCCGACTGATTTGGATTCTCGTATGTCAGTCGCCATTTGCTACTCCTTGCATGACCGTTGGATGGTTATCTGAAAATAATCATAACTGAATTGGGAAGCTGGTTACGGAAGAACCGGACGAAATCGGCTGCATTCACACTTGACTGAGTTCGAATAAACGAGCCCCAGATTTCGCCCGGCCTCATTCCGGCCATTACTGGCACGATTCGCAATCCGGATTTTCGATACTGCAGGTTGCTGAGCATCATCTTGCCGATGAAGTTCAATGTCCCCCGAAGCACTCGCGTTTTTCATCCAGCGTGGCTGGACGCCAAACTTGTTGATGTCGACCGTCGATTTTTCGACCTGGGTCGCCCCCAGCGTTCGCAGGTAATAGGTCGTCTTCAGCCCGGTTTGCCAAGCCATGCGGTACATCTCATCGAGTCGACGTGCCACTTGGCTGGTCAAGGTAAAGATTCAACGACTGCCCCATGTCCAACCACTTCTGACGGCGGCTGGCACACTGAATTATCCATTTGGAATCCATTTCGAACGACGGTGCATATACCGCCTTTTGATGTCCTCGGGCAGATCCGCAATCTCGCCCAGGGCTCCGTCGTAGTACTTGATCTTTTCCAGCATTTCGTCGTTCCACAGACCTCGTTCCTTCAGTTCGTTCACCAGGTTGATATTGATCTGCACAAACTCACCGGACAAGATTGCTTTTGACAAACAAGTGTTTGTACGTCGGCTCGATCGACTGCGTCACACCGATGATGGTCGAAATCGTCGCCGTCGGCGCGATCGCCATCACATTGCTGTTTCGCATGCCGTGCTCGGCAACCTGCTTCCGCACGACGCTCCAATCCATCGTCGACGCTAGCGATCCATTTCGACCGGCATTCCTCGTTCCTGTTCGAGCAAATCAATCGTGTCGATGGGCAGCAAACCGCGATCCCATTTGGAGCCCTCGTAGGAAGAATACCGGCCCCGTTCGGCGGCCAGTCGACTGGACGCCAAAATCGCGAAGTAGGAAATTGCTTCCATGCTGTGATCGGCAAACTCAACGGCCTCGTCACTGGCGTAACTGATTCCGCAGGCAGCCAACGCATCCTGAAAGCCCATCAGTCCCAGCCCCACCGGGCGATGACGATGGTTCGCATTTTTCGCCTCTGCGGTCGGGTAGAAATTGATATCGATCACGTTGTCCAACATGCGGACGGCTGTATTAATGGTTTCTTCCAGTTTGTCGTGGTCAAGTTTTCCGGCCGTTACGTGGTTGAGCAGATTGATCGAACCCAGGTTGCAAACCGCCGTTTCGTCCTTCGACGTGTTGAGCAGAATCTCCGTGCAAAGATTGCTGCTGTGAACGACACCCACATGATCTTGTGGCGAACGAATGTTGGACGGATCTTTGAACGTGATCCAGGGATGACCCGTTTCAAACACGCGCGTCAGCATTTTTCGCCACAAATCACGGGCCAAAACAGTGCGGTGAAGCTTGATCTTCCCGTCGGCCGCCAGTTGCTCGTAATGCTCGTATCGCTGCTGGAATTGACGGCCCACCAGATCGTGAAGGTCGGGAACTTCGTCGGGACTGAACAGCGTCCAGTGCCCACCTTCCGAGACCCGTTTCATGAACAGATCGGGAATCCAGTTGGCGGTGTGCATATCATGGGTTCGCCGCCGCTCATCGCCGGTGTTTTTGCGAAGATCCAGAAACTCCTCGATGTCGAGGTGCCAGGTTTCGAGGTAGGAACAAACGGCGCCTTTGCGCTTGCCCCCCTGATTGACTGCGACCGCAGTATCGCTGACGACTTTCAGAAACGGGATCACGCCCTGACTCTGACCATTGGTTCCTTTGATGTGCGAGTTCGTCGCCCGGATATTGGTCCAGTCGTTGCCCAGCCCACCCGCCCATTTGGAGAGTTTGGCGTTGTCGGCAATCGACTTGAAGATATGGTCCAGGTCGTCGGAAACGGTGCTCAGATAGCAGGAACTCAATTGCGGATGCAGTGTGCCCGAGTTGAACAACGTAGGAGTCGCCGAAGTGAACCGAAACGTCGAGAGAATGTTGTAGAACTCGATCGCACGATCGTTCTTTTGTGCACCTTCGTTGATCGCCAGACCCATTGCCACCCGCATCCAGAAATACTGCGGCGCTTCGATTCGGCGGCCGTCGATGTGCAGCAGGTACCGGTCGTAAATCGTCTGCAAGCCGAGATACGGGAACAAATTATCCCGCGAGGGATCAATGGCAGCTGCCAGACGCTCGAGGTCAAATGATTTCAAGTTCGCCGAAATCCGTTTGGCTCCGACGCCTTGCTCAATGAAATCACCAAACCGGTTGCGGTAGCGGGCTTCGAGGTCGTGGTCCGTCGTTGATTTGTCAAGCGACTCGCGATAGATGATATTCAGGACAAGACGACCGGCAACCTTGTCATAACTGGGGTCGTTTTCGATTCTGGCCCGCGCGGCAAAGACCATGGAGCGCACGATTTCTTTGGGTGTGATCCCGTTGTAAAACTGTTTTCTGACTTCGCCGATCAGTTCTTCTGACGAGCATTCTTCTTCCAGACCCTCGCAAGCGCCTTCAACCTGGCCCCAGAGGCGGCGAAAGTCCATGTTTTCCAGCTGGCCGCCGCGATCGACCATCATCGTTGGAAAGGGCTCTCCACTTTCCATGTTCTCTTCAGCCATGAGCTGTCGAATCTTCGCATGCTCGGCGCGATACAGGATATAACGCCGGGCGACTTCGTAAAATTCAGCCCGCATCAGCTCCTTTTCGACAACGTCCTGGATGTGCTCAACCGCCACACCTTCGTCAGTCATCGCTGGATCAAAAACCTGCTCCGTCACGTTGGTCGTCATCAACTCGATCTTTTCCAGGATCGCGGGATCCAGGTCGGACGGATCCTCAACCTGTTGTTGCGCAAAACGCCTTTTGCATCGCATTGCGGATCAAACTGCGGTCGAAAGACAATACCCGACCATCTCGTTTGCGAACGTTCATGTCCTGCTGAGTCACCTTTAACATTCCATCGTACTCCTTGTTAATTGTTACGAGTCGAGTCTCGTGGCAATGAGTTGTCTTATTACAAGCGCACCTGACAGCGTTCTCGAGCGTCGTCAGGCTCCGCGATTCTCGTAACATGTCGCGCGTCATCGACTCGGTTGGTCAACCGGATTTCCTAAGCCAGCAAAAAAGAAAACCGCTTCCATGCTGAACTGCTGTCGGATTCAAAATGACTCGCCTGGTCTCCCCAACCTGGCTGCAAGCTACGAGAACCATCTACCTCGAACGAGCAATTCATTCGCCTGTCCCCAAAAAAGCCGCCGTAATCCGGACCCAGTCCGAAACCGGACAAAACCCCGAAAACCACGCCATTTTCTGGCTGCTGAACTAGCGTTCAACTGAGGCAGGAGCCCAATATATCGACACTTTATTATCTGTCAACACAAAATGTTGTGCTTGCGTTAAGATCGTGCGAACGTCTCGCAACCTTCAGGATTTTGCCCACCAAAATGCCAAAAACGTCAAAATTGACAGTTTTCCAGGGATTCAATGGCCCTTCGAAGCCCTTGGTCACATGGCAGGAAAATGTTCACATAGGACCGGTCGACGCAAGACAATTGGCCGTTCTGGCTTGGCGTATCGGCCGCGATTTCACACAATGCTCTGTTGCCGGTGCAAATGGATAGGTTCCGGCGTGTTTGGAATGGTAAAAGATGTCAGCGACTCAACAACTTGCCAAAATCCTGACCGATCGTCTGGATCGCAGCGAGCAAATTCGGCGGCAACGCATTGTCCATGAATTCATCCTGCGAAATTCTGATTCGATTCGCAAACCGAATTTTGAATTCGTATCCAATACCGATTTGGGATTATTGTTCCAAGTCATTGACGAGCAGTTTTTCCGAGGAAAGCTGGGGCAAACCTGCGAAACGACCGCCCGGCCGCTAAGGTTCCGACTGTCCCGGCGAATGACGACATCCGGCGGAATGACGACGATGCAGCAAGTCGCCCACAATTCGCGGGATTTTGAAATTGCGATTGCGACAACTCCCCTGTTTCAGTCGTTCCAGGGCAACGAATCGCGGAAAGTTGGGGGACGCACCTGCCATAATCGGCTGGAGGCGCTGCAACGCATCATGGAGCATGAGATGATTCACCTGGCAGAAATGCTGGTGTGGGATGACTCGAACTGCAGCGGCCAGCGGTTCAAGGCGATATCGCACCGATTTTTCGGTCACACCGAGTCCAACCACCAGCTCCTGACGCCGCGCGACGTCGCCAAAACCAAATACAAGATCCATACGGGTGATCAAGTGGCGTTCAACGTTAACGGTCGCACAATGCGTGGGCTTGTCAATCGAATCACGAAACGAGCGACCGTTTTGGTCGTCGACAAGCGGGGGACCCTGTATACCGACGGGAGACGATATTTGAAGTTCTATGTCCCCGTGAGTCAGCTTGAAAAGGTTGCCTAGTTCTTTGCAAGTTAGCTGTTCGAGGCATAAAACAGCACGCCCTCCCCAGATACACATACATTCGCGCAAACAAAAACCGCCATCGACTAACGAGTCGATGGCGGCGAATGGTGTGTTTGAGCAATCTGTTCAGCTGTCTAATTAGGCGTTGATGGCGTCATTCCTTGCTCACCGCCGTTGTCAATAATGGCTGCGAGTCCCAAAGCAAATCCGGCAACAGCCAGAATCTTCCAGAATCTACCGCCACCACTGGCAGCTCCACCGCAGCAGTTTCCGTAGCCACTGGAGTCGCCACAACCACCGCATGAACTTCCGCAGGCTCCACCGCAACCGACTGCCTGGCCGGCATATTCAATTGAAGGTGCAGTGTAAGCTTGCGAGTAGTCATAAACACTATCGCCAACGTAGTAACCGTCTTGTGGACTTGTGAGAGCAACGTCGAACGAATCGGCATAGCTGACACTGTAACTTGGATCGACATATCCGGCATCTGCTGAAACAACGTCTTGAGCATCGGCAGCTGCATCCATAATCGCCGCATCGACTTCAACGACTGATTCTGGAATCGCGGTCTCAATAACTTCGGAATCGGCAGCCGCAGCAACAGGCTCTTGAATGGCTTCAAATCCGACGGCGGCAAAACCAGCGGGTCCAGCTGCAACGAAGTCATAAACACCCGGAGCGATGTCTGGAATTTGGAAATGTCCGCTCTCATCAACTTGAGTCACAGCAATCTGTTTGTCGTTCTTGACGATGTGAACGTAGGTTCCAGCAATCATCTGGTTCTGTCCCCAGATCGGGACGATGTTACCAACCAAAGCACCGTCAACAATTTTGACGCGGTTAGCGCCTTCCAACTTGATTGGAGTTGGTTGCTCGTCGTTGGCATTGGCAAGCGCGACGATTTCATCAGCGACCGACTTGGGAACGTGATTTTTGAGGATCTCACGAACGGCAGTGAATTTCGGCGAAACCGCAGCAACTTCCATCATCGTCGGTTCGGCGCCTTCTCCACCTGCTACGACGTTGATGCCGTACGCAGCAAATCCTGATTCGCCGGCAGCGATGAACGAATACGCGCCAGTTTCAAGACCCTTGATTTCAAACGAACCGTCGCTCTTGGTGGATGTTTGGCTCGCGATTTTTCCATTGCGGGCAAAGTAAACTTTCAATTCGCCCAGTCCAACTGCGGCAGCTGTTTTTTGGTCGATTGAAATCAACCGACCACGAACGATACCATCCTGGTCCGACGTGATTGTGTGTTGCCTTAAACTGTTGATGACGTGCCCGTCGCTAACGGTCGTCGCGACCGGGAGGTCCACGACTTGGACAGGGCTACTGTCGGTCATCCATTGATGGGCGGAAGCTGCTGCAGTTGCCACCAGTGGCAGTGCAAAAACGTACACACCCAGCCTAATTGTCTTCCAGATGTCTTTCATAGATCACACCATTCGTATCAAGGTTGCCTAAACAAATTTGCTTTTGAAGAGAAACATTGTTGCCACCCGCCAGCGGCGCATGCGGCTTCAGAATAGATTTCTCAGCTAGTAGATTAACCACCCCAATTCCCCCCGTCAAGCATTTACTGTCAGTAATTCTGGAATGTTTGGGGAGATTAACCGGCCTACTCAATGGGTGAAAACCAGCTGTTTTACCCGTGTTTTTTCGAGATTACGCCCACATCCGGGGAACTGGCCGCCGCAAATTGCGATTTTTCCATCCTCCCCCCCAAATATGCCAATCTTCCTGCTTTTACTCCAAATTTCATCGCCTCAGCCATCAAAATCGGGCATTTTGCCCGAGCTACCGCCGTGTTGAGCAAGACGCCATCAAACCCCATTTCCATGGCCACCGCGACGTCGCTAGCAGTCCCAATTCCGGCATCAACAATGACTGGATATGCGGGATCCGTCCGCTTCAAATCTTCCAGGATGATCCGCAGGCTGTTTTGATTCACGATTCCTAACCCCGATCCAATCGGACTGCCCGCCGGCATCACACTCGTGGCGCCAGCATTCTTCAGTCGCCGCGCGACAATCGGATCATCATTGGTATAGCAGAGGACTTGAAACCCATCGTTGACTAACATCTCGGTGGCGCGAATGGTTTCGATTGGATCGGGCAACAACGTTCGACTGTCTCCTAACACTTCAAGCTTGACCCAGTCGGCACCTGGATTTTCCAGATCTTTCAAAATCTCACGCCCCATGCGGGCACAGCGCACGGCCGTTTCGGCGTCGTAGCACCCGGCCGTGTTGGGAAGCAACAGAAGTTTTTGCGGATCCAGAAAATCAAGAATGTTACGACCCGCGCTGTCATGAAGTCGTTCGCGACGGACCGCGATGGTCACACACGAGGTCTGTGCAATCTGATGCGCCTGTTGCATTACTTCGAATGAATCAAACTTGCCTGTGCCCAGAATCAGCCGACTGGGCAACACATGATTTCCTATTCGCAGCAAATCGGGAACATCAACGATATCCGTCGATTGAGACGATTCCGCCTGTTCGATTGACATTATCCACCTCCCACCAAGGTGACAATTTCAAACCAATCACCGGCCGCAACAAGTCGCCCTGCGTGCAGCGAACGAGGCAGGATCTGTTCATTCAACTCAACCGCAATTCCCCGTTGGTTCAAGTCCAGCTGTTCGAGCAAATCGTGAACCGATTTGCCGCATTCCACTGACATGCGATTACCGTTGACGGTTATTTCAAGTTGTGCGTTTTTTTGAGAGTCTTGCATCATACATCCAGCCGCCGTTGCGTTTTCAGAAACTCTCTGCCATATCTCGGGCGTGGTAGCTACTGCGGACAAACGGTCCACTGGCAACTTTTTTGAATCCCATTTGCTTGGCCGTCTCGCCCAGCATCGCAAATTCAGCGGGGGGCACGTATCGCACGACAGGCAAATATCGGTCCTGTGCCGGCTGCAAATACTGACCCAGAGTCAAAAAGTCACAATCGGCATCGAGCAAGTCGGACAATACGTCGAGGAGTTCTTCGTGGGTTTCGCCCAATCCCAACATCAACCCGCTTTTCGTTTTGATTTCCGGATTCAGTTGCTTGACTCGGCGAAGCAATTCCAGCGTCCAGCGGTAATCCGATTTGGGGCCCCGCACGCGACGATACAAGCGCGGCACGGTTTCGGTGTTGTGATTGAAGACTTCCGGGGCCGCTTCCACAACCCGCGTCAGCCCGGCCGGATGGTGGATAAAGTCAGGTGTCAAAACCTCGATCGAGGCACCGGTTTTTTCCCGTACGGCCAGCACACACTGATAAAAATGTTCGCCACCGCCGTCGGGTAGATCATCCCGCGTCACCGAAGTAATTACGACGTGTTTGAGTCCCAGCCGAGATGCTGCTTCCGCAACGCGCTGCGGTTCATCCGATTCAAGCGCTTCCGGTTTGCCGCGTCCCACTGCGCAAAAACTGCAGGGCCGGGTGCAGACATTTCCCAGGACCATGAACGTGGCTGTTTGTTGCGAATAACATTCCATCCGGTTGGGACAACGGGCATTATCACAAACCGTTTCCAGTCCGAGCTCCTCCAGGAGTCCGGCCGTCTTGTTAACGACATTGCCTTTGGGGATATTTCGCTTCAACCATTTGGGCAAGCGGCCGTGGGACGATTCGGAGTCCGCCAGCGCGATCGACCCAGACGATCCGCAGCTTCCTCCGCTGCTGCACCCAGCTGTCTCAGTTGCCTTGGTGGCCACGATCGGCAATTGTGTCATGAGGTAGTTCCGGGTCGCTGGTTGATACAAAGCCGTGCTGGGCCATACAAGTTACGTCAGTGCGTCATTTTAGGCATTGACCGTCCGCTCAGCCACCCAAAACGCCGCTCGTCCGTCAAACAATTTCAGCGACGGGCGACTGGAGTAACTCCGCGTTTGTTATAGTTGTACATCCGCCGCCTGTTTCACCACTTAACCCGTTACCAATTCTGCCGCATGGCTGCCAAAAGCAAAAAATCGAACAAGAAGCCGACGGGCTCGGCGGTCCAGGCTGGTCAGAGCAAAACGATTGCCGAGAACCGTAAGGCCCGCCATCGCTATGAGATCATCGAGCAGCTCGAATGTGGCATCGTCCTGGTCGGCAGCGAAGTCAAAAGTTTGCGGAACGGGAAAATCTCGCTCGATGAAGCCTATGTCCGCTTCCAGAACGACGCCCTCTGGTTGATCGGTGCAAATATCGCGGCTTATTCACAAGCCAGTATCTGGAATCATGAATACAAACGACCGCGAAAACTACTGGTGCGGCGACGGCAACTCGACACGCTACAGGAATACGCCTTTCAAAAAGGGCTCACGCTCGTGCCGCTGCGTGTCTATTTCAACGCTCGCGGCCTGGTCAAACTGATTGTGGGCGTTTGCCGCGGCAAGAAGTTGCACGACAAGCGGGAAACCTTGAAAAAAGCGGACGTTAAACGGCACATCGACCGCGAAATGCGCAAGCGGCGATGAGCTTGTGGCATAGACCTCCGGGCTGCGCAGAACGTTCACGGTTCGGAGTTTTTTTGTTCACGGCTCGGAGATCCGTGCGCCACTTTTTTTGTTCACGGCTCGGAGATCCGTGCCACATTGAACATTCATCTGGCGTCGCTCGTACATCGAACCACCGCTGTCAGGCGGTCCGAATGTCGTTAGACTGAAGCCATCGTTATTTTACGGCGCCAGGAATCGCGATGATCGTCGCGCACGGTCGCGACAACCCAAATTTCATGACAACACCGCTCGTATGCTGACTCTGGAAAACATCAAAAAGAGCTACGTGCAACCCGACGGTCAGCGGGTTGTGATCCTGGACGTTCCGTCGTTGGAGATCGCAGCGGGCGAACAAACCGTGTTAGTCGGGCCCAGCGGTTGCGGAAAAACCACGCTGCTGCATGTGATCGCCGGCATCACCCGCCCCGATTCGGGCAACGTCATCCTGGACGGTGTCGAGCTGACTCGCTTTTCGGAAGCCGGACGGGACCGAATCCGTGCCGACAAACTGGGATACGTGTTTCAGACGTTCAACTTGCTCCCGGGTTTTTCGGCCCTGGAAAATGTCATGCTGGGAATGACCTTTGCCCGCAAGAAACGCTCGGTAGAACGGGCCAAACAGCTCCTCACCCGCGTTGGGCTGTCCCACCGGTTGGGAAACAAACCACGAGCCATGTCCGTTGGCGAGCAGCAGCGAGTTGCCGTTGCCAGGGCGTTGGCCAATCAGCCGCGACTACTCCTGGCGGACGAGCCGACTGCCAACGTCGATCACCACAATCAGCAGCAAATCGTCGACTTGATTTGCCAGACATGCCGGGAAGAAAACGTGGCCCTGCTGATGGTGACCCACTCCCTGGAGGTTGCCGGCCAGTTTGAACGCGTGGACAAACTGGAAGAAATCAACCGGGCCGTCGGCGAGGTTAGGGCACCCGCATGAGCATCTTCAAAATTGCCTGGCGCAGCGTCCAACACCGCGGACTGGGGTCTTTACTGACCATCCTGTCGATGGCCCTGGGCGTGATGATGGTGGTGGCCGTGCTGTCCATTCACGGATTGGTCTCTCAGTCTTTCAAGAACAACAACAGCTTCGGTTACAACATGCTGGTGGGTGCCCGCGGCGGCGGCATGCAACTCACGATGAACACGGTTTATTACCTGAGTGCACCGGTCGAAAACGTGCCTTATGAGTACTACCTGGCGTTCGTCGACGAAGAAACCCGGACCCGCGAATTGCAAACGTCCTTCGCCGTGATGGCGATGCAGAATGAGCTCAGCATGCTCGACGCGATGACGGAAGTTGCCGGTGGCCCTGGCGGCCCGCTTGTCAGCGCGATTCTGCTGGACGAGTATCAGGCCTACCAGTCCGAATTGATGGGACTGAATAAAAAAGGCATCTACACGGCCTACACGGACATCGCGGTCCCACTCTGCCTGGGCGATTATTGGGAAGCACCAAATTCCGAGTTGAATTTCCGATGCGTGGGGACCAAACCGGACTTTTTTGAAAAACTGGTGCTCGACATCGACACCCGTGAAAAATTTAAATTTGCCGAAGGCCGCAATTTCGAGAGCTTTAACAAGGAACATGGTTTCTTCGAATGTGTGATTGGATCGCAGATTGCCAAGCGCGGCGGCGCAAAAATTGGCGATCGGTTGAATCCGACTCACGGCGACCCGAACAGCTCCGGAGCGCACCTGCACGAGCAGGGATTTACCGTGGTCGGCGTGCTGGAACGAACGGGTACACCGAATGATCGCGTTGTGTTCTTGAACATCGAAGGCTTCTACTTGATGGAGGACCATGTCAAACCGATCGAAGATGACTCTCTGCTTGGAGGCAATGACGACGAAGGTTCGGGCGGCGTTGAACTCGATCTGTTTGCCGACGAAGAAGACGAACAGGGCTCGGGCAATGCTGCGGCGCAGGATTCGGCTGCTGTTGAGTCCACCACGAATCAAGCGATGAAGCGTCGGAAGACCAGCCCGTTGATCCAAATCTGAAACGGTACCCGCTGCCGATCGAACAGCGGGAAGTTACCTCCATCCTGGTCAATACCTCGAGCAAAAACGATCCTTACGGGATGCTGGCCATGTTTCTCCCAGCTCAGATCAACCAGGGGGATTTGGAAACAACTTTGAAATGGTCGCCTTTTCGTCCTGTGAAAGCTCAAACGGCAGCCCAAGCCGTTAATCCAGTTGAACAAGTCACCAGCCTGTTTGCCCTATTTGTTGATCCCGTCCGCTGGTTGCTATTGGCGCTGACGACGATGATTTGCGTTGTTTCGGCGATCAGTATCCTGGTCGGCATTTACAATTCGATGAGCCAACGTCAGCACGAGATCGCCGTGATGCGAGCCCTCGGGGCGAGTCGGACGAAGGTGATGTCGATCATGCTAATCGAGGCAATTTTGCTAGCTTGTCTCGGGGGCTTTTGCGGATGGATTGCGGGGCATGCGTTGAACGCTTCGCTGAGCCCGATTGTCGAATCGAGGACGGGCGTTCCAATCAGCTTTTTCGATTTTGCCCCGGCAATTCCGCTGGGTGGCTATTTGGGAAATGCCAGTTCCTTTTTCCCCGAATGGTTCATACAATTCAGGCTGTCACCCGAGCTCTTGCTCATTCCGGGATTGATCATGTTGGCGGTTTTGGTGGGAGTTTACCCAGCCATTTCAGCGTATCGCACGGACGTAGCCAATTCACTTGGAAAGTGAACCGAGTCACTGACGACAGCGGGCATTCGACAACGAGCACTTTTTCACATAGGCTGTGGCACCAGGCACAGACAGGAATCGGCACCCTTTTTCATCGTTAGAAGTCCACTTGGATATGATTCTCAAGCAAATTCGCAAACGATTCACGACGCTTACCGCAGCTGCGATTGCGCTGGCGCTGGTCCTTGCGACCACCGCCATCAACCAGTTGTTGGCTTGCCCGTTTTGTTCGGCGATTAACCTGACCTTCACCGAACAACTGTCGGCCAACGATGTCGTGGTGATCGCCAAACTTTTGCAGATTCCCGAGCCCAGCGATGATCCAGATGCCGAACTGCCGAAAGCGGAATTTGAGATTGTGGACATCGTAAAAGGCGAAAAATGGGTCACTGCGGGCATGAAATTCCGGACGTTGTTGGTAGGGCGCTATCCGCTGGGTCAAGAGTTCCTGGTGATGGGAGTTGATCCGCCGAGTGTTGCCTGGTCGACCCCGATGAAGGCCAGCGAGCGACTGGTCGCGTATCTCAAGAAATTGGAAACGCTCCCAAAAACCGGGCCGGAACGATTGGCTTTTTTCCAGGATTACTTTGAGGACCAAGAATCCGTTTTGGCTTTTGACGCCTATGACGAATTTGCCCGGGCGCCATATAAAGATCTGATCGCTCTCAAAGACCAGATGCATCACGACCAACTTATCACGTGGATCAAGGATCCCGAAACATCAATCAACCGGCGCCGACTGTACTTCACCATGTTGGGCGTTTGCGGTTCCGACAAAGACGTCGAGCTGTTGGAAGAACTGATCAAGTCCGGCGATCGTAAAAAGCAGGCAGGACTCGATGCCTTAATTGCCTGTTATCTAAATCTCAAGGGTGCTGACGGGGTGTCGCTGATTGAGGACACCTTCATTAAGGACCAATCGGTGGATTACGTGGATACGTTGTCGGCGGTATCGGCACTTCGCTTTCACGGCACCGAGATCGATGTTGTGCCAAAAGAACGAATCGTGGCTGCCATTCGTCAATTGCTCGACCGACCGAAAATGGCCGACATGATCATTCCGGATCTTGCCCGCTGGGAAGACTGGTCGGTCATGGAACGGCTAGTCCAAATGTTCAAAGACGCCGACGAAGATACCAACTGGTTGCGAGTGCCCGTGATCACGTATTTGCGAGCCTGCCCGAAACCGGAGGCCAAGACGTACATCGAGGAGTTGAGCAAAATCGATCCGGATGCCGTTCGCCGAGCCGATTTCTTCCTTGATTTTGGCGACGACGAATTCGGCGACGAGGCGGATGATTCGGACAGCAAATCCACCACAGAAAATAAAGGTGATCCCGGCAAATCTGACGAGCCGGCTGCATCCGGTGGCGACGAAAAATCCACCACCGAGAATGGCCTCGGTCAGGAAAGTGCGTCGTTCACGATTTCGGGTCCCACGAGTGATGACTCGACGGAATCCTATCTCGTCAAAAAAATCCCAATCTCTACCGCGTCGAACCCTTCGTCTGGGCAGTGGCGTAGAATCGCGGATGGCTTGGAAGAAGCGACTCTGACGAATGCGGCACCCATTCCTGACAACGCGATTCCCGTTGAAAGTATCGCGGGGATGATTGATGCGAATTCGGTTGCAGCTCCGGTTCGAGCCGCCCAAAACCTGGCATCACCCGCCCCTGTGGCGACGACTTCGTACCAACCCGGGCTGACCCTGATGTTGATCTTTGTCCCGATGGCCATTTCGGTGGTCATTTTTCTGTTATTGTGGTCAGTCATCAGTGGCTGGTTTGAACGCATCGTCGTTTAGCATGTACACCGGCAAAATCGAATGGCTTGATTTGTCAGACCAATCCACCAGCCGCTGGTAGTACTGCCTTGAGGTGGAATTCCGGCAGAAGCCGGTCCTACGAACATTATTTCAAACTTGAATCCCAGAATCACCAAAAGCCCGAATAGAGACAGTTGCGGAACCGTCGTTGTCGAACAAGGCCCACTCGCCTCCCCCCGAAGCACCAGGAATTCAATTGATGAATGTTGCACCGCTTGAAAAAAGTCAAATGTCTTCCACTGGAGAGTTTGAACAACACCAGTACCGCGCCGTCAGCAAATCGGCGGTCGCCTGTATGGCGTTTGCCGTGATGTCGGGCCTGTTGGCATTTGTGTCCGAGTTATTCGTGATCCTGCCTCTGATTGGTGTTGCGTTCGGGGTCGCGGCGTTGGTTGGATTTCGAAAATACCCGGGCGAACTGGTTGGCAAACCCGTGGCGCTGATTGGTTTTTTTCTCAGCCTGATTTTGCTTGTGTCCAGCATTGGATTTCACGCTTACATTTACGCCACCGAAGTCCCGGAAGGTTACACTCGCATCTCCTATTTCGATTTGAAGCCGGAGCCTCGCAGCGGAACTCCATTTGCCAAAAAGGCTGAAGAATTGGACGGCAAGAAAGTCTTTCTCAAGGGCTATGTGCGGCCCAGCGACAAACAACGGGGCCTGAAAAACTTCATTCTTGTGGGTGACTTTGGCAGCTGTTGTTTTGGTGGTAACCCGAAAATCACGGATATCGTGGCCGTCACGATCACGTCTGACGAAACGGTCGACTATAGTTTGCGTAAACGCAAGATTGGCGGCGAGTTTCACTTGCACAAGCGTGCGGTTCAATCCGATGAAAAGGATATTCCCGGTATCTTTTACGAGATCATTGCGGACAACGTTCAATGACGCTGCCTCACAAAATACGATCTTGGTTGCGGCACCCTTTGATCGGTGGTCGATCAAAGTTGGGCCTGACAGGTATGTTCCTGGCGACCACGATCAGCATGCTGGTTCTGGGTACGTCCAGCATGGCTTGGGCTCGGCAGGATCAGCTGCCGCGTCCTGACGCATCTGCCCGCGAAAAACCGGCGCAGGACGCCGATTCAACTTCCGTAGCAGTGCAAACGGAGTTGACGACCGATGCCCAATCGCCCAACCAGACCCAGGAAACTCAGCGGCAAAAAGAACAGCGGCTGGCCGTGGAACAGGAACGAGCTGCCCGTGGAACCACGGTCAAGAGCCTCGCAACGAAACTCGCCGAGGCCGAAAAGTCTCCCACTGGTGACCCCTTGCAGCTGACGTTTGACGACCTCGTTTTCCCGATGGACAAAAACGATCATTTCAAACGTTCCATGTTATCGAAGGATCATGACCGGCTCGATCAACGCAAAGTCAGTATCAGCGGCTTCATTCGTCCCAGTGCCCGCCAATCCGGATTGGACAAGTTTGTGTTTGTGCGCGACAACATGGAATGCTGTTTCGGACCGGGCGCCGCGCTGTACGACTGCATTCTTGTCAAACTGGCCGACGGCCAATCAACGGATTACACGGTGCGGCCGGTAACCATCGAAGGCGACTTCTACATCAAGGAATTCACCGGCCCCAACGGTAAAACCTGGGCCATCTTCCGCATGAAAAACGGGCAGGTCAGGTAAGCTTGCGTCGCCACAGCCGGCCTGCTTTCTCGCCCCGGAAATCGACGGGTTCTGGAGGGACGTGATGGGCTAAACCGCGCGGATTCTGAGCGACTTCGCACAAGAACTTGCGACCTGCCTCGTCCACGATATCAGCCCTGCTGAAGTTCTCGCGGAAAGGACAGGAAATGATGCTTCTCACTTGACTCAAAAAACGTCATCGTTCGGATTTGGCATACGGCTTGCAAGCGTCATGGATGCGATAAGTTAACGAAATTGCTGACAACTTGAGGAACGAGAATTCTTCAAGCGCTTGGCAGAATTTTCCGCCGTTACACTGGCTTGATTTTGGGATACCCGATTAATGAGACGATTGTATTTTTCTGCAATGGTAATATTGATGGTCGTTGGTGCCGGACAGGCGCGGGCCGATTTAGTCATTACTTTGGTTGAAACAGGAGGAGACGTTGTCGTTACGTCTGCGTCGGCCGTTGTGGACTTGACTGGCCTGGAAAATTACGACGTGCTGCACGTACCCACCGGCTTCATGTACCCGGAGGGAGGAACTCTCATCCAAGGCCCCGTTAGTCCTACCACCTTCGGCCGCTATGCGGGCGCCACGGGACCGATTATGGGACCGAACTCCTTCGGAACCGGCTTCGTTGCCAGCGCTTCGTATGGTGCGGGTCCGGTTGTCGGCGTGAATCTGGAAGGCACGCTGATTGTATTGCCGGCTGGCTATGTAAGCGGATCAATGTTGGAGGAATCATCCAATACGTATTCCGGAGCAACTTTTGAATCGTTGGGCATCACCGCAGGCAGTTACGTTTGGTCGTGGGGCGAAGGGGGGCCAAACCAAACACTTACCATCAACGCCGTTGCCGGAGAGCCGATTGTCGTCGCGCCGAATTCGGTGAGCGTGACACGCGGTATTTACGTTTTCGGAGATGCAACCAGTTTGACTGCCAGTGACAACACTGACTTGTCCCTGGGACGTGCCAATACGGACACTCAATCCCGCACAGAGTTTGAAGTCAAGAGCATAAGTCCTACAGCGACACCGACGAGTTTCGAATTCAGGTTGGAAGGAAGTGTGATTGCCCGATCAAACGTCGTGCAGTCGATTGAATTATTCGACTATACGGCATCTGCTGGGTCCGGTGACTGGGAACTGCTCGATACGCGTGACGCCACTCGGTCTCCGGTGCCCGATTCGGCCGTTATTGTTTCGCCGATGGGCGATTTGTCCCGGTTTGTCCAACCTGGAACCAACTTTATCGAAGCCCGCATTCGCTACAAATCAGATTCTAACCGCCAGGTTTTCCGGTCCAATACCGATCAAACGGTTTGGATGATCCAGGCGCACTAGTCGAGGACGATTGGTCGGAGACGGTCAGCATCAGCGGCGTCATCCGGTCCGGTGCCCTTGTCCGCATTCCGGCAACCACATTTCAGAGAACCGGAGGCTAATCCGTTTCGGTCGGTGTTATGCAACGGATTCGGCTTAGATAGACGCTTGCTGCCGCCGAACGGCCAATCCTAAAATTAGTTCTTGACGCAGCACTACGGCTCGCGAACCATCGTGTCGATAATTCGGTCGGAAAGTTCCATGGCCTCCTCGGAAAAGCCGTGAAAATAAGAGCCGACGCTTTCGAACAGTTTTCGAAAGGACGCGTTGTCGCGGGCTTGAATGATTTGATCCCACTCGGTGGCCGCTTCGCGAAATAGCTGCCGGACGTGGTCCCCGTATGGGTTGCTCATCTCGATCTGTGCGTAGAGCTCGGGGTTTTGCACAAACAGTCGACTGACAAACGCAAGTTCCAGCCGGTAAATCGGGCTGGTCAGTTGCAAACTATCCTCGATCTTGATCCCGGTAGCGCTCAAAGCTCGTCCCATCACAATCGTTGAATAGTGAACCAGCACCTGAATGACGGCCATCATGCGATCGTGTTGCGCCGGTTCGCACTTCACGATTTCCAGTCCCATCCGGCCGAGTTCCTGACACAACCACTCGGCGCGAGGGCCCGGATTTACCGGACAGATGACAATTTTCTGACGGCGCAGCGAGTGAACCGTGGGCCCGAACATGGGATGCATTCCCATCGTCTCGCAACGACCGTATTGCCGCAGCGATTCGCACACCTCCTGTTTGAGACTGTTGATATCGCAGAGAAGTGCGTCCTCGCACAGGTACGGCGCGATCTGTTCGATCATTCGACATTGTTGGGCCATCGGCACAGCAATCATCACAATGTCAGCTTGGGCCGCTAACTGGCCGAACGGTCAGTTTCATCATGATCTGCATCAACAATGGCTACCGCATGACTTCGGTCAGTCAACTCCTTGTGCAGTCGGCGACCCATTTGGCCGCCGCCTCCCACGATCAGAAACTGAACCGGCGCACCGACCTGGGCTGCCGCTCGCGCTGACTGCCGGGAGACACTTTCCTGGATCAAGTGCGACCCTTCGATGAGGACCTGCATCAGCTGGTGAATCATGGCGCGTGGCAATCCCAGCTTGTCTCCCGTTTCGAAAGCCCGCTCGTAGACAAATCTTTCCCGTTTGCGATCAAACAAAGCTGGCGAAGTTCCCTCGACAGATTTTGCTTTCGCAATCAATTCAACCACCGCATTGCGCTGGGCCACAATCGACAGCAACTGTTGGTCCAGCTCCACGATCTGTTCGCGCAACGATTCCAGGTCCGCGGGTTGATCGCCCTGTTTTGAATTCGTATTCATAGGGTCGCACTATAACACGACAGGTGGTTTCCTTGGATGGACGTTAGCTGGACTTTTCCAGAGTTTCCTCTTTCAAAAACAAAGATGGTTTCGTCAGGTCGTTCGCCTGTGAGCAACTCGATCAAGTCCTCCCACGCTCAACGCATCAATTGGACTTTGGACGGCCAAGCCAGGTTTGTTCATGACATGCAAATAGATCATTGTCGTGGGCACGTCCTTGTGCCCCAACAGTTCCTGCACAGTACGTACATCATACCCCTGCTCAAGCAAGTGCGTAGCAAAACTGTGACGCAGCGTGTGCGGCGAAGCGTTCTTCAGAATTCCCACGCGCTGCACGGCTTCGAAAAAGTAATTGCCAAGAAAGCTCTCGCTGACATGATGTCGAACGGATGCCCCGCTGCGAGGATCCCGTGAGGCGCCTTTTCCGTCGCGAACGATGAGTCGATACGCGATGACAGCTTGCACTGCCTGCAATCGCTGCCAGGCAGGGGTTCCGCTGCGGAGCAAATTTCGAGAAAAGCGGATTGCGTGGTCTTTCGACACGACCAATTCGCCGTCGTCCCCGATCGACTTTTGTGAAGCGGAACGGTATCTGCGAATCCACTTTGGAAACCATTCTCGATCTTTTTTGCCAAAGTCTGCGGTCGACAGTCGTTGGCAAAACAGCTGGGTCGACATAACCTTTCACCTGAGGAACACGAGATGAGATTACGGTGGTGTATAGATGTACACTTTGTATCGGAGGCGCAGCTCTCGCCGCATTGCTTGGATCACTTGCGGCTCCGTAGGGTCAATCTCCCCGACGACATCGCGCGGCGTGACCAAGTCGCTCGCGTCAGGATCGCCGGGTTTTTGGTGTTGCTCTCGAGCAGCCAGCCGGGCCAGCGTATTGCGGATATCGAGCAATGAAGGTTCGGACGTTTCCAGCACCAAGTCCCGATAAGCCTCCACGGCTCGAACCGCCTGGAGCCGTTGCCAAGCCGGAGTTTGCGACTTCAAAAGCGATCTTGAAAAGTCGATCACCGACGCCGTGGTAACGACCAGGTTTTGATCAGGATCAACGCGGACCGAGTTGTCATGGAGCGAGCGTTGGTACCGTCTAAGCCACTTGGCAAACCAGTTTTTGTCGTTCTTGCTGTATTTTGAGCCAGCAAGCTTTGTTTGAAACTGTTGCAGAGCCATTCCCACACCTCCGAATTAAGGTGTCTATTTGTATACCAAATAATCTCGTTCACCAACCCTGGATGAACCACATCGACTGGTCGCAGCGGGAAGACGCGCCAGATCCCGCGGCCATTGTTTTCCGTCGAGTTGGATTCCGCGCCCGTCGGCATAGCGACCCACACTCCCCAGTCAGCCCAAATTTCGCCCAAGGTTTTCACGGTAAAAACCTAGGTTTCCCTCTGATAATCACCGAAAGGCTGGATTATCATAGGAAAACCTTTGATAATTAAATAAGTTATCCGGCTTCAGCAAATCAATCTTATGGGCAAATCGCGTAGTACCTGGATTGTTCCGAGTATTG
>CAVONL010000034.1:0-29412 GCA_963697295.1 uncultured Planctomycetaceae bacterium | reverse complement strand
TGCCTTTGTATCCAGAACCAGAAGGGCGCTTATCCAAGGCGCCTTTGACCCCCAGTTGACGCGGGTCGCGAGCGAGTGAATCGGCAAACATTCGCAAGTCGTTGACGAGCGGTTCCAATCGGACCGTCAAGTCGCGCACGTTTTCCAACGATTCAAGCGTGGTGTCATACAAGGCCGGATCGTTCAAGAGTTTGCCAATGGTGCCATCCGATTCCGCCAGGTCCTTGGCAACTTTTTCGAGCGAGTCGGCAAATTTACCGACTTTCTCGATCAGGCCGTCCGTGTTCTTGAGGCTGGCATTGACTCGCTGCAGGATTTCCGGTCCTTCGGATTCAAGGGCCGCCGTGAAACTCTGCAGGTTTTCGAGATTGTCGCTGGCCCGGCTGCTCACGTCGCGGTATGAATTGATCGTTTCACGTGTGTCGGAAATCGTCACGCGGATTTCCCGGAAGATCTCGGGCAGCAAAGCAACCACGTCGCGGACCTGACCCTTGAGGTCTGGATCACCCACGACGTTGTTGATATTTTCGAAGATTCGATCAAAGTTATCGAGTGCCGTTTGTGCTTTTTGACTCATTAGCCGAACGTCTTTTAACAGCGCCTTGAAATCGCTGTCTTCGTCATCAAGGGCTTCCTGGATGGTGGCAGCGAGTTGCTGCACGCCTTTACCGGCATCGCCCATTGTCGAGCCTGCCTCGCGAATGGCGTCGAGTGTTTGCGTGATTTCGTCTTCCAGGTTCAAGGCGACATCGACAATTTCCAGGGGGTTTCGTTTGACGGAAACTCGATTCATCATGCCGCCGTCGTTGATCTGGTCTCCGCGAACATCCCGGGGCAATGGCAGGATCTCAACGACTGCGTCACCAAGGAACGATTCGGCGCCGATCGAGCAAATCTCGTTGCTAAAAATGTTTTCGCCGTCGTTGATGCTCAGAGTCAGTACGACATGATCGTCCTGGGTCTTCACGTCGCCCACACGGCCGATCAAGATTCCATTTTTGCGCACAGGAGTCCCTCGCGTCACACCAGGAGCTGATGCGGGTTTCAGGAAAACGGTGTATTGACGATTCCATCCTTCGCTGTTGAGAAATATGAGAACTCCCAATATCACCAGCGCGAAAATGACGAAAACGCCAACCCGGAATCTTAGTACTGCCTCATCCATTCGTTTTTAAGTTTGCAGCCTCACAGGAATCGTTTTAATTTAAGCAGTTGTTTGATTCGCCCGCAGTTCCATCAGTCGTTCGCCCGCTTCGCCGTTGACAAACTGTTGTACCCGGCGATCTCGACATTCGTCCAGTTCCGCGGGTGTGCCGTCAAAGATGATCTGGTTTTCATCCGGATCGACGCGGGAAAGCGGCAACAGCATGATGATACGGTCAGCCACTTTGCGGGCGGTAATCATGTTGTGCGTCACCACAATGCTGGTCACGGGATTTCGCCGTCTGGTTCGAATGATCAATTCGTTGATCACGTCGCTCATGATCGGATCCAGTCCGGTGGTCGGTTCGTCATACATGATCAACTCCGGATTCATGATCAGCGCACGTGCCAAGCCAACCCGCTTTCTCATGCCACCTGATAGCTCAGCCGGTTTTTTGTAAACCACGGAATCGGGCAAACCAACTTCGGAGAGTCTCGACAGAACCATCTCGCGAATTTCGGCGTTATTGAATCGCTTTTGCTGACGAAGCGGGAAGGCGACGTTTTGGCCAACCGTCATGCTGTCAAAAAGTGCCGCGTTCTGAAAGACGAAACCAAATCGCAAACGCAGTTGACTGAGTTCGCGATCGGTAAGCTTGTTCAAGTCGTCGCCGTCAAAGAAAACATGCCCGCTCGTGGGTTGAATCAAACCAATAATCGACTTCATAAGCACGGTTTTTCCGCAGCCGCTTTCACCCAGCAGGACCACCGTCTGACCGGCGGGAATCGTCAAGTTGATATTGCGCAGGATAGGTTGGTGGTCGAAGGATACCGACAGGTTCCGCACCTCAACGATTGGTTCCTGTTTTAAAATAAGGTCGTCGATCATCAGAGTATCGGACCTCCTTGTGGATTCAGCGTGTAATAAATCGAGTCCAGCATGATACCCAGGAACAAATCCAACACCAGAATCATGACGAACGAATAAACAAACGCAGCAGTTGACGCTTTTCCGACACCTTCGGCACCGGCGGTGCAGTTAAACCCTTGATAACAGCTGACGATCGCGATCGCCGATCCAAAAAAGACACTTTTGAACAAGCCGACAAACAGGTCGTAGTTCGATACGAATTGCGCACTGTTGTACCAGTAATGGTGAATGTCGATATCCAGGATCATCACGCTATAAAAATGTCCGCCGGCGACGCCCATGAAGTCCGCCATGATGGTTAATGTTGGAATCAGAAACAGGCAGGCCAGAAAACGCGGTACGACAAGGTACCGAATGGGGTTGGCGCCCATCGCAGACAGTGCGTCGATCTGTTCGGTGACACGCATCGTCCCGAGCTCGGCAGCCATCGAGCTGCCAACTCGGCCTGCCAGCATGGTGGCGGCCAGGACGGGCCCCAGCTCCCGGACCAGCGTCATATTAATGACAGCCCCTAACCGCGTTTCCAAGCCGAATTGACGGAATTGATAGTAGCTTTGCACAGCCAGCACCATCCCAATAAAAGTCCCGGTCAAGGCTACGACGGGCAGGCTGGAAACACCGACTTGATAAAAATTTGGCCAAACCGTCTCGCTTCTTGGAATGCCCCGGAACATCCACACAAACATACGGATGACAAACAGGCCGAAATCGCCAATGGCCGAGATACTGTCCAGAACAGCCGCCCCCCAACCGGATACCCAGCGGATGAACCAGGCGGCAAGTCCCGATTGTCGACTTTCAAGCGTTTGCTGAGTGGAGGGGGCTGTAGACACGGGTTGTTGGGCACGCCAAAAGCGCGCATACCTGTTTCGGTGCGGCCCCCCCGCAGAGATACGCTTGCTCTATCGACCGTGCTTCCACTCGGACTTTAAACTTTGTCGGTTACACAGATTTGGACAGCTAGCAATCGCATTTGCTGGCAGTTACCCAAAGGAGCCAAACATCACGGACTCCACATTCGTTTTAACCGTCATGATCGAAACTGACCCGGCGAAAACCACCGATTTTTGGTCGCCACTTGGGCGTTGCGTCTCGGGCGTACACCATCTTTTCAAGACGCTCAGATTCTCATCGGATTTTTCATGTATACCAACCCTTCAGGCCTTCGAAAGACAGACTTCGGAAAGCGCAGCCGATTCCGCAACGGCCGGCGTGGAACGGCGCTGGTCGAATTTGCCATTTCGCTGCCAATTCTGTTCATTCTTATTTTCGGCGGAATCGAAATTGCTAACGCGATTTTTTTGCAGCAGTTTGTCACCGAAGCAAGTTATCACGGTGCGCTGGAAGCGATGAAACCGGGTTCGCTGGAATCGGATGTCGTCGCCGAGATTAACGATGTCCTGCAAACGCGGGGGATCGTCAACCCGACGGTCGAAATCAAGGGCACCGATGGATCGGCATTTGACACGGTGCCCGCAGGTAGCCCATTTTTTGTTCGAGTTTCACTGGATCACGGCGAGAACTACAACGGACCAGCCGTGCAACAGTTGTTCGATTTAGATGCCACGTCAACGACAATTCGCCAATAAAGAATTTAATAGTCCATCCGCGGCAACCGGTTTTCAGGAGCCAACCCAATGATGATCTGTAACAAGAATTCGCAGCAGCCAAAATCGGTTAATCGCCGCGGTTCCATTCTTACGATGCTGTTGATACTGCTGCCCGTCTTGATTTTGTTTGTTGGGTTTGCGATCGACTATGCGTATATGCAGCGGGCGAGAACCGAGCTGCGTCGGGCAACCGACTTGGCTGCCAAAGCAGCCGCCATGCGTTGTTACAGATACCGATGACGCCAATCTGGCCGAGGCAGCCGCCATCAATATCGCGTCCCAAAACCTCGTGTGCGGCGAGCCCTTAACCTTGGATGCGAGCAGTATCGAGTTTGGCCAGTCAGCGCCGCAACCCGATGGCACATGGGATTTTGTTCTTGAACGGTTTCGCCAAGAAACGCAGTCCGCATTAATGGATCCCGTGAATCAGGTTCACCCGATGGAAGTATTCGCACATTCTTTGGACTCACCTACGGAGTCCCGAATTTCGAACCTTCGTTCAGTGCGGTTGCCGCGTTCGTCAACTCGGACATCGTGCTGGTGCTTGACCGCAGCAGCAGTATGAAACTTGCCACGACGGACAATGTTCCGAAGGGATGAACGGTTCCGATCCCTCGCTTGTGTGATATTCCGTGGGCCGATAGTCGCTGGATTGCGCTGGAAAATGCTGTTGGTCGAATTTCTCGCGGAAATGAACCAGACCGTGTCGAAAGAGCAAGTCGGTGTCGTCACCTTTGCGAGCGATGCAACTTTCTGTGGTGAAATTTCCCAAAAAGTGACGCTTGGATCAAGACCTCGATATCGACCTGACCAAGACGACGTCGGCAATTTCAACCCGCAGTATCAATATCTGGACGGGCATGACCGATATCAAAGCGGGCATTGACAAAGGCTCGTGAAGTTCTCAAGAGCGGTTCCGCACGTGCACATGCATGAAGATCATGATTGTGTTTACCGACGGACAATACACCGAAGATAAGTCCGCTGGTCGAAGCACAGGCGGCAGCTGCCGAAGGGATCATCATCTACACGATACCTTCAGCCCAGGAGCCAATCAATCCGACATGATCGTGTCGCCAATGCTGGCAACGGACGTCATTTTCATGCCGATACGCCAGGCGAACTTAACGGAGCGTTTCGCGAAATCGGCGGAGCCATTGTCAACCTGGTTCAGTAAATACAATATTTGGTCATGCGCGAGCACAACATGCGACAAGTTCACAAAAAAGTTCCTCGACGTACAGGCACCACCACGGTTGAAATGGCCTTGGTTACGCCGCTGATGTTTCTGTTCATGTTCGCCGGAATGGAATTTTCCAGGGCCAACATGATTCGAAATGTCATTGAAAATGCTGCTTTTGAAGGAGCCCGTCAAGGCGTGGTGCCCGGTGCCGACGCCGCCGATTGTGTCGCCGCCGCCGAGCAACAACTTGATATCGTACGCATCAACGACTATACCGTTGCCGTCGATCCACTCGTGATCGACCAAAATACGACGGAAGTAACCGTTACGGTTTCGATCCCGTTTTCGACCAACGCTCTACCGATGTCGAGATTCATCGGCACGGACACGATGACCCGGCAAGTCACGCTGCAACGCTCTGTTAATAACTAACGTGGGTCGCTGCTGCCGGAAGCGACTCTGCCTGGAGTAACACTCGGCAAGTGTCACCCACTTTCCCGTGGTGACGATGACCGGCCAATAGCGCATTATTTGCTAGAAGCCCCCGACGCGAGTCGGTCGGGAGTCGTCACTCACTCGACCTTTGCTGAACGGGTGACAGCTCCCAAGCCGACTTGCCTCGGGGGCCTCCTGGAAATTGGACCGTCGTCTGTGTTGATGGATTGCTGGATGAGACTCCCACCGACCGTCGTCGAGGGTTTCTAACATTTTCGTGCCGAACACTATTGGCAGGATGCCTATCCCACGTGAAATGAACGGTACTACTCCCCTGCCCTAATCCAGGTCGGGAATCGGTCGACCCGTTGTCCAGGGGATTTTGGCTTCGTCAAGTTTGGTGCGGAGGACTGGTAAATCCACTTCGACCAATGTGCGGATCTCGCCTGCAACCTCTTTGTACGACTCGTTGGCAATCACAAGCTGTTCACGGTGCGTCGTTGTTGGCCCATACGTGCTGCCGAAGGAACCAAACATGACGCCCCCAAGGCGGCCTTGAATCGATGGTTCGGTGACGATGAAACGCGAAGATCTAGTTTCATCGCCCGACAACTTCCGCTCGGCGTCCTTGAACGACAGTTCAAGCTGGCGGGTGTCTTTCATCAATTCCGGAGTCCCGTTGGGAGACCCTTTGAGAGCCGTTTTGATCTCTTCTATTTCCTCGAGCGCTTTAGCGATCGAGCGATTGGCGGCCGTTGCGGCGTTTCTCAGCCGGTTAACTTCCTCGTAAAAGGCCAGAACCTCGGCTCGATCCTGGATCGGCAACGTCGGCTCGACAATGGATTTGACTTCGAATGACTGCTTTTCGCCCAGGGGCGAAATTTCATCGTTCTGTTTCTTGAACGCCTGCACCGTGTAAGTACCCGGAGCGGCCAGTCCCCGCGTGTCATCGCGGCGCAGATTCCACGAGCTACGCTGAATTCCCTTCGCCGTTGATCCATCCACGCGGGCCACCGTCTTGTCGTTGGTGTCGTAGATTTCGAAATAGATGGCTGGGGCTTCTTCGAGTTCTTCGGCGCGAATCGCTTCCCAGTCGGGAATCGGTGTGTCTTCGCCGGCTTTGCGTGCCTTCTCCTCGGCATCGGTTCGCAACTGCTTTTTCGTTTTCATTTCATCGCGCACAAAATAGGTGAACGTCGCACCAAAGGGAGGATTGTCGGCCACGTAATAACTGTCGCCTTGGAAGCCTTTCTTCCCACCAAGTCGATCGGCCTGGATATACCACAGTGCTGGCTTGATCGGAAAGATGTGGAATTCTTTGTCTTTCAACAGTTCTTCGGTCGCGTCGCGAAGCGGCGTATAGTCATCGAGCACGTAAAACCCGCGCCCAAATGAAGCGCCGACCAAATCGTTTTCACGTTTCTGAATCGCCAGGTCCCGGAACGGAATCGTGGGACCTCCATTGATTTTCAGCCAGTTCTTACCGCTGTTGAGCGTGAAGTAGATCCCATATTCGGTGGCCAGGAAAAACAGCTCGGGCTTTTGATGGTCCTGAACGATGCGCCAGGTAATGTGTCGATCTGCGAGATCGCCTGTCATGGAGTCCCAGGTTTTGCCCTTGTCGTGGCTGACGACCAGGTACGGCTTGTAATCGCCCGTTTTGTGATCGTCCAGGCAGGCGTAAACGGTATTCTCGTCGTGTAAATCCGCCTTGATGTCGTTCACAAAAGCCATTTCGGGAACGCCGTAGATGCGCTCGATCCGGGTCCAGTTTTCACCGCCGTCTTCCGTAACATGGATCAGGCCATCGTCGGTTCCGACATAGATCAATCCTTCTTTGAGAGGGGACTCACTGATCGAAGTGATGTTCCCATATTGGCTCATTGCCAGCAGATCATAGCCCGCATCGATACTCCAGATTCGGCCCATGATTGGCAATTTGTAACGATCCTTTGTTGCGAGAAAGATCGGGGCTGATGGTTTTCCAGGAGTCACCTCGGTCATCACTGCGGTGAAGCATGTTGGATCCAAAGTACAGCCTCGTGTGTGAATGCGGACTGATCAGGATCGGCGAATCCCAGTTGAACCGGAACTCTTCCTCGCCTTTGCCGGGTTGGGGTTGAATCCCGATGGATTCACCTGTTTTCCGATCATAACGTTGCAGAAATCCCTGTTGTGATTCGCAGTAAATCGTATCCGGATCTTCGGGATCAATGGCATTGTCGTGTCCGTCGCCGCCGATGGTGATCAACCAGTCGGCGTTGGTAATGCCTTGCACGCGACGAGTCGCGGTTGGTCCGTATTGGCTGTTGTTGTCCTGGGTACCACCGACGACGTTGTAAAATGGATAGTCGTAATCAACATCGAGCTTGTAAAATTGCGTCAGCGGCAGGTTGGACACAAAGTCGTACGTTTTGCAATTGTCATACGATTTGTAGAGCCCGCCGTCGCATCCTACCACTTGCACGTTCGGATCGATCGGGTGGAAGGCCACCGCGTGATTGTCAACATGTTTTGAATCGCCTTCGATGTTTTCAAAATTCTTGCCACCGTCCTCGCTGCGTCCCAGCATCACGTTAGCGTGGTAAATCACGTCAAAGCGGTGCGGGTCGCAATAGATTTCCTGGTAGTAATGCGGTCCGGTGCCACCGCCAACGTAATCCGACATCTTCGTCCAGGACTGACCAAAATTCTCGCTGCGATAGAAGCCGCCTTTGCGTCCGGGCAACTCAATTGTTGCGTACACGACATTTGATTTTTGGGGAGAGACCTGCACCGAAATTTTGCCTTTGTCACCGCCCGGCAAACCGCCTTTCAATTCCGTCCAGGTTTCGCCGCCATCGGTTGATTTGTAGATCCCTGATTCGGGGCCCGTATTCATCAGCGCCCACACGGTGCGATGGCGTTGATGGGTTGCGGCGTAGAGGACACTGGAATCGTTGGGGTCCATCGCGACATCGGTGACGCCGGTCCACTTGCCTTTGCTGAGGACCAGTTTCCAGGTTTGGCCGCCGTCCGTTGATTTGTACAAACCCCGCTCACCACCGGAAGACCAAAGCGGGCCCTGAGCTGCCACGAAAATCGTGTGGGAGTCGCGTGGGTCAATGAGAATCTTGCTGATGTGCTCGCTTTCCTTGAGCCCCATATTCTTGAAACTGCCTCCAGCGTCATAGCTGACATAAACACCATCACCGAATCCAATGTGGCGACCGCCGACGTTTTCGCCCGTACCGACCCACACGGTATTGCTATTGCTCGGATCGATCGAAACGCAACCGATCGAATAGGAACCGTAGTTATCAAAAATCGGTTTCCAGGTTGTGCCGGCATTCGTCGTTTTCCAGACGTTTCCCGATCCGACGCCGACATACCATGTATTCGGGTTTTTGGAATCGATCGCGATGTCAGCAATTCGGCCCGACATTAACGCGGGTCCGATGCTCCGCAGTTTCAAACCCGCAAACGTACCCGCGTTGAGCCCTGTTTCTTCTTTCTTGGATTCAGTGTCCGAATCCTGGGCAGCAGCAATCGCTGAGGCGAGGAAAAACAAAAGCAAAACAGCGGTCTGGCCGTATCTCATGATGGGTATCCCGGAGTTGCAAGTATATTTTTTGAACCGTCCTATCTCAAGTTTGTTTGGTTTCGGATCGGAAGTCAATCAGCTAGTCGCTTCGGAATGGCAATTCAATGCTCCTCCACTGCCCTGTCAGTCAATCGTGGACGTTTTCATCAAGTTTGCTGAGGCAATGGACCCAGATCCAGGCAAAGCCGGCGAGCATGATGACTAACATTCCCAGTGCCCAAGTCCAATTCTGGAAACAGGCATAGCCGATGAAAAACATGCCTCCCCAGACAAAAGCCAGTCCGGCGATGAAATTACCGACGAAGCCTGTTGAAACAGGCTGCATCGTGCGCGGAACCGAGTCGGGAATCGAACCCCACCACCCCCCAGGCTGAACCCGCGCATAAAAATCTCGCAACGTTTTGTCCGGCTCCGGTTTGGTGAGATACGTTACGGCCAGCCAGGTGACGAGCGAGACAAACACAATCGCCAGTAATTGAAGGTGAAACGGAAACGGTTCACCCAAAATCATTGGGTCTTTGCCAAACAGAACATAGCTGTTCCCCGCTGCAAGGGTTTGCCGTGCCGCGACAATTTCAAAACCGACCGTCGCGATGACGGAAGTCGCCAGCGCTGAAATTTCCGACCAGGCATTAATTCGCCACCAGAACCAGCGCAGAATCAAAACCAGGCCAATTCCACCACCCATCGCCATCACGAACTTCCAGGCCTTTTCGATGCTGCCCATTTGCGTGGAGAGCACCGCGGCGATAACCATGATCGCGACCGTGACAATGCGACCGACCGTTACATAATGAGCGTCAGCTCGGTGCCTGACGATGAACCGGTGATAGATGTCATGCACAAGATACGAAGAGGCCCAGTTCAAATGCGTGTCGATCGTCGACATGAACGCCGCCAGAAAACTGATCAACAGCAAGCCGCGCAGCCCGGAACCAAGCAGTTCCTTCATCACGAGGGGATAACCGGCCTTCTCCCCCAAAGCCTGCCCAGACAAATCTGGAAACATCACCATCGAAACCAACGCCACGATCACCCACGGCCACGTACGCAAGGCATAATTCGCAAAGTTGTACCAGAGGTTCGCAAGCAATGCATGTTTTTCATTTTTGGCCGCCATTGTTCGCTGAGCCAGGTAACCACCTCCATCCGTCGAGTGATTGGACCACCACATTACGAGGATCAACACCAGGAACTGAAAGAACGGCGTATTCAAAAACTTGACTGAAAACACCGGCGTATCTGTGGGGTACGGCGGAATCAAACTGATCGCCTGTTTCGCGTTGCGCGGGCTTTGAGCCAGTTTTGATTTCAACACGCTGATCTCGGCGTTCAGAGCTGCCTGTGACTCTTCCGTTGTGGCCGCAAGTGACTGGCTTTTCGCGGCGAGTTCGTCCTCGATTCGCTGAGTTTGCGAAACCAGTGATTCGTCCAGTCGGATCAGCAAACTGTCCATTCCGCCAACGTGATTGACTGCAATCACCGCCAAAATCACGGCTCCGACGATGGCAATCAAAAACTGGGCAACATCGGTGATCACGACTCCCCAAAATCCGGACAGCAACGAATACAAAGTTGCGATGGCAGCCAGGCCGATCGTGATCAGGTCCTGCGTTTCGACAGCAAACCCGCCGACAGTGAACACAACCGTTGGCTCGGCAAACAACATGACCGATAACACGGATGACATCCCCAGCATCACCCATCCCAACACAATGAAGTTGTACAGGATGGCAAAGTAACCGGCTTTGAAGATTCGCAGAAACGCTGCCGGTCCCCCTGAATAACGCAGTTCCAGTAGTTCGTTTTCGGTAAGAATGTTTGCTCGCCGCCAGAGCCTGGAAAAAAGAAACACGGCCAGCATTCCGTACAACAGCCAGTTCCACCAGAACCAGTTTTCCCAGATGCCTTTGCTACGTGACATCTCGGTAATCGCCAGGGGCGTATCCGCGGCGAAGGTAGTCGCCACCATGGACGTTCCCAAAACCCACCATGGTAGCGAGCGTCCGGCAAGATAATACTCTTCGGGGCTTTTTCCAGCGCGGCGGGAATAATAAATTCCCACTCCCAGAGAGAAAACGAGGTAGGCTCCCACGATGACCCAGTCGAGCGCGGAAAGTTGCATGTTCGTTCCGGAGTTTTGAGGCAGAATGTGGATGCGGTTGTCCAGTCTAACGGCCAGGTGGCTCGCAAGGGTAGTATGTTGCGGTATATTCTTGAGATGCCAAACATCATTCCCCTGCCGACGAAACACGAAACCCGCGGTGTTGCGTTGAAGCTTGCCCGGACACTTCGTATTGGTTCCGTTCTGGGCGACGCGATTGATTCGGCCGCCTGTGCGATGGTGATCGGAAACCAGATCCTGGCTGGCCGTTTCCAAATTGTGGTTCAGCCCGATTGTTCCGATCCAGAAATCAGCCTGGAGGTCGAATCCGCATGCGGTGATGAGGAATATCGACTGCTTGTCGACGAAACCGGCATTCGTGTGCTGGCTAGAACTCGTGCGGGCTGGTTTTACGGTTTGCAAACGTTATGGCAACTGTTGCACGACTGCTCGGAGTCGATTTCGCACCAAACCATTATCGATCGACCACGGTTTTCGTGGCGCGGTCTGCATCTGGATGTGTGCCGGCATTTTTTCGATGTTCCATTCATCAAACGTTTGCTCGATGTAATGGCGATGTACAAATTGAACCGCTTTCACTGGCATTTAACGGATGACCAGGGCTGGCGGATCGATGTGCCCAATTATCCGCGGCTGAAAGAAGTCAGCGCCTGGCGCAATGAAAATGGCACGAAGTACGGTGGGATTTATCCACAAGCCGAAATGCGCGAGGTCGTTGCCTATGCCGCTGAGCGCTGCATCACGGTGGTGCCTGAAATTGAACTCCCCGGCCACTCGGTTGCTGCTCTTGCTGCCTATCCGGAATTTGCCTGCACGCCGGGGCCCTTTGAAGTTGAGACAGATTGGGGAGTTTTTGAAGACGTCTACTGCGCTGGAAATGATCAGGCGTTGGAGTTTTTGAAAGACGTATTCCGCGCCGTGATTGAGCTGTTTCCCGGCAAATATGTTCATCTGGGAGGCGACGAGTGTCCGAAAACCCGCTGGCTGGATTGTCCGAAATGCCTGAAGCGAATCCAGGTCGAGGGTTTGCATGACGAGGATCAACTGCAGAGCTGGTTTGTCGGCCAGATGGTGGCTTTTCTGAACGAGCAGGGTAAGCAGGCGATCGGCTGGGATGAAATCCTCGAAGGTGGTTTGGCTCCCGGCGTGGTGGTGATGTCGTGGCGTGGCATGGATCAGGGAATCGACGCGGCCAGGCAAGGTCACGATGTGATCATGTCCCCGACAACGCACTGTTATTTTGACTATCGACAACTCGATTCGGAAGCGGAACCCGGTTTTCACGGCTCGGTTACCCTGCGTGATGTCTACGATTTCAATCCGGTTCCCGGCGAATTGACTTCGGAACAAGCCGAGCATGTCATTGGTGCGCAGGGCAACGTCTGGACCGAGCGGATGTACGAGCCGAAGGATGTTGAGTTCATGGTTTTGCCGCGGTTATGTGCGCTCGCTGAAGTTGTCTGGTCGCCGCAAGAGTCTCGCCAATGGCGCGATTTCGAAACAAGAGTCGGTTCACATGTGGCGATGTTGCGAGAATTGGGATATCGGCCACGGTCGGTTTAGTACCTGGGGAATATTAAAACTCGCAAGATGCACCCAATGCGGTAGTGGTGAGTTTCAAGGAATTGGTTTGACGTGTTTTCCGTCGTCTGAGGGTTGCCAGAGCACTTTGGAGGTTGATTTTCATTGCTTGCCCTCGTACTACGGCTGACAGCCAATAGTGTTCGTGAAGAACCCCCGACGAAAGTCGGTGGGAGTCTCATTCAGTAACCCATCGACACCAACGACGATCCCATTTGCTAGAGGCCCCGACGCAAGTCGGCGTGGGGACTGTCACCCGTTCAGCCCAGGTCGAATGAGTGATGACTCCCGACCGACTGGCGTCGGGGGCTTCTCGGAAATCATGCACCGGACACGACGTTCCGTCACTCCCCTGCGGCGGGAACCAAGCAACAACAAAAAAGCCCCGGCGAATTCGCCGGGGCTGTTTTAATTGAGGCTGGAGTTTCTGTTACTCTTCCTTATCCTGGTCCTCATCACCGCCGCCTTCGGCGCCGACGCTCACCGGCTTTTCGCCTTTCGTTTTGCCTTTACCCGTGGATTCGTCATCCGGCTCAACGAATTCGCTGTCAAAGCGGAGACTGCGAATTTTACCTTCGTCGTCACGAACAACATTGACGACAATCTTGTTCTTGCCAGCAAAGGTGCCTTTCAGCAACTCTTCGGAAAGCGGATCTTCGACAAAGTTCTCGAGGGCTCGGCGGAGTGGGCGAGCACCGTAGTCGAGGTTCGTACCTTTTTTGATGAGGTACTCTTTGGCTTCTCCGGACAATTCCAGCGTGTAGCCACGTTCTTTCAAGCGCCCGCGAATCTTGCTCAATTCAAGATCGACAACCAGTTTGAGATCTTTCTTTTCCAGATGGCGGAAAATAACCGGCTCGTTGGAGAGTCGGTTGAGGAACTCAGGTCGGAAGGCTTTTTGAATCTCGTCATAAACGCGTTCTTTCATGCCTTCGAACGTGGCGTCATCGCCGGCTCCCGGCAAACCAAAGTTGGCTTCATTCTTGATCGCGTGAGCACCCACGTTGGTGGTCATGATCAGAATAACATTGCGGAAGTCGATATTGCGACCGAAGCTGTCCGTCAACCGGCCTTCCTCCATGACTTGCAGCAGCATGTTGAAGATATCCGGATGCGCCTTTTCGATTTCGTCCAGCAACACGACCGCGTAGGGGCGACGTCGAATTTTTTCGGTCAGCTGACCGCCTTCTTCGTATCCGACATATCCCGGAGGGGCACCAATCAAACGGCTGAGATTGTGCTTCTCCATGTATTCGGACATGTCGATCGTCACCAGGGCTTCCTCGTCGCCGAACATGAATTCCGCAAGCGCCTTGGCCAGCAACGTTTTTCCGACACCCGTCGGTCCGGCGAACATAAAGCAACCAATCGGACGCTTTGGATCTTTCAGACCGGAACGACTTCGGCGGACGGCTTTCGAGATCGCCCCAATCGCCGCGTCCTGGCTGATGACTTTCTTGTGAAGTTCATCTTCCATCTTCATCAGGCGGAGCGAATCTTCCGTCGAAAGTCGCGTCAACGGAACGCCCGTCATTTTGGAGATAACTTCCGCCACGACTTCTTCGTCAACGACGCCATCGGTCTGTTGGGACTTCTCGCGCCATTCGCGCTTGATCTGTTCCTTCTTTTTCTTAAGCTTGTCCGCCTGATCGCGCAAGCTGGCTGCCTTTTCAAAATCCTGATTGGCAACAGCGTCCTCTTTTTCCTTGTTCAGACGCTCAATGTCTTCGTCGATTTCCTTGAGATCCGGTGGACGACTCATGGCACGCAGCCGGACCCGGGCACCTGCTTCGTCAATCACGTCGATCGCTTTATCCGGCAGGCAGCGACCAGTAATGTACCGACCCGACAGATCGACGGCGGCGTCGATCGCGTCGTCGGTAATTTGGACGCGGTGGTGGTCTTCGTAGCGTTTACGCAATCCTTTGAGGATCTCGATGGTTTCGTCCATGGAAGTTGGATCGACCAGGATTTCCTGAAAACGACGCGCCAACGCAGAGTCTTTTTCGATGTATTTGCGATACTCGTCCAGCGTGGTGGCACCGATGCACTGAATTTCACCCCTCGCCAAGGCCGGTTTTAGCACGTTGGCCGCATCGATCGCACCCTCTGCACCGCCGGCACCGACGAGCGTGTGAAGTTCGTCAATAAACAGGATGGTATTCTTGGCCCGCCGCACTTCATTCATGACTGCTTTTATGCGCTCTTCGAATTGGCCGCGGTACTTTGTGCCGGCCACCATCATGGCGAGGTCCAGCACCACAATCCGTTTGTCGGCCAAAATTTCGGGAACTTCACCCGAGACCACGAGCTGTGCGAAGCCCTCGACAATCGCGGTTTTGCCAACGCCGGCTTCACCGAGAAGGACAGGGTTGTTTTTGGTTCGGCGGCAAAGAACCTGAATCGCTCGTTCAATCTCCGATGCGCGACCGATGACAGGATCCAGTTTGCCTTGCTTGGCAAGTTCGGTCAGGTCGCGACCGAAACTGTCAAGCGCTGGCGTTTTTGATTTGCCACTTTTCCCGGACGGGGATTCACCTCCGACACCTTCCCGACCTCCGCGTTCCGAGCCTTCACCTCCGTCGAGTCCATTGCCGAGAAGATTGAGAACTTCTTCGCGAACTTCTTCGAGTTTCAGGCCGAGGTTCATCAAGACTTGTGCGGCCACCCCCTCCTGCTCGCGCAGCAAGCCGAGCAAAATATGCTCAGTACCGACGAAGCTGTGGTTGAGGTTACGCGCTTCTTCCATCGAATATTCGATGACTTTTTTGGCGCGCGGTGTCTGCGGCAGTTTGCCCATCGTGATCATTTCCGGACCACTTTGGACAAGTTTTTCGACTTCGAGTCGAATCTTGCGCAAATCGACGTCCAGATTTTTCAGGACGTTGGCTGCCACGCCGGTACCTTCTTTCACAAGCCCGAGTAGCATGTGTTCGGTACCGATGTATTCATGATTAAAGCGCTGCGCCTCCTGGTTGGCCAGCTGCATTACTTTTCTAGCTCGATCGGTAAACCGTTCGTACATTTTACTTTTCCCCCATTAAGGTGCGGCCTGTTCGATCAAGTCGATCAGTTGCCATTCGCGGCGAATCTCAAATTCCCATTGGACGGATTCGTCAAACTTCCGTAACAAATTCAATTCCGATCGCGCATCGTCCAGCCTTCTCATATGCCGCAACATTGTTGCATATAACAGGCGACTTTCCATATCACGCGGTTCGAATTCCAGTCGCCTGTTCAGGATGGATTCCGCTTCCGTCCAATGACCCTTTAAGTATTCGCGTTGAGCCTGATTAAACAAGGTGTCGGTCGTTTCGCCTTGGTTTTGCTGAGGCTGACGGCCCACTGCCATCACGTCAGGAAGGGTTTTGCACGCCACCCACGCGGAAGCTGACCAAACGACCATGATCATCGGCCATGCGACAAGTGGAAACATTTCACCCAGTGACGTGGGCCACAAGAACGTTGAAACCAGAGCTAAATTTAACAAGACGGAAAACCCGACGGCCATTAACAACGACGACCAATGTCCCCTTAGCCACAAACGGGACAAGCCTGGCCAGCAGCACATCAATACGGGGCCCCAACGCATTAGCTCGAAACTCCTTTGTTCCTGACTGAAAAATACCACCCGCTAACGACCAGGCGGAATCTAAATTGTCGGCTTTTTTGCTCTGGTTTACGGCAAGTATTGAAACCAAACGAACTTACGTCAATCGCAATCCGAAAGGCTATTTTTGCCAACCGAGCGGATGATCGTCATGGAAGACAAAGTTTTCCAAAATGGGACCGAATTCCGATCGCCCCGGTCCCCCCAAACCGGTGTTAGGCCCTCCAATTTAGTTTACCCGCAAAAAAACCGTTTCAGGTCGAACTGTCGCCTCCAATGATAGCAATGCTCGCACCGTTAACGGTAAACTAATCCGCGTTGGTTCCGGCTCGCGCCGACATTAATTAACCAGACTTCTGCGACTGCGTCGCCTGATAGTCGGAAACCACCGTTTTGCCTGCCAGACTGTCAGAAGATAAATGTCAGAAAATCAACAGGACGTTTCCGCTTACCGTGTCATTGACGCCGCGATTAACCGCGCCGGGGAAGGTATCCGTGTTGTTGAAGACTTCATGCGGATGACCCTTGGCGACGCCTATCTGTCGTCTGAACTAAAGAACTTGAGGCATCGCCTGACTGACGCAACCGCAGGAATTGACCCCCAACAGAGAATTGCGGCTCGTGATTCACAGCGAGACGTTGGCCGCAACCTGCAAACGGAAAACGAATATAAACGCGAGAATGCCACCGCCATGATTCAGGCCAACCTGGGTCGCGCTCAACAGGCGTTACGCACAATCGAGGAATTCTCCAAAACAATTTCGCTTGACACAGCCCGCCAGGCCGAGCAACTGCGGTACGCCACGTACACGATCGAAAAAGCCGTCATGACGACGCTGCTGAGTTTGCAGAATATCGGTCCCGCCAGTTTGTATGTCTTGATCGATGCCGGATCCTGCGTCGAAGAATTCAAACAGTTGGTCAATGCTCTGGTCGAGGCTGGTGTCGAGTTCATTCAGCTGCGAGACAAGTCATGTAGCGATGCGACGCTGGTGCAACGAGGAAGACAACTGAGCGAGCTGACTCGTAATACGAAAACTCGCTGGATCATGAACGACCGTTCTGATCTGGCTGTCGTGTGTGGGGCCTCGGGCGTGCACCTCGGACAGGACGACATGGCAGTGTCCGATGCGAGGCGAATTGTCGGAGCCGCGAAACTGGTTGGCGTGTCGACTCACAATCTCGAACAGGTCAAGACGGCCGTGCTCGACGGAGCCAACTACATCGGCGTCGGTCCCGTGTTTGCCTCCAGCACAAAATCCTTTGAATCACTTGCGGGATTGGATTTCGTCCGGCAAGTTGCCGCCGAAATTCAGCTTCCTGCCTTTGCGATTGGCGGTATCAATTTTGAAAACATGGATCAGGTTTGCGCGGCGGGGCTGGCGCGCATTGCCGTCAGTGCCGCGGTCGTCCAAGCGAGTGACCCGGCAGCGATCGCGAGAAAAATGAAAGAAGCTTTGGCCGCCAGGGGGCCGTGATGTGGGCCACAACCTGGGCGAGGCGGGCTGCTGAATGAATGCCAATCTGCTACGATGAAGGGCAATCCAAGGCAAAAAAACGCAACCCTCATACGGGAGAGTGACATGAGATCCATTCCTATCGGAACACTTTTGCTGGCAGCAATTCTATTCGTCGTGGCTTCGATTGGGACGCTGGCCAATTCGGCAGCTCAAGATTCGCAAATCACGACCATCAAACTGACTTCTGGCGGTCCACTCGCGTTCGGCCCTGATGGGTTGTTGTTGGTCAGCGATCCAATGCAGGCGAAAATTTATGCGATTGAAACCGCGGATACGGCTGGATCGGTCGAAAACGTGACGATCGATGTTGAAGACGTGCGCTCAAAAGTCGCCGGAGCAATGGGAACCACATCCGATGACGTACGAATCAATGATCTGGCCGTTAATCCGATCAACGGCAATACCTATCTCAACGTCACCCGCGGAAGCGGCGCCGACGAGTTGACAGCCATTTTTAAAATTGAGGCGGGTACCACGGCAATGTCACCGTTCAAGCTGGAAGGTTTGAAATTCACACAAGCGGAACTTCCCAATGCGGCCGAGAGTAAACAGACTCGTGGCGGCGACCAACGGCTGACGTCAATTACCGACATGGCGTTCGTCGATGGCCAGGTCTACGTGGCAGGGCTTTCCAATGAGGAATTCGCTTCCAACCTGCGAGCCATTCCTTATCCGTTTGAAGATGTAAATAAGGGCGCCAGTATTGAAGTCTATCACGGTGCGCACGGCAAGTTTGAAACTCGCTCGCCGATTCGTACGTTCGCCTCTTATATGGTCGAAGATGAATTGAACTTGCTGGCGGCCTACACGTGCACGCCGCTGGTCCGCATTCCCGTGGGCCAACTGCAGCCGGAAGCGAAAGTCAAAGGCACCACGATCGCGGAACTTGGTAATCGCAACCGGCCGCTCGATATGGTCGTCTACAAGAAAGGCGGCAAGGACTATGCCCTGATGGCCAACAGCGACCGGGGCGTTATGAAAATCGACCTCGCCAAAGTCGCCGAGCAACAACCCATTGTGACTCCCGTACCGGGCGGCGGTACCAAAGGCTTGCCGTATGAAACGATCAACTCACTCGTTGGCGTGATGCAACTGGATGGTCTGAATGCCACGCACGGCGTCATTCTGGTCCGCGACGAAGACGGCAAAGAACACATCAGGACAATTGTGCTTCCATAGTTAATCGGTGGAATGTGGCACAGACCTGCGGGATGTGGATTGTGTTGACGTTCACGTCTCGGAGATCCGTGCCACCATGTAGCCCGGTGGAATGTGGCACAGACCTCCGGGATGTGGATTGTGTTGACGTTCACGTCTCGGAGATCCGTGCCACCATGTAGCTCGGTGGAATGTGGCACAGACCTCCGGGATGTGAATTTTTGACGTTCACGTCTCGGAGATCCGTGCCACCATGTAGCCCGGTGGTCCCCACCGAGATGACGCAACGATCATGCACATGCACATATGTAGTATTTCTATCACGATCCTGTTTCTCCTGTTCTCCTGGAACACTGCATTGGCGCAGGGAACTGTTGAGGATAGCCAGATCCATGTTGATCTGGCCGTTGATCAGGATGGCGTTGAAAACCTCGTCGTGAAGGGACTGACCGATACACAAATCGCAGCTCTGAAATTGTTACCGGGGCAGGACTTTGTTAAGGTGTGGATCGTAGGTGCCGATCAACAGACCATTCCGCCGTTGGTCGGCAAGCTTCGATTTGCCGGGGATCGCATGATTTTTGAACCCGATTTCCCGCTGAAGTCAGGTTTGACGTACCAGGTCGAAATATCCCTGCCACTTGATCCTGAAGTCAATTTGCGCAAACAGATTACGATTTCGGCGAAAGAAATCAAACCGGTTGTTCTGAAAGCGATCTACCCAAGCTCTCAAGTTGTTCCAGAAAATCTGCTGAAATTCTATGTCCACTTCTCGGGCCCGATGCGCAAGGGAGACATCTATCAGTTCCTTAGCCTCCGCGAACGAATCGAGCAAGACGGTCGAATCTCATACCGGGAAATTGAATTGCCGTTTCTTGAAATCGAACAGGAATTCTGGAGCGCCGATTCGACGCGACTGACTCTCCTGCTGGATCCCGGGCGAATCAAACGTGGATTAAAGCCACGCGAAGAAATGGGACCGATTTTTGAGGCCGGACGAGAATATGAGTTGGTCATCGATAAACGCTGGCCCGATGCAAATGGCAAGCCGTTGCACGCGGCATCGGATACTTTAGGGAATGGCGGCGGATCCATTCAACGCAGGTTCAAAACGACATTGCCCGATTACGGGTGTCCCGATCCAAAAAAATGGCAGGTCAGTGCTCCACACGTCGGTTCGTTACAAGCATTGAAACTGAAATTTGACGAACCGCTCGACAGCGCCATGCTGCAGCGCGTGATCAATGTGTTTGATTCACGTGACCAGGCCATCGCTGGTGACGTTGAGGTATCCGACGACGAGACCATTTGGAAGTTTCTGCCAACATCTGAATGGGTTGCAGGTGTTTACCAGATTCGAGTTGATAACCGGCTGGAAGACCTGTGCGGAAACAGCATCGCCAAGCCGTTTGATGTCGACGTGCTGGAAAATAAACCCAGCGGCAGCGACGGCGTCACCGTTTTGGAGTTTCAGGTCCGTTAGCGAGGGAGGCCGCTTCAGAGTTTGCTTCAGCGTCGATCTGTTGGCTTGCCAGTTATGAATCGACGACGACAGCAATAATGAAACGGTTCAAGGTTTTAACCACGGATGGACACGGATCAACACGGATTCTCGACCTGTCGTATCCGTGTTCGTCCGTGGTCGATGTTTCAGCTGCCTGAACTCGTTACGGCAGACAGATCTTCGGCCAATACACCCGCCATTGCCTGCTCAGCGATCGTAATGGTTTCGTTGATGTTGAGATTGCCCTTGAGAATGTAAGACGAGTTGACCAGGTACAGGCCGGGCAGACTTGTTTTCATCGGCGGCAACGATTTGGAATAATTGAGCGTCGGTATCGCCATTACGTTGCGCGTCCGGGAAATGCGAAAATCCTGTACATCGTCGCGCGAAAAATCCGGATACATCTTTTCCAGGGCACCCAGAAATTCCTCTTTGAGATCGTCGTCGCAGCGTTCGAACATCCCGTGTGAGGCCGGCACGTACTTGGGCAGATAGACCAGCGAACTTCCGCCAAGTTCATGGCGATCGACGATGTTGGTCATTTCAATCACGGCCGTCATGGGCACCCACTCGTCCGTGATGTTAGTCACGTAATACGGCGAAATGGGTTTCTGCAGCAGCATCGAAGCGCAACAAATGCCAAGGTATTCCGTTTGCGCGAGTTGGCTTAATTCTTCGGGAGACAATTCCCCGCAGATTCGTCGCGCAATGCTGTTCGGGGTCGTCACGATCACCCGCTCAAACGATTCTGAGTTTTCTCCCATTTGAATCTTGAATTGATCGCCAACTTTTTTGATTTCCGAAGTGGGACAATTCGTTTTTATTTCGACGCCCAGTTCGACCAGCTTTTCTTCCAGCCGGCCAATCACCGTTCGATAACCACCACGAACATAGCCGAACATTTCTTTCTTGAGTCCGGAGCGGCGGGCTTTGTACATCCGGTTGATGTGGGCCCAAATGAAGCTGGCCGCAGTTCGCTGGTAACTTTCACCGAGCTTGGCCCGCAGCAATGGTTGCCAGATCTTTTCGAAGGTGCCTTTGCCAGACCAGCGTCTTAACCAGTCGGCAACCGAAATCTTTTCCAGTCGCTTCCAGTTGCGGATTTTCGAAGCATAAAAAATCGTGCCGCCCAAACGCAGCTTTTCGATCAGCGTCAGCGGCGGAAAACCCAGGAACTCGGCCGTGTTGGACATCGAATAGAGTTTGCCATTGGTGTAGAACCCTGTTTTGGTCTCAACCCAGTTCAATTGGTCGGTAAGCTGAATGTCTTCGAGGAGATTTCGCAAGCGGGAATCCGACATCAGGATCACATGGTAATAGCGTTCCCACTCCACGTCGCCCAATTTCCAAGTCGACGCCAGGCCACCCAGTTGAGAAGCCGCTTCGATGAGCGTCACTCGATGTCCCATCTCGGCCATCCGGAACGCGAGCGTCATTCCCAGCATACCGCCGCCCACAATGGCCCAACGAGTCGAATTGTGGTCAGGAGTTTTTACGATCATCTCAATGTCGTTGGGGCTGATTGACGTCGTGTTTGCAGGTCGCTACCAACCCAGTCGTCGGCGGACAAGCAAGGAGAGCGTTTGCTTGGCCGTTCCCAGCGACATCCATCTTGCTGTCGGTCGGCTTGTTGTCGTACCGCAGCAACATCGGAATCTCGCCAAACACGAAATTAAAGCCACGCATTTTGATCAGGATGTCGACCATACACGAAAAGCCACGTTCCGTGAAAAAAGCGTCCTCGTGATGTCGCATCGCCTGATTGAGTGCCGCAAATCGGTAGGCCCGATAGCCGCAAGTATAATCGCGCACACCGCGGATCGGCATGACGATCTTAAACAGCCACCGGGCCACATGAGTCAGTGCCCGGCGGTTCCAGGGAACTCCGATGGTTTGAGATCCATGTTGGTATCTCGAGGCGATCACAACATCGTAGCCTTCCTCGATCATCTGCACCATTTGAGGAATGCTGGCAGGTGCGTGCGTGTCATCTGCGTCCATGGAAACGATGATGTCACCTTCCGAGGCAAGTCCTACGGCGGTTTCCAATCCAGTTTTGATGGCTCCCGATAGGCCTCGGTTTTCAGGATGTGCGACCAGCCTTAAGGGCATCTCGAATGACGCCTGGCTGGCAACCAAGCCAGTCTCGTCGACGCTGGCGTCATCGACCACGATAACTTCGTAGTCGTGCCCAGAGCGTTGAAACGTTTGTTGGATTTTCGGCAGCAGCCTTTGGAGCCCGATTTCCTCGTTGAAGGCTGGCAGCACGACGAAAATCTTGCCCGCAGCCAATTCGCGGCCCGTTAACGAGTGCTGGCTCGCCAGAGGTGACTGGATCGGAATATGTTGAACCATGGGTCGGCGTTGGCAGAACAATCTGGCGGTGCGAATCAATGTCGAATCGGCGTAGCAGATTAGGTGACTAAGACCTAAAAGACTAATCTAGTTACCGCGGGCCGTAAAGTGAACAAGTGAATTGGGGGTTTTTCCCGCAGCGGTTCCGGCTTCCAGTTCTTGATCCTGTTTTTGACGCTTTCTTCGTTGAAGGGGCACCCGATGCGCTGGCGAGGAGCTAATCCAAGCCAATTTTATTCTCACTGTCGGGCCCGGTTTCCAAAAGTGCGGAACTTCAATTCACTCGGGCGAGTGGCGGTGTTTTTCTCACTGCTTCAACGTTAATGCGACCGGTTGCCGAATTACCAGAGGTCTCGCGTAGTCCGGCCTATTTTTTCTGTTCGTTGAGGTTCCAGTCGTAAGCCAGATAACTCACCCGATAACCGCCTTTTGAGACAAACGTTCGGGCCGGCTCCGGAAAATATTTAACGACGGTTTGGATCTGTTCAGCGGAATCTTTTGCCAAAATCTTCGCCGAACCAGCTCATGATCGAGCTCAACCCTAACGTGTTTCCCGCCGCGTCGACCTGCAGGTTTTGGGCACGTGAAAAGAAATCGGTGGTGTTCCGAGTCAGTTGTTCTTCGAGCCGTTCACCGTTGTACGCTTCGTTCAACAATCGCGGACAACCGATCGAGGCGCAGACGATTGCAAAGTGGATTCGCGGTTCACCCATCGGCCGCAGGACTTGATGTTCAATCGAATCCAGACTGAATTTTTTGCCGCCCACATACAAGTATAGATTCTTCCAGATGTTATAGCCCCAGACCTTTGCCGTATGATTGCGAATGCTGGACGTCGGATAAACCTGCAAGATCCCTTCGATCGTTACAGCGTTATAAGCATTGATCCAGAAGGCCAATTTCGCTTCCCGTTTGGCAGGCTGTTGCGGATCGGCTTTGCCAAGTTCAACCAGGTAATTCTGGAGCGCCGTACGATCGACCACATTTGCCTGCCACGACTTGTAATTCACCAGTCCGTTTTTATCGACGTATTTCTTCAACAGCTGGTCATAGGGAGCATGATCAATTTGGTCCATGGAGATCCGCATTGCCTCTGGCCAGTCCTTTCCGACAAACTTGTCTTCCGCGGTTGCCGAATGATTGGGCAAGACGATCGCGGCCACTACAATGATCATGGCCACGGCACAAAATAACTTGACAAACGTTTTCATAACAATCTCCACAACGCATTCCGCTCCGAACGCAATCAATGATCGAAGTCGAACTTAAATTTCCGGTTGAATCGCTGGACGCCGTCCGTGCTGCAGTACGGCAAGCGGAAATTGAATTGTCTCATGTCTCGCACCAGTCTGACGAGTACTTTGACAATCCCTTACGCAATTTTGCGGAAAAAGACCTGGCCCTGCGCATTCGCACAGCCCACAACAGGTATTGGCTTACTTTCAAAGGGCCGAACCGGGATAAGTCAGATACCAACGCCGCCAAAATGCGTTCGGAAGTCGAACTCGAACTGCCTGACGAACAAGCGGCCGAGAATATGAAATTGATCCTGCTGGGAGCGGGTTTCTGCTCGGCTGCGGTGGTTCACAAAAATCGTGAAACCTATGAACTGCGTCCGGCCGACATCGCCGGCAGGATTGAAATCTGTCTCGACGAAGTCAGCGGACTGGGCAGTTTTGTCGAACTCGAGTTGCTCGTCAACGAGGACTCGGAGGAAATCACCGCCAGCAAAGCCAAGCAAAAACTGCTGGCACTTGCCGGTTCTTTTGGTCTATCGAATCCAATTACGACCAGCTACCTGGACCTGCTGATGGGTCGCTGAGTCGCCTCGTAGAACGAATCTGCAGCGCGTTATGTTGGGGCGATGACTGATTCTCAAGCCGATGGCAACCTTCAAACACGCGCACCCACTGAGTCAGGCCCGTCACGGCAACCCGGCGTCAAACCCGATCTCGGGTTCAATTTTGTCGTGATGACCATCTACTACGTTTTTCAACGTACGGGCTGGATTTTCAAAACGGAAAGCATCATCATGCCGGTCGTGCTCGACTTGATTGGCGGACAGGCGTGGTTGCGAGGATGTCTGCCGATGCTCAACCGGTTCGGCCAGAGTATTCCGCCCCTCCTGGCCTCGGACAAACTCAGAAATACTCCCATCAAGAAATATGCCCTGGCGTCGACTTCGTGCGTGATGGGAGCCTGTTTTCTGGTCCTGTCCGTCGTGTGGATGATCACCGGCGGAACGCCAAGCTGGTGGTTACCGATCCTGTTCCTGGTGATTTACGGTGTGTTCTTTGCCAGCACCGGAATCAACCAACTGAATTACAGCACGTTGACGGGTAAACTAATCGCGACGCGCAAGCGCGGGCGGCTGATGCTGATCTCGACGACTGTGGGAGCTTTTGTCGCCATCTTTTTTGCCTGGGTGCTGCTCAATCGCTGGTTGACAGACGAGGGGGGCAACTTTACCAGTATTTTTGCCTTTACGGGATTCACATTTTTGGCATCCGGTGGACTGACGCTGTTGCTCAAGGAGCCGCCAGATACACCAACGGGGACCAAACGCACGAGTCTGGATTTGTTCAAGATGTCACTGGAGACTCTGGTGGCCGACAAAAACTTTCGCCGGCTCGCAATCATTTCCGGCTTGTTTGGCATGTCGATGACGCTATTCCCGCATTACCAGGCCGTGGGGCGCGGGAAGCTGGACTTGGGGCTGACGGCGCTGATTCCCTGGGTGATCGCGCAGAATGTTGGCGCCGCAGTTTTCAGCATTCCAACCGGTTGGGCGGGTGACCGGTTTGGCTATCGGTTGGTGCTGCGGGTTTTGATGTTGGCGTTATGTGTGGCACCTGTCTTGTCTCTGCTGCTGGCAGCTATCGGTTCGGTGGCGCAACCGTATTTTGTCGTCGTCTTCAGCCTGGTCGGATTAACGCCGGTCACGATGCGGGCTTTCAGCAATTACACGCTGGAGATTGTCGAGCCCAAGTATCATCCCCGATATTTGTCGACGCTGAGTTTGTGCATGGCGGGACCGGCGATTTTGACGTCGAGCCTGTTGGGTCTGCTGATCGACTGGTTCGGTTTTGAGCTGGCGTTTGGTTTGGTCGTGGCCTTGATGTTTTATGGTTGGCTGATGACCTTCGGACTTGAGGAGCCTCGGGAGTCGGCCAGGTGACTCCCGTAGGCGAGTCTGTCCCAGACTCCGCTTTGGGAGTCCGCCTGAGATACGCGGCCTTCCGGGTGTTCGTTGACATCCAGCGGCCAAAGTCGATAATCAACGGACGTAAACAAGCGTTTTTTTGAATTTTTGGAGATCAGAGATGTTGTTAAAATCAGTTGCTATTTTCGTGGCGTGTTGCGGTCTGATGCTTGCCTCAGGCGACGATGACCTGGCCGGAATCAAGTGCGTCGTTCAAGGTGACAAGAACGCCAACAAGGAGTTCTCGGCGAAATATCATGATGGCGAAGTCTATTTTTGTTGCAACGGTTGCAAAAAGAAGTTTGAAGCCGATCCCAGCGCCTACGAAGTCAAATCCAATCATCAACTTGTGTTGACGGGCCAATACGTTCAGAAAGCCTGCCCGTTTTCGGGAAACGGAATCAACGAAGAATTGATGACCGAAGTCGGCGGTACCAAAGTCGGATTTTGTTGCGAAGGTTGCCTCAAAAAAGTAGCTGACGCAGAAGATGTGGCAGCCAAGGCGACGCTGGTTTTCAGCGACAAGGCATTTGGAAAAGGTTTTGCGAAGAATCAACCCGAATATGATTTGACCGATGTCAAATGCCTGTTGATGCCCAAGCGAAAGGTGTCCGATAAATTTTCCGTGGATTATCGCGACGGCAAAGTTTTCTTTTGCTGCAAGAATTGCCCCAAGAATTTTGCCAAAGATCCGACCAAGTACGCCGTCAAAGCCAATGAGCATCTTGTTTTGACCGGGCAGTACGTGCAAACGTCTTGCCCAATCTCAGGCGAAGAACTCGCTGACGATCAAATGTCAGAAGTCAACGGTATCGAAGTCAAGTTCTGCTGCGAGAATTGCAAAAAGAAAGTTGACGGCGCCACGGACGATGCTGCAAAAGCAGAATTGGTATTTGGCGATAAGGCATTTGAAGCAGGTTTTGCCAAGAAACAGTAACCGCTCGAAAAAACGAAAAGTTTTGCTAACGCCCGGCGGAGATCTTCGCCGGGTGTTTTTGTGTGGATTTACCTCGAGTCAAACTCGACCGAGCGTTTTTCCCTCGCGCTGCGAATCGCCGCGTCCAGGATCTCGACCACCAGCAAGTTGTTTTCCAGCGAACTGGGGTCGCTTGGCGAAGGACTGATCTGATCGTTGACCACGGCGGCAAAGTATGCAAACGGATCGTCATTCGGTGATTGGCGTTCGGCGAGTTCGGAGGTGGCCGGCTCGCCTTTCTCGGACAATCGTATTTCGATCCGGTGACGATCATGGCAGATGACTTGCCCCGTGCTTCCGTACACTTCCATGTCTTTGCGGTTAATGGGCCAATTCCATGAAGCCTGGACAATCGCTTGCGACTTTGGAAATTCGATTATGATCGTCGCTTCATCGTCCACGTTCGGATAAATGTCGGGTTTAAGCTGTTGTAAGACTGCAGTGACCTTCGTCGGTCGTTGGTTGCCCGTCAACCAGTTGGTCAAATTGACCCCGTAGCATCCAAAATCCGTTACGGCTCCGCCGCCATTTTGACGAGGGTCGGTTAGCCAATCCAGAAACTCCTGGTTGACACCAATTTCTTTGGGTCCCTGGTGGCCGGAGTGGACGACGATCTTCCGCAATTCGCCAAGCGACTTGTCGACGTTGAGCATCTCAAACGCGCGATGGTTGGTGGCGTACCAGGTAGTTTCGTAGTTTGTTAACAAGTGTATTTTGTGCTGCCGGGCGAGCTGCGCCATTTTCGTGGCCTGCTGAAAATTCACGGCTAACGGTTTTTCAACCATGACATGGATTCCGCGCGGCGCGAAAAACTCGACCACCTGCAGGTGTTCCAGGGTTGAACCAAACGCCGTCACGGCATCAAGTTCAACCGATTTGACCAGCGCTTCCATGCTGGGAAAGATCAGATCGCTTGTTAACCCATGTTGCTTGACGTACCGCTCTGCCAGTTCCCGATTGGGCTCCACGATTCCGACAATCTGGATGTCACCGCGGTTCGGCCTGCCCAGGATCCAGTGTACGTGCGTGTGAGTGAGGCCGATGACCGCGATCTTGAGTGGTTCGGCGGCTGTGGAACGTGGCGCAGGCATCAGCGTTAGTATTACGAGGACCAGGAAAAAAGATGCGCACAACAATAACCAATGAGCAACCATGGGGTCATCCTGTTATTTTTCTGGGTCATCGTCTGAATCATGTTCGGGAATTCCCAACAACACGGTGCAGGCAACGAGCAGGAAACGCGGAGCAGGAAACGCGGGCAGGTCCAGTTTATCGTTTCTTTGGCCTGCCGGGAGACCTCAATGTTGAGTCCAGGCCAAGTTTCTTGGCTGTTTCTATCACCCAGTCCGGGCTGCCGTAGGGTGTGCCCCGAACACAGCTTTTACGGAGCGATTTGAGTTCGGCTTCGGAAGCGGGCTCATCGCCCAGAATGTCAATAACTGGACCTGTCCCAATAGTGTTCGCCCAATAGTGTTCGCACCCAATAGTGTTCCCAATAGTGTTCCCCCAATAGTGTTCCAATAGTGTTCCAATAGTGTTCGGCCAATAGTGTTCGGCGCATTATTTGCGAGAAGCCCACGACGCAAGACGAGCCCGGTGGTTGAGACCGTCGTCAAGACCCCCTGCACATGCAAATTTTCTTACCTCCATGTTCCTACCAAAAGCTGATCACGGAATAGGTAGGAAAATGGGGGTAGGAAGATATTGGTTCATACGCGATCGTGTTTGGCTACGGAAACGGGCTACGGAAACGGGGACAGGTCCAGTTTATCGTTTCTTTGGCCTGCCGGGAGACCTCAATGTTGATTCCAGGCCAAGTTTCTTGGCTGTTTCTATCACCCAGTCCGGGCTGCCGTAGGGTGTGCCCCGAACACAGCTTTTACGGAGCGATTTGAGTTCGGCTTCGGAAGCGGGCTCGTTGACATATTGAATCCATTTTCGAGGGTGCGGAATTGGCCACTTGGACAGCATCGCGCGGTGCTCCGCAGATCCGTGTTGGCGAATCCACAAGCTGCCCCATTTCCAAGCTTGCGCTGTCACAACCAATTTGGCGCGTTGTGCATTGCGTTCCACGTAGCGATTGACCTGATAGAAGTACTCGTCGGTTTCGACGGGAAACGACTTAAAACGATTTTGATAGACGTGCCCATCACCCACCATGTTGTAATGCTTTTGCCAGCGCGTGACATGGGTCACGGTCAGCCGCTGCATGAAGCGCCCCAGGTCCCCATCATTTTCCGGCCAAAGTACAAAATGCCAGTGATTGGGCATCAGGCAATAGCTCAAAATACGCATCGGGCGTTTTTCGAGCGTCTCTTGAATCACCTGTTCAAAAGCCAGATAGTCGTCGTCGTTGAAAAACAATTGCTGCTTCCCTACGCCACGATTGAGAACGTGGAAAATCATTCCGCCGAACGCGTAGCGAGCTGTTCTAGGCATCTAAACAGACTATCGAAATCGCCCAGAATGTCAATAACTGGACCTGTCCCCGTTTCT
>CAVONL010000033.1:0-72458 GCA_963697295.1 uncultured Planctomycetaceae bacterium | reverse complement strand
TTAAAATCAAACAGATTTCAAGCCCTCCTTATGGGGAGAAAGGGTGATAGTAAAGAAGTATTTCGTTATCAATAACAAATCTAAGAATTAATATCTTTGCAAATTGAGAAGAATTAGCCAACATTGAAGGAAATTTCAAATTCAGGATATTGAAAACAGGATCAGAAAAAAAAGTTAAAAGTTTTTGTGCTTGTCCTTACATACCAAAGATTATGGGGATCTGTTCTGCTTCCTTATATTATTCAAAATGAGCCTAACAGGAGTTATTATAAACTTTCGGAATGCCTCTCACCCTATCCGAATACCACCACATTGGGCACTCTTACATCAGAAGAGAGAGAGCTTGTAAAGATTATTAATGAATACACCGACAGAAATCTGTTCAAGCTGTTTTCAAGAGATAGCAACGTAAAAGAATTTCGTGAAAAAGTAACTTCGGATAAGCTGGAGAAATTCATAAGACCGTATATAGAAAGAAGAATTTACAAATGTTTCACAATAGCAAGAGACGAAAGATTCCTGTTTACTTTCAGCGGACAAGGATTGAAACGCTTCATCCGGAGGATCTGCTTTACCTCAGTAGTGAAAATGCTTTACCTGTATTCAGTTTCAATAAAAATGAGGAACAAACCACTTATAATCTCAGCATTGAAACCGGCGGTAAAATTCTTGATATGATAAGAAGTTCTATCGACATTCTCTGTATGTCACCATGTTTAATCAGAGAGGAAACAGGATATTGTTTGTTTCAGATGTGGATGGTTCCAAACTCAAACCCTTCCTGACTAAAGAAAACATTCTGATCCCCAAAAAAACTGAAATGAAATATTTTGGTGGTTTTGTGCTGAATGCTGTTAATAATTATAAAGTAGATGCCACAGGTTTTGAAATAATTGAATTCGCTCCTGAAAAAGAAGCTATTCTGGAACTTGAAGCAGGCCTGAAGGGAAGCCCCGTGCTGATACTAAAATATAATTACAATGGAAATATAATTTACTCGAGCGAGCTCTCTAACTCTTTTACATCATTTGAGAAAAAGGAGAGAATTTCATTTTTATGAAATATCACCGGGATTTTGATTGGGAGAAGCAATGCCGCGATACATTAGGTGAACTAGGTTTTTTTTCGGATGATGACATTAATTTTTTTCCGGTTTCTTCAGACATCAATCATAAGGTTGATTTGTATTTAATAATTGAAACTATCACCGAAGTTATTCCGATATTATCTATTCAGGCTTTATCCTGAAATCCAGACTCGACCACAATTATAATTTAAGACCTGTCAATATTGAAATGAACAGTCAGGTTGTGAATGATTGGTTTGACCTTAAAGCAATAGTCAAAATCGGGGATTGGGAAATTCCCTTTACTCTTTTCAGAAGAAATATTCTGGAAGGTATCAGGGAATATGAATTACCTGATGGGTTGTTATTTATATTACCAGAAACGTGGCTCACAAAATACAAAAATATTTTTGAGTTCGGGGAAAGCTCGGATGATTCCCTTAGGGTTCATAAGCAACACTTTTCATTGCTTACCGACACTTTTAATGATGAGTCCCGCCCGGGATTCGAAAGACTTGCAAAATTGCTTACCCTCGATCAGATACCTTCTGTAAGGACTCCCGCCGGACTCAAATGTCGGATGAGACAATATCAGTCTGAAGGTCTTAACTGGCTTGGTGTCCTGCAGACAGCCGGCTTAGGTGGGTGTCTTGCAGATGACATGGGTCTGGGTAAGACAATTCAGACTCTTGCTCTGCTTCAGCATAACAGGGAAAACATGGTACCGTCGGATAATTATGAAGTTAGCACTGATTTAACCCTGTTCGATAACCATGAACCAAAGGTCACATCACTCATAATAGTACCTGCATCGCTTATTTATAACTGGGAAAATGAGATAAAAAGATTTGTACCTAAATGAGCGTTTGCAGCTACAAAGGGAACCAGCGAAAAAAGTCAACCTTATATTTTAAGAATTTTGATATTATACTGTCGAGTTATCATACCGTAAGACAAGATATTGAATTACTAAGTTCATTTTCATTCATTATATCATTCTTGATGAGAGCCAGATAATTAAGAATCCTGCTTCAATGCTATACAAAACGGTTAACAGGCTAAAATCGCAATTCAAGCTTGTTCTCACTGGAACGCCGGTTGAAAACTCACTGACCGATCTCTGGACACAATTGAATTTTGTTAATCCCGGGCTGCTTGGATCCCTGTCATTCTTTCGCAGAGAATTTGCAAAACCAATTGAAAAAACGGGAGATGATGAAAAAGAGGTGAAACTCAGGAAGATTATTCAGCCGTTTATTCTCCGACGCACAAAAGAGACGGTTGCACGCGAGCTGCCTCCAATCACAGAGCAGACAGTTTTCTGCGATATGACAGAGGATCAGTTTAAACTTTACGACTCAGAGAAATCATTGGTTAGAAACAGTATCCTTAAAAACATTGCATCAACAGGTCTTGAAAAATCAGCTATACTGGTCTTGCAGGGGCTTATGAAACTCAGGCAGATATCCAATCATCCTGTCATGGCCTTTGAGGATTACTCGTATGGTTCAGGAAAATTCGAAACTGTTCTTCAGGATATTGAAAGTGTTATATCTGAAGGTCATAAAATATTAGTATTCTCTTCATTTGTCAAGCATCTTTATCTGTATGCCGATGAATTAAGAAAAAATAGAATTGGTTTTACGATGTTGACCGGAGCAAGCATTAACAGGGAGAAAATTGTTAAGAGCTTCCAGAATGACAAGGATAACAAGATATTTCTCATTTCCCTAAAAGCCGGAGGTGTTGGTCTTAACCTGACGGCAGCCGACTACGTTTTTATTCTTGATCCATGGTGGAATCCAGCCTCCGAAATGCAGGCAATGAACCGCGCCCATAGAATAGGTCAGGACAAAAGTATATTCGTCTACAGGTATATTACAAGTAACAGTATAGAAGAAAAAATAGTGAAACTTCAGGAGAAAAAATCAATGCTTGCCGATACCTTCATATCAAGTAATAATCCTCTGAAAGACATTGATATACAACAGATTTTAAACATAATAGGATAATATTTTTCATTATAAACCAAATATGTTAAAGAAACCACCTCATATGGGTATAATATCCCTGAATATCCTGGTTGCGCCTGTGTGAAAGGAAGAAAAAAATGAACCGTTCAGACATCTCCCGGACTATAATATCTATTAAATAAAAAATACTATTATGATTATGGTGCTTGGTATAAACTGTAGTCCACGAAAGGGTGGCAACACAGAACTACTTATAAAAGAAGTCTTTAAAGCTCTGAATAAAGAAGGGATAGAGACCAGCTTTTTCAGATTGGCGGTAAAAATGTTAATGGTTGTATTGCCTGTATGAAATGCAGGAAGAAAGCAGATGGAAGGTGTCATCAGAAGAACGAGGTTATAAATGATTGCATCGAAAAGATGTTATCAGCCGATGCAATAATTATCGGATCGCCAGTCTATTTTGCTGACCTGTCAGCAGATGCCAAGGCTCTCATAGATGTCGCAGGCTATGCTTTAAGAGGAGCAGGTAATCCTTTGAAGCGAAAGCCGGGGGCAGCAGTGATTGCTGTCCGCAGAGCCGGTGCAATCCATGCCTTCAACAGTATTAACCACTTTTTTCTGATTAATGAGATGATAATACCTGGATCCTCATACTGGAATCTGGCTATTGGCAGAGAAAAGGGCGAAGTTCTTAAAGACAAAGAGGGTATTAAGACGATGAGAATCCTGGGGGAGAATATGGCGTGGCTTTTAGGGAAGTTAAAAGGTAAAAGTTTAAAGGAAAAAGTAAAACGGAAAAAGTCGCAAGTTGAAAGTCAAAAGGCAAAAGCTGAAGAGAATGAGGAAAGGATTCAATAGATTTACTACCAACCAGCTTCCGCCTTCCTCTTACCGCATTCCGCTAATACCGAATCCCGAATACCGAAAACCACCTCCATACCTAAAAGTCATCACGCTCTACATAATGAGTATGTAATAATTCATGTGCCTTATGGCTATTGGGTTTGTCGAGGAACTCTTTATAGATGGCAATAACATCTGGATTCTCGTGCGATTTTCGAAGAACCATATGCTCATCTTCAGCATATATAGCTTTCATGCGGTTTTGCCTTATCTGCATGTTAGTAGGAATAGGCTGTCCGCCACCTCCGATACACCCTCCCGGGCATGCCATAATCTCAACAAAGTGATAATGAGCTTTGCCATCCCTTACCATCTTCATGATCTTATCAGCATTAACAAGTCCGTGTGCAATAGCTACTTTGAGTTCTGCGCCTTCCAGAAACTTCCATCCATTAACACATCCCTCTATCTTGATCGTTGCTTCTTTTACTCCTTCCATACCTCTTACCGGAGTTATATTAAGGTTACCAAAAGGTACTTCACGGCCGGTAACAATCTCATAAGCAGTACGTAATGCTGCCTCCATAACGCCGCCGGTGGCACCAAAAATAACACCGGCACCGGTTGAATCGCCCATTATTGAGTCGTAATCTGCCTTTTGGATATTCCTGAAATCTATACCGGCCTGTTTGATCATAACAGCAAGTTCACGTGTTGTCAGTACAAAATCAACATCCTTGAATCCGCTTGCCCTCATCTCCGGTCTGTCGGCTTCAAATTTCTTTGCTGTGCAGGGCATTATGGATACCGATACTATCCTGGAGGGGTCGATATTACGTTTCCTGGCATAGAATGTTTTTGCCAGGGCACCGAACATCTGTTGGGGCGATTTGCAGGTAGACAAATTCGGAAGAAATTCAGGGTATTTATGTTCTATGAATTTGATCCAGCCAGGCGAACATGATGTGAACATCGGAAGTGATATATCCTTATCACTGTCAACCATGACCTTCTTCAACCGCAACAGTAGTTCTGTTCCCTCTTCCATAATTGTCAGGTCGGCACTAAAATCGGTATCAAGAACCGAGTCAAATCCAAGCTGCCTCAGGGCATTTACCATTTTTCCTGTTACCCTTTCACCCGGATCATATCCCAGGTCTTCCCCAAGAGCAACCCTTACAGCAGGAGCAGTCTGTACAACAACATGTTTGTCGGGATCATATATAGCATCCCAAACCTGGTCAATATAAGTCTTTTCAACAAGTGCTCCGGTAGGACAACGGTTTACGCACTGCCCGCAGTTAGTGCAAACAACATGGCTCATCGGTCTGTCGTGAAATGATGAAATTTTCTGATGAGCGCCTTTTCTGGCAACTGCTATTGCAGATACATACTGGAGTTCGGAGCATGTTCGTACACAGCGCTGACAACGTATACATTTGCTGTCATCCTTGATAAAAGATGGAGAGGACCTGTCGATATTATATTCATGATCTTCAATAAGGTCGAGTAAAATATGGTCGCCAAATGCAAATTCATTTGCCAGTGCCTGTAATTCACAATTCTGGTTTTTGTAACATTTTGTGCAATCTGATCTGTGCTCTGAGAGGAGAAGTTCCACAACATGTTTCCGGGCATTACGTACTTTAAGAGTATTGGTGTGAATTTCCATACCCTCTGATGCAGGGGTTGCACATGATGCGATAAGCGTTCTTGCTCCCTTTTGTTCAACAAGACAAACACGGCAGTTACCTGCGACACAAAGGTCATCGTGATTACATAAAGTCGGGATGTTTATTTTGAGTTTCCTGGCAGCTGCAAGAACTGTCGTTCCTTTCTTAACAGATACCTTCTGGTCATTTATTAATAGATTTATCATTTACCTGAATTTTTAATTAAACAATTAATAGATGATCTCTTCCCTGAAGTTGGTAACTATCGATTTAAATGCATTCCCAACTGATTGTCCGAGACCACATTTGGCAGCTATCTTCATAGAATCTGCCAGTTTTATAAGTTCATTCAGGTATGTTGATCTTAACCTCTCCTTTCTTGACTTTTTCGACACCTTTAAGCAACTGCTGGCAACCAACCCGACATGGAGTACATTGACCACATGATTCCTCAGTAAAGAAATCAAGGTAATTATGAAGAACATTGTACATAGATCTTGAACTGTTGAAAAGTTTCATTGATCCTCCTGTTGGAACGCCTTCAAAACCAATTATAGTCTCAGTAAATTTCTTCCTTGGAACACAAAATCCTGATGCACCTCCAACCTGAACTGCTTTGGTATCTCCATCACCAAATTCATTAACAAACTGCTGACCGTCATTCCCAGCTCAAGTTCAAATATGCCTGGTGTGGGAGTATCTCCTGAAACAGAGAAAACTTTTGATCCTCTGGAATCACTTGTACGTCGGCTGCGTGAGCGAGGAAAACAGCGTTGACAACCACGAACCGAACATCGGTCCGGGGACCGCACAACTCACCGTCAACACAAGTACGAACACCGTTTTCCAAACCCGTGACTGGCAGGCAAGCCAGGTCAACAACGTGACGACGCCGAGAATCAGTGTTGCTGAAACAGCCGCAATCGTTGTGGACCAGGCAAATTCAGGTTGGTATTGCGTAAACACGCGGCCGAGGACCGCTGCGAGTTGTGCAAATGAATGACTGACCGTCGGCTTGCCCCCAATCGATTCGACCAAAAAACTCGCGCGGAAAAACAGGTTGCCAAGCGGAACCAGAACCAAGATCAACAACAGCCCGATCGCGGAAAGTTTCTTGGCCAGCGACGATCGGGATTTGCCAATTTGAGCAGGGCGCCATTGACTTGAATCGAATTCAAGACGGGTCATCCGCGAGAAAAACCAGATGCCGGTAATGATCACCCAGCCAACAACCGCGATCGTCACCAAGCTGCCCAACGACTGGGCGTCCGCGATTTGCTGCGGCGTCCAGTTGCCTCGAATCGAATTGAACTGGCCAAGTGAGAATCCCAGGTACACCTGTTCGGCGAGCGTGCCGATCCGGTAAATGTCACTCACCGCGATTTCCCGCGCACAATTCAGGAAAATCCACACCGCGCATAACAGAATCAATGGGCTCAGCCGGGGTAGCGTGACATACCAGAATACCGACGCGCGACCTGTTTCCAGTAACGCCTGTTCCTCAAACGTCCGACGGCCTTCCGAAAGGCCCAGGAGCAGGATGATCGCGACTTGAGGTGTGGCTGCGACGGCGTGAATCCAGATTGCTGATACCCAGCCTGAAACAATTGGCTTGAGCACTTCGCCCTGCGTGGCGGTCAGCCAACCCAATTTTCCAAAGGCGCTATCCCACGCTGACACATGCACGAAGACGGGGACAATGAGCAAGGAAACACAGGCAACCAGCATGGCTCGTGACAACCAGCCGTTTCCGCTGGCCACCCACGCAGCCAACGCGCCCAGCGGGATTGCCACGAGGGCCGAACAAAGCCCCAGGCAAACGGTATTTACCGCCACAGTCCGGTCGGCACCGACAGAACGTGAAAAGATCACATACGCCAGGGCAACGGAAAACGCACCCCAGGCGACGATCCAGATAATGCGAGTTTTGCTGTCGGTGGGCGATTCCATCGCCATATTCTACCGCAACAGGGATTCAAGGCGAGATTTGAGGCCAAGCAAGGCAGAGGGGGCGGGGACGGTCCTGTTCGGCGCGGGATTCGCGAGAAGCCCCCGACGCCAGTCGGCTGGGAGTTATCACTCCATTCCCCTATTTCGGTTAACTAAATAAAAATCAGAAGCCCCCGACGCGAGTCGGTCGGGAGGAATCACTCAATCCACCTACGCTGTATCGCTATCCACCGTTATAGATTGTTCATCCTTCGTTCTCGACTAGGAGAGTCAAGCTACGAGCGCATCATTTTCGCATGACTGGTTTGCCGTTGCGGGGCTGGATGTTGACTTTGGAGACCTCGGAATCGCTTTTTGGCGGAACGGCATTTCCCACGGGAGCTAACGGAGCCGATGAATTGCCGACAATAAATTTTTCGGTCAACTTGCCGACATAATTCAAGTAACTGTCGGGTCCTTCGTAACCCTGCACCTTTTCATCCCATTCGACTTCTTTTTGAACCGGCAGCCCTCGATCCATGTCAAAGACAATATAACCCTTGGTCAATTGCTGCATGATTTGCGAGCGAATCTTGTCACTTTGAACCGGTGTCAGAATTTCCGTACGGAAGGAGATGAATGCATTGGGCAACTTCACGTTCGACAGTTCAAACTGAACTCTTGCCTTGAGTTGCTGATTGCGGCCTTCCTCGTCTTTGGCCGTCAACGTTGTCGGCACAAACCAGCGATACCCGATCGCGATTTCTTCCTTGGGAAGTGGCGTGGTAATGTCTCCCACACCGAAATGCGGCTGATCCATGCTGGTTTTGCGATCGAGAACCTGCCCGTCCGGACTGACCGTAATAACCGCGAGGGGTTTGCCGATCTTGGAAGTGACCGAATCATATTCCAGCGGCACTTCTTTGTCGGTCAAGCTGTTGTACGTCACCGGTTCCGATTCACCGATACGTTGCCACATGTTGACCGATTCAACCGTGTGCACAAACGTCATATTTCCCAGGGAGTCGACGCTGGAAACTTTCCATAATTTCGTGGACTGGCTGCGCGAGGAAGTTGCTTCCGATTCGCCCGCGATTTGCGTTTTGGTGGAAGCGACATGTTCAACGGTCCAGCGTAATTCCTGCCCCTTCTGCATTTTGTAGGCAAGCTGGAACTTCTGTTTGCTGTTGGCATTCTTCGTTGCGCGACTGATCAACTCGGAAACGGACTCGTCCGTTTTCGATTGAGCCCAAGCTGTCGTGGTCATGGCGCAACCGCGACAACCAGTGAAAAACAAAGTGCAACGCGAGTAAAACTCATCTTCGCCTCCGTGCGAATGTAAGGGCGCGAGAATTCAGAAGGATGAATTCATTTAGTCAAGGTGGTTGGTAATTCGACCGCCCCATCCGAGCTTTTCCCGAAGGGTGCGATAATAGTGATGGCCTGATATCTGAATCAGCTGGAATACCTGTTCGGCTCGAACAATTCGAACTCGGTCGGTTTGCGTTAACTGTGTGATAACCTGTCCATCAAGAACAATGCAAGTGGAATCGTTGGGTCGGCTGACCACAATTTCATAAATGCGGTCCGCACCATCGACGACCGGTCGCATGGTCAGCATATGGGGGCTGATGGGTGATATCACGAATGCTTTCAGGTCCTTGCGTAGAATCGGTCCCCCAGCCGACAAATTGTGAGCCGTCGAGCCGACCGGCGTACTAATGATCAAACCGTCACAGCTGTACGAAGCGGCCATTTCTCCATCCACGTACAGGTCGATTCGTTGAATTTCGAAGGGAGGACCGCCCAAAATCGCGGCTTCATTCAATCCCAGCTGATCTGCTATCACTTTTCCGTCACGAATGACCTGGCAACGGATCATCAGGTGGTCGACAGTTTCGTAACGACCCTCAACGATGCACTCCAGTGCTGGCACTAATGAATCGGGCCGGACGTCCGCCAGGAATCCGAGTTTGCCGAGATTGATGCCCAGGACAGGCAATTGATTCTCGCCCATTTGTTTGGCCGAACGAAGAATGGAACCGTCTCCACCCAGCACGATGGCCAAGTCGGCCTGGATTTTCGAGAGATCTTCCGAGTAGTCAAAATCTTCACATACGATCTCGAATTTTTCTTCGATCAACGGTCTGAGCTTGTCGGCCTGAGTGAGCACTTTGGGTTTTCGATCACCCGAACCCAAAAGGATTGCCTTGCCGCGTTTGTTGGTTGATTCGGAATTCGCCATGTTCGGTTTCGCTTGAGAACGGAACCAAAATTGTAACGTTCAATGGTCGGCTGGCGAACCACGGATTGGGTCGGGAGTCTTTTTGAGGACGCGTCATCGAGCTGATAACAGTTACTTCAAAAGGACTCCCGACCCCTTGGTCGTGTAAGTAGCTTGACTCTCCGAGTCGAGAAACTGCTTGCGGACTCGACTCAGAGCGGCAAGCTACCTCGTGGTCCCGGCATAAAAATCGACCCGATTTACATCGGTACGGGCATCAAATACTCGTGGGCCTGTTTGAGTTCGAGATTTTCGCACCGCTCAAGGTAAAACTGACGCGGTTGTTCGCGACTGAGACAAAGGCCCAAAAATCGATTGTCGGCCAGGAATCGAATGGGGCTGACTACGCGGCAAGTCCGCACGCCTTTTGAATCGACGTAGTCGAATTGGACCACCCATTCGTCGTGGTCCTGCATGGCTTGTCGAATCATTTGTCGCATGGTTGGCTCGAATCGTAAATGGATTAGTTTGTCTCCATTCAAGTATTCGTTCCATCGTTGACACGTCCGGTCAATTGAACAAGAAATCCTTCAATTCAACCCTTGTTAACGCTCAGCTCCCGGGCCGCGATTTGAAAACGTGAGTTTTGCGCCGCATCGCGACAAGTCTCGGCGATTCCCCGAGCATCGAGCCTCAGATCTGCCAGCAACTCATGACGGTCACCATGCTCCACAAATACGTCCGGAATCCCGATACGGTGGACTTTCTTGGTATCCAGTCCCATTTCATTGGCGGCTTCCAGGAATGCGCTGCCAAAACCGCCCATCAACATGGCTTCTTCGACCGTCAACACGAATCCGGTTTCGGTAAGGGATCTGCGAACCATTTCGAGATCGATGGGTTTCACGAACCTGGCACTGACGACGCCGACATCAAGCCCCTCGGTTTTCAAAATCTCGGCGGCTTCCAGGCAATCCACAAGGGTTGTCCCGGCAGCGATGATGGTGCCATCACTGCCCCAGCTGATGATTTCCGCTTTGCCGAGTTCGACGGGTTGGAGTGCACGTTCGATTTCCGCCGCAGATGTCTTGGGGTATCGCAGGCTGCACGGGGAATCGTGGTTGAGTGAGAAATCGAGCATCGCGCCGATATCGTTTGCATCCGCTGGTGCCATGACGACCATGTTGGGAAACATCCGCATGTAGCCAAAATCAAAGGTGCCGTGATGCGTAGGACCATCGGGAGCGGTCAACCCGGCGCGGTCCAGCATGAATGTGACCGGCAGATTTTGCAGACAGACTTCCTGGAAGATCTGGTCATAGCTGCGTTGCAGGAACGTGCTGTAAATGTCGACAATCGGTCGCAAGCCAACTTTGGCTTGCCCGGCGGCAAATGCCACCGCGTGTGACTCGCAAATACCAACGTCGAAAAAGCGATCCGGAAACTCCTCGCGGACCGGCTCCAGTTTGTTGCCCTGGCACATGGCGGCGGTAATCACGGTAACCCGGGAGTTGTGTTTCATCTGATCGAGAATCGCGTCGCGGGCATGATTCGTGTAAGCTCGGCCGCCGCCTTCCGATTTGAGAATGGGCGTTTCGCCCTCGAGATCAAACGCGGGCGGGGTGTGAAAGTAGACTGGATCTTCGGCCGCCGGCTTGAACCCTTGGCCTTTTTTGGTAATCACGTGCAGGAGCACCGGTCCGTCAACGTCGCGCACCATTTTCAAGTATTTTTTGACAATCGAAATGTTATGGCCGTCAATCGGTCCAAAATACTTGAACCCGAATTCTTCAAACATCATCCCGCCGTGTAACCCGGCTTTGACGCCCTCCTTGATCTGGAACAGGAGTTTTTCGGTGGGATCGCCAAACAGGGGGACTTTGTTCAGCATGTTGACGATTTCGGACTTCATGCCGGCATACAACCGGTTCGACCGCAACCGGTCCAGATAAGTGGCAATGCCGCCAACGCGCGGGCAAATCGACATTTCATTGTCGTTCAGAACGACCAAAAACTTTTTCAGTTTCGCCGCATTGTTGATGGCTTCAAAAACGATCCCTGATGGAAACGCACCATCTCCGATCACGGCGACAGCATGATTATCGGTGCGACCCATGAGATCGTCACCACTTCTCAAGCCGACCATGGTCGAGACGCTGCAGCCTGCATGCCCCGTCATGAACAGGTCATAATCGCTTTCGTGCGGGTTGGGGTATCCCATCAGTCCGCCCCTGGTGCGGATCGTATGAAACTCATCGTACCGGCCGGTAATGAGTTTCTGCGGATAGATTTGATGTCCCGTGTCCCAAATCAGGCGGTCATTGAGAAAATCAAATTCGCTGTGCAGGGCAAGCGTGAGTTCCACGACTCCGAGGTTGGAGGCAAAATGTGCGGCACGAAGCGACAGCAGGTTGCACAGGGTTTCACGAATCTCGTCGGCAACCTGTTCGAGCTGGGTAACCGACATTTCATGCAGCTGCATGGGTGATTGAATCGTGGGAAGCAGTTTGGTCATGGTTTAATGCGTCCTGTCAACGACGAAACGGGCGATGGAAATCAATGGTTGAGCGTCGTCACCAAACGGCGACAAAGCGGCGATGGCTGCTTCGGCGTTTTCGCGAGCGCGAATTTCGCTTTGCTCGACGCCCAGCACGGCGGGATAAGTCTGCTTACCGCGCCCGGCGTCTTTGCCAGTCCTTTTACCCATTCTGTCTTGGGTGCCGCGTAAATCCAACAGATCATCCACGATTTGGAAGGCTAAACCCAGGTGTTTTCCAAAATTAGTCAAGCTTTCGAGCTTTTTGGGGGTCGCGCCAGCGACCAAACCGCCCATTTCGAGCGCCGCCGTCAAGAGAGCCCCGGTTTTGCGATGATGAATGTGTTCAAGTCGCGTCCACCGCGGTGTTGGCGAATTGATTCCTCAAATCGTCGGCTTGACCGCCCACCAGTCGCGTCGCCCCTGCCGCTCGTGCCAGCGTCAGACAGCAGGCGACGGCAACTTCGGCAGGTTTGGTTTCCTCGGCCACAACTTGAAATGCCAAAGGAATCAAGGCATCGCCCGCCAAGATAGCGGTGGCTTCGTCAAACTGGACGTGACAGCTTGGTCGCCCCCGGCGGACGTCGTCGTCATCCATGGCGGGCAAATCGTCATGGATCAGCGAATAGGCATGAATCATCTCGACGGCACAAGCCGCCGCCATGGCTCCTTCGATGTTTCCGCCACAAACGTGCGTTGCGGTCAATACCAGCAACGGGCGAATTCGTTTTCCCGGTGCGAGTAGCGAATATCGAATGGCTTCTCGCAGATGGGCGGGGCAATCCTTTCCCCGAGCCAAATTGTTCTCGCCGAAATTTGTAAGGCGGTCGAGGTGCGAGTCAATTTGAACGCGGTAAGCTTCTATCTCGGGCGGAAACAGTGCGGTACTCATCGAAAACAATCCGGGAGGACGTGTTTACGAGTCACAGCACGGTACAGGAGCAACTCGCCAAAATGCTGTTAACCAATGTGATTAGTCATTAGGGAAAATGCCGAGGAGCAACGATTTTGGAGATCGGTACTCCCCAGCACCAACTTCCCTAGTTGCCAAACCGCAGCACCTGCATTGACATAACAGTCAAAAGAGCGGTAAAACTCCGCGAAAACAGCCCCCCCATTTTAGAATAACGTGTCCGTACCGTCTACGACATCTTCCTCGTCGTCGTCCGGCTTGGCTCCCCCAAATTCCGAAGCTTGATCGTCAAAGGGGACCGTTCTCAATTTTCCGTCGGCATCAAGTTCGACAAGGATCTCGATTTTTCGTTGGGCGTCTTTGAGCGCGGCGTAACAGAGGTTGAGGTGCTTGACACCTGCTTCGTATTTCTTGAGCGAATCGTCCAACGACAAATTGCCTTCTTCCAGCGACGAGACGATGGTCCGCAGCTCTTCCAGAGACGCTTCGAATGAAGGGGGCTGTGTTTTTGGATTTCTTTTGGCCATCGGGATCTCAATCAACGTCTTCAATGCGGCTGACAACTTGCCCATCTCGCAAGCGGGTCGTGATTCTATCACCGATCGAGACGGCTTTGGAGTCGAGCAGCAATTCGCCTGACTCAGTGGTCGTCAAACTGTAACCCCGGGCCAGCACGGACAGCGGATTAAGCGATTCCAGCTGTGCGACCAGGCGACCAAGCTGGTGGTGGCTGGCTTCAACCCGCCGATGTGTGGAGCGCTGGATCTGTTTTCCAAGTTCGTCCAGCTGCCGCTCGTGATCTCGAATTGCGATCGAGCGGATGCGTGATGACGGGTTTGTGGGCCAGCAGGGCAAGTTGTTGCTCGGCCATGGACAAGCGATTTCGCAACGCCAAAGCCAGACGTCGTTTTCCTGTGGCGAGCATTTCCAGAACTTCACGGCGGTCCGGAACCAGCCGCTCGGCCGCTTCGCTGGGCGTTAAAGCCCGGACGTCGGCCACCAGGTCGGCCAGGGAAACATCAATCTCATGCCCAACACCGCAGATCACCGGAATCGGGCAATGGAAAATGGCCCGGCATACGCGTTCTTCGTTGAAACTCCACAGGTCTTCGATGCTGCCGCCGCCCCGAGTTAGCACGACCACATCGGGTGGCTCCGCGAAATCCGGGATCGCGGCCAACGCATCGGCGATTTGTTCGGCCGAACCGGGACCTTGTACTTGTACCGGCACAATAATGATTTCAATGTTGGCCCAGCGACGGTTGACGACCTGAAGAAAATCCCGCACAGCGGCCCCGGTCGGGCTGGTAATCACGGCGACGCGTTTGGGAAAACGGGGGAGTGGCTTTTTGTGCGCGGGGTCAAACAGTCCTTCGGCTTGAAGTTTCGCATGCAGTTTTCGAAAGGCTAGCTGCAAAGCACCCTGCCCCAACGGCTCAATTTTGCGAACGTTCAACTGGTAAACGCCGCGGGGACCGTAAACGTCCAGATTTCCCATGCAGACGACTTCCAGTCCTTCTTCCAAAAAGTCAACGTTGAATCGCTCCGCGTTGGATCGCCAAATGACTGCCTTGATTTGCGATCGCTGATCCTTCAGCGAAAAATAAATGTGGCCTGAATTGGGTCGCGACAACCCGCTGATTTCGCCGCTGACCCAGAGCGCATTGAATTTTTGCTCAAGGCAGGATTTGATTTCCATCGTCAACTGGGTGACGCTGAGGACGTCGGGATTGTCAGCAGGTTTCACAGGTCTGGTCCCAAGAATGAATGAAGTGCCTTAGTTTAACCCCATTGTCATTGAGCAGGTAATTGCCAAACCGATTTTTTAACGCAGAGTACGCGGAGGCGCAGAGGGCCGCAGAGGAGAGCTAGCGCTTTGTTTGAGGTGAGAGGTAGGGGCGGGAACCTTTTTGCTTGAACTTGCCGCTCAGCAGAAGCCCCCGACGCGAGTCGGCGGGAGTTATCACTCCGTTGCCTATTCCGGCCTGTCAAATAAGGATCAGAAGCCCCCGACGCGAGTCGGTCGAGGCATCACCCAATTAACCTACTCGCTCGGCGGTTTTCTGCGCTTAAACTCGCGCCGTCAATCGAACGAATGGCCTTCGAGCGATTCGATGGCGGCGCGGATCTTGGGCGAAATAGGTGCGGGCCGTTGCTCTTGGTAGTCAAAAAAAACGACAGTCGAGTTTCCGTCAGCTACCACCGCATTGAGTCGCTCGCTCCATAGCCTGTGTTCAATGCCGATACTGCTGCCTCCCAATTTTATCACTCGAACTCCCACGGTGACGGTATCGGGGAATCGGACTTGATTGCGATAGTTGCAAGTCACGGCGGCCAGGATCGGTCCAAATCCTGCGGTGGTCAATTCGATTCCGCACTTGCGAAAGTAGGCGATCCGCGACGACTCGAACCAGCGCAGGAAACGCACGTTGTTGACATGTCCGAATGCGTCCTGATCACCCCATTGAACGGGCAATGTAATCGTGACGGGAAATGCTGCGGATACTTCGTCGGACTTCATCCGTTAGCCTCAAATCAATGATCGAAAATGTTGAATGGCCTATTCTCGAATAGTCTTTCGAAACTCTGTCAAAGGGCTTTCAATTTGGAGAAAGATGAAACTCGCATTTGTTTATGTTTTATTACAGCTCCTGAAACAACCAGTCTGCCCAAATGAATCGTTTAACGTCAAGCCGGCAGGCGCCAGCGCGTTGGTTCCATCCCCGCGACGCAGACGGTTGCCGGCTAACCGTTAAACGACCGAACGCCTCCCGAATCGTAGCGCGTCCAGCCGGCAAGCGCCAGCGCGTTCCACAGACGGCGCCCCTCCGGATCGCGTCTGATTGTCAAAGGGGTCAATTCGCATCATACTTGAGCGCTTCATTTATCCAGCGTTCGGCACAGATTTTCGCCGCGGTTCCGTGAGACCAAGGCCCAGCCGCCAGACGCGTTATATGAGGCCAGCCATGGACGACAAAATTCGCTACACCGGGATCACCTTTGACGATGTTCTGCTCGAACCCCGTTACAGCGAAGTCGTGCCTTCCGAAGTCGATGTGTCGACCCGGCTGACCACCAACATCGGGCTCAACATTCCGCTGATCAGTTCGCCCATGGACACGGTGACCGAGCATGCGATGGCAATCGGTTTGGCAAAAGTCGGCGGACTGGGTGTCGTCCACAAAAATATGCCCGCCGATGCGCAGGCGGAAGAAGTCTACAAAGTAAAACGTAGCGCCAATGGCATCATCTTTGACCCCATCACGCTGCCGCCTGAGGCGACGGTGGGCCAAGCCAAAGAAATCATGAGCCATCATAATGTTTCGGGCGTTCCCATTGTGCTAGCTGATGGCACGTTGAAAGGCATTCTGACGCGTCGCGATCTCCGCTTCCTGGAAACCATGGATATTGCGGTTTCTGAGGTAATGACACGCGATCCGTTGGTTACGGCCACGGGAAATGTAACGCTTGAGGAAGCTGAGAAAATTTTAACGGCTAAAAAGGTGGAGAAACTTTTGCTGATTGACGAAGAAAGGAAACTGAAGGGTCTGATCACGATCAAAGACATCGACATGATGCGTCGGTATCCCAACGCTTGCAAAGACAAGCAAGGGCGGCTGCGGGTCGGTGCGGCGATTGGCGTTTACGACTACGAGCGAGCCCAAAAGCTGATCGACAAGGATGTCGATGTGCTGATTGTGGATAGTGCCCATGGACATTCGAGCAATGTGATCGAAACGGTCCGCGAGATCAAAAAGCGGTTCGGAATCGATGTGATTGCCGGCAATGTCGCGACGGCGGAAGGCTGTCAGGCATTGATCGATGCGGGTGCCGATGCGGTCAAGGTCGGAATCGGTCCGGGTTCGATTTGTACGACGCGGGTGGTGAGTGGAATTGGTGTTCCACAAATCACGGCGATATTTGAAGCGGCAAAAATTGCGGATGAAAACAACATTCCGATCATTGCAGATGGAGGAATTCGTTACTCGGGTGACATTACCAAGGCGATTGCGGCAGGTGCCAGTTGCTGCATGATTGGAGGATTATTCGCCGGGTTGGCGGAGAGTCCAGGTGAAGTGATTCTGTACCACGGGCGCACGTTCAAAGTGTACCGCGGTATGGGCTCACTGGGAGCCATGGCGAAAGGATCGAGCGACCGATATCGACAGTCCGCTGAGCAACCAGGGAAACTGGTTCCAGAAGGCGTCGAGGGACGAGTTCCTTTCAAGGGGGCGCTGAACGAGTTTGTTTACCAGTTGGTGGGCGGTTTGCGCAGGCATGGGTTATTGCGGCACGCAGACAATCGATCAACTTCGCTCAGATGCGCGGTTTATCCAGGTTTCGGCGGCAAGTGTTAGAGAAAGCCATCCCCATGACATTGCGATTACTCAAGAGTCTCCGAATTACAGCACGGAAGGACCAGGGTCCAAAGACAGCATGTAGTTCTTCACCTGCAGCGCGATTTCTCTCGCCGCACTGGCAGGTCTTCGGTCGGGCCCCTGATTGGATTGGTCGTTCGACATTGTTGGTTGCGATGGTTGTCGGTTGTGGCTTGGCCAATGGCCAGCAATACGCCGAACCATCGCCGCAATCTGAAGGCGTCCAAAACATGCTGCCGCCTACCAGCAATCACTGGCAGCGCGATGCCATGCAGATGATGCAGCCGCCATCGCAAATGAGTGTTTCGTCAGCATCACCCGGGCCAGCGCCAAACAATACGTATGACGTGCCGAGGATGGCATCCGCGTCTCAACAGGGACTGCCGGGCCAAGCAAATTCGTTTGCCCAGCCGATTGCAGGCCAGGCACCCCAGCCAATGCCAAGTTACCTGCCGCCGGTTCATGTGTCGCCAACGCCGCGACAGAACGAGGGCCAATTTGGATACGAAGTTCCGTCAAGCAACCAATACGATCCGCGGCGACAAAACGAACAAGTGTTTGATAACACGACGCCGACAAAATTTACGCGAAAAAGCGGACCGCTCAGCCAATTGAGACGGGCGCAGCTGTCCGATCAGAGCCTGATCCATCGTGGACCAGGCCTGCAGGACCGAATTTCAGAATTGATCTCGTCATCGCGAGAACCGTCGGGTGATGCCCAACCTCGAGATCCAGAACCACAACCAATCGGTCGACAGCCCCGTTTGCAACAACCGAGCATGCAACGGCCGGATATGCAACGGTCGAATATGCAGCGGCCGATGGCGGCAGCCGCGCAAATACCCCTGCCCTTCGCCATGAAAGTTCCCCCAAACGCTCGCCCTCTTGGGGAAGCTCCGCGTTCTCGTCAACATCAACGAATTTCCAATGTCGGCAGTTGAAGATGTGATTGCGATGGTAGCGACATACCGGTCAATGAACTGGCGGAATACCAGGATGAAGGCGATATGGCTCAGGCGGCGATGTCGGAACCTGTGCTGAGTCAGCCGATCCAGGATCCGTTCGGCGATTACCCTCCGTTGCGATCAGAACCGCCGACGTACGATCAGGATCGGATGGCCCAGAGCCAAGACCTTGCCGACCGACCAATTTCGGTCTTGAACAGGCCTGTGCGACATCGCAACGAGACACCGAATCAAACCTACCTTCCCTCAAACCGGTCGGTCGAAACGTACTCCGATCCAGAAACCGAAGAGCCAATTTACGAATCCGAACCTCACGTGATGTTCCGGGACGACAGCGACTACACGCCGTCCAGTGGAGACCGATTCACGGAACCCTCATCGGAACGTTTTTATGAATACCAGGAAACGCAAGATGGCCTCGATGCAAACCTGGATCAAATGGAAGAATTACCCGGTTTGTCCGATCAGGGTGACCAGGAAAAGTCAAATGCGGCCGCCGACGATGCAGCAGGTCAAGCACCGGTAAAACGCTCCTGCGACGAGTTTCGCTCCAGGTTGCTGAACAACCCCATTACTGGCATCGCCCTGGACATGAGCCCTCCACCCAGTGAACAGAAAAAAGAGTCGGCATTCGTATCGAGAACATGGACGGATCGAGGTGGCAATGTCCTGGCGACGGGAGCGATGACCAAGCTAAGTCGCGGTTACGTTGTTCTCGATTCCGGTCAAAAAATTTCACGTGCCCGATTGAGCGACGCGGATGTGCTGGCAATTTCGGAATTTTGGCAAATCCCGGAGGAGTGTTCCTTGGGTAACAAGACATTTGCGGCCCGGTGCTGGATTCCACAGACGGTGACCTGGAAAGCTTCATCGCTGTGCCACAAGCCGCTGTACTTTGAGAATATTCAACTGGAGCGGTATGGGCATTCGCACGGCCCGTTCCTGCAACCCATCCAAAGCACCGGTCATTTTTTCGTCAGCCTGCTGTTTCTGCCCTACCAAGCCGGAATTCATCCGGCCAACGAGTGTCAATACGCACTGGGTTATTACCGACCGGGCGATTGTGCCCCTTGGTTGAAAGATCCTGTACCCATCAGCCTGGAAGGCATCAAACTTCAAACACTTACTGCCTTGGGATTGGCATACCTACCTTGATCCATGTTAGAGGGCGATTGGCCTAACGGCCGCGAATCTGTTCGCGGCCGTTTTTTTTATTTTTATTGTTGGCAACCACCGGTGCCACATTGGGGTAAGCCTCATCCACCCCCGGGCAGCGGTTGTGGGTTGCCATTTCCCGGCTTGTGCGTTGGCGAAGCAATCACGCTTAGCTGTTTTTCAACTTTGGATCCCTGGCACCGTGGACAAACGGGGGTTTCCCCTGATCGAAGCAGGATTTCGAAATGCGAGTTGCATTGACTGCATTTGTATTCGTAAATTGGCATGGCTGATCAATATCTGGCTGAGCAACGCGAAGCATACATGTTCCTGACAAACTTACTGATATTATTATCTGTTCGGCAACTTCCGAACAGCCGTTTTGCGATTGTGGATGAAAAAGTGCGCAGGAGAGACCGTGTCTAAACAAAATGCGGAATTTGAATCCCAGATGCCCGTTTTGACGCGTGAGCAAGTTCGACGCGTTGATCAAATCGCAATCGAGGAATTTGGTATTCCCGGGATCCTGTTGATGGAAAACGCAGGACGCGGATGTTTTGAACAACTGATCAAACGCGGTTGCAGTGGGCCGGTTGTAATCTGCTGCGGTCCGGGTAACAACGGTGGGGATGGGTTCGTAATCGCGCGACACTTGGACAATCGCGGCATCGAAGTCAAAGTGGTTCTCGCCGGCGAACAGGCCAAGTATTCGGGGGATGCCCGGACAAACCTCAATATCGTTGGCAAGATGGGCCTCCCGATCGTCAGCCTGACCAGGCTATCGCCGACCGACTGGCACAGTGAGCTGCGATGCGTGCGGGCAAATCCTGTGGAGTGGCTTGTGGATGCTTTGCTGGGTACTGGTGCGACCGGCCCGCTGCGATCGCCGATGAACGAAATCGTCCGTGAGATAAATTCAATCGCGACACGAGTGATGGCAATCGACCTGCCAACGGGCATGGACTGCGATACCGGCGAAGACCGCGAACCAACGATTTGTGCCGAGGTGACGTGCACATTTGTAGCTTTGAAGCCAGCCTTGGTCGGGAGCTCTTCAACCTCCCTATTTGGACAGGTTGAAGTGATCGACATTGGAGTTCCACAACAGGTGGTTCAGCAGGCCGCTCGCGAGCCCACCTGACGCATCGACAAGGGGCAGAATGCCGGGTGTTCGGCTAAGGGGCTTCGGATGGAGTGCTGGATTCGGTATCGAGGTTCTTCCATTTCATGGCTCGCTCCAGCGGTTCGATCCGCAAAACGACTTCTCCATTTTGGAAAATCCTGACCGTGCCGCTTGACTGGCTAACAACCACCGAGATTGCTTTCGTGTTTTTGCTAATGGCGGCGCCCGCGAAATGTCTCGAACCCAACCCGGTGGTCATCGTAATTTGAACGGGAGAAGTGTCGATGATCCGTGCCACTGGCCTCGACGGTACCATCGGCGGCAATGATAAACATGCCGTCAATCTGTGCGATTTCTTTGATGCCTTCGCGGACGCGAAAATCTGAGAGGTTTCTTTCTTTTCTCGAATAGCCTTTGACAAAGTCAAAGCCGCCCGGCCTGCTTTCTTCCAGAACTTTGCGATGATCCCCCACGACGAACATCGTGCCGACCGGTTTGCCTTCACGTCCTTCGCGGCCAATTTCAACTGCCAAATCGACCACCGTTTTGAGTGTTTCCAGGGGGACCTTGGTTTCCAGTTTGCGCAAATCTCGGGCCGTCAGTCGTCCGAGCCGTTCGGTGAGTTTGAGGACAGAAATCGTGTCGATGTGTTCGGTGTCGAAACCGGAATAAATGGAAACCACGGTTGAGCCGGGTTCGATTTTTTCGCTGGCAACACTGGAAAGCACGGCCTGAGTCAACTGGTTTTGCACGGTTGCTTCAGGCTTTTCCAATAGCGTGGTGGTGATCTCCGCTTCCTTTGAGCTCCGAGCTACGTCTTCACTGTGAGTCGCAATAATCAGGGCTTCGCAAATTGAGGTTTTGTTTTTGAGTCGGGTCCAATCCACCGATTTTTGGGTCAAAATCAAGATCGCATCCGCGCCAGTTGTTTTGGCCAGTTTCGCGGCCGCCTCGACAAAGGCAAAAAAGGCAGATTGGCTTTTTCTTGACTTACTCATGGATGTTGGGTCCGCGAGCCGAACGGAGAATTGCTGTTTGATCAGAGAGACCAGACCGGCAGCTGAAAAGACTCGCCAAGCTAGAATCTAAATCTTAATTTGGTCGACGACAAGCAGACTGGACTGTGCCCGTCCAGGTTCGCCAGTAGCGCGATGTTCAATTATCGGGCAAAAAAATCGTCGTTGCGTGCGGCCACCGGCCCATTCGCACCGGTAAGAGGAGACTGTTTGACTTGCTCGCTGTTCGCCGATTTTGGCAAAGACTGCTGGACGAATTTCTTCCATGCGTTTACGTCGTGACCGATGGACTCGCCTGTAGCTCGTTGCAGCGACTCGGTGGCTCGCAGTTGCAAAGCGGGGTCTTTGTCGTCCAAAGCCAGAGACAGGGCTTGGACGGCCTGTCTGCCTTGATAATTGCCAAGTGCTCGCGTGGCTGCGAGGCGTACATCGATATTCGTATCGCTGCCAATGATCTCTTGCAATTGACGAATCGCGACTTCGCCTGGCAACTTCGCCCAGGATTGAACCGCCGCAATACGAACGTCGGAATTGTGGTCTTTCGAGGCGCTGGCTAACGCGTCAATCGCGGCCGGGCAGTCGAGTTGGCCAAGCAGCTTCACGGCGTTCAGCCGCATCAACAAAATAGGATCGCGCTGAATCGTCTCGGCCAGCGATCTGGCGGCGGCGTCTTTCTGCTCTATCGTTCCGTGGGTGGCTTTCGAAACGAGCTCATTCATCTGCTTTTTCCTGGCGAAGATCGTATTGGCGACCTGCTCTTCTTCGGCCCACTGGTTACGTGCCCAGGGGACGTATTTGCCGGCCTGCCAGAGAGGCCCTTCGGCGCAACCTGGAAGCAACAGTGTGAGCGTGACGGCCAGAAATAATCCGCAGTTTGGGGTTTTCGACTTCAATTCACCAACCTCATTTGAATGAAACGGTGGCGAAATGTAGCAAAGGAGTGATTGGCCAGACAGCCCAAACCCGCGCCGGCGCGATCCGCTCAGCAACGCGAAAATCCAGCGCCGGGTTTCTCGCAGGCGGGGAATGGGGAGAGTTTTTTTACAAAAAAGAGGCGCCCCTTAGAGGATTTAGGGGCGCCTCGTCGACAGTCAATTCAAAGAATCGACCATGCCACTGGAGTTAGATCCGATTATTGATCAAGAGGCTGAGCCTCAATGTTCTTCGGAGCAGGCCGACGTCGACCTTTTTGGTCTTCGTCGTAGTACTTGCCACTGGTACCGTAACCGTAACCGTATCCGTATCCATAACCGTAGCCATAGCCGTTATACGCATAGCCAGCTCGGTAAGCACCGTAGGTGTACTGGCTGCCGTAGCCTGTTTGGGCACCCACACCATTGACGACCAGACCAAAACAGGTGGCTCCCAGGTTACGCAGGATATCAGTCGCACGTTCCGCACTGACGCGGACGTTCTTCTTGATCCGCAGCGTCATGATCACGCCATCGACGCGTGCGGCAATCGGGCACGGATCGGTAACGGCCAACAGCGGCGGCGTGTCGATCACGACAAAGTCGAATTCCTCACGCATTTCTTCGATCAGCTCTTTGACCTGGGGCGAGGTGCTCAATTCAGCCGGATTATTCGGCTTGGCACCACAAGGCATAATTGTCAGGCCTTCGATTTCTTCACATTCAAAGATTACATCACGCCAATTGGATGTTCCGCTCATAACGGTTGCGAATCCTTCTTTGGACGTGATGCCAAACGTGATGTGTTGTCTTGGACGTCGCATGTCCGCGTCGACCAGCAAGACTCGTTTGCCGGATTGAGCAATCGAAGTCGCCAGGTTGGAAGCCAGGGTTGATTTTCCATCACCCGGTGTCGGGCTGGTTACCTGAATTACCTGGTGTGCCTGCCCTTGAGTGTTAAAGTACAACGCGGTTCGTACGGCCCGGAAGGCCTCGGCAACCTGTGATTTCGGTCGATGATAGACGCAAACGATCGGGTCAATCAGTGAGTTTTCGACCAGGTATCGTTTGCTTTGGCTGATGACCGGAATGTGGCCGATCAACGGCAAGTTCAGCTGTTTCATAATCTCATCCGGATTATGGAACGTCTTGTCGGCCAATTCGACGAGGCAGCCCAGGCCGAAGCCGAGCAGCGTACCGAGCAAACCACCAATCGCCAACACGATCGGCAGAATTGGCCAAACGCGTTCGCCCAACGTGGCATCCATCAGGGAGTAGAATCGGAAGCCCTCGTGCTCCCTGCGGCTGTTCAATTCTCCTTGGGGGTCAATTTCGAAAACCTTTTTGACCGTCGAATTGAGCAGTTCTTCAACGTTGTTCCGCTGACGCGTCTTATTTTCAATTTTGGCTTGAAGCTTGGCGATCTCTTCGATTTTCGCCTGATTCTCAATGTACTCCAGCACTTTCCTTTTCAATTGCCCCTTTGAGGTCTTCGGTGTTTTGGTCGATTGCAATCAAGTATCGACGCAGGGCAACTTCGGCATTCACATTCGCCATTTGAAGCTCATTTTCCTGCTCGGATTTCAAGACGTATTCTTTCCAAAATGCGATCTGGTCCTTGAGTGCCTTGATTCTTGGGTGGCTGCCACCCAACCTGCTACTTTGGTCGCGTAATTGCAATTCCATCACGTTAATTTCACGAACAAGAGCTTCAGTGCTTTGAACCCGCGCCGATCTTCGGCATCACTCAGCGTGATTCGTTTGCTTTGACGCAGAATCCAAAACATCTCTTCCATTTCCTTCTCGCCACCCTCGAGTGCCTTCAGAATTCGTTCGCGGTCAGCAGCCAGCATGTTCAGCTGATCCTGGTTGTCTTTGATGCGATTATTGAGTACCGCCAGATTCATCTGGTGAATGTTTTGCCCCTTACCGTAAATTGCAGGTGAGTCATTCTCATCAACGAGTTGCTGAACTTCACTTTCCAGTTCCAAGTAGCTGTTTTGAAACTGGTTCTTGACTTCTTTCAACAGAGTGATGAATTCTTCCGATTCATCTCGATACATTGTTTCCAGTTCATTCTGGTAAGTGGCAATAATGTTGTTCAAAATTGTCTTGGCGTCGTAAGCGTCGGTCGCCTTGTACGTCAATTCGTAAATGAACGGTTCTTCCTTATCCGGAATGACCTCCAGGTTCTCGCGAACGAAAGGAACCACCTCTTCACGGGCCATTTCGTCGAACGATTCAAGGTTGTAGAGATTGTTCGTTTCCAGACATTTGAGGATCAAATTATTGTCTGTGGCGATTCGACGATCGTGACGATTCGCAAACATGAGTCCGGCGTTCGGCAACATTGCATCCGAATTCGTGAATTGCATCACCAGCGGATTCTTGGGCTCAATCTTGATCGTGGCCTTACTCTCGTAGATCACGTCGGTCTTGGCGTGGTACAAACCACCCAATCCCATTCCGACGACCAAACCCAAAAACACGAGCCATTTTCGTCGGTTTAAAATTCCCCAAAAATCAAACGACTCTTCGGGGCGCTCTTCACCCAGGTGGCCGAGTACAAAAGGCGCCGGCTGCTGATGTGAAGCATGATGTGTAGACAGCGTTTCCACGGTTATCCTCCAAGTGGCAAAAATTCGGAAACGGCACCGACAGGCGTCGGTGAGATAAGCAGGATCAACATTGACACAGGCCAGTGTTCGATCAAGTTCCAGTGGTAGTTTTCTAGCTCCACCTAATATAGCAACTACAACGCCAAACTCAACCAATTCCTTTCAAACGGCACTTTTTTTTGAATCGTTGAATCAGCAAATTCAGCCCAATTCGGAAGTTGCGACTAACGCGACATTTGAAGTTAACCAAATCTAATTAAATGATAGCGAATTGGCGGCTTTCGGTCGGGAAGCACAACTTTTCGGATTAGGCGAATTTTGCCGGTGGGCCTGATTTCTGGCCCAAAAATGCTGGTCTACTCGAATACTTGGGCGGAGCTTGTTACGATTTGCAACATGTCCAAGTCCCCCATGATGCAACAATACGACACGGCCAAAAAAGCCTGCGGCGATGCCATTTTGTTTTTCCGCATGGGCGACTTTTACGAACTCTTCTACGAAGACGCGAAAACCGCCGCCAAGGAGCTCGGGCTGACCCTGACCAGTCGGGACAAAAGTGAAAACGCCGTGCCCATGGCGGGCTTTCCGCATCATCAACTTGATACGTACCTGGGTAGACTTATCCAGGCTGGTTTTCGAGTTGCCGTCTGCGATCAGGTGGAGGACCCAAAGACGGCAAAGGGCCTGGTCAAACGCGAAATAAGCCAAGTCGTTTCGCCCGGAACCGTGTCCGACCAGTCTTTGCTCGAACCGACCGAAAGTAATTACATTGCGGCCGTCGCCATCAGCTCGGAGAAGCCAGCGAGGTCCGGTCCGCCGAACGACCCTGTGCTTGGCCTGGCATGGGCCGAACTGGCTACAGGTCGCTTTTTTACCACGACGGTGACGCAGCTCACACTTCCCGACCTGCTGGCCCGGTTGGGTGCCAAAGAGATTCTTGTTTCCGAGCGGGATGCTCACCGGATTGTGCTGCCAGCTTCGGCCGCCATGATTACGCGACGACCTCATTGGAGCTTTTCGGAAAAGCTGGCCAACCAGGCGCTAACCAATCAACTCGGAGTCGCGACGCTGGCCGGATTTGGCCTGGAGCAGTTTGATCCCGCGGCGGTCTGTGCCGCCGGGGCGATCATCGAGTATTTGAAGGAAAACCAGCGCGCTTCGCTGGAACATTTTGATCGCATCCAGCCGTTTCGTCAGAGTGAGTACGTTGAAATTGACATGGCCAGCTGGCGCAGCCTGGAAATCAGTCGGACCATTCGCAGTGGAACCCGGGAAGGGTCACTGTTTGGCGTGATCGACCGAAGTATCACACCGATGGGAAGTCGCATGTTGGGCGACTGGCTGGCAGCGCCCCTTGCCAACTGCGAAGCCATTGGAAAGCGCCACGACGCAGTCGAGGAAATCTGCAAAAACCAAAAACTCAAAAATGGTTTACGCGAACAATTAAAAGGCATCTCCGATTTACAGCGATTGCTGGCCCGCGTCGCCACCTCTCGTACGTCGCCGCGAGACCTGCGGGCCATCGGTAACACATTGGCTTCGATTCCGTCCATCAAAGCAAAACTTGCCGGGCGCACAAGTCAATGGCTCGCTGAGCTGGAATCCGAGCTGGATTTGTGCGTTGATCTCCGCAAAGAACTGGAGCAGGCACTGATCGACAATCCGCCACTGCAGCCTAAGGATGGTGGTTTCATCCGGGAAGGTTACGATTCGAGCCTTGACGAGTTGCGGAAGCTGGCGGCGGGCGGCAAACAGTGGATCGCCAACTATCAACAAGCCGTCTGCGATTCGACCGGCATCCCCAGCCTCAAGGTCGGGTACAACCGTGTCTTTGGCTACTACCTCGAAGTGACCAATACCCACCAGGACAAAATCCCCGAAAATTTTATTCGCAAACAAACGCTCAAGAATGCCGAACGCTATATCACGCCCGAACTGAAAGAGTACGAGGAGAAAGTCCTCACCGCGGACTCGCAAGCCGAAGAACGAGAATTGGAATTGTTGGGCCAATTGCGCGAACTCGTGCGAACTCAAACGGCCCGACTCAAGTCCAATGCCGAGATCGTCGCCACGCTCGACGCGATCGCCGGACTGGCACAATTGGCGGTTGAGCAAAGTTATTGCCGTCCTGAAATAACTGACGAAGGCGTTCTGAAAATCGTCGAAGGCCGTCACCCGGTCCTCGACGTCGTCGAACCGCTGGGAGCATTTGTCCCCAATGATACCGTGATGGAAACCGGTTCCGCGTTCCTTCATCTGGTGACCGGCCCCAACATGGCGGGGAAAAGCACCTACATTCGTCAGGTCGCGTTGATCACCCTGCTGGCTCAAATCGGGAGTTTTGTTCCGGCCAAATCTGCCCGCATCGGTATCGTCGACAAGATCTTTGCCCGCGTGGGCGCCAGTGACGAACTTTCACGAGGCCAAAGCACGTTCATGGTTGAGATGACCGAGACCGCGCGGATTCTCAATACGGCAACCAGCCAGTCGCTTGTCATTCTGGACGAAATCGGTCGTGGGACGAGCACCTACGATGGTGTTTCGCTGGCCTGGTCGATTGTCGAATATCTCCATGACCAAATTGGTTGTCGCACCCTCTTCGCCACTCACTATCACGAACTCACCGAGCTTGAGGAGTCACTAGAGGGCGTCCAGAACTTTAACGTGGCGGTCCAGGAGTGGGATGAGAAAATTGTCTTCCTGCACAAGATCATTCCCGGCGGGGCCGACAAGAGCTATGGCATCCATGTCGCGCGCTTGGCAGGCGTACCCAACTGGGTGAATTCCCGGGCCGAACAGATTTTGCAAAAGCTGGAAGCTTCCGGCGAAGCCGAGCAGCAACGAGAAGTCGTTAAATCAACGTCTCGTGAAACCGCCAGATGCCAGAGGCCAAATTCAACTCACCTTGTTTGGAACGGCCATGCATCCTCTGGTTGACAAAATCAAAGCGCTCGATGCAGATCGACTGACGCCACTGAATGCACTTGAGATGCTCCATGGCTGGAAGCAGGAGCTCACTGCAGAAGACGAGGAGTTAACGCCCTTGCCTGCCAAATCGCAAGATAAAAAAGGTGCCCACCAATCCGGCGGCGATCAGGGTCCCAATCAGCCACACCGGCGCGCGATTGCCGGTATAAAAAATCACGAGACTCAGTGAAATGCTGGCCCACATGACAGCGATCGTCATAAATTTTGCGCGCAGTGGCATTTCATGTGAGCCATCCAGGTAGGGCAGGAATTTAGCAAAGAACCTGTTGCGAATCAGTTTTTGCTCAAGCGGCGGAAAACTCTTCGTGAACAGGAACGATGCTAACAGCAACGGACCAACCGTTGGTATTCCCGGCAAGAACACCCCAGCACCGCCAAGGCCAACGCACATTACGCCCAGACTGGCGAGCAGATAGCGTTTCGTCATTCCCAGACAAGTCGACGCCAGTGGATCTGTTTCGGTTGTAATTTCCATCGCGATTTGATAATGGGCAGCCAGGGGAACGTCTGCTGGGAATGGCAGTAAGACGTCCGTTATACCGTATGCCGGGGTACTCGTTAACTGGAGGAATCGCCGATACAACGAGGGCAGCTCACCTCCCGGTAACGCCGACCCACCAGAGGTGATGAAATTGAAAAAAGAGTTGATCGTAAGCCGGGTTTTGTAACTGACAATGTCAGCCGATGATCATTTATCTAGGCCGGCCATTGCTGGACGGCTCAAGCAGCCTACCCGAAAGTCATCACGCGACGGACCGTCACTGCTTTCTGTTTGGCCTTGCTCCGGATGGGGTTTACCAAGCCGCCTGAGTCACCCCAAGCGCTGGTGAGCTCTTACCTCGCCGTTTCACCCTTACCACGCGCTGCGAGCAGCCGTTCGGCGGTTTAATTTCTGTGGCACTTTCCCTGGTCTCACGACCGGTCGGCGTTACCGACCATCCTGTCCTGTAGAGCCCGGACTTTCCTCTCGCGACTTGCGTCGCCAGCGATCACCTGATCAACTCGGCTCAAGTTTAACATCAGTCGCGTTAACAAACAGACGCTAACCCGACCGAAAAGTTCACGCCGTCATCGCGGCAGGTTCGGTTTACTCAAATTTTTCGTCGGGTAAACCACTGGTCAGAAGCGAAAACAGCCCGCTGCTAACTGGCCGGACCACGATTCGGTCACCCGCATGTAAAGCGTAATCCTGCTCAACTTTTACCGAGTCAGTTCTCGGCTGGAAGACGACAGGCATCTTCAACAAGCGACCCGTTTCGGCGACGCGTCGATACAAAGTGACTTCCATGTTTCTGTAGCGCCCACAGCGCCCGATGCTTCAAGTGCGGACTGCACGGTGACCGGTCCCGTCGTCGGATCACTATTGAGATATCCGTCGTAAGTCTTCGGTTCGCCACGATTAAAATACATTTCGACCCTGTAAACGTCTGAGCTGACAGGTACATTGGCTGCAACTGGTTTGCTACCAGCAAAGTTGAATGACGAACAACCGCTGGTCAGGCCAACGACCAAAATCAACGCAAACAATGAAAACCGGCATCGGCAAAGATGGTGTACGCATCGCAATTTGTCCCTCGATCCTTCGTGATCGGTAAAGTTTTCCCAAGTCCCCACCTTGCTATAATCCGGATCGACTATTCAAACTTCAGTCTTTAACAAATATTGAAACATACTTTGCTCGTTTCTAAATTTGCCGATGCTTGTTGCAAGCAAGTGGTCCTGAGCTAGCAGCTTGATTGCCGGCAACCCGAAAGAAATCGCTATCATGCCAAGCTGGAAAGACAAAGTCGTTGTCGTGACGGGAGGGTCGGATGGCCTGGGACTGGAAATCGTGCGAGCTTTCTCAACGCGAAAGGCGATTGTCATTTCGCTGGCGCGAAACCCCGAACGAAATGATTCCATGGCCCGGTCGTTGAACGAACAAGGGCTGAACGTGACCGCCCTGACGGCCGACGTGACGGACGACGAGAGCATCCGTGCAGTCGTCGAGCAGATCGTGCACCAGTTTGGTCGCGTCGATACCTGGATCAACAACGTCGGCAAGTCGACGCGTGCTGATGTGATGAAAACCGGTGTGGCGGAATACCGGACGTTCATGGAGCTCAATTTTCTTTCGGCCGTCCGCTGTTGGAATGCGTGCCAGGATGAGCTAATCAAGTCATCGGGAAATTTGGTCAACATTGGTTCACTGGCCAGCAAAACCGGTTGGCCGCTGATGTCACCGTATTCAACCAGCAAACACGCACTGTCGGCGTTTTCTCAGCAATTGCGACTGGAGGGGCCAGGTAACGTAAATGTGTTGCATGTTTGTCCCGGCCCCATCAAACGTAAAGGCAACGACGATCGCTACGCCACGGAATCGGATAGCCTGGGCGCACGCGCAAAATGGCGGGAGCCGGAGCATCCCTCAAAGGAATTGAACCTTCGGTGATTGCCGAGAAAATCGTACGCGGCTGTGAAAAACGCAAAGGAGAAATGATTATCCCCTGGTCGGCGCGGCTTTTGTTTGCAATTTCTCAGCTTTCCGCCGGAGTCGGTGATGGATTATTGAAACGGTTTGTCAAAAAGTAAGATCGCAACCGCCAGCGGCAAGGCACTCGTGCCGCCGGTATCGTGAGCGGCAAGGCGGCTAGCCGCCGGTAGGCTGAGTCTGTTAAAAAGGGTTTGTCAAAACGTACGAACCCAACTCGATCTCGCTCAGCACACAAGGACCACGAATGCCGACGTTTCCTGAAGTCAACAAAATTCAGTTCGAGGGTCCCGACTCAAAAAATCCGCTCGCGTTCAAATGGTACAATCCTGACGAGCAAGTCGAGGGCAAAGCGATGCGCGATCACCTGCGATTTAGCGTTGTCTATTGGCACACGTTTCGTGGCAACGGTTCCGATCCGTTTGGGATGCCAACCCTGCAGCGCCCGTGGGATGATGGCACGAATTCGGTGGAGAATGCGATTCGCCGAGTCCGCGTAGCGTTTGAGTTCATGGAAAAACTCGGCAGTCCGTTTTACGCGTTTCATGATCGAGACGTTGCTCCAGAAGGCGCTTCTCTGGCGGAAACCAACGCCAATCTCGACGCTGTTGTTGAAGTCCTCGAACAGGAACAACAGCGAACGGGAATCAAGTTGTTGTGGGGTACGGCTAACCTGTTCAGTCATCCGAGATTTATGCATGGTGCCGCAACCAGCCCCAACGCGGAAGTGTTTGCGTTCGCCGCCGCCCAAGTCAAAAAGGCAATGGAACTGACTCAGCGGCTGGGCGGCGAGAATTATGTTTTCTGGGGCGGCCGCGAAGGGTATATGAACCTGTACAACACCGACATGAAACGGGAACTGGACCATCTCGGCCAGTTTCTCAACATGGCCGTCGATTACGCCGACAAGATTGGATTTCAGGGGACGTTCTTGATCGAACCCAAACCCAAAGAGCCGACCAAACATCAATACGACAGCGACGCCGCGGCCTGCATCAATTTCCTGCGAGCGTACGGGTTAATGGACCGATTCAAACTTAACATTGAAACGAATCATGCAACCCTCGCCGGCCACTCGATGATGCACGAACTGGACTATGCCGGCGCACAAGGCTGCCTCGGTTCGATTGATGCCAACACGGGCGATTTGCTCCTGGGTTGGGATACTGACCAGTTTCCCACCAATGTTTACCTGACAACCCGCTGCATGTTGGCGATCCTGAAATGGGGGGGACTGGGAACGGGGGGAGTGAATTTCGACGCGAAGGTTCGCCGCGAGAGCATTGATCCCATCGACTTGTTTCATGCCCACATCGGCGGAATGGACGCGTTCGCACGAGGGCTCAAGACGGCTGCGGCCATTCGCGCGGATGGCGGGTTGGAACGTTTCCTGAACACCCGTTACGGATCCTGGAATTCGGGGTTGGGTTCCGAGATCGAAGCCGGCAAACACGATTTCGAGTCGCTTTCCAGGTTGATGCATGAACAAGGCGACGCTGCCGACAATATCAGTGGGCGACAGGAGTTCTTGGAAAATTACATCAACCAGTTCATTTGACCCCGCGTCGTGTCGCAAATCCCTGGTGGGCAACTCTTGCTGAGAGTTACTCCGGACCGAGTCGCATCCGGCAGAGGCGACCCACTACGACGGAAGGGTCCGCAGCCGGCGCCGAATAAATGTCGAAACTCCCAACAGCAACAACAAGGGCGTGGCTGCTGGCTCCGGAATGGCATTGGCCGCTGCATCAAAAAAGAAAATTTCGAACCCCGCACTCCGATTGGTTACCGTCGCGTCCAAATTGATCAATTCCGTGCTCGAACCGTTGAAGACGGTCATGAAATCATAGCCCAGGTTGATTGTGAACTCGGCCTCCGCCGTGTTTGCACCCTGCGCGTAGTTGAAAACTCGAATCGTATTGTCGTTAGGTGTATCCAGATCGATATCGGTGAGATTATTGTTCAAGTTGTTTGGATCCTGAATCCGTAGCCTGAGCGATGCGATGTCCACCCAGTTGGTCCCAACCGTGCCCGATTCATTGACTCCAAAGCAAAGTACCATTCGATTCAAACTGTTGATCATCTGTGAGTCAAAAAGCGTCCACAACACGCCCGCCTGAATGGACCCCGACTGAGAGTCCAGTGTGTTCGAGTTTCCCATGTTGAGGATTTCCACAATCTGCCCGGGTGACGATGTCGGATCGTTGCCAAAAACAGCATTGAACTGGCCAACGTTGGCGAACGAGTCGGTTTTCTGATCAATGACAACGAGGTCGCCATGGAGAAGCACGGTTGGCAACGTTGCGATTGTGAACAAAAGCATGGCCAAAAACCGGGAAATTGAATTTGTCATCAGAACACCCTGAAACCAAACCCTGGGGAAAGAAATATCTTCAAATTACAGGGTAATCAAAGTGGGTTTAGGAAGAATGGGGAAAGTGGGGTTTTTGGTAAGAATTGGTAAAATTGGATCGTGAGGCGATAGCCTCCACCGCCAACAAACCAGAATTCCTTGAGCCGAGTGGGGTGCTTTGCTTACTGTTCAATCGCGCCCAGGCACCCAGAACCCGCTGCCGCGGTGCAACCGAAACAGTGCCGGCCAGTTACGATTTTGCGATGTGCCAAGGCGGCGAAATTGAAATCGCGAATGTGCTGCGGTTGGTCATTGAACGTGGACAGCCCCAGCATTTGATTGAAGTCGCAGTCGTACAGACTGCCGTCCCAGCCGACGGAAAGCATGTTCCGGCACATCACGCCCCTGGCCGCAGCCGGATTGAACGCGTCGACGAGTTTCCTCATATATGTGTCATAGTTGCCGGTTTCCAACAGGTGATCGAGATAGCGACTGATCGGCATGTTGGTAATGGTGAACAGTCGATTGAACACAATCCCGTAATTTTCCCGCAGCACTTCGCGGTATTTGGTTTCCAGACCGGCTTGGTCCGGCGGCAGGCTGTGACCGACTGGATTGAAGACCAGCGTCAGCAGCAAACCGGATTCTGGAGTACCGTATCCCAGCCGATTCAGTTGCCGCAGCGCTTCGATTGATTTTTGAAATGCGCCGTCGCCTCGTTGGGCGTCCGCGTTTTCCTGCAGGTAACAGGGTAAAGAGGCAACGATTTCGACCCATTGATTGGCCAGGAACGGAGCCATATCGGTGAATCCCTGGGCCAACAAAATTGTCAGGTTGCAACGATCGATCACGTGGCAGCCTAACTGGCGGGCCTCGGCGACCAGGTACTTGAAATGCGGGTTCATTTCCGGTGCACCGCCGGTCAAATCCAGCGTCTTGATGTTGCCGTCGCGTAGCGCTTGTATGCACAGCTCGGCTGTCTCGCGCGACATGTTCTCCTGCTTGCGATCCGGGCCCGCGTCAACATGGCAATGTTGACACGTCATATTGCACAGTTTGCCAACGTTGACTTGCAAGATGTCGATCCGCTCGGCGACCAACGGCTCCAGATCACGCTCGATCAACACCTCATCGAATCGAGGCAGGGAACACGGCTGCTCAAGAATTTGCACCTGCCGTTCGGCGATAGCGAGCTCAGACCCGCGGCGTTGCAGGGTCAAGATTGGGAGTGAGTTCAAGTTAACAACATCCTGAATTGGAACCGCCGCCGCAACAACTATTATTCGTGGTAATGGTTAATTGATAATGCTGCCCCTTCGTTTCTTTTGGATCCCGGACGCGGTTGAGTGTACAGTCGTATTCCAATGCCGACTTCATTGGAATCTCCTTAAGTGGATCGATGAACACAAACATCTCATTGTAGGGAGCTTGTTGCAATTGCCGATAGATGCGATCGCAGACCGCCATTTTTTGCCCACGTGGATAAACGTGCCCGTCTTCCAGCGAAACTTGCTTGAAGGGTCCGCGATACATCACCGCCTGGTTGCGTTCGAGGCAGACTTCGCTGGAAGGTTTCCTGGCCACCACCGTGACGGAGCGAAATTCGATGCCTTCGACGGTTTGCCACGGTTGCTCCTGACGCTGATCGACAACCATGCCGTAAAATCCAGCCTGTTCAAACTCGTCGATAAACTTGTCCTCGCGCCAGGCACCCGCGATACACCCCGACCAGAGAACGGGGTCGTGCTGCATCCGAGCCGGAACGTCCTCATCGGAAACGATATCACTGATCGCGGCTTTACCGCCCGGCTTGAGCACGCGAAAGATTTCTGCAAACAGTTGCACGCGATCCTCCGGACGCACGAGATTGAGCACGCAATTGGACACAACGCAATCCACACTGTTATCCGGGATCATGGGCCGCTCGCTGCGGATTTTTTCCGAAAGCTGAATGATGTGCAGGGCGTCCTCGGGCGAATGAACTGGCAACGTTTTCAATTCGTTCGCCAATCGTTCCAAATCAATTGCCAAATCCTGAATTCTACCGCAGCGGAATTCAATGTTGTCGTAGCCAATTTTGCTGGCGACCTGGGATTGGTAGGAGCGGGCCAGTTTCAACATGTCCGGATTAAAGTCGACCCCGATCACGCGACCCGTTGCGCCGACCTGCTGAGAAATAATGTAGCACAGCTTGCCGCCGCCGGAGCCCAAATCGACAACCGTGTCGCCTTCGCCCACGTACGGCGATGGGTCGCCGCAGCCATAATCTCGGTCGATGATTTCCCGGGGAATGACCTCCAAATATTTTTGATCGTAGACCACGGGGCAACACAGAGCCGGTTCCTGGACTTGGGACGCGGCCGAATAACGTTCCCGAACACATTGGTCGGTGTTTAACGTCGGATTGGAGTTTGAAGAAGTCGACATTGAGATCCTGAATTCAGATTTGTTGATTTTGAGTGTGGCAATTATGACCGGACAAACGCCTCCAGTAAACCTTGGACGCTTCAGTCAGGCGGTCCTTACAAAATTTTGGTCCTACACCTCGTCGAACGATTTTAGTGTAACGGCGGGTACAGACACAAAGCAGTCGGATGGAACGGGTTGGCCGGATGTGGCGAGCTGATCGAAAGGTCCTCGCATCAGGCTGGCAATTCGACGAACTTCCTAATTTGTCACAAGGTCTGCATGGGGACGGTTGGCCAGCACGAACTGGCGTACTTGGTCAATGGGTATTGCCAACGTCGCTACTCGCAAGCTTCTGGCGACGTTGATCCCCACGGCGCGAGCGTGCAAATCGACCAGGGGTCCACCGCACTGATTGGGCCGAATTGGAATGTCGTGGGTCAAGACATTGGAAAAGCCGAATCGTCGTCGACTAAACGGTCCTCCTCCCCATTGATCCTGAAAAATTCGTTGCGAGCTTCTGGAGATCGTGGTCGACAAATTGACTGGTTGGTCATTGCGATTGACGACAAACGTTACGTCGTCACCCGGTTTCAGCGACTGGGAGATTTCAATCAGTTCCTGTTGCGAGGACACCTGTATCCCATTGAATTGTTCGATTTCGTCACCAATCATTATTCCAGATTGTTCGGCGATTGTATGCGGATCGACTCGCTCAACCACCAAACTCTTGTGGAGCGTAGCAGAATATATGGCATTATACTGCCTGTTCGATGGCGTTTTCCAAAACCGCTTTTCAACGCACTGCAGGCCTAACTCGTTGCAATCAGCGCAGTCGGGGTTGTTGATGGCAAATGTCTCTCCCGCACTTCCGATGATACCCAACATCGGATGGTTGCCCCGGAAGTCTACGGTCACTACGAGGCTTCCAGTTTGCAATAACTTCGGCTGCAGCAGCTCGGTGTGAAACACGATTGGCTTGAGTTCCAACGCTTGATCCAACACCTCATCAAATGAGGCGGGATCGACTTGTAACAGACACAGGTCCTCTGGCGTCGAACTGGCAATCAAATTGAGATTGGCCATGCGACCGTCGTGAAAACGACATCGCAGCTGGCTGTCGGTGAGTTCACTGGCTTTGGTGACAATCAAACCATCGGCGGAGACAATTGTTCCCAGGCATAATGTCTGTTCGGTCGCAAGAATTTCAACAACGCTTTCCGTCGCTTGGTCGGCAACTTCCGCCAGGGCCGACGTGACGAGCGGCGAGTTTCGCCCCGAGATCATTTCGCGCGACTGATTCGTTGATCCGGCAGGCAGGTTGTCAGCCGCTGCGCCCGCCTGCGCCCAGGCGGAGCCTGCTGCCATCGCTGACAACAAGATTGCCATCGCACAAATCCGTGTCAGGTTTTGCCCGCTCATCGCCTACCTTTGTCCCAACAGCACGGATAATTCGAGAACCTGTCCGTAACGGTTTATTTGGGCAGTCACCCGTTCGCCTGGACTGTGTTTGTCCAGGCAGTTTAGAAATTTTGAAAATGAATCGAGGGCAACTCCGTCCAGTTGCGTAATCACATCGTCCTGGCGGAGCCCTGCAATTTCGGCCGGCGAGCCTTTATAAACTTTTCGTATCCGAACGCGACCGCGGTCGGTTTCGCCCAGGATTCCAAAATAGATATCTCGAGGCTGGGAATCCGTCGCGACAACTTCATTGCCGGCCAAAATTCTCTCTTTGTCTTCCTCGAATGCTTCATAAGGCACGTGAAAATTTTCTTCCACATGGGTCGTCACGCCCGTGTTGATCCCAATTACTTTTCCGTCAAGGTCAACCAGCGGTCCGCCCGAATCACCGCCCATGATCGGGCAATCCGTGACAATCTTGCGTTCCGAAACCTCGGTGACCCGACCAAGCCGGACGGTTGCCGGCACGCCGCGGGCAAACGAAATTGGATAACCCAATGCCAGGCACCATTGACCCTTGTCCGGAAGAGATGATTCGGCAATTTCCAGATGTGGCCAAGGGCCTTTTTCCAGCAGCTGGACGGCACCCGTATCGTTTGCCGGGTTGCTCCCCAGTGTTATCCCGGGATACGACCTGCCATCAGGAAACCGGACGGTGACTCGACGGCCGGTTTTCTTGGTCACGTGCGATGCTGTGATAATCAGTCCGCTTTCGCTGACGACAAATCCGCTCCCGCCTTCGATACTCACTACACAGGCCTGCACCCCGGGAACCGCGGCCTGAATTTTTTGTTCAATATTGAGCAAATTTCCAAGTGTTGTGACTGATTCGACCGGCTCGACTGAGTGCAACCTCGACGATTTCAGAAACGTCGACGACTTGCGATGGAACTGCGGCGGCAACGGGACTTTGAGCGGTGGCCGGTTGCGTCAAGCTGCAAAAAATCCACACCATGGTGAAACTGGTACCCGTTTTGAGGCACAGCAGCAATGATTTACTCACGTCGGATCTTTCAAGGTTGCTGGATTGCCGATGACAAGGCGTCCGGGTCGGGAGGTACGAACATTGAAACGACGTAGTGCCTCCTTGCAAAACTTCGTTGCTTCAAACTCGCAGCTCATTATACGGTCATTCAGCCACCATCAAAACAGACCCAACTCGTTCGGGCAATTTTTGCAGTTAATCGGGGGTTGAAATTTGTCGGTTGGTCCGAAAAACGAGCGTGCAACAGCTCGCGACCAGCAAACAAAGCACGATTTGCAAAACATTGCTGGTATGACTTGGCCAAAATCCACCGAGCGAGGACTGCAACTTCCAAAAAACCAGGTGAATGATAGCCGCGACCAATACCCTACCGGGACCGTTCAGTTGCGCGTCGCCAAGCGTTTTACCAAACACCGGGCCAAACAGGTCGAGAATGACCATGATGATGCCAATCGATAGCGCCGATTGCCAGCCTAAAAACAATCCGCACAGGCTCAAGCTGTAAACGACGCTCCACACACCCTGGCGATGGATCGAATGGGATGGACGCCATGCGAAGCGGGCCAACAGCCAGCCCCAAAGTGCTCCGCCCGCGAAGCCCAGTAGTAGAGTAATCGCTTGGTCGATTTCAAAAGTCTGGAAACCGGCAGCGGTCTCCGACGGAATCTGCCAGCGAACCAGTTGTACAGCAGGAAATGCAAACGCGTAGGCAATTCCCAACAACAGGCTCGTCAAGAAGACGGACACGGGTATCGGTTGGTTGTCAATCCGGATCAGTTCGAAGGTGAACAAAATCGAAATCAGTAACAGATGATAAACAACCGTTTGAATGAGGTCCCACTGGGGGGCAAACAAGACGCGTTCAAACCCACCGGCAGCGTTGGGGGGGCGGAGCGGCAGGTTGATTCCGCCCGTTACGAGGGAAGTCATCGCGATGAGCAGAAAGATGGCTCCCAGAACGACCTCGACGTCGAAATAACGTCTGGAAATGGGTGCCTGGCAATAGCGGCATTGACCGCCGTTTTTTAGCCAGCCAAGAATCGGAACGTTGTCTCGAAACGTCAGCGGCGTATGGCAATGCGGACATTGACTTGAGCCCAGAATGCTTTGGCCTCGAGGGATCCGCCAGGCAACGACATTCAAGAAACTGGCGATGCAACTGCCCACGTAGAAAATCCAGGCAGCGGTCAAGAACTGCATCATCCATGTTTGAATGACTTCGATGCTGCGAAGATATTTCAAACTGCCCAATGTTGAGTTGGGCGCGTAGCTGTAGATCAGTGACGTCACCAATGGCAAGATGATCAGCAAGATGATCGCCAGCGCCAACGTCAGCCACAGGACATACTTCAACGCCCAATAGCCCGTTGTTTTCATAGCGGTACCGAGAACCAGAAGATCGTGCCCAACGAAAAGTCAGTGGTCACGAATATTGATCAAGTCTGCTGATCGATTTGATTATGCGTGCCGTCGCAATAAGGACCCTTGCTGGTCCGTTTGCACTGGCAAAAGTGAGCCGTTTTTGATTGTTCGCATTCAAAAACGATGGGGGTGAAATCCGTACCCTTGTGTTTGCCATCGCAAAATGGCTGGTTATGTGAAAGTCCGCAAGAGCACCAGGCGTATTTCTTTCCCGCTTCCAGTTCGACCTGTTTCGGGAATTTTTCGGCAACTTTGGGCAAGTCCATATCTTTACTTTCAATTGAACCATCATCGTATTTGGCAGGAGTGCATCGGTTCCTAGGATAGGACTTCGCGATAACCAGGTACAGGGGACGGCGCGCAAAGTATTGAAACGATGTGTCAACTCATCGAGCGGAATGCCGGTGGCCACCGGTTTCACCGCAACCGGGTTGGGGCGAGTTCTCTCGCCCTCTGCAACGACGTAGCGGAAATTGTCGTCACAATTTTCCCCATTTGTTAAGTGACAACGAGGGCTTTGAACGGTTGAGGACAACTGTCGCTACGATCAATTGCGCAAAGTAACGCTTTGAAAATCCGCCAGCGTTGCCCGTGGACGTGTGTCGGAAAAGCTGCAGAGACGGAGCTCTGCCCTCCCCGTGGCGTTTTATTTGCTGTTTTGCGGAGTTAGATTGACGACGTCAGTGATGTCAATCAGACCAATGGGGCGCCCGGTTTTGTCGACGACCGGAAGTTCGCTCAGATTCCTGCAGGCCAATGTTTCAACGGCGATCGTCATACGCGTGCCGCTGGTAACGGTAACCGGATTGGTTGTCATCAGGTCTGAAATCGGGCAATCAAACAGCTGTTCCTGTTGCCGCTCCAGCATCCGGGCAAGATCGCTGTCGGTAAACAATCCCGTCAAGATGCCGTCGTCATTGATAATCAATACGACGCCAACGCGACGATCATGCCCGGCGTGGCGAACGTAGATATGGCGGATGGTTTCCGATTGCATGGCGACACGGCAGCGGGCCAATGGCCGCATTAATTCGTCAACGATCGACAATCGTCTTCCCAAACTTCCGCCCGGGTGGAATTTGGCAAAATCCACATCGCGGAATGCCTTGATGCGGGAAACGACCAGTGAAAGCGCGTCTCCCATACCCAGCATGACCGTCGTACTGGTGGACGGTGCAAGTCCGAGATGGCCTGCCTCAACCGTGCTGCCATAGTCGAGGACGATCTCCGCATGTTTCGCCAGAGTCGAGTTGGTGCGGGCGGTAATCGCGATCAACGAGTTGCCAAAGTTTTTGAGGGAAGGCAGGAGTTGAACGATCTCCGAAGTTTCGCCGCTGTTGGAGAGTGCCAGAATGATGTCGTCTGGACCAATTCGTCCCAGGTCGCCATGAAACGCTTCGCCGGGATGCAGAAAATGGCTGCGCGTTCCGGTTGATGCAAAGGACGCGGATATTTTCTGGGCGATCCAGCCTGCTTTTCCCATTCCTGTCACAATCACCGCGCCTTTGCCTTCGACGATCAATTGCACGGCGTCGTAAAACGCAATCGGCAGGTTGTCGGCCAATTGCTGCAGCGCGCGGGCTTCGCAGCGGATAATGTCCCTGGCAATACTCAACTGTTCGAACTGGGACAACTCCAGTGGCTTGGCTGCGGCGGCACTCATCAAGCGGCTCCTTCCAGGTCCATCTGCCGCAATCGACGATAGTCCACGCAACGACCCAAGAGTTGTTCGTGCGTGCCGCAGTCAACGACGCGGCCGTCATTCATCACCAGGATCCGATCCACCAGTTCCAGCGTGGAGAGTCGATGGGTCACGATGATCGTGGTTCGATTCTTGATAAACTCCGCGAGTGTGCGGTGAATCAGTACTTCGCTCTCGGGATCAATCTGGCTGGTCGCTTCGTCGAGCAGGAGAATTTCTGCATTCTTCAGGATCGCCCGGGCCAGCGAAAGTCGTTGCCGCTGACCGCCAGAAAGTTTTCCTCCATGTTCGCCAATATTCGAGTCATAGCCGTCGTCGAGGTCGTCAATGAACCCGTCCGCGTGTGCTTTTTTGGCGGCAGCGACGACTTCAGCACGGCTGGCATCCGGCAAACCGTAGCCGATATTTTCGGCAATCGATTCATTGAAGAGCATGGTTAGTTGAGTGACGTAGCCGATCTTGTTACGCAATTGTTGTATTGGAACGTTTCGAATATCCGTGCCTCCGACCCGGATGGAGCCGGATTGAACATCAAAGAATCGCGGCAGCAGATTGATCGCGGTGCTCTTGCCACAGCCGTTGTGTCCGATGATCGCCAACGACGTGCCGGCCGGAACTTTGAACGAAATATTTTTCAAAATCGTTTTGTCCGGATTGTAGGAAAAACTGACATTCTCAAACTCAATACTGAGATTTCCGGTCGGAAGTTGGATGGGGGACTCGGGCTCGCGAATCGCGGGTGTGCGGTCCATCAAGGGGAAGACGCGGTCAGCCGCGACAACGCCGCCCTGAATCATGTTGTAGCTGTCCGCCATTTTGCGGAGCGGATCGGAGATTCCAATCAGAAACGCATAAAACATGAACAGGGCGCTGACGGACATCGGGGCCGCGCACATTCGGATTCCGAACAGGTGCTCCTGGTTGTTCAGGACCAGGTAGCCACCGGCGAGCACGCTCAGACTGACGATACTGACGCCGAGCAGTTCATTGTTCATTCGTGCGATTGCGCCAAAAAACGAAATCCACATCGACTTTTTGTAAACATCGCGGGCAACCAGCTTGAATCGCTGACGCTCGCTGTCTTCCATCGAAAAAGCTTTGACCACCCGGATGTACATGAGTGCCTGGTAGAGTCGGTCGAGCAGTCTGGCCGATTCTTCAATGGCTTTTTTGTTTGCCTTTTTGGTTAGTTGTGCCAACCTCAGCATGATGTAGCCGGCCACCGGACAGACGATCATGGAAAACAACAGCAGTCGCCAATTCACCCAGGCTGCGCCGATGAGGCAGGCCGACATCTTCATTGGCTCGCGAACGGTTTTGCCGAACAAAGTCGTAATCGCAATCCCAATCGCGGATGTTTCGCCGCGAATCCGACTGATCAAGTCACCGGTTCCTTTGACTCCCTCCAGCTCGCTGACCTCCATGTTCAGCACATTGTCAAAGACTCTGTTCTGAATATCCAGTATCGTACGTTGACCAACACGCGCAACGAGCACCATATTGCCCATCAACAGGAGGCCGCGGAGAATCGTTCCGATAAACAGGAATACCACGAGGTACACGAGCGTCGAAAACGAATCCCGGGGAGCCCATTTGTCGATCCAGGGGCGGTACTTCAACATCCAGTCGATGCGAAGATGCTGCGTCCCAAGCTCCGAGGTTGCCAAGTCGAGGTTTCGCTGCAACGCGCTTCGCTGTTCGCCATCAGCAACGACTAATTCGGCTTTCGTTTTGGCAATGAGAGCTTCAGTATCCTGAATTTCCTGCCGAACAGAATCTTCCTGATCGTCTGCCCAATCGTGAATCGTCTTGCCATTAAAAACGACTTCGATAAAGGGATAGACGCTGCCCAAATTGGCGCCCCACAAGACCGCGACCAACGCGCTGAAAATGAAGGACCCAATCAAGGACCACCGATAGTGAAGCGCCATCCTTAGCGCTCGATTCATGCTTTTCATTCGATCCTTTTCGCCATCTTCCTTGTGGCTGGTTCGACCGTCAGGCATTGCTCAGCCGTCGAGCAGACTTCAATACGTGTTGTAACCGCAGTGGTACTATTTCAACAAGATCGGTTTGCACACGAGATCGCCAGCCGATCAAAAATTACCGCTACTCTTCCCGGCCGCTACCACGTCCGACCCACCCAAAGAGATCGGTGGCTTACGTGGGTCGTCCGCCGCGGCGGACCGGATGCGATCAGACATACGAATTGTCGACGGTCGTGTCTGAACCCACCTGACTCCACCGCCTGCCAGCACCAAAACTCCCGAAGAGCCCCCATAGGGTGGGCGACAAGTTGGGCAACTACGCCGACTTGCGAAACGAGGAGACGGTTTGTCCTTCAAATTTCTGATTCGTTCGTTCAAAAACCATCTGTAGTGCGGTAAAACCGTTGACGGTTGTAGGAGCGACTGGGCGATAGCCGGCCTTTTTGAACGCGTGTTGTGACGCGGTATTTCCCGGCTTGAATTGCACGAGAATTCGGTCAACGTCGTATTCCCGGAACAGCTTTATGCTGGCTTTTTCAATCAGGATGGGCCCGAGTCCCCTGCCCCGGTACGTGGGGCATAAACAGATGGCCAGGTTGGCTGTTTCGAGATTGGTCGAATTGATGGCGATCGTACCGATCGAGGCACCCGATTTATCAGTCGCAATCCAGATCAGCGAATCGTGTGATTTGAGTTTTCGCTCCAGCCAGGTGTGGTGCGAAGCCAACGAAATTGGCTGAGGACTGAATGAGAGTGCGCGATACTCCGGCTCGTTTCGCCAGCCATGAAGCTCGTTGGCATCGGTGATGTTGGCAGGTCGCAGTTCAAACAGCGGCTGGGCGAGCCGGCGTGCGATGCGTGACGCGCCCTGGCCGTCGACAACTTGCGGACCACGGATTGACATTTGGCCTCGCAAATCCGAATTTCGAGACACCGAGCGAACGAGCTTGAATAACAAATCGGCGTCAAATGCGGCGGCCGGACCAGCATTGATGGCGACGCCCAGTCGATCCAATTCAGCCGCCAGAGCGATTTGTCTGTCGTTCATTGAAAATAAAATCGCGGGGCAACCTTGACGCGCCATTTCAAGGCAGGCAGCATCCGCAGAAGTAATCACCAGGTCAACTGCATGGGCCAACGCGCTCACGCGATCGGAGTTTCGATGACAACGAAGATTCAAATTGGATTCCTTTTTGAGCTGGTGCAACTCTTCGAGGTAGCGACAATCCGAGGCGACGACCAGATCAACAACCAGGTTGGAAATTTTCAGGCAATGAAGGGATTCCAGAATTCGCAAGGAAAAATTGATTGGCTCGGCGGAGCCCATCGTAATCAGGATTCGACGCGCCCGCGCCGCGATATGTCTTTGTTCATGCGTGGAATCGGGCCGCCCTGATCCATCCTGTGGCAGAAAAAAATCAAATCCATGTAAAATCTGTGGTGCAGATATAATTCCTTCGTCGCTCTCGTGATGACTCGAACCAAGTTGCCGGACGATCAGATCCGCGGCCGAATTGGAACTGCATGTGGCGTCAGCGATCACCATCAGATTGTTTGCACTTGACCTTAACCGGGACTGATAAGAGTCGCCAAACTGCGGGCCATCGAGCACAATCCAGTCCGGCTCAAATTCCTCTGCGACTTCACTTGTCTCACGGGCGTCTGAACCATCGCCACTTGTATTGACAAGGGTGTATAACGGGAAACCCTGTTGAGCGATCGTTCGCTGGAGTAGCCTCGGAAGATTGCCGCACGCGAACGCCGCTTGACCGCCAATGGTCTGCCACGCTTTTGCGAGCGACAGGCAGCGTGTGACAGTGCCAGTTCCAATTTGGGGACTGGCCTCAGCACGAATCAAGAGTTTCATGTCACTCGGCAACATTACAAAGCCCTGAGGAACAAGATAAGGCAAAGGCTTTGCCCGGCAGCGAGCAACAGTCAAATGGAAGTGGGTTGATTTTTGTCAGCCAGAACATCCATGTTCCCGTCTAACGACCACCGCGTTCAGCCAATTTTCGCGACGAAACAAGAGGCTAACGAAACCGCGTTTTCCGAACAATAGAAAACGTGAATTGCTGGCACTCCTTCGATATCGGAACTATTTTGCAGGCTTGCGTAGTTGCTGTTCCACATAAACGTTGCCGTCGACGTCGATAACGACTCGGTTACCGATGCGCACGTTTCCGTAACGCATTCCATTGATTGATAGCTTTAAGGCCTCGGTTCCGGTGGTTTCGAGCTCAATCACCTTTTTGCCAAAAACAATGACATTCTTGCCCGTTGTTTCGGAACAGGAATTGCCAAGGGTCACATCCGGATTGATGCTGAGTTCGGTGTCATCGATACCCGCGACATCAAAGATCACGCCCCAGACGTTACCCATTCCTTTGCCGTTGACGTTTTTGACCCAGTCGTTTTTGACCAGAGAGGGCCACGTGTTGGTCGCTTGACCACAGCCGCCAAAGGTCAACACAATCGCGAACAGAAGAACACGGCTTCTTTGCTGGATTGATTGTTGCATCGCTGATATCCTGGGAAAAAATGGGTGAAATTTGTCTGCAGCTAACTGGCCCGGGCGCGACCGCGCACCAAACGGATGGCTTCTCGGCGCAGTTTTTGGGCAAGCGATTTCGGTTGGTTTGCGAGGTGCGCTCCGGCATAGACCCGTTGGCCTTTGAACTGGCCCTCAAACAGCCCCTGGGCTTCGTAAAATTCATACTTGTGTCCCCGCGTCTGGAACCAATGTCCGTACATCAAGGCTCCGGTTTTGTTCCCCGGTTCCAAATCGGACGTCAACAAGTCGATCGCGTCTTCGTGTGTGCCCGGTCGGTAGACGCCACCGAGATTTTGATAAAAACAGGGACCCAGCAACACGGACGGCCGATCCCAAAAAACCGCTTCGATCCCGACGCTGGAGCCAAAGGAAACGACCAGATCGCTCTCCCGCAGTAATTGATACGTATCGACGGATGCGTCGGGTTCAATCACGGTCAAATTCGCAAACGACAGACTCATCAATTGACGCTTGCGCTCGTTCTGGACATGGGTCAAGTTTGGATGGACGCGCAGGTATAACTGGCACGCTGGGTCGACTGCCAGCATGGATGCGGCGATCTGCCCGATTGCTTCAACCTGGTTCGGGTACAACGAGTGCTGCCAGGCGTCTCCAATCGCAACAAATTCGTCGTCCGAAGAACAAAAAATGGCTACGTTTTTTCGCTGCGAATCCCAGCCGGCCGGCAACAAACCGGTTTGCTGGTTTTTGGTAAACGAATGCCAGCAGGTTTCGACCCGATTGACGCGATCGAGAAACCACTGTGCCCCGATTATTTCACGGGATGGACATGAATTTGACCGGGATTCTGCCTGGTGCCAACATCGGCGTATTTCGGAATCGACCGCGTCGAGATCATGCGGCAGGTGATTCTTGAACAGTTCAAAATGGTGCATGTCGCAACCTCTTTCATGCAACCAGCACGGCGTCCCCGATTTTTGACAGGCACGCAAGATAGCCCGCATGGATGCGAAGCGGCCATTGAAGGTATAAACACGGTCCGGCGATTCGCGACGCAAATACTCCATGGTAAACCCATACGCTTCTGCCGCCGAGCGAATAAAATTTGCAAGAGTCGTCGCATGTTGCCGCCAAATCCGGGTCGGGATCGCGAATCATGGATACGAGTGACGATAACGCAGCGTACCCGATATCGAAGTTATCGATGCGATAGGCGGCCAGTTCGGCGACGCTGTCGAATCGAAGTTTGAGGTCCGATTCCGGTTTCCAGGTACCCGCTGTCAGGGATCGACATGAGGTTTGGGGTTCGAGCATGAATAGTCCCGCTTCGCGACGGCCGCGGCATTCCTGGCAGCGAATCGCTTCCTTTTGCGGGTTAAAGTCGCAGTTCGCCAGGTCTCCATAACAATTGACAATTTCAACCTGGTCACCGTTGTCGAGATGTCGTTGGGCCAGCTCGAGTTCCGTTTCAAAGTGCGGTGCGACCGTGGCGTAGGGGGAAAAAATGGCGATTTTCATTGGTTGCTTGCTATCCGACTCGTTGGTGTTTGCGTTGTTTTGGGGATGGCATCAGCTTGTGAAACCATTTTTGTTTTTTTGGCCGGTGTTGAGCCAAGCCGCTGGCCGGCGTGTCGCTCAGATTGGGCGACACAATTTCCGGAGCGAGAATATTTTCAAACGTCCAACGGTCTGCAACATCTATGCCTGGCGATGGTTGCAGGATGGTTCAACTGCGTCAGAGATTTTGACTCGAGTCGTGCCAACGGCGATTGCGCGTCGGTGGTGTGGGTTGCGTCGCCGCCAAATCCAAGATTGCTGACAAGGTTTTGTTCGGGAAGGATCGTTAAACCGTTGTGTTTCAGACAGGCGTACATCCAGGCAAAATCCCACGTGTCGATTTGACCCGCTTGCTTGCTGGTCAAAGATGGATTGCCAATGCTCGTATTCGTCCAAATCCTCGAAGGCTTCGGCCAGCGAGCGCGAAGAGCGGTCGTGAGGCCATGTTTTCATATCGAGGTCGTATGAATTCCAGGCGCGGCGCCAACTGGCCCATCCCCAAATGTGCGTGTACCGCGAAAAATAATAGCTGTGATTGGTCCTCACTTGAGGCTGAAAATTATTTCCGCTGATCATCATGACTTGCGGCTCATGGCGATACCGATCGAGCAGTTCCTCGCAGTAGGCGAAGAAAGAATCGTCCGGCAAACAATCGTCTTCGAGAATGATTAACTCTTCCGCTTGTTCAAATGCCCAGGTAATTCCAGATGCCATCCGCCGTCGGCAGCCAAGGTTGGTTTCGGCGAAATTAGTCTGTAGTTCGCACGGCCAATTGATTTGTGCGAGGACCGACCGTGCTTCTCGCACTCGATCTGCGTCGGTCGGGTGATCAAGCCGAGGTCCATCGGCGACGACGAGCAGTCGTCTGGGTTTCTGTCGGGCGATTGCACCAAAAACGCGCCTGGTCAGTTCGGGCCGGTTAAAAATGCAAAATGCGATAGGTGTTTCAAGGGCCATGTCAAATTGTCGGAATATTTCTGGTCGACGTTTTCGCTGAGCACTTTGGCGACGGTCTTTGTGATTCGCGGACTTTAACGCACCCGCCGTCAACGACCAAGATGAATCCGGGAATCGAATTTCAGATCTCTTTACGTGTGAATTTGAATTTGCTAAATGACGCTTGAAAAGGTCCTGCTTCCACAATTTCTGAGGCACATCGGTTGATCAAGGCGATCACCAAGAACTGGTCATGGCGTAAACGAAAGCTCGAAAAGCAGCTGTCGTCGGCAACGGCCGCGCGCGGTGACGAGCTTAAACGTCGGTTACCCGATGCTACGCAATGGCAATTGGAAATCATTCGCACGGTTGAGTCGACGACGATGACATCGCCCGAGCGAATTCTCGCGTTGTGTGAGGCCACGCGTTATCTGATTCGCAATCAAATCGAAGGCGATCTAGTTGAATGCGGTGTCTGGCGGGGCGGCAGCATGGCAGCCGTTGCCAGAACACTGCTCCATATGCGAGCCAGCAACCGCCGGCTTTGGATGTACGACACATTCGATGGAATGTCGCCACCTACATGCGCCGACGTCGATTTTCTCGGGCGGCCTGCAGCCAAGATGATGGATTCTGAACAGGCCAGATCACAAAATCCGCACGATCCCAATTCCATCTGGTGTCGTTCCCCCCTCGAAGGCGTGCGGCAAACGATGGTGGAAACGGAATATCCGCTGGCCCAAATCAGATTTATCAAAGGGATGGTGGAACAGACTCTTTTGGAACACAAGCCCGACAAAGTCGCGCTGTTGCGACTGGATACCGACTGGTACGAGTCGACGAAATGCGAACTGGTGCAACTTTTTCCGCGACTGGTTCCGGGCGCCGTCTTGATCATCGACGACTATGGGCATTGGGATGGCTGCCGCCGAGCCGTCGACGAATATTTTGAGCAACATCAGGTTCGCATGTTGCTTAATCGAATCGACTATACGGCGCGAATCGGAATCTACTGGCCGCAGCCGCAAACCAGGGCAGTTTCTCCACCGTTGGGATTTGGGCGTATCGCCCAGCGGGAGGCGACTTATCCTCATGGGGCTTAACAGCGACTTAACAAAACGAGAATTCGACTCAACGGTACCCGAGCGTCGGATGTTGAATATCGGTTGTGGCCGTCACTACGACCTGCGCTGGGAAAATCTCGACCTGGCGTCCAATGATCCCAGAGTCATGATGCACGATGTCACGCGTGGTATCCCGTTTTCCGAAAATCAATTCGACGTGGTTTACCACTCGCATATCCTGGAGCACCTGAAACCGGAGCTGGGCGAGCAGTTGATCGCCGAGTGTTACCGTGTCATGAAGCCCAACGGGATTTTGCGAATTGTCGTGCCTGACCTGGAAAAAATTGCCGAACTGTACCTGCAGACGCACGCGCGGGCCTGGAACAACGAGCCCGATGCCCAAACTGACTATGACTGGATGAAACTGGAATTGCTGGATCAGTTGGTTCGAGAACATTCCGGTGGTCGGATGGGCCGCTACATGGCAAACCAGGAAATCAAGAACTCTGAATTTGTGCGTTGGCGAGTCGGCACCGAATACGAAATCTGTCGAGGTCTTGACCGTACTTCTTTTAGAGACTCGAGACGCGGCAGGTTTACCAAATTCGCCCAATGGACACGTTCGATTCGGGAGGCAGTTGCCAGGCAGATAGTCCGGTGTTTGCTGGGACGAGGTGCCGAGTCGGCGTTTCAGGAAGGGCTATTTCGCAGTAGCGGCGAAATCCACCGCTGGATGTACGACCGTTATTCATTGCGACGGTTGTGTGCCGAGAATGGGTTTGTTGATTTTCGTGTTTGCGGGGCGACCGACAGCGAAATTGAACAGTTTGCAGAATTTCAGCTGGATACGATGGGCGATTTGGTCCGCAAACCCGATTCGCTATTTATCGAATGCCGCAAACCGGCGGCTGGCAGTATTCGATTCCCGCTGAAAAACATGTCGCCTGATTGACGTCACGGGGTCGGACGTCACCAGGAGTCGGGAATCTTTTTGACGAAACTGTCTCCGGCTAATTCACACGTTGCCAAAAAGACTCCCGACCCCCTCAACTTCGCCCGAAAATGGTATGCTGTTGACTTGATTCAAACGCGATCAGTTATCCGTTTGGTCCGATGTCAACGACTCTCTTCTTCCCAGACAATTCTCAAGGGGTCGGGAGTCTTTTGAAAAAAATTGTTCACAGCATGATCCCGAATCTGCAACAAGACTCCCGCCCCTCTCGGCCACGCCCTGATGGTGAGCATTCCGATTGGCGCTCGCTCTATCCATTCCGCCGAAACGGTTTGCATTGGACGGCGTCGAGATGAGTTACGTCGATGAGGGAGCTGGGCGATCCGGTGTTGATGGTGCACGGGAATCCAACCTGGTCGTTTTACTGGCGTGGCTTGATCAAAAGACTGAGTGGCCAGCACCGGACCATTGCTGTCGACCATGTCGGCTGCGGATTGAGCGACAAACCGCCGAATTACCCGTACCGATTGGCTCAACATCGAGACAACCTCGTGAAAACTGATCGACGCGCTCGAGCTGGACAAGATCACGTTGGTGGCCCACGATTGGGGAGGCGCAATCGGCTTGGCAGCGCTGCTTGCGCGGCGGGATAAATTTCAACGAATCGTGCTGTTCAATACCGGTGCGTTTCCGCCGCCGTACATTCCCTGGCGGATCAGGGCGTGTCGTTGGCCGCTCGTGGGCAAGATTGGGTGTTCAGGGATTCAACATGTTCTCGCGAGCGGCCGTTACGATGGCGACCGAGCAACCGGGGGGACTGCCGCAACCGGTTGCCGACGGAATGTTGGCACCTTACGACACCTGGACGAATCGTTCGGCGATTTATGGATTCGTAAAAGACATTCCCGCGACGTCGTCTCACGAGACGTGGGCAGTACTTCAGGATATCGAATCGCGGTTGCCCGGGCTTGCAAGACCTGCCGATTCAACTGATCTGGGGCATGAAGGATTGGTGTTTTCGTCCCGAGTGTCTCGACCGATTTTGTCGTCACTGGCCTCGGCAGAAGTTCATCGAATTGCGTCGGCGGGCATTATGTCGTCGAAGATGCCGCGTCAGAAATCGAGGAATTGGCGGCCGAATTTTTGAGTCGCAACTGATGGCCGAAGATCTGGAAAAACTCCGCAACCAAACTTTATCCCGGATGAGTCCCGGTCGAATCGCAACGCTGGTCAGCCTGCTGGAAGTCACGGCGCCCAAACCGGGCAACGTTCATCGCGGAGCCGATTTTGAGGATGTTACTTTTGAAGATTTCGTGCTCAGTGCCGTTACGCTGGGTGACTCGATCGACCGAACTCAAAACGACAGAATTGGTAATACCATTCTCGACGCCGTGCAATCCACACGGGCAGTCGTCGGGACAAACACGAACCTCGGAATCGCCTTATTGCTGGTTCCTCTTGCGAAATGCGCAGCGAAGTTGGCAAACGGCCAGTTGAGCCGCGGCTGTCATCGAGGAATTGCTGGCCGGCCTCGATGAACTCGATTGCTCGGTTGGTTTACGAAGCGATCAACGTGGCTGCTCCCGGCGGACTTGGCAAGGTCCCCGACAGGACGTCCGAGGCGAGTCTCCCCCAACGGACCTGATCGCCGCGATGAAGCTCGCCGCCGATCGTGATTTGATTGCCAGACAATATTCCAACGGATTCGAGCAAGTGTTTATCGACGTCGTTGCTTTTCTGGTGGAGGGCTGCGATCGCTTTGCTCATTTGAGTCAGGCGATCGTGTATGCCCACGTAAGATTAATGTCGACCTATCCGGATTCGCTGATTGCCCGCAAGAACGGCCGAGAAATGGCGTTACATTCACAGTATTTGGCCAGCACGTGCATTGACGCCTCTGGATGCCGGTCCCGAACAATTCTGGAATCGCGTTGGTGAACTCGACTTTTGGCTGCGTAGCGATGGTCATCGCCGCAATCCTGGTACAACTGCCGATCTGATTACGGCCGGTCTGTTCGTGGCGATTTTCAACGAACAAATCAAATTGGAATCTGGTTGATGAAATCTGGAACGAAATTAATGCGTCAGGTATCTTTTTCGGATCTTGGGCAAACTGACGGTTGATTGCAAACTATGAATCGCTTTTGGGCATCCTTGGATGTTGACGATTGTTGAACTGCTGCATCCGTCAGAAACGTGCCCCTTGACGGCGGGATTGGGAACACTAATCTTCAATCATCGATGTCGCGAAACTATCGCAAAGCGAAATACAATGCCCGATCCAAACCAGGCAACCTATCGAGTCAGTCTGCACAAACAACAGCTGGTCTTCAGTTCTGCGCACTTTATCACATTTAGCGGCAACATCTGTGAAACGTTGCATGGTCACAATTACGGGTTGAAATGCGACGTCGTCGGTCCGCTGGACGAAAACGGATACGTGGTTGATTTCATCGCCTTGCGTGATGCGTTGTCAGAAATTGCCCGCCAGCTCGATCACCGGATGCTGTTGCCGACGAAACATGCGACGATTTCCGTTACTGAAACTGGAGCTGAAATCGAGGCCCGGTTTGAAGCCAAACGCTGGGTGTTTCCCAAAGAAGATTGCGTGTTACTGCCGATTGCCAATACCACGGCGGAGTTGTTGGCCTGGTGGATTGGCAGCGAGTTGCGTTCGAGAACCAAACACAAGCTCGGTATACAGCTTCGAAAAAATCGTCGTCGCCGTTGACGAAAATAATGGTCAGTGGGGCGAATGCGAACTCGACTGGGTTTGATTTTGACGATTATTCAGCTGGCTCCACGGTGGTGTTGGTAATGGCAACGGAACGGAACCGGTGATGTCATCCAAACCGGTTGCGCCGAGATAATCTAGAGTTTGCAACGCGTATCCAACCCCGAGAGCAGAACGGTGGCCATTCAGTCAACCCGTCTTTCGTCAACCGTGGCACCGCGACCAATATCACCGGCAGTGAAACTTGGTCGCGTGCTGCATCTGATCAACGGTGAGCACTTTTCGGGTGCCGAGCGGGTGCAGGATTTGTTAGCGATGGCGTTGCCTGAATTTGGTTTCGACGTCGAATTCGCATGTCTGAAACCGGACAAGTTTCCGCAAGTTCGCCAATCGGTCGAGACGCCATTGCATGTCGTGAGAATGCGTTCGCGGTTTGACGTTTTTTCCGCCAGGCAGATTGTCAAGCTTGCCAAAACGCGGAAATGTAACATCCTGCATGCCCACACGCCGCGTACGCTGATGATTGGCAGCATGGCTGCCAAACGACTGAAATGTCCGCTGGTTTACCATGTGCATAGCCCGGTTGGTCGGGATTCGGCAAAGTCATTCAACAATCGCATCAATACATGGATCGAAACCTGGAGTTTACGGGGCGTCAGCAAAATGATCTGCGTGTCGCACAGTCTGGGCAAATACATGATCGAATTGGGGCACGCGCCGGAAAAACTCACCGTCGTCTGCAATGGCGTGGCTCCCATCCGCGAACTGCCAGATCGCTTGCCGCCGCGAGAGCCGTGGACGCTGGGAACGATGGCCCTGTTTCGCCCCCGCAAAGGAACCGAGGTGTTGCTGGATGCACTCGCCATTCTCCGCAAGTGCCAGATCCCGGTGCGGTTGCGTGCGGTCGGATCTTTTGAAACTCCGGACTACGAAGCCGAGATCATGAAACGTGTCGAGCGGCTCGGGATTGGCGACATGATCACGTGGACAGGATTTCAAACGGAAGTTAACGATCAACTTCGCCAGATGGATCTGTTTGTACTTCCCAGCCTGTACGGTGAAGGCCTGCCCATGGTGGTCCTCGAAGCAATGGCCAATGCGGTTCCGGTTGTCGCCAGTCGCGTCGAAGGCATTCCAGAGGCAGTTCGCGACGGAGTGGACGGCCTGATCTTCGAAGCTGGCTCAGCGGATGATCTGGCTGACAAGATCAGGTCGTTGGTTGGCGCAAAACCGGTGGCAGATGATGAGCCAAAACTCGCTCGAGCGACAGCGCGAGCATTTGTCGGATCGTAGCATGGCCCGCGGTATTGCCGACGTATACCGGGAACTGTTGTAAGTTACGCGGCTCGCGACAGACGCTGCAGCGGCGTCCGCAAACGGCTGCTGATCACACTTTCGCACAAGTCGATTACCTTGTCTGCGTAATCGTCGAAACAATATCGAGTTTCGACTCGTTCCCGCGAACGTTCCCGCACGCCGTTGGCCAGTTCCGGTTGTTTGGCCAACATGCGAATGATGCTGGCCGTATGTTCGTAGTCGGCGTACGGCACGACGAAACCGGCACCATTTTCAACGGCTTCCTGGGCCCCGCCGGAATTGGCGAAGGTGATCACCGGCAGTCCGGCGGCCATGGCTTCGTGGATCACACAGGGGAACGGGTCCACGCGTGACGACATCAGGTATGCATCGGAGCCGACAAAATACGGTTCGACATTTTCACGTTCCCCGATAAAGTGCACAAAATTTCTGGCGGGTGTTTTGTTCAGGTCCAGTTGAACGTAATGGTAAGGCGAATGGGTCCAACGCGGCCCCTCACCAACCCAGACGAAATGGATCGGTGTCGAACTGTTGTTGTGGGCCACCACACGCCGGGCAATGACCGCAAAGTGATCGATCCCTTTTCGCAAGTCCAATGTTCCACAACCCAGGACGATAAAGGAATTTTCGGGCAAACCCAGTTCCTTGCGGATTCGTGAATGGCTTTCTTCACGGGTGATGTTTTTTCCAAAATCAGGAGTCAATAATCCTTGCGGCAGGACCACCGATTTTCCGTGGGGGATACGCAATTTTTCATTGGCCGCATCGCGCACGGCGTGCACCGGAAAAATTACTTTTTTCGAACAGTCGTAAATCGTTTGATAATCTTCCTCCGAATAGGAAGAGGGCAGTTCGTGCACCAGCGAAACGACTGGAATCCCCATTTCCGCGAGGTAGCGGGCGATGAATCGAGATTCCATGCTGTTGCAAATCGCCAGCACCGGCAGGTTGTTTTTTTCGCGTTGAACCGCCCGGCGAATCTTCTTTTGAAGATCATCGCTCGGTTCGCGAGGCACATTCAAACAGTCGACAGTTGAGTATCGTGCAAATTCCGTTGCCAGATGTCCTCCGGAATGGAGGATCGTTTCAAACTGAACGTCACACAGGTCCGCGAAACGTTTAAGCAAATTCAGGATGATCTTGGGGGCGCCGGTACGGGTCGCTTCGTGCGAGACGATCATGACGCGGCGCACGGACAGGTTCACCAGATGGTTTTTGCCGGGAACCAAAAATTCGCAGTCCGGTTCCAGTCATTTGCGAAATGACACCCATGGTTCGGCTCCCTTCAATTGTGTTTCGCCGCACACAGTCGGCTGGAACAAGGGTGGGAAACCAAAGGATTCGATGCACGCACTGCGGCATCGAAAAACATCAACGGCTTGCTCAAATCTGGCTGAAACATAGACCAACGTCCGACGGGATTTGTTATAGGGACGATACGGGATTAACAACGGACTTACGGGTCTCCCCGAAGTGGGCGGAGAGTACCAGCAACAACCAGGTGGCGAAAGGTCAACGTGCTGAAAAGGTTAGGACAATTGCAGGCAGGGTCCAGCTAGCGTTCGCGGGTGAAAAAATTCCAGCAACCGCCAGCGATTAAGCCGACTTCCTGGCAAACAGGAATTGGAATGCGGTTGAATTCTCTTGCGCTTCTTGGACGGAGCTGTCGCTAACGATCTTGCCGAGGTGCATGACAATCACCCGATCCGCGAGTTTGAGCGAGCTGGCGCGGTGCGTGATAATGAACGTGGTTCGGCCGTCGAGAAACTCGTTCATTGCTTCGTGGACCAGGCTCTCCGTTTGACCATCCATCTGGCTGGTCGCTTCATCGAGAATAAGAATCCGCGGGTTGGCCACGACAGCACGTGCCAGGGCGACTCGTTGGCGTTGCCCAGCGGATAGCAAGCACCCGTCATCGCCGACATTGGTATGAATTCCTTCCGTCAGTTGATCGACAAAATCGGAAATGCGGGCGACCTCGACGGCGTGGAGGATCTGTTCGTCCGTAGCATCTTTGGCACCGTATGCAATGTTTTCCCAAAGTGTGCCGTTAAACAGTACCGAATCCTGTGTCACCCAGGCAATTTGCCGCCGGAGTTTTTTTGGATTCATTTGCTTGATGTCGTGACCGTCCAGCAAGATCTTGCCGCGATTGGGGTCATAAAACCGGGCGAGCAGATTCATCATGGTTGATTTGCCCGAGCCGTTGCCGCCGACGATCGCCAGCTTTTGACCAAAGGGAACTTCCAAATCAATTCGTCGCAGCACCGGTTGCTTGGCCTGATACGCAAAGCTCACGTCCTGAAAACGAATGCTGGATTGATGCAATGGAACAGCGATCGGATTTTCCGGCAGTCCAATTGATTGTTGCCCATCAAATACACGGTACAGATTTTCGCAGGCAGTGCCGCCACGAATTAACACGTTGACAATTTCGCTCATCTTCCGTGCCGGATCGGTGGCCCCGCCCAGCATGGTGTAAAACAGGACAAACATGCTGGCATCGATGGGACGTTGACTGATCTGGATGCCGAACAAATGCGTTTCACGGTTCAAGACCAGGTAGGCTCCGGCCAGGATCGACAACGCGATCGAAATGATACCGAGGACCTCGGTGATTGGCCGCAGCATTGAATCGAAAAAGGAAATTCGCATCTGCATTCGGTATAGCGTGGCGGCATTGCGACGAAATCTGCGCCGTTCGGTTCGTTCCCGGTTGAAGATGCGGACCGTCTTGATGGCCTTGAACGTCTCAATCAAGGTTTGAAAAACGTCGGACATGCCTTCCATTTCCGATTGCGTTGAACGTTTCATGCGGCGGGAAACATTGTGAATGATCAATGCGCCGGCAGGCACGACAATCAACGACAGCAGCAGCAGCGGAAATGAAATCGATGCCGCGACTGCCAGGCAAGCGATCATCTTCAGCGGTTCAACGAGGCATTTTCCGTAAAACATCTTCAGGCCACCACTGACCATCAGCATGTTGTGTGAAAGATGCGTCATCATGTTGGAGGCGCCCAACCGGTCGATTTTTTTCTGATCCAGTTCCAGCGCCTTGCGATAATAGATCCGCCGCATGTCCATGACCGTCCCACCGGAAACTCGCGCCACGAGAATTGCGCTGAGCACCAGCAGAATGCCCTTCAAAATCGAGGTCACCAGCAACCAGATCATGGCCAGGACAAGTGTGTCAAACGGTTTGGTCGGCGCCCATTTTTCGATAACAGGTTTCAATTTCTTGAAACGGGCAATTGCTTTTTCTTCGCCGGCCAGACGGTCCTTCGCCATGTCGATCTTGTTTTCCAACAAGACCTGTTCCTGTGGCGGAAGCGTCTTTTTGGCCGTCACATCCGCAGCGATTTTCTGCTCGAGCGATTGCTTTTCAGTGGCCGCAGTCTGGATTTCCTTGTCAATCCAGACTTGCGCAGTTTGACCCTCGATCACAATTTTGACGATCGGAAACACCGTCGAAATGCTCGCGCTCCAGAGCACAGCGATTAAGATTGAGCAAATCACTGCGCCGAGAATCGACCACTTGTAGCGGAACGAAAAAAACACCGCGTGAAAAAAAGCTTTCATCCGTGAATTTCTAAATGAGGCTGTCCAGGGGTGCTGGCGAAACGCTGTCTGGCTGGTACACGCAACAAGCCGTTGCCCTGCCGTCCTTGGCAGTGCAGTGAGTCACAGGCGCTATATATGAATTGATCTCTGCTGATCGTCAATAACAATCGACGGGCTGCAAGTTATCAGCAGACCAGGCGTTAAATTTGAGCCGGGCTAGGGAACAGCATCATCTGACGGCAGTACCGATCATCGAACGCGCTGCTGTCATCCTGAACCGAGGAACGACGTGAAGGATCTCCCTGTTTTGGGGGTCTTTCCGCCGCGGCGGACTTTGGCCCCTCCGGATGACTCGGCCGTCATGCTTCATTGAACGGCATTGCGGTTAACCCGGAGGCGTTGGTGTTGCCGGTGATACGGGCATGCGAATGATCAACCGGTTCGCAATTGCGTTTCAATGCGCCTGACGAGTTCTTTGGCGTTATAGGCAGCGTGGGGGAGATCAATTTGCTGATTGGACTCGATCCAATCGTGTACTTTTTTTCTGGCAGCGATCACCGTGCTGTGACTGCGTCCGCCGAAATAGTCCCCAATCTCCGAGAACGCGGCCGAAGTGAATTCTCTTGAAAGATACATTGCTCAGCATTCGGGCAGTGCAGATCCGCTTTTTGCGGCTGGACGATTTCAAATCGTTGGGTCGGATTTGGCAAAACTCGCAAACCGCCTTTTCGATATGGTGCAAAGAAGTCGTTGGCACGCCGGAAACGGCAAACAGATCGTTCAGAATTCGACAGGCGGCCTCGTGGGAAACCGGTTGCCCCGTCGCCACGGCGGCCGCATGGAGTCGGTTAATTGCCCCCGAAAGACGCCGGACATCGTTTGGCAAGCGTTCACAAATGAGGTGCAACAACGACGCGGGTACATTGAAATTTCGTTCGGTACAAATCCGCTGCGCGATTTTCAATCGCCCCTCGTAATCCGGGTAATTCAACGGGCAAATCAGCCCGGACGTCAAACGAGCGATCAAATCCGGAGCCAGCCCGAACAATTCAACAGGTGCTCGATCGCTGGAGAGTACAACCTGTTTGCCCAGTCGACTGAGGTTGTCGATGGTAAACTGAAATTCGGCGATCGTCGCCTTTTTGCCGGCCAGGAAATGGATGTCGTCGATGGCCAGCAAGTCGAGGTCGCGATACTTGCGGCGAAAGACGGGCAATCCACTTCCCCGCAATGCCTGGATGAAATGATTGGTGAACTGTTCGGCCGACAAAAAGATGCAGCGTTGTCGGTTGCGTTGGCGGCGAACATCATTAGCAATCGCTTCGAGCAAATGAGTCTTGCCGGATCCTGTTGGGCCGTACACAAAAAATGGTGAGAACTGGGCCAGTTTCGCAACGACTTGTTGGGCACTTGTTTCAGCCAGCCGATTGTCTGTACCAAAACAAAATGAACTCAGCCCCCGCCCCGAAGGACGCCCGCGCGAATGTGAATTTTCAGGTTCTGGCAGTTGGTCGAGTTGCCGATCCGCAACGATCGCCGTGGGTGGCTCTTCCGCAGCAAGGACAAATTCGACCGCATACTGGGGACCGCAAACGCGAGTCACGGCCGCGTTAATTTCCTTTGAAAATGTCGTTTGCATTCGTTGCAAAGCGAATTCGCTTTCGCCCTGGAAGACAATCGTGTCCTTCGATACGGTAATGCAGTGTCCTCCGCCAAACCAGGTTTCGAATCTGGTCGCTCCAATTTCGTTTCCAAGTTGGCTGGCAATCAACTTGGCGATTTTAGAATCAGGCCCCGGCTGAGCAGTCGAATCTGACAAAACGTGTAACGACAAAGTCACTCCTGACTATCTCCTTCACGACGGACCGCAGACAAACTCAAATTATGAATTTGTCAACCGCTCAATCGTGTCCTTCATGTATTTTTTCGATTCACAAGTCGAGAGGTGGGGCGACTTGAAACCGGTTGAAAGTTACGCAGGGGAGACAGATTCTAAAACCGCTGAGCACAGGTGTCAAATGGTTGAATCAAAAAAATATCAACTTCTTTTTTTCGTCGATATTCGCGCCGCTGAAAATGAAAAACGCGGGAAAATTTGAATCCGGTTTTGCCGCGAAGAAAACGTTGATGCGTGGATAATCTGTCTGTCGTTGAAGTTGTCTTCGTTTTTCTGTTTCGTCGATCAAGAAACAGTAAGTCTGGGTAATTTACTCAACACAACAAGGCGTGCGACCACGCTGGGAAAAGCTGTTTTTCAAGAAATTACTTTTGGCCTGCAAAACTGCCTAGCGGGCAACTTCCACCATCGACAAAAATCGGGTGCTCAAAGAAAAAGGACCCTGTGGATTGTTCATTTCCAGCTCCATGCCCAGTTGACGGGCTCTGTTTTGAGAGCTCACGACAGGCGGGTATTTCATCAACAGGGCACCGCCAGGGATTTTTTTTCGTTCCGCCAGAAACAGTCCAGCAATTTGGGAAGGTTGCGGCTTAAACTCGTACTTTTGCGATAACAACGCCACAAGTTTCGAGCTGTCTCCGCTCCATCCGCGGAAAGTGATTCGCTGACAGACTTGATTTTCATCAAAGTAGTAAGTCAGCGATCCGGCCAAGTCAGAAATGTTCGTGCCTGTGACAAGACCGACGCGCAGACCATGGAGGCCAACATCGCCCGGACTGGTGGAAACGTATTCCCAACGGTTTCGCACCCAACCTGGAGAAATATCGAACCTGAAAACGGCGCTCAAATCGACCGTAGGTATGAATTGCATCGGCGTAGCAGAGAGATCTGGTCCTGATGCCGTGCCCGGAAACACGACGGTTTGACCGCTCATTGCCTGAAACGCTTCATCTGGAACACTCGTTACGCCAGGCAGAATTGCAGGCGGCTGGACAAAAATGGGTTGTTGCGCACGGTTGCTCAGGATATTCGGGATTGCGCCGCGCTGAGATAAGTCGCTGTCCCACGCTGGACCGGCGTTCAATCCTGTGGCCGGATTTGCATACGAGGCTTGCGAATAAACCGAAATTTCATTTGCGTTGGGCGAACTGGCATTGTCAAACAGATCGCGTATGTCCAGCTGGGTTGCCTTTAAGGCTTGAGGTTGCTCTGAGTTCAGGACCAGCCAAATCGGAGCACCGATGGTGAGGACCAGCAACAACAGGATGACGAGGCGTAACACGTAAGATCTTTCTGCAGGCGTGTGGCAAGTGAAACAGCAACGATGACACTCGGACGGGTGGGTCACAGGCCCGGATAAAAAGGTTCGATTTGCGAAACGAACCTACACATTGATTAACAAGTCGGGTCTTTCGAGATCAGTCTTTAGATTCGCGGCAGGGGCGATCATTACCTGCAAAACCATTAATTCGTCGGCATGATTATACGAATTTTGCGGATCGGCCCGTTTCAAGTTGGGACGCCCATCACGGAGGCTTAACCGAAATGTTCGTTAAGCCATTGACGATCCACCCCCATGATGGCAGCGATGAATTCGTCGATACTGGAATAGTCTTCCTGCTGGACGTCACACTCATAGCCCAACTCGACCAGTTGGGATTCGGCCCGTTCGGTGGGAAATCGCCGGCGAACCTGTTTCAAAAAAGTGGCAAAATCCGGTTCTTCGATTGCTTGAGCAAACGAAGGCCATTTCCGAAGCATGTGTCCTTGGTTATTCTGCAGGATGAGTTTTCGACAGAATTCAGCGACCGGATGCATTTGCAGCATCGCTGCATAAGTCCCGGCCAGCACCAAGGCGCGGTCGCGATCCGACATCTGCAACCGACTTTTGAAAGCCTGCGCCAGTCGCAGAAACAATACGAGTTCTTGCAGTTGATCTACCATGGCTTCATCTTGAAAAAGAAGTGGCTTTGATACAAGCAGATAACGGGCATTTAGAACACAAAATGGACCAAGCCACTCGCGACGATTATTTTTGGTTGGTATCAGCTGACGCGGAAAATCTTCTTGAACATTGCCAAACGTCGTTTTTGGAAAAAACGAATGCCTTGCGAATCGCCAAAGCCCTGCGGAAACAGACTTCGGTTACCCGCAGCGCCCTGATCCTCGAGTTGGCCCAAATTCGAATCAGGGCTCGAAAAAAATTCGCCAACGCTGACCAGATGTTTTTCACGCGCCGGGGTTACGAACAATCCAGCAGCCAGTTGATCGCCGCATACAAAGCAAAAAACTTTGTGCATTTTGACCGAGTTGTCGATATCTGTTGCGGCATTGGAGGCGACTTGATGGCATTGGCCATGCGCAATTCAGACGGCGAAACGGTTGGGGTGGATCGTGACCCGCTCATGTGCCTGTTTGCCCAACAGAATTTGAAACGCACTTCTGCCTCCGATCGCGCCAAGGTGGTCGAATCGAGACTTTGAAGAATTTGACTCACGCCCGTTTGACGCGATGCACATTGATCCGGATCGTCGCACGCATGGGCGTACCGTACAATCCAATTTCTTTGATCCCCGGATCGAGGAAATCCTGGCGCGGCACCGCCCGTCCAGCGTGGCGATCAAAATGGCCCCCGCTTCCCCGCGGCCTGAAAAACTCGCGGTGCAAGCCGAATTGGAGTGGATTGGGACGCGCCGTGAATGCAAACAGCAAATGATCTGGCTGGGTCCGATTGCCAATCACCCGGATTGCCTGACCGCTACGACCGTGGAAAAGGACGGTACCTTTCAACGCTTGTCCATCTCCAACGACGAAATTGACCAGACGATTGTCGTCGCCGGTGAAATCGGTCCGTACGTTTATGAACCTCATCCAGCGGTGTTGGCAGGTTCGTTGACGGATGCGGTTGCCAATCAAAGGCGCCTGGCACGCCTGGCGCCGGGGATTGCCTATTTAACCGGAGAACGTCCCAATTCCACCGCCTTGCTGACAACGTTCAAAATAATCAAGACGCTTTCATTGAATCTCGGCAATCTGGTGGCTGAATTGGAACGTCAGGACGCGGGCCAGGTGGAAGTCAAACGACGGGGTGTCGAAAAAGTCGTTGCCGACCAATTACTGGACTACAAATTTTCGGGCACCCGACCGCTGACGGTGATTTTATCGCGACACAGAAACGTGGGGATCGCGTTGATTACGAAGCGCATCAGGGGAAAAGACTAACCCGGCAGACTCAGGCCGACATCCGGCGCAATAACGAACTGGCCGTTTCCAGTTTGATTTTGCCGGCGTCGCAAACGAATTCGGAAACACCACGGTACATGGGTTCGTCTTCCAACATCGATTCGTACTTTGTATTCGTCAACGCGGCGACGACGTGTTGCCAGTTGACAATCGATTCCCACATGGGTCGCGTTGTCGATTTTGTGCACCAGGTTTCGGTGCTGAAGTCATTCGCGATGCCCAGCAAGTCCGCAGTGCGCTGGAGAGCCTCGGGACGGATGGGTTGGTTCATGCGCGGAAAGCATCTCTGAATATTCGAGCTCCAGCAACTGGCTGTAGTCTTCGAACTGTTCAGAAATCAGCTGATCTTCCAATTCCCATGCCTGCATCTGCTTCAGCCAACCTGTTTTGCCGTCCATTTGCATGACGACTTTGGTGGTGTCGGTCTGTTCTCCCGGCCGATCGTGCCATTTCTGCCGTTGGTTGGCGATCTCATTTGACAACGCGACTCGCAAATAGTTGTTGCGTCTCAGGCGAATCACGGGCCAGCCGTTGTTTTTGATCCAGTTGAAAACAGGCATCGCTGCGCCGCCAGTCATGGGCCGCCAATTAGCTGAAATATGCGAACAGGTGTTGTATTTCAAATCGATCAGAGTTTTGGATTTGTGGTGCAGGTTGTGAAGATGGTCTCACAAACGACGCAAACACATTCAGGTGGTTGGCCGGATGCAACTCGTTCCACCGAACAATTGGCCCGCAGATAGTTAAAATAGCTCCAGTCGTGCTCCAGGTAATGTTCATCCGGATTCAGGACTTCCTCGTAACAGTGCAGTTCTGCATGCGAATCAATCACCGCACGAAACGCATTGGTCCCGCTGCGTTGGCGGGAAAGCAAAACAATCAACTGTTTGGACATGATGCTTCGGGGCTAACGGAAATCTGGTAGTCTGATCTGAATGCCGCGTCACGCGACGTTCAACAGGCGCTCAATATTGGGGCAGTAAATCAATTTGTCGGTTCGTACGGGTGCGGCTTCGCGAATGCCATCAAACAGATTGTCCAGAACGACGGCATATTGTTCGGCCATATCGACCGCGGTGAGCTTCTGGTCCAGGAACGTCTGCCGGGACGCATTGCTCAAGCGATTAAATAATTCGGCAGCGTTCGCCAGTTTGAGCAGGTTGTCGGCCAGCGCGGCGGGTTGCCCAATGGGCGAAATCAACGCGTTATGATCATGGATACAAACTTCTCCAATCCCGCTTTCAACATCCGTGACCACGGGAACCAGTCCGGCGCCGAGTGCTTCCAGCATTGACAATGGCAGTCCTTCAAACTCCGACGTGAGAGCAAACACGTGGCTGGACAACAGGATTTCCGAGATTGTCTCCGGTTTGACCCGCCCGGCCAATTTGACCAACCCGGATTTGACAAACGGTGCCATCCGTTTTTGCAACTCCGGAAAATCAGGTCCATCGCCGACGAAAACCATTTCGAATTGATTCCGATAATCGTTCAGTTTCCTTGCCACGTCGACAAAATCGAAAATCAGTTTTTGATGCTGAATAATCCGACCTGTATAGACGATTCGCAGTTTTTCGGCTGTGCCTTGCTGGCGAGGTGCAATTGTCTTGCCTTCGTCGCGAATGCCATAGCGAATCACTGTCGATTTTTTTTCGAACGACGGATTGAGCGCCAATAATTTGTCTTGAATGGTCTGGCTGACCGAAACGATTGCGTCCCAATAGGGCCCCATGCGATATCCGTGGACATAGTGCTGGGGATCGTCGCTGTGAAGAACGCCGAGCGTGGCAATATTGTCCTGCAATTCAGGTGTGACGGTGGATGCCACGTAGTCATAGTTGGGGACAAACACACAGGGTGACATTGCGGCCAGGTATTGATGCAGCAGTTCCTTGCGACGTTTGGGCCGCAAATGAGATTCCTGCGACAACAGCTGGTAGGGCATGTGGGGCAACAGCGGCTTTTGTTCGGTTAGTGGCTGGGTCGTCGTAAACAGCACGTAGGCTTCATAGTCCAGCTTGTTCAGTTCGTTGACCAACGTTTCAATAAACGTGTTGACGCCGCTGATTTGCCAGTTGGGAGCTGTGAAAATTACTCGCCGGCGGTGCCGTGAGCCGGCTTGGATCGCGGGCATTTTGATGATGTGGCGGTCGGAATCAGCTGGAAGTTGGCCCAGCGCACGCCGTTCCAGCGTTTTTAATACGAGCGGTTGCGAGAGCGCGTACACCAAATCAGCAATAGAAGTCGCTTTCGCCCTCCGTTTACGATTTGCCTTCTCAATTTGCCGCGTGAAGTCCGGATCTTCATTGATTTGTTTCAGCAAACTTACGGCCCGAATCACGTTCCCGGGCGCAATCTGGCAAGGGTCGCCGACCATGATTCGGTCGGTTAACGAGTTGCCTTTGAACCAGACAATCGGGCGCTCTGCGGCGAGGTATTCATTGATCGGTGGTTCGCCAACGCTGCTGCGATGGGTCAGCAACAGGATGTCCGCCGAATGCACCGCAGTTTTGAACAGCTTGGCATCTTCGCAGATCAACACGCGGTCGCCGAGGTCCGCTTGTTCCAGCTCCTCCAGCAGTCCAACGGCTTGTTGGCTGTTACTTCCGACTCCTCCCACCCACAGGAATTGAACGGGCCGATCTTGCAGTTCGGCCGCCGCCGAGGCTGCCACAGAAACAAAACGATCAAAGCCACAGTCGTAACCAATCTCGCCGGTTCCCACGACCAACACGGTGTCAGTGGACAATTTTAGCTGGGACTTCATTTGAGTCACCGCCGTATTTGGTTCCAATGGCCGATTGATAGCGTCGAAGTCGGTTTCGGTGAAACTCACTTTGACAACATCCTCGGCAGTTGGCAGCTCTTTGACTTGACGGACGTGACTTGCCGAAACAACGACGGACTGGCAGAGTCGGCATAAGTGTGAAACGGAATTGGCAAACTCGCTGGATTGCAGTTTCGGAATCACAGCATGCACCGGAATATGAAGTCCCGCCAGCCAGGTCAGCGTTTTGCTCGGGTGGCTATCGAGATAAATCGCTCCGGCTGCATTCAGGGCTTTGAGAGTGCTGCCAACGCATTCCAGCAGGTGCGTCTGTCCAACTGTTTTGGTATCTTCCCAGTTCAGGCAAACCGTCGGGCCAAAGGGAACAAAATTCTCGGCGTCGGGCGGATTGAATCCAAACGCTTGAACCGTGTTGACTTGATAAACCTCGGTCAATTCGGTCGAAATTTTCTTGATGATCGGTGCATATTCGTGGCCCGAATTGTTGGCAGCCAGTATCACCGTTGGCCGCGTAAGGTCCATGCCGAGGACCCGGGCCAGAAATCGAACCTGGGGTTGATGACTCGTCAACAGACAGTCGTAATCCAGGCGTTCCGCTCGCTTGATTACACTGTGAATCAGGTTTTGATCAATATACAGGTCCCGGGCTTGGAGCTTACCATATCGCAGATAGTGGTAGAGAGCGTTGAATCCGCAAGGCGCGACTTCCGGATTGGCAAACAAATATTTGCGTGTATCGAAGAAAACGCTTGGCGATGCCTGGTTTTCAGCGTTGTACGCCAAAAAGTGCTCCAGAATCGTCGTGGCGATTACCGGATTCCCAATTTGCTCAAGATAAGTCCGCGCATCGAACAAAGGATGGGGATTGCATAATTTGTCCTCGCCCGAGAGGTAATGCAAAACCGGATTGAGCTCGAAATTCCCGCCCAGATAGGCGTTTTGATAATAACGCGTGGAAAACAGGGGATGTGGATCGTAGCCTTCGCGAAAACCGAGTTTGCAGTAATGTTTCCAGGCGATTTCGGGGTTCGGTACCGTTTCAGTCTGAGACGCGTAGAACTCGGCATCAAATAGTACCGTCGTGCTAGTTTTTTTCCGACGAAGACGGATCTTCATTTTGACAAATTCCATGTTCAAACGGCGTGAAAGCATGCACCGGCATGCAGTTGCGCACATTCATTACGCATTACGTTGTCGTTATTATTCGACAATGCGCCACACCCTCGCTTATCCGAAGTCAAAAAATCGTGGACTGTCCTTGTAACGTTCTGTTAAATTCTGCGGAATAGCGTATGTGGTTAAGAACCATATATTTACGAAGATTCGCGGGTGATTGACCGCGGTGCTGGCACAAAATAGCATTCACTTGTCGCATTTGGTTGGTGGAATCGGAGTTTCGTGGCCAGCCGTATTCGGCAGGTGCGAACTACGCAAGAATATGTGATCGACTTTGCACAGAGGAGCCCAAGATGTCTCAAAGTTCGCCTACTGAACAATCTCCGCCTTCCTCCGCGAACGATCGAGGCAGGTTTCGAGCGCTCCGAATTTGGCCGGCGATTATCCTGGTCGCCTCAGTTTTCGTGGTCAAGTTATTTCCAGGGCTGACGGACGAAGCGTCGATGCCTGTGATGATGCTGCTTTTTATGGGGCCCGCAATGCTGGCACCCGCCTTGATTTGCCTGTGGTGGATGTTTTTCAGCCGCGCATTGTGGAAAGAAAAAATTGTCGGCGCGGCGGCAATGGTGGTTATCGGTGTCGCAACCTATTTCCTGGTGGACAAGTCGCTGCATGGGTTTCCCTTCCTGATTGCCGTGTTTCCCATCGGCATCTCGGCGTTTGCCGCGGCTCTGGTACTGACGCACCGGATGCGGCCCGTCCTACGAACTGGAATCGGCGTGCTGGCGTTGCTGGTTGGCTTCGGATATTGGACCCTGGTTCGCCAAGACGGTATTTGGGGGGATTTTCACTCCAGTCGCAGTTGGCGGTGGCAACCGACCGCCGAAGAAGTTTTCCTCGCGAGTAAGGTCGATTCGCTCGCCGAGCCGACGGGAGAGATGGCAGATTTTCCGATGGCTACGCCCGAATGGCCTGGCTTTCGCGGACCCAATCGAGATGCCACGGTGCCGGGTATCAAGTTGCTGACTGATTGGCAGCAACATCCGCCCAAGCAACTTTGGCAAACGAAAGTTGGCCCGGGATGGTCCTCGTTTGCGGTGGCGGGAAGACGATTGTTTACGATGGAGCAACGCGGCGAGGATGAGGCAGTCGTATGCCTCGATGGCGATACCGGACGCCAGCTTTGGGTTTATCAATATCCGTCGCGATTCTGGGAAGCGATGGGCGGCGTTGGACCACGGGCCACACCGACACTCGCCAACGGACAGCTGTTTTCACTTGGTGCTGACGGGATCTTGCTGTGCCTCAATCCTGTGACCGGACAATTGATTTGGCGGCGAGATCTCAAGACCGACGCAAATCGCGAACCGCCGACGTGGGGTTTTTCCTCTTCGCCTTTGGTCGTCGACGACAAAGTGATTGTTTATGCGGGCGGTGAAGGCGACAAAGGCTTACTGGCGTACGACTTTCAATCGGGTGAACCTGCCTGGTCTGCGGCGGCGGGCCAACACAGTTATGGCTCTCCGCAACTCCTGATCGTTGGCGATCAAACTTACATCGGGATGGTTACTAATCAAGGTTTGTCATTGCTGGACTCAACGGATGGGCGCGTCGTGCTCGATTATGAATGTCCCTCGATGGAATACCGGACGTTGCAGCCTCTGGTTGTCCAGTCGACTAGCGTGTTGATCGGCACCGGGATGGGCGAGGGGACGCGCCGAATCGACTTGAGCGGAGCGGACGACGAACTGACAGGTAAAGAAGCATGGACATCCATCGACATGGAATCTGACTTTAACGACTTCGTGGCCCACGACGGCCAATTGTACGGATTTGATCGGAGTATCTTTGCCAGCATTGATTTGGGTACCGGTCAACGAAACTGGAAAGCAGGCCGTTTCGGCAATGGTCAGGTCCTGCTCCTGCCGGATGCCAAGCAGTTGTTGGTTACAACCGAAACAGGCGAAGTTGTCTTGTTGAATGCCACCGCGGAAAAACTGGATGAACTCGCGCGGATCAAAGTGTTGGATGGCAAAACCTGGAATCATGCTGCCATCGTCGGAAATCGCCTGTACCTGCGTAACGCGGAACAGGCAGCCTGTCTCGAACTGCCCCTGGCGGATTCCGAGGTTCAAGACGAAACAACAGCCGCACGGAATCAACAAAATTGACAAGTCCATGTTCCACAATGTATCAGCAGCACTATTAGTGGCTTCATTCATGGTTGCTCCAACACTTACACCGATTGACGAAGGTCAACTGGTTGAACCGCTCAGACCCTTCGTTCATCGAGTTGTCAATTCGGTAGCTTCCGTGCCTGAGGAAAGGAAACAACTACTTACGGTTGTGGCGCGACTACCTTGTCGATCGAATCAATAACGGGGAGACGGCGAAGCTGGTTTTCATTTGCACGCACAACTCACGACGAAGCCAGTTTTCGCAGATCCTGTGCGCCACGGCCGCTGCTTACTATGACGTGCCGGGATTGGAAGTCTTCTCTGGCGGAACTGAGGTAACGGCCTGTAATTTGCGGACCGTACAGGCGTTGCGCAGAGCCGGGTTTTCTGTCGTCGCCTCGACGTCCGACGATAATCCAATTTATCTCGTCCAGTATGCTGACGCGAAACGGCCCATTCGCGCGTATTCCAAAGTCTACTCGGCGGACGATAATCCGAATTCCAAATTCGCGGCCGTGATGTGTTGCGCTGATGCCGACAAACAATGTCCGTTGGTAGCGGGAGCGGAGGTTCGCTTCCGAATGGAGTATGATGATCCAAAGATCGCAGACAGTTCGCCGCAGGAGGCTGCGCAATATGACGAGCGCTGCCATCAGATTGCCACTGAGATGTTTTTACTAATGTCAGAAGTTTCGCGGCGATTGCGTCCCGATTAGTACTCGTATGTCGGGATGATTTACCTGAATCTATTTCAATTCGAGCGCGAAGCGGTAAACTGGACAATCGTCAGATGCCAAAGTTGATGTGTTGGTTCAGCTCACTGCGGGTGTAGCTCAGTTGGTAGAGCATTAGCTTCCCAAGCTAATTGTCGCGGGTTCGAATCCCGTCACCCGCTTTGGATTCGTAAATACTTACATTGCTGGCATTAATAATGGCAGCAAAGGGATCGTCCATCGAAGGATCCACCATTGAGGCGACGTCAAAGACGGCCTGTTTGCTACGCTGGCTGACCACATTGTCAAATGTAATAAAAAAGGCGAAAGCGAAGTTGGTTTGCATTTGGCAACTGACGAAATCGAGTTCTAACGTTGGCAAACAATGGTGGTTATTTGGTAACCGCAAACAAACACTTGGGGACGCGACTTTGTATTGTGACCAGGTCACGGTACAATGCGGGCATGAACGCCGAGGCGCGATTACAACGTTATTTGTCCGCGTGCGACCACGAAGATTCGTGGCGGGAATGGTATGCAATGACACCGCTGGAGAGATGGAATGAGTCGATAAAGATGTGGCAGTTCTATCTTCAAATTGGAGGCTCGCTTGATTCCGAACCCGATCCACAAAGTCCTTTCGACGCTTTCATGCCACGAGGTAAAGCACCTGCTTATGGGCGGACAGGCCTGCGTGTTCTACGGCGCGGCGGAGTTTAGCCGCGATTGCGATATCGTTATTCTGGTCAACGACGAGAATCTAGGACGGCTTGAATCGGCACTTAAGGAGCTTCAAGCAGAATGTATTGCGGTTCCGCCAAAAGAATGGACGCATCTTGATTTCGTTTTGAACGATGAAGAAATCCGGTGGCTACGCAACGCCTGGCAGGAAGCAACCGGCGGACATTAGGGCCGAGGCAACAAGCCACCCATTTTCGGATAGCCAAATTCTGCCAATAGCGAACAATCCGCCCTTAACCAACCTCGGCAGCCCCCCTGCCAAAATGGTTCCATTCAACCCCCGGCTAAAACGAAGGTTAAGTAGGATGAGGGGATTTCGTCCTTAAACGACCTTATCGCCCATAGCACAACACCCGGCCGAATCGAGCCACCGAGGAATCGGAAGACATGCTGAAAAGCCCTGCCCAGATGTTTGGGATTTGTAGCGATTCCTTTTGTCTTGGTTCAGCGGTAATTGGAATTTGCTGACTGAGTTAGCGGGATTGAAAAAGGCCTCCTGCTGACGAAATCTCCGCATCCTGCGTCGAAGGTTTTTCGCATCGGGTCAAAATCAGAAGCGAAGCAGGCGACGACGAATCATCGCCCAGCTTCTGACTTCGACAGTCTGCGGCGCTCGGGTTGCTCCTCAGCAGAGCCCTATCCTCCGCATGACTTCTTTCGTTGTAACCTCAACTAGCCAACGCCGCAACTTGTTGCGATTGGTTCGCCAGCTGTCGTTTGACTCGACGACTCTCGCGTGCGGCCTCAAGTTTGCGATCACGCGCGTCGACAATCGCTTTCGCTCTTCCGTTAAGCCTATCCATCGGTGTTACATAATTGATCGCGCTGTGAAGCCGGACTTCATTGTAATGCCGCACGTAATCGCGCACGCGTTTTTCGGCTTCTTCGATCGTTCGTGGTGACGATGGACGAATGCATTCAGCCTTCAACGAACCGTGCCAACGTTCGAGTTTGCCGTTGCTCTGCGGATAGTACGGACTGGTACGAACGTGACTGAGTCCGAAGATTCGCATAAAGACTTTGAAGTCCTTGGCGATAAACTGCGGGCCGTTGTCGCTGATGATCCGCGGCTGTTCACCGGGCGTTTTTTCCAGCGCCCGTTGCAGGACCATTTCCACATCTTGCTCTTCCATCTTCTCGCGAATTTCCCAGTGCACGATGTAACGACTGAAGCCGTCGAGCACCGAAATCAAGAAGTAAAATGTGCCGCCAAGATTCAGGTAAGAAATGTCGATATGCCAATGTTGGTGTGGTTTTTCCGGTTGATGGAAGCCTGTGCCTTTCTTGGACGGCTTAACGTTTTTGCGGTCAAGCCGGCCAGCTTTTTTGAGAACTCGATAAGTAGAACTGGGACTTACGGCGACGACGTCCGCGTCGAGCATCATGAACGTCAGCCGCCGGTAACCTTCCAGCGGATGGCGATCGTGGAAGTCGATGATGGCTTGCTTCTCCCAGGATTCGAGCCACCAGTCGCGCGGAATCTGGCCGTTGTGCTCGTTGGCTTTGCCGTAGCGTTGCGCCACGTGTGGTACTTGCTGCTGCCCAGCTCCAGCCAGAACAACAACTGTTTCATCGGTGTCTCGGCACGATCCGTCCAGTACGTCAAGTAGTCGACGATTGTGTCGCGGGTGTCGTGGGGAACCCAGCGTCCTTTTAGAGGTCCCCATTGAGCTTTTTTGCCTTGACGTTTTCCTCCATGAGTTCGGCAATGACCTCGTTTTTGAGGTTGAGCTTTTGTTCCAGCTGGTAGATTTTGCGATCTTTCAACTGTTCCAGTTTGGCAGCCGACCGTTTGGGTTTCTTGCCAGGTTTTTCAAAGGCCCGCTCAATCGAGCAAGGGCCGCCTGAACCCATTGGTGTATCTGGCTGGGTTGGACATCGAGCTCAGCAGCCAACTCGCTGACGGGAACTTGATCCTGGAGGTGACGACGGACAATTTCCGCTTTCTGTGTGGATGTAAACATTCTGCGTGTACGGGACATGGAATTCTTTCTCACAATCTGAGTATACCAACTCAGATTCCAGAAATTCCAGTTCCATCAGAGGCA
>CAVONL010000032.1:0-150452 GCA_963697295.1 uncultured Planctomycetaceae bacterium | reverse complement strand
ACCGTTTATTTGGACTGCCTGCAGTTCAGCCGGAATTCTGGCGACATGACCAGTTGGGTCTCCACCAAGCGATATCCTACTGGTTTTGCTCGACCCGGTAGAAGCCAATGGCCAGGTCAAAATCGCGGACAAGTGCCGAAACAGTCCATAACGCAGGCTGCCGCTTGGGCATATACGGCAGTTCATACGGGAATTGATGTTGCCTGGATACGGTTTCCCCTTACACATTTCATGACGGATACCACTTCGCTGGGACAGCTCATAGACGGTGAAAAGGTACCCGTACTGGAGTTACGTTGAGTAGTGCCATTGCGGGAAACAAACCATTTGTTTCATCATGCGGTCTTACGAATTTGATCCGGGTCAAAGACTCGCAAGACTCCGGCTGCCGCGGGTTTTGTTGGTCGGATTTCGGCTTGCAACTTTTGGACAACTTGGAGCTGGCGAATCGCGTCTGACAGCTGCCGGCTCGCCTGATCTTGTCGTTTGTTAACTGCAGCTCCCACCCTTGTCCCGGTCAATTCCTGAACACTGGCAGCCTCCAACATTTCGAAGTAGGCCACCTGGTGTTGGAGAATCAGAACTCGTTCGACTAAAAGCCTTTCCGCGGCCGTCGAATCAGGGCTCAGCAATTCTGGCGCATCTGATTGGCCCGCAGCAGTATCTGCTCTTTAATCAGTTCATCGTTGTCGGAAAGCCGAACGATCCAGGAGCCAAGTGACATGCGAGCCGCGTCACCCTGTTGTTCCCAAAGATGCGGATTCCGGTGAAGAACCGACCTGAGAACGGGGATCAAGTCTTTCCTGCCTGCTCGAATAGGAGCCATGATCTCTTCCAGCGTCAGCGAAACGCCGCTCATTTCGTGGCCGCGTGGTTCCTTTTGTTTTGCTTTGTTTGCTCTAGTTACCCGGTCTGGTTGCATGTTCGCATCCTTGCATTTACGCCAATTGTACGACTTTGTTTTTTGTTATTCGGCTGCGTAATGGACCGCCGCGAAAGCCTGCCGGCATGCTTCGTTCAGCGATCGCTGGGCTCTGGTCCAGCAACCAAAAAGAGGCCTCAAAATCTCGAATCTCGGCCCGATGCGATTGTCGTTTAGCCTGCTGGCGGCGATCTTCCTGTGCCACGAGTCCAGCAGTTATTCCACTTACCAAAATACTCCTTCGTGACTCGATCACCCTGTCGTCGTGACCGGTAATAGTATTGACGCTTTCCCGCGGGTTTCCCATGCCATTTGGTCTGCAATTTTGTGCTACAAAAACTGAACCCATCACATTGTATCAGACGGCAAGCCCGCGGCCCGGATAAGACGTACGAAGACCCGGGCGTTTTCGGAGACGAGCCACTCGCCAAGAACTTTGTGCGCGCCTGTGCGCGCTGGGGGGCAAAACAGACCAAATCTGACCATTTCGCACGTGGTTCGGACTGAACCGCGATCGCGCAAACAAAAACGCCCGAAGTCCAATAAAACCAAGGAACTTCGGGCGTTTGATCAAGCGACGCTGACGGGACTCGAACCCGCAACCACCGGATCGACAGTCCGGTACTCTAACCAATTGAGCTACAGCGCCATATTTGCTCAGGGCATAAAATTATAAACAAATTCCGGGTCTTGCAAGACGTAATGTTTTTTTCAAGGTTTTGCCGAAAAGCGGGGTCGGTTTTGGCCCATTTGGGCTGACTCGGCTTACCCAGCCGGCACTCTGCGTCTAGTTTCAACGGCGTGGGCAAGGCCCCCCCGCACCGGAAACCGGCCGGCCCTTTTCGTGGTGTTGTGATGTCAGGCAAGATGCCTTTTTACACCCCACATCGTTCGACGTGTGTTCAAAAAACCGTAGCGGAACGGCGCATGTGCGCGTAGGGACTTGTGCAAAATAAGGCAAGATACCTATCCCACGTGAAAACGCCCCCGTGACCTCCGGGCACAATCCATCAATTCGGTACATTCCCAACCCTTGGCTCGCCAATTTGGCCCATCCGGACAAGATTCGCCGCCGCGTGCGAAACCCGACCTAGCTTTTAACTGAAATTTCGTTATTCAGGCCCCTTCAGTCGGCCAGGCGGAGAAAAATGGACAAAGTCGAAAAGTACGTCATTCACACGTTCAACTATTTGGGCGATATCGCGGCATGCCTCGATACAACGACCTGGGCGATTCTCGCGGCCTGCACCATGCTCGCCGGCATCGCCCTGCTTAAGGGCCCCGGCATCCGCGGCGCGTAGTTTCTTCGCCTGATTAAAGTCTCAGAAAAGTCGAGAGTCCGGATCAAATCCGAGTTCTCGAATTCTCCCTGCATCGTCCGGGACCTCGATTCCACTGCCCCGCCCATCACCGAAACCCAATCGTTTGTACAATTGGTAACGGTGGTAGCGCAATACCGCAGCGATTCGTTCGTACGCTGGCCTTCGCTGTTGCGGATCAAACGTCAATTCTTCGTTACTGTTGTGCAGTGGACTATCGATCGCGCGCAAATTAAGTTCCGCGGCCGCAATTGCCAGATCAAGGTTTTCCTTGGCACGCTCGTACTCGCCCTGCTGTAGCAACACGAACCCATGCGTGTCGAGGTACGTCGCAGCTTGATCCAGGACAGCCAGAGATTGCACATTCGTCGGCAATTTATCGAGAATATCGTCAGGCTGATAGCCAAGCTGGCGGACCTGGATGCGATCAAGTTCACACTGCCGTTCATGGCCCAGGTCCTGGTGAATCAAGGCTCTCGTTACCAACAGAAATGCCAGGCAGTCGCGGCGGCGGTCCAGTTGCAACCGCCTGGTCACCGTAAGCTTTTCTTCCTCGGCGACTTCAAGTGGAAATGAATCCTGGATCGCTTCGTAAACGCTTTCGGACAATGCCAGATCATCGCGAAATTCCAATTCGGCAAGTTTGTCAATTTCCCGATCGAGCAATGGGAGAGCGTCTCGTTGTTGATCAAGTTGTCGCGAAATCAAGCCAATCGAAACAAACGTCCGCGCCGACAAGGTCAAATCGAAGCCAACGGGCCAGGTTGCATTTCTATTCTGATTGAGAATGACTTCGCGAATCTCGGCTCGCGCAAGCGATAATTCCACGTTGGCCAGCGCCCGGTAGTATGCGAGATTGTTAAGTTGCTGGTCGCTGGCTTGATCGCTCGACCCCAGCAGTTCGTAAATGGACTTGAGAGTTTCCAGCGCCTGTTTGGGTTGATCAAGGTATTGTTGGCATGTTGAACGGCTGAGCATCGTGTTGAGCGTCTCCAGCGGGTCGCGATGCACTTCCAGGACCTGATCGCAGATCTCCAGCCCGCGTTCTGCTTTCCCGTTCTCGGCTGAGCAGATTGATAAGCATCGCACTCAGGTTGGGGTCATAGTTCGAATCGACGACCGCCGCCTCGAATTTTTTGAGCGCTGCTTCACGATTGCCGCTGGTGTACAGGCTCATCGCGCTGGCGGCAGTCCACTTGGCGCGTTCGCCGCGACAGCCGTAGGTTGCAATGGGTCCGGCCACTAGCAGGCAAAAAATCGCCAGCACGACGTATTGTGCGAATGATCGGCGGTGCGGCTTTGAAGCATCGAATTGGGGATTCGTTTGAATCATGCTTCCTTACAGTTGGTCTTCGGTATTCTTCGGCGGTTCGAGGAAGTCAATCACCGTTTTGAGAATCTCTTTTTTGATAATCTGGATCTGATTTTTATTGCGAATCTTGTTTCCCTGATCGTCGGTAACGTAAAACACGTCGATCACCTGGTGGGCATACGTAGAAATCCGGGCATAGTTCACATCCAACCCCAGCTGATAGATCTTTTTGCCTATCCTATACAACAAACCCGTTTTGTTATAGGCAAACACATCGATGATCGTCGCCGTATCAACCGTTTGGTTGTTGACTTTGACCTGAATCTTGGGCCGCGACAATTGCAACGCCCGGCTTTCTTTCTTTTTCCACTCGGTCCGGAAAGTAGGTGGACCGGAATCGGCGTTCAACAACAAAGCCCGGGCTCGAAAACGAATATCGTCCAGTCGGCTCTGCGGTGGATCGCTGAAGTCCATGTCTTGAAATTGAAACCAGTACCAAACCAGCCCTTTTCCGAGGGGTTTGATATCGGCGCTGAGAATCATCAGCCCGAGGCTGGCCATCATGCCGGAGATTTTGAAAAAGATGCCCGACCTGCGTTTTTCCCGCTTGCCGATGCACAGCTCAATGAGTTGGGTTCCGTCGATTCGATTGACCCAGCATTGAACCTCTTCCGGCGCCGTGTCACGCAAGACCAACAGTTGATGGGCAATCGCCTCGGGTTCATGAACGTCACAGTAATTGTTGGGCAAGTTGGCTGCCGCCTCGCGCAGCCATTGTTGCGTTTCGGGATCGCGGCTGTGTGCAGCGATCAAATCGTAAATTGCCTGGTAGCGGCGGAGGACGCCTTCTTCGTCCGTGTTGCCGGTGAGGATTTTTTTGGCGTGCGTGTAAAGCGACGTCAACAGGCCCAGCTTCCAATCGTTCAAAACGCCTGGACCGACGGCAGCGATATCGGCACACGTAAGCACAAACAGCATCGACAACAATTCGACAGAGCCGACATTGGAAGCGAACTCCGCAACCATGGACTCATCATTGATATCTCGATGAAATGCGAGGTGCGACATCACCAGATGGTTGTGCACCAGGAACATGATCTCCTCGGTCTCGTCAGCCGAAAGTTCAAACTGCCGCCCGGTTTCCTGAGCGATTCGCCGACCAACTTCGCTATGGTCTTCCGAGAATCCTTTGCCCAGGTCGTGTAACAACAGCGCCAGATGGAGGATATTTTTTCGCCGCAATGAACGATAGACCTTGCCGACAACCGAATTTTGATTCTCCAGTTCGGTCGCTTGCCAGACGGCCTGCAGCGAATGCTCGTCGACGGTAAACACGTGGTACTCGTTGAACTGCAATAATCCGCGGGCGTGCTTGAACGCGGGAATGATTTTTTGCAGAACCTGCATTTCGTGCAGTTTGAACAACAGTTCCGACAATCCTGTTGTGTTGGAAAGCAGGGCCATGAAACGCTGCGCGGATTGGCGGGAAACCTTGATATCAGGCGACTCCAGCATTTCCTGGCGAATCGCCAGCCACGTATCGTGATCGATCGATTTGCCATGCAGGCTGCACAATTGCAACAGCCGCAATACTTCCTGCAGATCTGATTTGACATCGTCGAGGGCACTTTTGACGACCCCGATTGTGGTGGGTCCCATCCGGAAGTGATCGTCGATTTGCCGCGTCACCAGCGGTGAAATCAGGTTGGAAGTGAGTGTTTTTCGGTCATCACAAATTTCTGTGAAGTGATCGCAAATGTAGCGCACGCGGCTGCTATACCTGAAATAGTCACGCATGAATGACTCCACGGGCAAGACCGCATCGTTCCCGACGTACTCAAACTTTTCGGCAATCCGGACCTGTTCGTTGCGGCCCAGCCCGTCTTGCGCGCAACCAGCGTGGAAATGCAACTCGTTTCGCAGCCGCAACAAAAATTCGTTGGATTCGTTGAGTTGTCGTTGATCGGCGGTCGTAAGCTGTGTTCGCTCGCAAATCTTGTCGATGTCCGTCGTACCGCACTTGACAAAGCCGAGCCAGCGCACCAGGTGGATATCGCGCAGGCCACCGCGAGATTTTTTCACGTTCGGCCTGAGCATGTAGACAGTGGCACCGTACTTTTGCCGTTCTTTGTCCCGGGCAGCCACGATTCCACGAACCACTTTGCCGGTCTGGCGGGTCGCAATGCGTTTGAAACGGCTGAGAAAGTTGTCAAACAGTTGCTGGTTGCCACGCAAACAGCGCGATGCCGTCAGGGACGTGAACGTCTCTGGATCTTTGAGAGACATACTGCACGCATCACGCACCGTTCGCAAACTGAATCCGAGTTGGACGCCCGTGTCCGTGATGTCTTGACTGATCCGACGGGCGAACTCGGCGACGTCCTCCGTGAAGCTCCCCTGGTACAGCACCATCATATCAATATCGGAAAATGGAGCGACTTCGTGACGTCCGTTGCCACCGTGGAGAACGACAGAAATTCTTGTCTCCAGTTCCGTCGAAATGTCCGCGATCGCCGCGTTGTAAAGATCCACCAGCACGTCATCGAGAAGATCGGACATTTGGTGAACGAGGACCGTTCCGGAAACGCCTTGATCATGATTCTGACGGATGGCGGTGCGACCCGCGTTCCAACGTGACCGCGCGGCAAGCACCGAGTCGCGTATTCGAACAGGAGTCTTCTTCATTTTGGATTAATCTTCGCCTGGATCTTCGCGTTTACAACACGAGCAAACCGGCTGCCAACTGGCCAAGGCAAAGCCAGCATTGACGTGACGCAATCCCGACCACGTGCCCAGCCGCCTACACTGCGTCTTCGCCCGTTTCTCCCGTGCGAATCCGGATGACTTCGTCGAGTTGGGTCACGAATATCTTGCCATCGCCCATTTGTCCGGTTTGGGCCCGATCGATAATGGTATCCACAACCTCTCGAACCTTGTCTTCAGAAACGATCACTTCCACTTTGACTTTCGGGACAAAGTCGATCGCATACTCGTTGCCGCGATACATTTCCGTATGACCCTTTTGCCGACCGAAACCGCGGACCTCGGTGATGGTCATGCCCTTCACCCCGCATTCGGAAAGCGAAGTCTTGATATCTTCCAGTTTAAAAGTGCGAATGATCGCTTCAATTTTTTTCATAGTCCTGTCTTCGGTCGTAGGGTTGCCACGGGCAGCTCAACAAGCCGCAACCGTCCCTTAAAATTATCGCGTTGCCCGTCATCAGTAAAGCATCCACCGGACGTTTCCGCCCATTTGTCAGCTTTATTCAGGTGTGACCTCCCACGCCGTTTCGGTTTGACCAGCCAAATTGTTAATGTACCTGGCCGCGACAAACAGGAAATCGCTTAAACGGTTAAGATAAATCAACTCGGCGGCTAAATCGCATTCGGTGCCTAATTCGCGTAGTCCGACCAGACTCCGCTCGGCCCGACGACAAACGGCCCGGGCCAAGTGTAGCTGACAACTTTCGGCGCAACCGTCAGGTAGGATAAAATTTGTCAACGCAGGCAACTTGGACTGGATTTCGTCGATGTTGGCTTCCAAAAACGCAATCCTGTGTTCGCCAAAGCCCGGTCGCCGCGTGGATTTTCCCAAGCTACCCGCAACGCGTCCCCCAAGGTCAAACAGATCATTCTGGATTTGCAGCAACAGTAAATTGACAGCCTCGTTGGGCATCCCTGACCGTACCAGTCCGATCATCGAGTTGAGTTCATCCAGCGTGCCGCAAACTTCAATGCAAACGTGATTCTTGCTGACACGCACTCCGCCCAGCAGTCCGGTCTCGCCGGCGTCGCCTGTTTTTGTATAAATTTTCAAAGCTGATTCCTTCAATCTCTCGTCGGTAATTAATATTCCATGGCAGACATCAAATCGTGCGGCTTTCTTTTGTACCGAACTGATCCTAATCCATCGTTTCTCCTGATGCGACATCCTGATCGCTGGGACTTGCCCAAAGGACACGTCGACGCGGGGGAATCCGAGCTCGAGTGTGCCCTGAGGGAGCTGGTCGAAGAAACCGCAATCGGCGCGGACGACATCGAAATTGATCCTGATTTTCGGTTTGTTCACGAGTATACGGTTAACTACAAGCGCCAAGGCAACGTCCCAAAACGAAAACAGCTGATCGTTTATCTGGGCAGATTGCTACGCCCGGTTGAGATCGAGGTAACCGAACACGAGGGCTTTGCCTGGATGGACTGGCAACCGCCTCACCAGATCCAGCCCCAAACAATTGACCCGCTCCTGGCACATCTGGAACGACATTGGCGTCAGTAAACGGGCAATCGACGGGTGATTTGCGAATGCTGTCACCAAATGCCGTTGACCCAGCTGGGGTATCCACCTAATTTTTTCGCTTGGAGGTCGCGAAGCGCGCCCTCCCCGGGCCTGAGAGCCCGACCCTCCCAATGGGAGGGCGTAGATGGACGTGCTGCGAGAACTGGTGAGTTGGCATGGAAGCAACCACATCGAAACCTGTCCGATCGATAACACTGATTCTCGTCGATTGGCAGTGCTACGAACAACGACGAACGCTGATGCGGGCGCAAAGCCAGTGGCGTTCGTGCGGCTGGAATCCGCAAGTCGAATTTGCCGATTCCAGGTACACGGATCTAAACGCCAGTGGCGATGACGTGGCCAGCCTGATCCGCCAATCCGATTCTGACCTGATCGCGATTGTGGATAACGGCTTTGTTCCCGACCAACATCTCGTATCATGGCTCGCCAACAACCTGGGCGACGAATCTGAAGTTCACACCATCTATCACCGCAATCGGGCTAACAAGCGAACGACGAATTTTTTCCTGTGGATGTACAGTTTTTTGACAAAGCTGTTGCTGCGGATCAGCAAGACCCAATTCAAGCCCGGCATTGTGCTGTTCAGACGAGACCAGGAACTGCTCGATTGGACGGCCGGATCAGACGAGTTTTCTTCGACCACTTTGCTGGCCCTGGCGCGCCTGCATGGCCGCAAGATCCATGAAACGGAATTGAGTCCGCGGCAGCCGTTAACGGAACCAATCAAGACTCGGCACGTCAATCGCGAGATGGCCAACTGCCTCCGGTTTTGGTGGAACCGAATCATGTTCCCCTGCCAATCCGGATTGTCCAGAGATCCCGGTATTCGCAAGACCGAGTTACGTAATCCGGCACCTGGTCCTGTCGCTCGGTCACTGGGCTGGGCGGCACTGATTGTGGCGACCCTGGCGGTCATGAGCCTTAACCTGGGCTTTCCTTTTTTTGAACCGGATGAAGCTCGGAACGCACAGCTGGCCCTGAACATTTTTCAATCGGGCGAATGGAATACGTTGACGCTGGCCGGTGATCGGTACTGGGACAAACCTCCCTTGTTGGCATGGGCGACAGCGACGAGCATGCACTGGTTTGGCGTCAACGAATTTTCGGCTCGACTGCCGGGCAACTTGGCGGCGATTTTGACCGTGCTGTTGACGCTTGGCATCGGGCAACGACTGCTTGGATTTCGGGCGGCCCTGCTCAGCGGATTCCTGTTACTGGCTTCCAGCGCTTTCGTGTTTTCAGGCCGATTCATCACCATGGATTCCGGCCTGACAATGTGTTCGACCATTGCCTTGCTGGCAGGATACCAGGCAATTTTTCGTCGACAATTCTCACTCGGCTGGTGGATGTTGGCTGCGACGGCCGTTGGCCTGGGGATGCTATGCAAGGGTCCCGTCATCCTGGTCCTGTGTTTGCCTCCCTTGATCGCTGCCAGTTGGTTGGCTGAAAACCGCGCCCTGTTAGCACCCCGAATGTGGATTTGGGGTACGGCAATCATCGCTCTGATCGCGGGCCCGTGGTATCTCGCGACGGCTTTCGTTCATCCCGATTTCTTGAGCTATTTTTTCTGGACGCATCATGTCGTCCGTTATGCCGATGCGTTTAATCACGCGCAACCATTTTGGTTTTATATACCCGTTATCCTGATTGGCATGTTTCCCGCTTCGTTGATGATACCGTCGACGATTCGCAAATTGACAACTCGTCGCGGAGAGAGCCGCCTGGTGCGACCGCCTGAAGTCGGATATCTGCTGCTCAGTTCAGTGTGGATCATCGGCTTTTTTTCACTGTCGCAATCCAAGCTACCGACCTATATTCTACCCGCCTGTCCATTGATCTGCCTGTTGATGGGTTGGGTCATCGACTCGACCGTATTTGCCAAAACGAGTCGTCTGCCCCATTGGTTAAAGGTTGCCCCCGTTCAGGCCGGCGCTGCAATGATCTTGCTGATTGTGTTGATCCAACTGGGATTGCTGTTTTGGTTCAACGAAACACGCGGTGCAACTGTGTTTACGCTGTTCGTTCCGCTGGTTTTGTCGCTGGTTTGGTGGACGAGTTCGCGAAGCCAGGCCAGGCCGGATATTGCCTGGTCCGGGTTAGCCTTGATTGCGATTGTGTTTTCGATTTACGGTATTGGCCGACTCGCCCCAAAAGTTGCCGAATCGAGGTCGACACACATGGCCGCGCTTGAAATTCGTTCGCAGCCCGAATTTGATGCTGCGAAGGTAATTTTTTTCGGCCGCGAAGACTACGGCGCTTCGTTTACGCTGCCCAAACGCGATATCGTGTCGTTCCAGCCCGCGGAAATGAACGAGATGTGCGAGTATCTTTATGAACATCCGACGGCAGTCATCGTTTCCTCAGACGACGTGATCGAGAACCTGCGCGTTGCGCTTGATTGGCATATCGAGCTGAACGAAAACACAGAGCACCGGCATTTGTACACCAGTCGGAAAGGCAATATTCGGTCGGCCCGACTCGCACAAATCGAACGCCAACAAGCAGCCAGGGAAAAACGCCGGTCGTCTCTCAAATAAAATGGTCCGCTGCCGCCGTTGCCAGCTACCTGTTTGAGTACGCCTCGCAGTCGACGCCGTCTCAGCCATCCGGCCGGCCAAGGTTTAAGCCGTCGATTTTTGTGCGGCACGCCGCTGAGGCGGCAATGTCTCCCAGAGCGAGAGGTAACTCTGACGTCAAGTCCGTCGAGGAGAAAAAAAGCTTCGTTAAAATAGTATCGTTTTTTCCCCAAACAATTTGCGTTTGCCTAATTGAATTGTCATGATGGAGGAAATCAAATCACCTTTGAACTAATTCTTTTGTGATATACCGTGATCACGGTGGGAGACGGTGTGTGCTCATGTTTGAAACGAACTCCATGACGACCAACTTCTTGACCCGCACATTTTGCTGGTTGGCTTTGTTTGTGCTTGTTCAGGATTTGAACGCGCAACAAACCATTTTCATCTGGAGTGGAACGGGTGAAACAAACAACTGGTCGGAGGCAGGTAACTGGGTTGACCAGAATGTTCCCACTAGCGGAATTACCACGGATGTGATCTTCACTGATCCCACGTTTGAACCAACAGCATTTCAAGATCTGGGCTCGCCGTTTGTTGTCGGTGGCATGTTTGTTGAAAGTCTCATCGATAGCTTTAGCATTTCCGGGGGCAGCCTCGATATTGACGGAACCAACGGAGGCTCGCTGCAAATCAACGGCGACTTGACGACGTTTATGTCAAACGATCTGCAGTTCAGCAACAATTCCGGCTTGATCCTCAGCAACGGGGCACTCTTAAATTACTCGGGGAACACCATCCAACAGGAAAACCAGAGCTCTGGCACAACCCGTGTCACCGGAGATGGGACTTTGTTTTTTACCGGGTTAACCGAGTTGCCCGCGCATTTGGACATTGACGCCAGTATCGAAACATTTTTTTCAACCGGTGGCAAAAGTATCGTCAACATCAGCAACGGTTTCGATTCAGCTGGCGACGTGTCACTGCTTAATACCAACCTGAATTTTGGGATGGGTGGCAACATCGAGGGCGACATGTTGGTCGGCTCGGCCACGATTCAAACTTCCCCCGGAACATCGTTAGCAGTCAACGGGACGACATTTGTCAGTTTTGAGAGTTTCTTGCGACTGGAAGATGATTCGACGCTGAACGGTGCGGGCTCGGTCCAGGTAACCTTCGGCTTCATGGGACTCGGCTCTAATGCGACGGTCGCCAAAGACGTGTTTGTGTCGCAAGGGAGCAGTATTGCCGGAGATGCCGCAACGTCGACGATCAGCGGTGCCGTCGAGATGACGAATTTTGCTTCGGCCGATGGACGACTCCACCTGACCAACACTTTAGATGTGACAGGAACCGACCGCGTGTTTATTTCCGAAGGGGCCAGCATCGAAGTGGATGGCCAGACCACCGTCGCGGGTGGCACTTTGGAAGTTGGTGCCGGGGCACTGCTGTTTGGCAGCGGAGCGGTCTCGGTTGAATCGGGCGCAACGCTCGACCTGCAGTTCGGCACCGTGGCGAAAGACATCCTGCTTGCCGAAGCTGCCATGATCACCGGGACAGGGAACATTCAGGGGACTTTGACCGTCAATGGCCTTATCGGTCCAGGTAATTCGGCAGGCACATTGTCGATCGACGGAAATGTCGTGATGACCTCTACCACGGAAACCTGCATCGAACTCGGAGGCGCGGCCGCCGGACATTTTGATCTGATTACCGGTACGGCCGGTTTCGGTGACGGAATCGACACAGCCTTTCTGGATGGAAACCTGGTCGTCTCGTTGATTGACGGTTTTGTTCCGACGAGCTCCGACGAATTTTCGTTTATCCAGGAATTGACAATTGAAGGCACGTTTGCAAATACGGGCGGGAGCGGCGGCTTTACCAGTCTCGGAAGCTTGAATATTGGTTCAGGTGTGTTTCAAGTCGAATATGGATCTAATTTTGTGCGGTTGTTTGACTTCCGGGCGATTCCCGAACCGGGCACAGGGACGTTTCTGGTACTACTGAGTCTTGCAACGATTGCTCGACGGCGCCGAAGTTAGCCTGCGTTGTTTCCCTGCAGTTCATCCTTCGCGATCTCTGGAGAGAGAGCCGATGTCGATTGATTTTTCTGATCAGAACCTGTTGTTCGCCGTCGTGATGTTGAGACATGGATTTGTTGACGAAAGCCAGTTTGTCAGCGTCCTCAATCAGTGGTCGGATAACAAAACGAAAAATGTTTCCGACCTGGTCATTGCCAATGGCTGGCTGGAAGACATGGATGCCTCGGCGATTGACCGACTGGTGCAGCGGCAGATTCAAAATCATGGTGACATCCAGCAGAGCATTTCCCACCATGCGCAAACGATGGATTTTTCCAGTTGTGAGTTTGCCGATGAAAACGTCCGCAGACTCCTGGATTCGTCGACATTTCGTTCGGCAGGCGCAGAGTCCAGCGTGGCGCATGGCCAATCCGAGGCAACTCCACATGTGCCCCGCAAGGCAACTTCGGCCCGCAGTTCGTCCGCGACCGATGTAACGATGACCACGGATTCCAACCCGGCTAAGTCCAGACCGGATTCCAAACCCGAACTCTCGCTAACGTCACCTTCAGGTTCGGGTTCCAAATCGCAAGGTCCTGGCGATAACCTGAAATCCGGAGAGGCGGCTTCCCACTCGCGGTTTTCCGTCATTCGCCCGTACGCCAAAGGCGGATTGGGCAAAGTCTCCATTGCCCTGGACAAAGAGCTTGACCGCGAAGTCGCCTTGAAAGAAATCCGGTCCCGGTACGCTCACGACCCGATGTCGCGCGACCGCTTTGTGCTGGAAGCCTGCATCACAGGCGGGCTGGAGCATCCAGGTGTTGTACCCGTTTACGGATTCGGCAAGAAAACGGATGGCAGCCCCTATTTTGCCATGCGTTTGATCAAAGGCCAGACGCTCAAACAGGCCATTGTGGATTACCACGAAAAATACAATGGCCACGAGCTACCCGAGCAGCGGCTGGAGTTTCGCAACATGCTAAATCGGTTTGTCGACGCCTGTAACGCGATCGCGTATGCCCACAATCGCGGTGTGATTCACCGCGACATCAAACCGTCCAACATCATGCTGGGCAAGTACGGCGAGACGCTGGTCGTCGATTGGGGACTGGCGAAGAAAATCGGCCGCGAAGCAGCACAAGTCGATGAGGATTCAAGCCTCTCCATCCACGGCAGCGCGATTTCTGGAACTCTCGACGGCAGCACCGTTGGCACTCCCACCTTCATGAGCCCGGAGCAAGCAGAAGGTCGACTGGAAGAAATGCGACCCGCCAGTGACATCTACAGTCTTGGTTCAACCTTGTATTTCCTGTTGACGGGACAAACAGCTTTCACCGGTCCCACCGCCGCCGAAGTGGTGGCGTTGGTTGCAAAAAACGAATTTGTGCCGCCCCGAGAGCGTGTCGCGCACGTCCCCCCTGCCCTGAACGCAATTTGCTGCAAGGCGATGGCGACTCGTCCCGCCGACCGTTACAAAACTGCACTGATGCTGGCCGCCGACATTGAAAACTGGCTGGCAGACGAACCGGTTGCTGCGCATCGAGAATCACTATTGGCAAAAACCGGAAGATGGCTGCGTCATCACAAGACCCTGGCGACCTCGGCAGCCGTCTTGGCACTGACGGTGACCATTGCCTCGCTGTTTGGCATGCTGCTTGTCAACGCGGAAAAGAATCGAACCGTCGCTGCCAAGCGAAAAACCGAACAGGCACTGGCCGAACTTGAACAGGCTCAGCTGGTCACCGAAACCGCACTGACTGCCGAAACCAACGCGCGACGGCAAACGCGTGAAGCGCTCAACACGATTACCGATGACCTCGTCGGTGAAATGATGGCGCGCCAAGTTGAATTGGGTGATGCGGACAGAAAGTTTTTCGCGCGAGTTCTTAACCAGTTCGAGGAGTTCACCAATACTCCTGGCGAATCGGCCGAAGCCATGAATATTCGAGCGGACGGATATTTTCGAGTCGGGAATTTGCAACGCCGCCTGGACGATCTGGAGGCGGCTGCCCAGGCGTACGACAAAGCGGAGGAAATTTGGACGTCCCTCGCGAAATCAAAAACCGATCCCGACTATCGCCTGGACCTGGCAGCAGTCACGGCAAATCATGCGATCCTGCTGTCCCAACAGGGGAATCACCAGGAGGCGCTCGACAAGGAAAACAAAGCCGCCACGTTGTTAGATGGTTTGATCCAGGAATTCCCCGAAAATTCCGTTTTCAAAGTCGAATACGCCAGCCTGCTCGGCAATCGGGGTAATGCATACGCGCGGCTTGGTCAGCCCACGAAAGCGGAAGCCGATTACAAAAAGTCCATCGAGTTATACGATTCATTATCCAGTCCGTCCGACGACGCAAAGCTGCAGAAGGCTCGCGCGCAGGCAATTAGTTTCCTGGCGGGACTGTACGCGAAACAGAAAGACAAGTTGCAAGAGTCGGAATCACGCTACCGGGAAGTAATCAAACAACTGGCTAAATTAGTTTCACCAACCAATGCCGAGCCCGAATTCGAACGGCAGCTGGCGATTGCCCGCCAAAACCTGGGTCGCGTACTGCTCGCCCAAGATCGCAAAGACGACGCGATTGAACAATTTCGTGAGGCGGTCAAAACTCAAGTCTCGTTGACCAACAAGTACCCGGCCCTCGCCGCCTACCGCCTGGAACTCGGTCGCAGCCGGCTCAGCCTGGGTCAAGCCTTGAATCAACTGGGGCTCGCTGGCGGCGACGAGGAGCTGCAGGCCGCCCAGGCACTCACGGGGGAACTGGTCAATGCGTTTCCCGAGCGAATTGAATTCAAATCGGACCTGGCATCCGTCTACGATCAACTCGGCACGCATTACCGGACGACCTCCCCGACCAAAGCCAGGGATATGTTCCAGCAGGGAATTGATCTGCGGAAAAAAATTCAATCGCTGGATCCGCAGAACAAGGTTTACGCCGACCAGGCAATTGCCGCCGAGATTAACTTCGCCAATTTCCTGCGACTTTCGGATGATCCTGACAACGCCGCGCAACGATATCAAGCGGTACTGAAGGAACTTGACTCGCAGGAATCATCGGCAGCCAACCTTGTGCGCGCCACCGTTTTTGGGCTCGGCGACTCGCTGGTAAAAGCCAAACGATACGACGAGGCTCTGGAATGCTGGACGCGACTTGCCAAGAACACCGATGATCCGGCCTGGAAAACTTTTGAACTCCAGCGCGCCATTTGCGCGGTCCGGACGGGCAAAGTCGACGAAGGAACGCAAATCGCCGCGGCCGTCCTGTCCCAAGAGGAACCTGACGGGCTGACTTGTTACGACGTCGGCTGCTGCTACGCCGTCGGGGCCCAGATTGAACCCGACAAAACAAAGGCGGATGCGTTGGCAAAACAGGCGGTGGAATTGTTAGGACGGGCTGGCGCAAACAACTTTTTCAACGACGAAATGAAGAAGCATGCCTCCAGCGACGTCGATCTGCAAGCGCTGCGTGGCCGCGAAGATTTCAGGGAAATCTGTATCCAGTTTGGAATCCCGCTGGAGCCAGTTGTTGACGCACCCAAGGACGGTTTTTAACGTAGGCGAGTCTGTCCCAGACTCGCGCAGTCGTGTTCGTCGGACGCGGAGGTCCGCCCTCCCGCAATGTGCCAACACGCGACGTGTCCGTTTGGGACAAACGGACCTACGGTTCTACGAACTGCTGACCGTATTTTGACCGGCATGCATATACCTCGTCTCGTTGCAGGCAAACGTTGCGCATTGGCCGTTGTATTGCCAACAGTCGAGACAATGTGGCGTCTTGCAACGTACGCAAACCACGATCTGCTGTTCGATCGGTTCGCTGCAAATCGGACAAGTCACGTCTTCAATCACCGTCGGTTCGTCGCGCGTGACAAACGCGATTCCTTTGCATTCGGTTAATACCATCTGGTCGTACAACTCCAAGCCAAACCGGACGAAGTCGTCAAACAGGTGCTCGTCCTTGATGAATGTCGGTTTGGCGATCAAAAGCCGTCCCTTGTTGATTGCAATCGATAATTGGCCGTTGCCGAGATGACGTCGTAATTGTTCGATCTGCCATTGCACGGCCGGCGTCAACAGTCGCATCGCAGTTTCCGGGCGATTGGATGAGATGTACAACGTCGACTTGAACGGCGCGTCTTCGATTTCAATCGGTTGACTGGCCCGCGATCGAGTCCACTTGCCCGCGGGTTGCAGGGGGCTGCTCGAGATGTCAAGTTTCAGTTTGCGATCGGGCCAATGCTTGTCGGGCCATTGAATGACAAGCTCCGTCAGTTTGCCTTCGCCGAATCGCAACGATTTGCGCGTCGCTACGCGGCAAGATGTCTGCCCGTAATCGAACGCCATGGACGGCCGGGAAAACAGGTATCCCGGGTAAACCTGACCACCGTAGCGTTTTGCGACAGTAGTATAAGTGCGATTCCATCCTCCCAATCGTCGGATGAACGCCGAGACCACTGCGGCAAACGTGATCATCGCGAAAAAAATCAGGATCGGGATCATGACCAGCAAAGCGCCCATTGTTTTTCCTAAGTTCACGCCCTCGGTTGAAAATCGCGACATTGAGTGGCCAGCGTGTGATCGTTGTTCATTCGTCGGTTGCTTGATCGGTTAGCGACAGTTTGATGCGGTCGGGATGATCTCCGGAAACGCCGCCCGACTTTCCGGCAGATTTGGCGGGCATTGAATCGTACTCACCCAGTTCGACATACGTATCGATTTTTCCTTTTCGAAGCCCAAAGAGATATCCGGACACTCCGCTCATGGCCAGTGTCGCGCCCACAATGGACCACCACCAATACTTGTCCGGGATTCCAGAGGGTTCTTCGCCAGCGGCTCCCTGTCCTTGGCTGGATTTTTCCAACAGAGCCAATTTGTTAACCAGTTCCTCATTTTGTCGCCTGGAAATCGTGATTTTTTCGCCTAACTCCACCAGTTCAGCCGATTTTACCTGCAAATTGGACTTGGCCGCATCGCGTTCGGCGGCAAATTGTTCCGCCCGGACGAGCTGACCGTCAAGATTTGCCAGCGTTTTCGCATGCTCCATTTTCAACTCGGTGTAACTGTCGACCAGTCCTGATTCGGTGCCTTTGGCTGCGACCGCAGCTCGCAGGATCTCACGATATGCCTCGTCGCGGGCTTGATCCACAGAGCTGATCACCGTTTTGGCAGCGGGCTGCTGGTCAACGACCGTCGTAACTGGAGGCGTCAACATTTTCCAGGCTGAGCAAACCCAACAACATGAATTGCAACGTCAGCATCGCGACAATCGCAACATCAATCAGCGGTCTTCTGTTTTCCATGACGTTTACCACGGGGCTGCTTGCTCCAAAAGACGTTTCCGAATAGCGGGGATCATTCATGAGAGGACCCTTCGAATAAAGTCGGGAAAAATATTTCAATTCGGACTGTCGATACTTGTTCGTCGTCAGGTAGAAGCCCTGCGTCGGACGCGTTACCGGACGGGCATCAGCAGTCCATTGAAACCAGCCCCGATCATCGTTCACCGGATCGATGACCAGCGCCACATCCAAAGGCTTGTTGAAAAAGTTGTTGCAAATAAACAAATCCATCCCGGACAGGAAAACAGTCCAGCCCGGATGAGTGTGGTACCAGCCAACCATTTCCAGATCGGGTCGCAGTCGTTTTCGACGCTCGGTAATCTGGCTCCACGTATCGTGCGTGAATTTGAAACTGCCTTTGGTCGCGTGATAATGCTCGGCCCGCAGACAGTCGGTGATAACGACGAACGGCTGCCCTTGTTCGTCAAACAGCTGGCGGCCCAGCATGACCCCGCCGAGTTCAACGCTGGTATCGCTATTGGCGTGAGCCTCCATATCCCGCATGACGTCGAGGTCGACAAAGATCATCAGGTCTTTTCGCCCTGCATGTTCTGTGTCGGGCATCCCGATTTCACCGACCGGCATCACGCAAAAGTGCGCATCCTGATCAGGCCGCAACCCGCGTTGGGGCTCGGCATGTTCGAGTTCGCCAAACTGGATGTCAAAACTCATCGATTATGAAATCAAGCCTTTCATTGAGCCGCCGCAAGAGTCTGCGAATTTGCCCCGCCAATGTCATTCTGGCTGTCTCCATTTTATCCGCGAATGTCTGAATGTCATCGATCTCCGGCCAAAAGGACGAAACTAGTCGATTCGTCCGCGTCAACCTTGACGATATCGTAATCCGGAACGCCCAATTCGCGGAGTGTTAACGACACCAGCTCCGAATCGGGTTCGATGGATGACACGGTTTCGGGTTGCATGGGCAGGTTGCAGTTCGCGCACAGGCCGTCTTTTGCGTTGACAGTACACCGTGGTTTGTGAACGCTGACCTGAATATCACACGAACGACAGACCAATTGCACGAGAAAGTCGCGATCGAGGACCAGCCGCGTCGGTTGCGATTTCGTCTGCTCCCGCACCCCGTCAAACAGCTGTTGCACCGTGGTCGATGCCGCGGCAAGCTCCAACTCCAACGGCGGATCGTACAATTCATGTGATAGACAATCTTCCCGGAACGGATATTCGGTTTTGTAGAAGCGATTGGCGACACCATTGAAGACCAGGCCGGCGCCATCGGCGGCCGGCAAGTCGTGCAGAATTTTGAGTGCCTCCTGCACTTGCAAGCCGCCAATAATCGAGGCGATGGTGGGCGCTGTGGGAACCTTTCCCTGCAGGATGTCTTCCTGTTTCAGTAGCGGGCAACTGTAGCGAAGCGAAATCAGTTGATAGTCCATTTCCGTCATGGTGCATTCGTAACAGGCGCCGCCGGGTCGAAACACCTTGGCAACCCCGTTGATTTCCTGGATTCCGCCGTCGATCCAGGGGGTGCCAACTTTCCAGCACATGCGGTTGACCCATAGTCTGGCTTCGCGATTGTCGAGACAGCCGATGACCACGTCCATATCGCGCACCAATCCCAACCCGATGTCGGACAGGACGTTTCCGAAAATCGGCTGAACCCGGCAATCGGGATTGATCTCGGCGATCATCTTGGCGGCCACCTCAGCCTTGGCGAGACCTTCATCCCGCGCGAAACAGGATCGACCGGGTCAAGTTGGTTTTGTCGACATGGTCCAGGTCGATCAACACGATGTGACCGATTCCCAGCAGGGCGAGGTTTTTGAGGACCTCATTGCCAAGTGCACCCGCACCGACAACGAGCACCTTGGCGGCGGCAATCCGCTCCTGGTCCCACCAGCCAATCAATTTCAGCCGCGAATAGCGATCATCATCATCAATCACGAAGTCGCGTCGATTTTTCGAACCAGTCGCCGTGGAGTCAGTTGTTTCCATGAAGTAGCCTTGATCGCGAATGTCGATTGCAAAAAAGTCGGCGCCTCTTAACCGCGGCCAGTGCCGAAACGGCTAATTGCATCCTGAACCTTGAACCAGCATCAGTCACGAAAAATGATGCCTGTGTCTTCCCGCGGGCGGCGAATAATTTCGATTCCGGTTTCCACGATTTCCCGGTTCGTGGAGTTCACGCGCGGCGGCGCCACTTTGGGTTTCTCGGATTTCTCAATTCGGTCACGAATGGAACGCGGATCCAGGGGAAACCGGAACGTGTTTTGAGTCTTGGCCCATAAAGCGGCTTCTCGATTGTAGGGGCTCTCGGTGTCAAAGTTTTTGTAGCGAATCATGTCCCACAGCATCGTGCAAAGTTCAGCCAGGGTCAGACTGGGAACCCAGTGAGTCCCGTAGCCCCCCAGACAAACGACTCCGTTGTTGGAAATGTTGGGGTGGAAGATCGGTGTCTGCCAGGCGAGGTTTGGAACCATCCGCGGGTAAGCCGCTCCCAGTTCAACGAGCACTTCATGGGATTCGCACACTTCGATCGTGTCGGCGTCCCGGCGAAACAAGCCAATGCCGTCAAATTTGAGTCGATAGCGCTCGGGCGGATTCCCCGCGCTTCAAATGTGAAGATCGTGCTTTCACGCAGCAACTGCTGAACACCCTTGTAGTCCGAATTCAGTCTTCTTTCCCGCGGAGATTTGCGCATTTTTCTCGCAGTGGTTGCCCGGCAAAACCCTGATTGGACCGCTCTGTAATGCACCGGCGGCGACAGTGATTCACTCATTGTCCATTTATTGGACCATTTATCCAGCAACAATTTCCGGATAAACAATCAAGTGATCACCATTTTGAACGTTGCAGGCGGGAAGCGTTGCATCTTCGTGGAGCCGCCTGCCGCCCTCTTTGTGATCGAGGCTGTAGCTCATCGGCTGGCCGTCGGGGCCGACCACGGGCAGGTTCATTTTTGTGATGATATTCGGCAAAATGCGGCGAACGGTCACCGTATGGGAAACCAATGCTTCCACACTTTTGGCGCCCGTCTGATCGAGAAACGTGACTTCTGTGCCGTCTTCTGGATTAGGATCTACGTCGGACATTGTGGTTCCTTTAACCTGATTTCCCAAGTTCGCCGCGATAGTTGGCGGACCTTGGGTTCTTATTCGACCTTGGAATTGGAATATTTGGAATTTCCAAAGATTATTAGCTGCGGTTTCGAATTTGAAGTCGGCCCGCCCCAAATCGCGGAAAATCGAGCAAAAACGCGAGTTCGACGGCCAGATACTTCAGACCTGATCGGACATGTCAGACTTTAATATCCCGTAAAACGCCACATCCTCAAAGGTCCCCCATTTTTTGATATGGTGCCTCAACAGCCCTTCTCGAACCATGCCGATCTTCTCCAAAACTCGCCCGGAAGCCGGATTGCGGGTAACGTGATGCGCGTGGATCTTGTGCAACGAGAGCGTCTGGAAACCAAAGCGGACGACAGCTTGGGCTGCTTCCGTCGCGATCCCCTGGTTCCAGAATTTCCTGCCCAACCAATATCCCAGCTCCGCATTTTCGTCTGGCGGAGAGATTTCCAGACCGATTGCGCCGACGAGTTGACCGTCCTTTTTCAGACAGATTGCAAAAATCGCTGATTTTCCGTCCAACCACATTTTGAAGTGTTGCTCGATCCACTTGAGGGCGGCTCCCTCCGGATACGGAAAGTCGATTGAGCGGGTATTGGCAGCAATTTCCTTGTCATTAATCAAGATCTGCTGCGCCGCCGCGTCGGACGGTTGAAACGGGCGTAGCACAAGTCGTTGAGTTTCGAGGGTCGGCCTCGTATCGGTCAGATCCTCAGGCGTTTCATGCGAATTCATCTGATTTTCGGCTTTGTTTGGACGCATTTGATTCTGACCCGCGCGGCGGACAGCAAACTTCCGATTATCCCGATCACACGTTTTATCCCGGCCGTTTTGGCCACGGAATTATGAAAACCATGTGACTCGCGTTTGCCAAGCCGCCTGCCCGCAAATTTGACCTACTTTTTCAAGCAACGCCAGCTGCGTACCAAGAACGTCAGCCAATGTGACTCACCATCGCCGTCGCACCTGTAAATAGAAATTGCCTGGACCCACCCGAGACCCAAGAAGTTCAATGAGTTTTCTAAACCGGTTTTTTAACGACGTATTTGATCAATCCCAGATTCTCACACCCGGCAAAAAAAACAGCTTTGAGGCCGTGTCCGAATCAGAATTGGCCGCCCACCTGGAAGTCGACACCTACGATTCGTTCCGTTTAACGGACGCCGTGCGACCCGCCCTGGACTTGAAAGTCAAGCCCAGCCAGGGGTATCGCCACGACGTTTACATTGACGAAGATTCGAATTCAAAAGTCCCCGTCATCATGGCGGCCGCTTCCAGACAACACCTGTTTTCGCTGTTCATGCAGCTTATTCAGCGACTCGGCCCAGTCGTCGACGTCGTCCTGGAAACAAGCCACGATCAAAGCAATACGGGTCACGTCGACCTGTACCGTGATCACATTGACATGCCCGTCTTGACCAGCATTCTCTGGGATTACGAAGAGTTGCTGACCAACGACGGCTGCACGGGAATTGCCGTTTTGAATCCCAATACACCCCAGGAAGTCCAGTTTGACGAACACAAGCTGTTGATCATGTACGGAAGTCCGCTTGAACAATTCGAGCACATTCTCGAAATCAACAATGTGATGGACAAACAGGACATTCGCTTCATCACCGAAGCGGAACACGTGCACTCGTCCAGCGACGCCTTCGCCCGTCAGTTTCATGCACTGCGGACCGATCTTGGGCTCGACGGAAATCAACAACAGCCACAGGACGGCGAGTCGTACGACGAAGGATTTGTCTAAAGTGGCACGGACTCATCTCCGAGCCGTAATCCGTTCTTGGTGGGGACCACCGAGCTACTATTCGTGCCGCAAAGCTTCAATTGGATCAAGCTGCGCGGCCCGCATGGCCGGGTAAATTCCGAAAATCAACCCCACCGCCAAGGCAATTCCAAACGCCAGTGGGATCGACAGCGGAACGATGATCGGAGTCACATCGCTGACCGCCTCCGGCAAAGCCGCCATCGTAACTGGAAACCACTGCTTGAGCAGTTCGCGCGCCCAGACAATCACCCAGGGACACGCGAGTCCCCCCAGAATGCCTGTCAGGCCCCCCACCGTGGACAACACGACCGTTTCCACCAGAAATTGACGAATGATATCGCCGCGATTGGCACCCAGGGCCCGGCGAATACCAATTTCACGAGTCCGCTCGGTAACGGTCGCCAACATGATATTCATGATGCCGATCCCGCCCACGACCAGCGAGATGGCAGCGATTAACCCCATGAACCCCATGAACATCAACCGCGTTGTTCGCGCCTGCTCCAACAATTCCATCGGCGTCACAATCGCAAAGTCTTCTTCTTCATGCCGTTGGTCCATGATCGCACGAATGGCCTCGGATGTCGGCAAAACACTCTTGATGTCTTTGACCCGAAACGTAATTTGACTGAGTTCCACGACCTCATTGGTGCGCGTACCCGCACTGCGCTCCATCGTCCAATCGCCAATTCGCCGCCAAAACGTCGTCAACGGGACGTAAACATCGTCGCTGAAATCCTGGGCTTCCAATGAACTTCCGATCGCGGCCATCATGCCTCGCGGCCGCATCACACCAATGACTCGATACGGCGTGCTGCGAACCAAAACCACGATTCCCAACGCCGAATCCAGCGGACAGAGCTGTTTGGAAACTTCATACGACAACACGCACACATTGTCGTCCTGGTCAACGTCACGCTGTTCAATGAACCGCCCTTCCAACAAGTCAAGTTTCATGACATCGTCGTATTCGGGTGTGCACCCGATCAGGTGAATCACGCGATCCGTTTCACCGTAGTAAAGTTCGCGGTTGGCGTCGCGAATTCGCAGCGCCCGGTCGATCGATGGCAACGTATCGGTTAACGCTTCGAAATCTTCGCGGGTGACGCCGTAGATCGCCATGGAACTGTCGGCCACCTCCTGCGTTACCGGCTTCACGCTGCGGAGGATGATGTTATTGGTGCCGAGTTCCTCAATCTGCTGTTGAACTTTCTGGCTGATCCCCTCCCCGATCGCCAGCAACCAGACCACGCTGGCGATGCCGATAAAAATACCCAGCACCGTCAGCATCGAGCGCATCGGATGAAGCGCAAGACTCTTGATTCCTAGTTTCCAGATGACTGGACGTAATAAACGCATGCTTGGAATCCCGATTGCTCAAAAACACGCGATGTTAGCTGGCGGAAGGAAACTCGACATCGTCGACGTAGTTGTCCGCGTCGACCAGGACCTGTTCGTCCTCAGATAGCCCGTCTTCGATAATCACGAATTTGTCATTGTTGGAGCCAATTTCCACGGCGCGGGGTTCGATCTGATCGTCCGATTTGACCAATACGAAAAACCGGCCCTCATGACGCACGAGGCTGGAGACCGGGGCCTGGATCACGTCCGCGATCCGCTCGACGAAGATTTCGACTTTTCCCCGCAAGCCCGAGCGAATCAGTTCGCTCGGTTCAGTAATGTCGACGAATACCTCGTACTCGATAGGTGCCTGGTACCAGCGCCGCGGACGCGGGAATGTGCTGACTTTGCGAACCTCTCCGGCGATGGGCTGTTCCGGATCGGTATCAACCCGAATCAGCGCGGCCTGCCCTTGCTCGACCTGGTTGATCTTGGAATCATTCACGGTGGTGGTCACTTGCATCCGGGTCGGATCGGGAAGTCGGAACATCGCCTGGCCGTCGCGGATCACGGCGCCTTCTTCGATGACGATTGACGACTCGCCGCGACGGTCGCTGTCATTGGCATAAACGACCATCCCGTCGGCGGGAGCCACAATGCGGCAGGCGGCGATTTGCTCGGTGATTTCGGCCTGCTTGGCCTTGCTCAGCTCAAGCGTGTATTGGGAGGCTTTAACTTGGGCGTTCTGCTTCTTGATTTCGGCCTCGAATTCAGCAATCATCCTGTCGCGGGTGAATTCTTCGAATACTTTGAGCTTTTGCTGGGCGAGCTGTCAGATCAAGTTCGGCTTTTTCGGCAGCGTAGGTGTCCGCTTCCAATTGAGTTCGGGTGATGTAGCCCTTGCGATTGAGACTCTCGCTGTACTGCGTGTACTCGCGGGCGCGGCGTGATGTTTCTTCAGCGAACGCCACGGCCGCTTTGAGTTCGGCCCGATCCTGTTCAAACGTACCGTTTTTAAATTCATCCAGACTGCGCGTGGCAGTGTCGAGATCGCTGTGCGCCTGAATGACCGAAGCTTCGTCTTGCGCAACCTTGATGTTTTGTTCGATCAGCTCTTCGCGGAGGATCGAATCATCAAGCTGGCAAATAAAATCGCCTTTTTTGACCATGGTTCCTTCCGGAACTACCTTCAGAACCGTCGTACCGGCTCGGCCATTACCCTTGACGCGGCAGCGAATCTCGATGTTGCTGGAGCTTTCGATTTCACCCGATTCGTTGACCGACGAGACAAATTCACCACGGAAAACTTTGTAAGTCAGTGCATTGGTGGCAGCGGCGACCTGCCGATTCCCTTTGTTGAAAAACAGCGAGCCAACGACGACACTGCCACACAATACGAGGGCGACTACGATCGTCAGTTTTACGAAGCCATTGCGCATTTTATGTTTACCGTCTTGATTGCAGCCGCAACGATGGGTTGCGTCATGTTTCATCCACTGTGCCAAAAATGCAGAAACGATCATTGAATTCAGGAACAGATAATTGGGTGGGCTTTTCCCTGGGGAAGCGGTTCCTGACAATTCCAGTTTATACGGCTTTCTTGTGTTTTTGAACCGATAAAAGCCGGTTGGTGTAACATCTGGCGTTTCAACGCCACTGTTGTTGGTTTTCGTCAATTCCGGCTCAGATCGTTGCAATTCCACGGTACCCGGAACCTTCTGCGTAATCGGACTCTTTGACTGAATTCGGCGCGAATCTTCCACCGCACGTATGCTTGGCCAATTCAAGCTGGTTCGGTTTCTCCATTTGACGACACATGAAACTCCGACTTTCATGCCGTTGTTGAACGGCATGATCGCGGGCAAAATGCCTCCCGCAGGATTTTCTCGTTGCGGCAAAGCGTGCGGCCATGCGTCGACGATTGAAACGCGATTTTGTATGATCTGGGCATGGAAGACACACTTGAAAAACCATCGACGTTCCCTGTCCGGGTACTGATTGTCGATAATGACAAAGACCTGGCCCGGGCCATGAATGAAAGCCTCGAGCGAATTGGGCTCGATTGCACGGTCGCTACCTCGGGCCCGGAGGGGTTCAAGCTGTTGGCTGAAAATCTGTATGACATCGTGGTCACCGATTTGATGATGAATGACGTCGACGGAATGGGCATTCTCAAGCAGGCCAAAGAAACCCAGGAAGAATTCGAAGTCGTATTGGTGACCGGACATGCGACCGTCCCGCGGGCGGTCGATGCCATGCGCGAAGGCGCGTATAATTTTCTCGAAAAACCGATCACTCCCAAACGGCTGCAGGCTGTCGTTGCCAAGGCGGCCGAGTCCGTTCGCCTGCGGCAAACCAATTTACAACTGCAAAACCGCCTGGATGAAAAATTCGGGTTCGACAACCTGATTTACGCCAGCGACAGCATGCAACGCGTCGTGGACAGGCTCAGGCGGATCGCACCGACGGACGCCGGGGTCTTGATCACGGGTGAAACGGGAACCGGCAAAGATGTGGTAGCGCAGGCGATTCATCAGAACAGCCCCCGCAAGAAAAAACCGTTCGTCGCAATCAATACCGGCGCCGTGGCAGAACACCTGGTGGAAAGCGAACTGTTTGGTCACGTCAAGGGAGCCTTCACCGACGCGATCTCGGACCGCCAGGGAAAATTCGAATACGCGAACGGGGGCACCCTGTTCCTGGACGAAGTCGGTGACATGCCGATCGCGACTCAGATCAAACTGCTGCGCGTGCTGGAAGAGCGGGAAATCACCCGTGTCGGGGACAACAAGCCCATTAAAGTCAACGTCCGCGTGTTGGCCGCGACGAACAAAGACCTGGAAAAAGAAATTGAAGAGGGCCGGTTTCGCAGCGACCTGTATTTTCGACTCAAGATCGTCACCGTCCACCTCGATCCACTCGACCAGCGACGCGATGACATCCTCATTTTGGCCGACCATTTTCGCAAACAGGCCAACAAGAAAAACAACAAAAAAGTCAAGAGGCTTTTCGCAGGGCATCCGCCGCTGGTTGCTGGACTATCACTGGAAAGGCAACGTGCGGCAGCTGAAAAACGTCGTCGAGAGCCTCGTGGTGATGGACATCGACGGGACGCTCGACATGGACGACTTGTCACCCGATCTGCTGGACAGCGACGCAGCGGAAACGCTTATTCGTCCGGCCGCCACAACCTCTGCTTCGGCCGACTCGCAACTGGTGGGTCAGTCGTTGAAAGAGATCGAAAAATGGATCATCGAACAGACGCTCAAACTAACGGGTGGTAACCGCGAAGAAACCGCCAACATTCTCGGCATCAGCGAACGAAACCTGTACCGCAAACTCAACGAATACGAGCTCCGATAATGTCGACCGTCAGCACCAAGCCGATTCGCCAGTTATCTGTCAGCGTGATCAACAAGATTGCCGCGGGAGAAGTCATCGAGCGCCCTGCCAGTGTTGTCAAGGAACTGCTGGAAAACTCGGTCGATGCCGGAGCGACTCAAATTGAAGTCGCCCTCGAGCAGGGCGGCACCGAACTCATCCGTGTCACCGACAATGCGTGTGGCATTGCCCGCGATCAATTGGAACTTGCCGTAACCAGCCATGCGACCAGCAAGATCGACGATGCCGACGACCTGTTCCGCGTGGGGACATTTGGATTTCGCGGGGAAGCGCTGGCGTCCATCACCGAGGTCGGCCAGGCAACTATCCGCAGCCGCACCGCGGATCAGGACTCGGGATTTGAGCTGACGATTAACGGGGGCCGTCGCGAAGCGATCGTTCCCTGCGGCGCCCCCGTGGGGACTACGATTGAAATTCGCGAATTGTTTTATAACACGCCCGTAAGAAGGAAGTTTTTGCGAACCTCGCAAACAGAAAAAGGGCATATTACCGAGGCGTTCACGCGAATCGCCCTGGCGCATCCCGAAATCCGGATGACGCTATTGAACAATAACAAACCCCTGTATCAACTGCCCGCCAGCCATTCCTGGAGTGAACGAATCGGTGAGTTTTTTGGCCCCGAAATCGCCGACAACCTGATTCCCATCTCCAGCAACAACGGCGAAGTCGAGATTCACGGTTACGTCGTCAACCCCGCGGTCAGCCGCTCGAACAATAAGATGCAATACCTGTTCCTGAACAATCGCTACATTCGCGATCGTTCTTTGCAACACGCGTTGAGCGAGGCTTATCGGGGGCTGTTGATGACCGGTCGATTTCCCATTTGCTTTTTGCGTATGGCGATGCCGTTTGAGTTGGTCGATGTCAACGTTCATCCGGCGAAACTGGAAGTGCGATTTCAGAACGGGGGCCAGATTTACAGCCATCTGCTGGGAACCGTTCGCAATAAATTCTTGACTACCGACCTGACCGCGCACGCACAGCTGGGCAAAAACTCGGCAGAAAGCGGATCGATCTCAGGCCCCACTCCTGCCAGTTTTCCGTCAGCGCACCAGGAACAGATCGCCTTCACGCCTGCCGCACCGACGCGCGACTGGACCAGCGCCTCGCGACGTGCTGAACCGGAACATCTTTCAGCCGACCTCCCGGGTCACGCCGACACAACCCTTTGACGATTCCATTTTCCCGTCGGCCGACGGTGAGCCGGCTCGACCCCGCCACCCCTTGTCGGCATCGGACGGGGAGTCGCCCTGCAATGACCGAGATTTGTCAGCCGGTCAAGCTTCGACAGCTTTCGGATCAGAGTTTGACCCACACACCACGCGCCGGCGAGCCCTCGCGTTACAGGTTCATAATACCTACCTCATTTCCGAAACGGACGAAGGGATGATTGTCATCGACCAACATGCCCTTCATGAACGGATTATCTATGAACAGTTGCGGGAGAAAGTTCTCGCTGGCAACCTGGAAACGCAGGGCTTGTTGGTCCCCGAGCCAGTCACCTTGCCACCGGCCGAAGCAGCCGCCGTACTGGAGCAAACCGAGCTGTTGGCAACGATCGGAATTGGCATCCAGCCCTTTGGCGGCGACACGGTATTGGTTTCTTCGTACCCGGCGATGTTGGCCAATCACAATCCCGCCGAGATGCTCCGCAGTGTCATCGACAAATTGATGGAAGACGCAGCCAAACTGGATTCTCGCGACCTGGTCGACGAATTATTGCACATGATATCCTGTAAAGCGGCCATCAAAGCAGGCGACAAGCTGACCCCCGAGGAGATTGATTCATTGTTGCAGCATCGCCAGCTTTGCCAGGACGCTCATCATTGCCCGCACGGACGTCCTACATCGCTGGTTTTTTCTCGCCAGGAGCTGGACCGACGATTCAAACGCATTTGATTTGAGGCGTTGCCGGATCCGGTTACCATTTCAGCCTGTTTTCCATCCAACCTCAGTTAATTCAGCATGCCAGGCAACGTATAATAGGTTTTCATGAGGCAACGTATAATAAGTAGCTTGTCGGTACTTTTCAGCGTTGTCGACATCCCGTAATCCGGCTGGGCAGAGAAGTATGACCGAAGTTCAAAACCATCAATCCGACAAGTCACTGGAAAGTCCGCCGCGGAATTTGATCTGCGTCAGCATCGGTCGCGGTCGTCACCGGATGATGATTGCCGAACACGAGCACCTTGCCCAGCAAGGTGCCAAGTTGGTCGAATTGCGGCTGGACTACATTCGACGGCCGGTCAACCTGCGCAGGCTGTTGGATAATCGCCCCTGTCCCGTTGTGGCGACGTGTCGGCGGCCGGTCGATGGCGGCAAGTGGATGCGGTCGGAAGAGGACCGGCAAATCCTGCTGCGGACCGCCGTCGCCGATGGAGCCGATTACGTGGATCTTGAATGGGACGTCGCGGGCAAGATTCGTCGCTACGGTGAGACCAAACGAATTATCAGCTACCACAACTTTGACGAAACTCCCGCAAACCTCGAAGACATTCATGAGAAACTGGCACGGCTGGATCCCGACATCGTAAAAATCGCGACCATGGCCAACAACCCGATGGACAACGTTCGCGTGTTGCGGCTGTGCCGGGACGCGGACATACCCACGATTGCGTTTTGCATGGGTGAAATGGGAATGCCTTCCCGGATTCTGTGCGGACGATTCGGATCACCCATGACGTTTGCGACTTTTCATGAAGACCGCCAGATGGCTCCGGGACAGTTAAGCTTTGAGCAGATGGTGAAAGATTACAATTACGAAAACATCAACGAAGAAACGATGATCCTCGGGGTGGTCGCGGACCCCGTCGGACACAGTTTGAGTCCAGTGGTGCATAACGCTTGCATCAAGCAAGCCAAGCTCAACATGTTATACCTGCCGTTTCGGGTACCCAAGGAATATCTGGAGCAGTTTATCGATACGTGCCCGGAGATGGGTATCCGTGGATTGAGTGTGACGATCCCTCACAAAGAATCAATTCTCAAGTGCATCAACGTGTTAGACGATGACGTCGCCGGAATTCGCGCCGCCAATACGGTTGTTTTCAAGGATGTCAACGCTTACGGTTTCAATACCGATTGCACCGCTGCGATCGAGAGTCTGCAGTCGGCGCTGAAGCTCAATCCAATGCCCGACGACGATGAGGACAACCATCTGCTGGAAGGCAAACGCGTCTTGATCATGGGTGCCGGTGGTGTCGCCCGGGCAATCGCATTTGGGATCAAGCGCGCCGGGGGCAAAGTCTTTATCTGTGCCCGCGATTTCCGCAAGGCGGAACTTTTGGCAAACGACCTGGAATGCAAACCGGTTGATTGGGCAGGCAGAAAGAACTTCGAAAGCAAGATCCTGATCAACTGCACGCCGGTCGGGATGCATCCCAACCTCGACGAATCGCCTTTTGAATCCGATTGGTTCCGCAAACGCACGATCGTATTTGATACCGTGTACAACCCCGAGCAGACGCTGTTTATCAAACAGGCCCGCGAAGCCGGTTGTTTGACGATTACGGGTGTCGACATGTTTGTTCGCCAGGCAGCCAAACAATTCAAGCTGTTCACCGGTCAGGAAGCCAACAGTGAACTGATTCGTTATGAAATCAAGCGTGCGACAAGTGCAGCCCGGTATTGACAGAATTGACAGGACTTGGGAGATGGCAAGCCACCGGTGAAGCTCTCATCCGGGCCTGAGAGCTCGACCTCTCCCAGAGAGGTCGTGCAGTTTGTAAGTGTTTGTGGGCCAGGGATTAATGATTCTCTGCCACCTTGCAGCTTGCCTGCATGGAGCAGTGTTCATCACCAGAGTTGAGTGACGATCATACCGCCACCATCGCAGCTTGCCTGCGTGGGGCGATGTTTCTCAAGGGTCTGCTGGTGAACAAGGGAACATCATCCTACCCGGGCAAGCCGGGCAGTGATGGGGATTGCTGTGGATTCCATCTGGTAGTGAACAGGTCTCGATCGGGACAAGCCCGAATCGTCGACCAAATAACGTTGGCTGGCACTGGAAACCTAAGGAAAAACCAACCCAATAAACTGCACACCCTCCCAGAGGGAGAGGTATTTGGTGGCAGCACGCAAGCTACCTGCAACAAATTTTGAAATGCTCCCTCATGAATCTTTATCTCATCGGTTATCGCGGGAGTGGGAAAACAACCGTTGCTCCGCTGCTGGCAAATTTGCTGGGTTGGACCTGGTTGGACTCCGACGCACAAGTTGAATTGCTGGCCGGTTGTCCGGTTGCGCAAATCTTTTCCGAGTACGGAGAGGCGTGTTTTCGCGAGTGGGAAACGACAGTGATCGAGGCCCTTTCGCGGAGATCCAACCTGGTGGTGGCGACCGGCGGTGGCGCGCCTTTGGCCTCGAACAACCGTCAATTGATGGCAGCCTCCGGCCGCCGGATTTGGCTGCAGGCCCCTGCCGAGGTCCTGTGGGCACGAATTTCGGGCGACGCAGACAACGAGCGGCCCGCCCTGACCGGCAAAGAAGGTCTCGCCGAAGTCGAACATGTCTTGGCGGAACGAACCGACATTTATGAGGCTTGTGCGGATTACACAATCGAAGTCGAATCGTTGTCACCCGAACAAATTGCTCAGCAGATCGCCGCGTGGTGGGATCCGGTCGATAACTAGTCAAGCACACTCCTTTTGGGAGGGTAACGTCCGAACCTCCCGGAGAGAGTACCGTTGGACACCCTCCCCTTGAGAGGAGGGTCGGGCTCTCAGGCCGGGGAGGAAAACAAACACCCTCCAGCAACTGAGACACCCATCATTAAACGGATTTACCGCAGCCATGTGACTTCGGCTTGCAGCACACGCCGCCCAGACTCAACGAAAAACTCCGGATACGATCAAAATGTTTCTCGCCGCCATGCCCGACTTGATTCGAACGATTCTGCTCGTTCTGGTGGGCGCGTGCATCGGCGCGGCGGTCAACTGGGCCATTTACCAACTGCAATACTTTTCCAAACGTGCCATCAGTCCCTGGCAGAAACGCGACGAGAAAGCTCAACCTCGAACCGCGGCCGATTTCATTCCCGTTTTCGGCTGGTGGGGACTCCGGCGTGAAGCCAGCGTGCACGGCAAAGGATTCTGGATCAGGCCGCTATTGATTGAACTCACCTGGGCAATCGGTCTCCCCTGGTTTTACAGCTGGCAAACTGGCGGCGGATTGACCGAGGGCGTTGTCGTCGGAATTGCACCGACGTGGTTTGAAACGTGGTTCCTGGTGCAAACGGTTTTGATCGCGCTGATGTTTGCGGCCACGTTCATTGACTTCGACGAAAAAATGATTCCCGACTCGATCACGGTCCCGGGAACATCTGTTCGCATTGTTGATCGCGGCAGTGGCTCCGTGGTCGCGATTGCCAATCGTTGTTCCCGCACTCGGCGGAAACGAAATCAGGTTCCTTGATTATTGCTCGCCGCAGGAATCTGGCGACGTGGCATCAAGGCTGGCAGGGCCTGGCAGTTGCTTTGGCCATTTTTGCCGTCTGGTATTTTGCCTTGCTGCCCAAGTGGATTGACTGGCGCCGCGGACCGCGGGCGATCAAGTACATGCTGGCCGGGATTATTCGCCCGCGCCGTAAAACGAATTGCGACTTTCGGACGACTCCGAGACGTCCCCACGCGCTGACCAAGGTGCTCACCTTAATCTGGATCGTTGGCACGATTTTGATCGCGATTGCCTGGTTCACTCTTCCGGCCCTGAACAAGGACAGTCTGTTTAGCGCGATCGTGGGTCTGGGAGTCGGCGGTGGGCTGGTTTGGGCGATTCGAATTGTCGGCAGTTACGCGATGAACCAGGAAGCGATGGGGTTTGGCGATGTTGTACTGATGTCAATGATCGGCGCCTTTGTTGGCTGGCAACCGTCGCTGATGGTAGTCTTTGCCCTGGCTCCCTGCTCGGCGATTTTCATTGCCCTGGCATACTTTGTGTTGACGCAAAAAAACGAGCTGGCGTTTGGTCCGTATCTGTGTTTCGGCACGCTGGTGTTGATCTTGTTTTGGAATGTTATCTGGCCGGTCGCCGCGGGCGGGTTGTTTGCCATCGGCGGCAGGTTTCTCGTTGTCGTCGGCGTGGCTGCTTTTTTATTGATGGCGGCCATGTTGTTGGGCATTCAATGGCTGAAGTCGTTATTCTTGCCGGCCGAAGAAGACGAAATCGATCGAGCCTGATCGTAACCGCCTGGAAAGGACAATCGTGGGACGTTTGTTTGAATCTGTGTACGACGTGGTGGCCGACGCCGAGAAAATCCGTCATCGACCGTATGGCATGATCGAAGTTGTTGATGAGCGGTTGGTAGCCATTCACCTCCGGCCCTGGCCGAAGTTGATTTCGGGAATCGAGGCAAAATGGGCCGATGGCTGGGGAAAAAAACGATCGAGAAAGAATCAGGGACAAGTCTTCTTCAACCAGCCCCTGGCTCATCGAAACTACCTCACCGTTTCCTACATCGTTTCGACGTTGCAGACGTCCATGACGACCATGATGCTATCGATGGCTCTCCTGGATTATGTGGCCTATGTGAAACGCTCTGACGCGGTCCTGGCGGAAGTCACCAACCATCGAATTTCCGAGCGGGTCATGAATCGGTTGGGTTTCGAGCGACATTTGCTGGAAAGCAAAAAAAGACACTGGATCAAAAGATTCTACGGCGAGTATCCCGAAAACCGGCTGCTGCAGGCCAAGCTGGGAATTACCTTCGACGGCCGTACTCCCCAGGCTATCGTCTGAGCAGTTGAAGTTTGGCCTGCCGGTCATGTCACATGGGCTCGTATCCCGTTCGAGACGGGCGGGTGGCGTCTTGATCGGTATTTACCCCCCATACGCAGCTTGCTAAAGTCCGCACCATTTAGCGGACAATGGTCCGCGCGCCACAAAGTCCAAATGACTTGCGCTCGTCATGAATCAATGTACCAAGCTAATCGTCTTGTTCGCGGTTCTGTTAGCACCATTTTCCGGGTGCCGACAGCCAGTGGCCAATCCGGGTCAACCGCGACAAGCGATGTTCGAACTTCCCCGTCCTAACTTGTTCGGAGAATCTTCGGCCTTCACGGCACAGCGACAACAACCGCTGCAAATTCAGACGGGTACGCCGCAAGAGTACCAGGCTTACGCCAATTTGTCGTCGCAGATGAGCGATTTGCAACAACGCGTGGGTGCCTATGACACCGACAATCAACAACTGCATACCGAGGTCGCCAGCCTGAAACAAAAGTTGCAGCTTGCCGACGAATACAATCAACAACTCAAACAACAGTTGGCAGATACGGCGGGTCAGTATCAACAAATTCAACGCGAAAAGATGTCGATCGAGCAGCAATTTGCCGCCAATCGCGCCCAAATGCAACAAATGAATGCGCAAAGCCAGTTTCAAAATGGCCAATACCTGCAACAGCAACAACAGTTTCAGGATCAGCAGCGGCAACAGCTGGCCCAGTATTCGGGAAACGGAGTTCCCACGAGTTTAGCGGGAACCGCCACCGTCAGGGCCAACAACAGTTTGTTGAACCGCTTGAATGAAATTAACATTCCCGGCGGTCAAGCCCGCATGGATGGCGATGTGATTCGCATCGAATTCCCTTCGGACACGATGTTCGTTCCGGGTACTTACGATATTCAACCAGCGCAAACTCCCCTGTTGCAAAACCTGGCGACCACCATTCGGCAGAGCTTTCCGCGACAGATCGTCGGGATCGAGGTGCATTGGGACAAGACCCCTCTGAATCCGCCCGGTACGACTGATCATCAGCTAACCGCCACGCAAGCCCTGGCCGTTTTTAACAACATGACGCGCCTGGGCCTCTCACCAGACCAACTCTTTACGATGGCGATGGGCAGCAACCGGCCTCGTTACCCCCAAGGTAACCGTGGCAGCATCAGCCCCAACCGCCGCATTGAAATCGTGATCTATCCCGAGACATTTGACGGGAAGTAGGCGATTGCACGTGGGATAGGCAGCTTGCCGTTTTACCCCCATCAGGCCGTCGATCGCAACTGCTCGCGATTTTTTGAACGACAAGTCGAACGAATTAGCGGCCGGGCGCAAGCCGTCGCAAGCCCGCCGGTGGCCAAGCAAACGTCTCTCGCGCCGGAAAAACAAAACGCGAGCCGGCACGGGAGCATGCGCCCCGTCTGCTCAAACCGATGTCGTGCAGGCTCTGGCAAATGCGAGTCTGACAGACTCGCCTCGATTACCTGCAGTGCGGCTTGGCGTTCAACGAGCTCGGTCGACCTTTGACAGGTTTTCCACGCCCCCGCCCCCCCTCTTGTGGGCGGGTCTGGGCACGTGTTTCCGGGCCTTTCTGCTTTTCCAATTTTTTGCTTGCAAACTGCTTGCAACTAGCATAAATGTATTTTTGTACAGCAGTGACCATTTCTTCACTTTTTTGGCCGATCCTTGACCAAAGGTGTCCAGCAGACAGGTCACGATCACCGGGTAGACCAACACAGGCCAACCGCACGAACTCTAAATAAAAACACAATGGATATCAGAAATGAGATCTGAGAAATGCGGAATTCTCGACTCGGAGAGTCAAGCCACGACTTCCGAGTCCCGGCTTCCGACCTCCCATTCCGGTCTCCGGTCTCCGGCCTCCGGTCTCCGGTCTCCCGTCTCCGGTCTCCGGCCTCCCGCCTCCAGTCTCCCGCTTTCGAATTCCAACCTCCGGTCTTCCATCGAAAGACTCCGGCAAAAAATTCATCGCCTGGAAACGGCCAGCCGCGTTGACGATGGCCGTGTCGTGCCCAGCGGTTGCCAGGCGGTTGACCGGCTGCTCCCCGGAGGCGGGTACCGGCGTGGTACGCTGATTGAATGGATCACGCCCGGCAATCATCGCGGGGGTTACGGAGCCGATTTCATTTCGCTGGTGACAGCCCGGCAAGCTTGCCAGGACGGTGGGGCGCTGGTCGTGTTTGATCCTGAGCGGCAGTTCTACCCGCCCGCTGCCAATGCGCTGGGCATTCATAACAGCAACTTGATCGTGTTACGCCCACCCACCCGTTTGTCGAATCGTGTGGACGACGACGATCAAAACGAACTTTACTGGGCCATCGATCAGGCCCTGCGATGTTCGGCGGTCGCCGCCGTGTGGGGTTCGCTGGACCACCTTGGCGAGCGCTGGTTCAGACGTTTCCAGCTGGCCGCCGAATCGAGTGGAACGCTGGGGCTGTTTGTCCGTCCCGCCAGCGCTCTGAATCGACCAAGCTGGGCCGACGTGCAATGGAAGGTTCTGAATGCGGAATGCGGAACGCGGAATGCGGAATTTCGACCGGGCAACATTCCGCATTCCGCACTCCACATTCCACATTTGAGAAGCCTTCGGCTGCAGCTTCACCGCTGTCGGGGAACATTGACGGGAAACACGATTGACCTGGAAATTAACACCATCACAGGGAGCGTGTGCGAATCGACTCGCACGCGGAGTGATTATGAACGACAACCTGGCGACCCGCACCCACTTTCTCTCCGGCACGACCAGTCCTCGTCCCCGGCACGAACAGCCCGGAAAACTCCCTGCCAAAGCGGGTCCTCTGTCTGTGGCTGCCCAACTGGCCCATCCAAAGACTCGTCGTCGCACAAAACGAGCTTAAACGCAAACGGGTCGTATTGTTTTACCAGGACCCGCGGCGAGGGAGACTGGTTTCAGCCGCTTCGCCACTGGCCCAGCGTGATGGCGTGTTGCTCAACATGCCACTCTCGGAAGCCAAGTCTTTACTCAAAAAATCCAACCGCCGCCAACCCGCTGACAACTTTCATGTTTTCGAACACGACCGCGCCGCTGACTTGGCCGCACTTGAGCAACTTGCCGATTCACTCAGTGAGTTCAGCCCGATTGGGGGCCTCGCACAGAACGATTGGCCCGACTCAATCTTCCTGGATGTCACCGGTCTGGCTCATCTGTTTGGCAGCGAACACAAAATTGCCGCCGGCGTTGCCCAACATTGCCAGGACCTCGGGTACCTGACCTGCGTGACGATTGCCAACACCCTCGGACTGGCCTGGGGGATAGCTCGCTTCGGCAGCTCGGAAACAGAAACGTCGGTCACCGTTCTTCCTCACGACAGCGCTGCCACGAATCAAGCTTTGGCGGACCTCCCCGTTCCTGCCCTGCGCTTAAAAGATTCAACGCTGGAGACGCTGGAACAACTGGGCATCGCTTGGGTCGGACAACTTCTGCGACTTTCGCGAGCCGATCTGGCCACCCGGTTTGGCGACGAAATCAACTGCCGCATCGACCAGGCCAGTGGAAAACTCGACGAACCGATTGTGGCTCGCCATCCTCCCCCCGAATTTCAGGCGGAACAGTTTCTTGAATTTCCTACCTCCGACCGCGAAACGATTGAAGTCATCCTTTCGCGGCTGGTCGCCGACATTTGCAAACAGATGAAAGCTCGGCAGCAAGGAGCACTTCAATGGACCATCCGGTTGTCATTATCCGGCAGTACCGGAGACAAAACTGGCAGTGCTGGAGAAACAGGCAGTGCCGCAAAAACAGGCGATTCTCCGCTCGAGTTTCGCGTGAACCTGTTCCAGCCCACGGCAACCGTCGCGCATGTCATGCAGCTGGCCCAAATGCAGCTGGAACAAGTCCTCCAGCCCCATACGCGAAAGCGCCGCACCAAAAAAGCGGGATCCGGCAGTTACGAAAAAACCCGTCAATACACCACGTTCCAGGTCTGCGAAGTCGCCGTCAGCGTGACTTCGTGTGTGTTGCTGGTGGAACGGCAAAGACAGTTGTTTGATGAAAACCCGCGATTGGATAAACAGTCACTGGCTCATTTGATTAACCGTTTGACCAGTCGGCTGGGGCAGGAAAACGTGGTCTATCCCACGCTGCAATCGGGGGCTCAGCCCGAGTACACGGTCCGGTTTCGGCCACTGGTCGACCCGCGCAGGCGACACACTCGCTCGAACGCGAAATCAAAACAGTCCTCGCACGTGATGGCTCGGCCGCTGCGGTTGTTAAACCCGCCACTGGAAATTGAAAGCCGCGATGTGCCGCCGTTACCAGCTACAAAAATTCGCCGCCCCCCTGCCCTGCTGATTCATGACGGCGGTCGACAAAAAATCGTCAACGCCTGGGGTCCTGAACGAATTGAAACCGGCTGGTGGCGGGGCCCCACGATTCGCCGCGACTACTGGCGCATCGAAACCGAGAACGGCCAACAGTTTTGGATCTTTCGAAATTTGAGAACTCAAAAATGGTTTTTACACGGCGAGTTTTAGCCAATGCGGAAGTCGGACGTTTCCCTCCCTTGGGGAGGGTCGGACGCGGTAGCGGCCGGGGAGGGCCGCCGTTTTCAAGTTTGCCGTAGTTGTTACCCTCCCCGGGCCTGAGAGCCCGACCCTCCCAAGGGGAGGGTGTTAATGACACATGACACATCGGTTCGTAAACAACAATCATGTACAGCGAACTGCACTGCAAAACGAATTACTCATTTCTCACCGGTGCGGCGCATGCGGATGAACTGGTGGGCCGCGCCGTGGAACTGGGCTATCGCGCGCTGGCCATCACGGACGAAAACACACTCGCCGGTGTGGTCCGCGCTTTTGCCGCGACTCGCGAAACGGATTTAAAGCTGCTCATCGGCGCCGAAATCATTCCCAACGATGCGCCTCCGGTCGTGCTGTGGGCACCCGACCGCGCCGCCTATGCCCAACTTTCCAGGCTGATCACGGTCGGGCGCCGCCGAGCTCCCAAAGGCGAATGCTGGTTGTCCTTTGACGATATCGCCAACCACTCAAACGGCTTAATTGCCGGCGTGATTCCTTATTTCAAAGGCGACCGCTTGCGGACCGACCACATTGACGAAACCCATCCCAGTTTTGAGTGGCACGGTCCAACCGGTTTGAAAATCTCCGCCCGCGCCATGACACCGCTGGTAGCCCGCTATCGCGACCTGTTCGGTGACCGGGGACACTTGTTGGCGGAGTTTTTTTGCGGCGTGGACGACAGCTGGCGAATCGAGCAACTTCGACGACTGTCCTGCGACTCGAATCTACCGCTCGTTGCCGCTGGCGACATTCTCTATCACGTGCCGGCGAGGCTGCCGCTGCATGATGTGTTGACGGCCATCAAGCATCATACGACCGTCGACCAGGCAGGCGACTTGCTGATTCCCAATGCTCAGCGGCATTTGCAATCGATCGAACAGCGAACGGTTCAGTTTCAACCACTCGCCGGTGCGCTCGAACGGGCCAACTCGATTGCAGATCAATGCACTTTTTGCATGAGCCAGTTGCGCTACGAATATCCGGAAGAGCTGGCTCCTGCGGGGCAAACACCGATTCAGTATCTTCGCGAATTGACCGAGCATGGTTTGCGACAGCGATATCCGGCAGGTGTGCCGGGCAAAGTTCGCGGCCAGATTGAGCACGAGTTGAAGTTAATCGACGAACTGCGCTATGAAGCGTATTTTTTGACCGTCTGGGACCTGGTCCGATTCGCCCGCAGCCGTGGTATTCTCTGCCAGGGTCGGGGATCGGCTGCGAATTCAGCGGTCTGTTACGCGCTCGGCGTGACCTCCGTCAATCCGGATACCACGGACCTGTTGTTTGAAAGATTTATCAGCAAAGAGCGCGACGAAGCGCCCGATATCGATGTTGATTTTGAACACGAACGCCGCGAGGAAGTCCTGCAATACCTGTACGAAAAATACGGACGGGACCGAGCCGGGCTGGCTGCGACCGTGATCACTTACCGCAGTCGCAGCGCGATTCGCGATGTGGGCAAGGCACTGGGATTGTCACTCGATCGTGTCGACGCGTTGGCCAAGCAAGTCGACGGGTATGGCAACGTGGCTGACCTTGCCACCCGCTGCGAAACCGTTGGCATCGATCCAGAATCGGATATCGGCAAACGGCTGTGTCACCTGGCCACGGAGATCCTGGGTTTTCCCCGGCACCTGTCCCAGCATGTCGGTGGGATGGTTATCACGCAGGGCAAACTTGACGAACTGGTCCCGATCGAAAATGCGGCGATGGACGGGCGTACCGTCATCCAGTGGGACAAAGACGACCTGGAAGAACTGGGCCTGTTGAAAGTGGACTGTTTGTGCCTGGGGATGCTGTCGGCAATTCGCAAATGTTTTCACCTGGTGGGTCAACACTACGATCGGCATTTGACGCTGGCAAACATTCCGCCGGAGGATCCGAAAGTTTATGACATGATTTGTGCGGCCGACACGGTTGGCGTGTTCCAGATCGAAAGTCGCGGTCAGATGAGCATGCTGCCGCGGTTGAAGCCGCGTTGTTTTTATGACCTGGTGATTGAAGTGGCGATCGTGCGTCCGGGCCCGATTCAAGGCAACATGGTGCACCCGTTTTTACGGCGGCGAAACGGCGAAGAACAGGTCGTGTATCCCAACGACGAAATCAAAGCGGTACTGCACCGGACGCTGGGCGTGCCCATTTTTCAGGAACAGGCAATGAAGCTGGCCGTGGTTGCTGCCGGCTTCACGCCGGGCGAAGCCGATCAGCTGCGCCGCGCGATGGGAGCCTGGAGAAAAACGGGTGTGATCGAGAAATTCAAGGAAAAGTTGCTGGTGGGGATGCGACAAAAAGGGCTCAACGATGAGTTTGCCGGGCAGGTGTTTCAGCAAATTCGTGGTTTTGGCGAATATGGTTTTCCCGAATCGCACGCCGCCAGTTTCGCGTTATTGGTCTATGTGTCGGCATGGTTGAAACTGTATTACCCGGCCGCTTTCTGCGCATTGATTATCAACAGCCAGCCGATGGGTTTTTACGCGCCGGCGCAGCTGGTCGCATGTGCCAAAAAACATGGCGTGGAAGTCCTGCCGGTGGATGTCAACGAAAGCGATTGGGACTGTACGTTGGAATGCGGAATGGGGAATGCGGAATGCGGAATGAAAAATGAGAAATGCGGGATTCTCGACTCGGAGAGTCAAGCTACGAGAAAAAGCGGGGGGCTCGACTCGGAGAGTCAAGCTACGACTTCCGACTTCCGACCTCCGACCTCCCATTCCGCATTGGCCTTGCGCCTTGGTTTGAGAATGATTTCGGGACTGCGATCGAGCGTGGGCGAAGTGATCGAAGCAGCGCGGCGGCAAGGGCGCTTTGCCAGCGTCGCCGATTTCACACGCCGGACAGGATTGGGGCAGGCAACCGTAACCCACTTGAGCAAGGCGGACGCGTTTGGATCGGTCGACCAGGATCGCCGCGCCGCGCTCTGGCAGTGCTGGCCCAGGAAAAGTCTCCGCAAACTCAACCGCTCTTTGCCGCCTTGTCCGCCGATGACGACGATGCCGGTTTGTTACCGATACTGCAACCGCAGGAACAAGTCACCGCAGATTATCGTTCAGTCGGGCTTTCCCTGCGGGCTCATCCCATTTCGTTCTACCGGGAACAGTTGAATCAAATGCGTGTGACGACCGCGGTCGGTTTGGAAGACAAAGAAAACAATCGCCATCTCCGCGTGGCGGGGCTGGTCATTTTGCGGCAACGGCCTTCCACGGCAAAAGGCATCACCTTTGTAACGTTGGAGGATGAAACAGGAACCTGCAACCTGGTCGTTAAACAAAACATCTGGGAAAAGTATTACAAGATTGCCCGTCGCTCGGCAGCCTGGATCGCCCATGGAAAACTGGAAAAGAAAAGCGGCGTGATCCATGTGGTTGTCAATCGTCTGGAAGACATGTCGCAGCGGCTGGAAGAGCTACAAATCCGCGCGCGTGATTTCCGGTGAACGCAACGACCATAGTCGTGTCGGTCCCAGATACGAAAAGAGCGACTTTGTTGCGCTGTCAGTCCCAGCAGCGGATTGGGTGTCAGTCTGGGGCAAACTGACCTACGTTACGACTACCGCGTGATCCACCAATACAGCGCGCCTGCAATCAAGCTGAGGTGCAATACTACGATCGCCCAAAAGGTCCATTGAAATCCACGTTTCTGCGTCTTATGACGAAAGTAGACTTGCCCCAGCCAGGCACCCGGCCAACCACCCAACAATGCCAATCGCTGCAACATCCGTTCGGAAATTCGCCTACCGTTGGTACGCGCTTGACGTTTGTCAATTCCATAGGCAGCAAATGCAAACAGGCTCATCACCGAAACGACCGCCAAATATCCAATCAAAATTGCTTTCATAGCCGGCCATGATAGCGACAAACCCTTTGCTAGCAACCACACAAAATTCACCATCCTGGTTCGATTGAAATTCACTTATCGGGTCAACTCAGGTACCTTCTGGCTTCAATTTGACCGACAAAAAAGAAAGCACCTCACATGAATGCGCCGGGACCTGCCTCGATCCTGGGATTGCGATCCTTATTTCGTTTTCGCAATTCACCGATGGAATATTTGCAGGAGCTCGCCAGCCAGTACGGCGATATCGCTTATTTCCCGTTGGGAAAAATTCGCGCGGTTCTGGTTAACCATCCCGACTTGATCCACGAAGTTCTTTCAACGCAAATTGAAGCGTTTCCCAAAATGGGTCGACAGCGGAAGGTGATCCGTGAAATCGACGGCAATAGCCTGTTTGTCAAAGACGGGGAACCATGGCTCAACGACCGGCGATCGGTTCAGGCCTTTTTCCGTACCAATCGCATGGCTGAATACGCGGAAAAGTCCGTGGCCGAGGTGAAGCGTCGTACCGACAACTGGTGTGACGATGCGGTATTGGACTTCGAAGATGAAACCATCGAATTGGCGGTGCAAATGCAGGGTCGGATGTTATTCGATACCGATTTGGCATCCAAATCACGACTGATCCGCGAAGCCGTTTACGTCCGCTCCCAAGTTTTCATGAAAGAAATGCGGGCATTCGTCCACCTGCCCGATTCGTTCCCGCTGCCCTTCAAACAAAAGAAGCAGTGGTTCAAGGCGACGATGGACGACATCATCTATCCGATGATCGATCAACGTCGCATGCAGGGATTGAAGGGCGACGACCTGGTCACTTATCTGCTGCGGGACGTTCCCAAGACACGCGAAGGGGACCAGCAAGTGAGAGATCACCTCAACATGATCTTGCAGGCAGCCGCCGATGACGTTTCGTCAGCGATGGTCTGGATGTTTTACTTGATCGCCCGACATCCGGAGACTCAAATCCGTTTGCGAAAGGAAATTGCCCGGACCGTGGGCATGCGCGACCTGACGTTGCATGATTTACCGAAACTAAAATTCCTGGAATGTGTCATTAATGAAACGTTGCGGCTGTATCCGCCGACGTGGATGTTCACAGCTCGCAAAGCCCGCCGCGACGTGATGGTGGGAGACTATGAAATCAAACACAAGACGTGGGTCATTATCTCGCCGTTCGTGACTCAACGGGACAAGCGTTACTTCGACAGGCCCAACGAGTTTCTGCCGGATCGTTTTGGAGATGCGACGATCAAGCCGCACCTTAAACAAGCCTATTTTCCGTTTGGGATGGGGCCAAGAGCCTGTGCGGCGGCTCGGTTTTCGATCATGAAACTGACGTTGGCGGCTGCGACCATTTTGCAGAAGTTTCATTTGGAACTGGAGCCCGGGCAGGAAACGATGGCAGCCGTACCGTTGGTAACGGTTCGACCCAAATCCGGAATTCGCATTCGCGTCCGCCGAATGGCCGCACAGTTGTCACGCGTCGCGTAAGAGAACACGTGTAACAAAGGGTCCACTTGAGTTCTAAGGCAAACTTGAAAAACGACAACCCTCCCCGGCCGCTACCGCGTCCGACCCTCCCGCAAGCGGGAGGGTTAAGCAAAACTGCACAACCTCTCCCCCTGGGAGAGGTCGGGCTCTCAGGCCTGGGTGAGGGTAGTAAAAGCAATCACTGTTCAGATTGTTTTAAGAGGTCGCTTTATTTCTCGATATCGATCCACACCATGCGATGATCGGAAGCTCCGACAAGATCGCCGCCGGCTTCGTCGGGTTTGGGCCACACGACTCCATTGGCAATCATCTTCAGTGTTTTCGACGGTAAACAGTAATCGACGCGCAGGTTTCCTACGCTGTAATCGCTGAAATCACCCGAATCGTGTGATGGATCACCGCGGTGTTTCAGATTGGCTTGGCCTTGCTTTCCGGCGTAATAAGCACCCGCAGCGCTCGCGGGTGCCGGGTCGGCCAACACCTTGGGGTTTTGCGTCAACAGGCGTCCCGCCTCGCCGTCGCCATCGCCGTCCACAGGATCGGCGTTCATATCACCCACGATGACGAAGTCGGCTCCTTCTGCGAGACCGCCTTTGACTCCCTTGTCGTCGTACAGGTAATCAGCACGACCGTCGACATAATCGGCGAACATCCGAATCTCGTCGTGGTTGCGGGCACCGTTTCGATTTTCAGGTCCATCGAAAGCCGGCGGCGTAGGATGGGCGGCGAGCAGGTGAATTGTTTTGTCACCAATTTTGACCGGAACGTCCCAATGACTTTTTGATGACAAGCGAAAAATCGCTTTGACTTCGTCGTTGTACCATGGCTTTTTTGTTTCTGGATCCGTTGGCCAGCGATTGTCGGGCATGTCTTTCCAGAGAAAATTCTGAAACGTCCGCACGTGTTCTTTGTCGATGGGATACCGGGACAATACGACCATCGCATACTTGCCCGGAAACTGCCCGAACCCATAAGCATCGTCCGGTCCACCGGTCTTACCGTCTTTATTCAAGTCCAGACCCGTATCATAGCCTGTGTTCACAGTCGAAAAATAAGTGTAATCGTAGGCGATGGGCTGTTGACCGTGCTGGGATTTGCCGAGATACATTTCACAAAATGTCTTGATGCCTTCGCCGGCTGCGTCGTAGTCAAACTCGTTGATCAATAACACGTCCGGTCGAATCATCTGAATGACCGCCCCAATCTTCTCAGCCTGATCGGACTTGCCCGATTTAAGTTCCTCCAGCAGTTGGCCTTCCTTCTCGCGATTCATGGCGACGTTGTAGGTGGCAAAACGGACGGTGGAGCCCGTTTCGTCGCGGTCGAAATTGGCGACCTCCTGGCCAACCACTCTGGCAGTCGCATCGCTTACAGCCGCCATCGCGGTTGTCACGTCGGTATCTTCGACGGGAGTACTATTTACCTTGTTCGCGGTCTTTTTCTGATCGCAGCCGGGGAACAAACTGATACACGCAATCAGCGTCAAAGCGGCAGAAAGTCCAATTTTCATCAGGCATACTTCTTTAAGATATCGAGGCACCCGTTCAGGTAACCGGTTCCGAACAGGTTCAGGTGATTGAGCAAATGGTAAAGCCGATAAACCGCGATTCGATCGAATGAATTTTCGGCCATTGGAAAGAACTCGTTGTACGCCGCGTAAAAGTCATCGTCAAACCCGCCAAACAAAGTCGTCATGCCAAATTCAGCTTCCCGGTGGCCAAAATAAACCGCCGGGTCGATCAGCACCGGTTCGCCTTGGGGGCCGGCGAGGTAGTTGCCGCTCCATAAGTCGCCGTGAATCAGCGATGGACGCTCGTCGCCGATGTCGAGATAACCAGGCAGGCGATCAAGCAGTCGCTGCCCGAGTTTTTGCAGTTGAGGACCGCCCAGCCCGCCATCCTGGGCCAACCTCAGTTGATGCCCAAGCCGATTTTCGGCCCAGAACTCAACCCAATCAACGCGCCAGCCGTTTGGCTGTGCCGTGCTCCCCAGAAAATTGGAAGTAGCGAATCCAAACTGATCGGCGGTTTGGGTTTGATGCACCGCCGCCAGTTGCCGGCCCAATTGTTGCGAAAAATCGGGCCGCCGGGCAGCCGACTCGATCCATTCCAGGATCAGAAAACGGGTCGTTCCGGTTTGGCCGCACGCAATGACTTGAGGTACGACAACGGCCTTGGCTTTGGCGAGTGCCATCAATCCGGCCGCCTCGCATCGGAACATCGTCGGAGGAGAATCAGAATTCGACTTAAGGAAATATATGCGGCCGTCAGCCAATTCGATTTTCCCGGCGTGGTTGATGCAGCCACCGCCGACAGGCCGAAAGGAAATAATTTTTGACGTCGGTTCCCCGGTCGCGTCCGCAATGGATGATTCGACGGCGGATGATAGTCGTTGCTCCATGATTAGAACATGATACAGAACACGTTCAAATTCGTCGCGGGCACGCACAACCGTAGGCGAGCCTGTCCCAGGCACGCACAAAGAACTTTGAACGACTTGTCCGTCTGGGACAGACGGACCTACGGGACAGACCTACACTTTTAGCCGTTTAGTAGCTCATCCAGAATCGCCGGACAGGCGGCTTCGATCATGTCGAGAACGTACTCGAATCCTTCGGTCCCGCCGTAATACGGATCGGGCACGTTACGCGGCCACGTGTGATCAAGGAAATCGCTGAGCATTTTGATCTGTGCCGGTGGATCCGGGTGGAGTGAGCAAACATCGTCGTAGTTATCAGTGTCCATGGCGATGACCAGCTGGAACGATTCGAGATCGGCTCGAGTGACTTGGCGGGCGCGGCTAAGCAGATCGTAACCCCGTTTTTTTGCCGCCTCGCGCATCCTTGCATCGGCGGGTTTGCCCGTGTGGTAACCAATGGTACCGGCCGAGTCGATTTTGATTCGGTCGCGCAAATTTCGGATGTCGACCAAGTGTTGCAAGACGCCTTCGCCCGTTGGCGAACGACAGATGTTCCCCATGCAGACAAACAGGACGGAGTTGGTTTTCTTTTCGTTCATCGCGGCAGAGTCTACACATCTTTTGACATCGGGACGCTAGTACAAACACGCGGGGCGTTGCCCACGCGGTTAAACGAAAATACCCTACCATCGGTCTAACAGCAATCGCTTCCACCGCGCATGAAAAAGGCCGACGCGTTGATTGCATCGGCCTGACTACTTTGATAACGCCAAGAAACTAGTTCGCCCGCACTCCGTCGAGCTCGGTGGCGATATCGTTCCACAAATCGCTGGCATTGCTGCCGACCGATTGAATCGCAACGAGACAAACGACGATGATAAGTCCGAGCATGATCGAGTATTCGACAGCGGTAGCAGCCTCGTCTTCGCGAACAAATCGGCAGAGGAATCGGCAAACTGAATTATTCATTGGACTAACATTTTTTTGAACTTTGTTAACCGCAAATACTTCAGCTGACGTCAAAATCTGTCGGGACCGCGATTAAGTTTGCAGGTGATGGCTAACAAAGACTACTTCGCGTGTCCTCCGATCCTCGATTCCGGGGCAAAACAGGAGTCAATCAGGGATATCCCTGCGCAATCTACGGGTTGGAACGATTATTCGCGTTGGACCAGATAACGACTAGCCACGAGCGTGGCGGTTCACATTCAACTTGTCGCGAATTTGGTGTTTGAGATGGTCGGTGACGGAACTCTTGTCGGTGTGTGCCAGAATATCGGCCACGACGGCTTTGGCCGACCGGGCGCCCCAGGATCCGCCGTGTTCAAAATAGTGCTTGGCGGCGCGCCCAATGATGTACGAGCTGAATCCTGCTGCGGCACCCTGTGGGATCATCGTGACCGCGGCACCGAGGCCGACCGTCAGCCCCTTGAACAAACTGGCTCCCCACGAAGTTAGCTCGCCAAGCGCAAAGACTCCTGCCGCTTTGGCGATCGCCTTGGAAAGTCCTCGCGCCTGGGCCATCGAGAAATTCAACCCGTAGACTTTCGAAAGTGTCACCACCATCAAGGTATCGATCGCCAGCCCACCGAGGACGTCAAACACGGGAACCGGATTAAGCGCGACGACCATCGCCTTGGTCGCAGCCATCGTCCAAATCACGTTATCTGCCTGCCTGTTTCGCATTTCCACGCGGAGGGCCGCGATGCGGTCACTTTTGTCCGCTGCGTACATGGCCGCATTGAGCGCGATCAAACCCAAACCTTCTTTTTCCAGTGTGGTCAAGATCAACGATTTGAGCTCGCCGACATCGGGTTCCGGTTTGCGCCATTCAATCTTGTCGCGTGCGCCCGGTTGTTCGATATGATATTCAATCTCGCGGGGATCCGCCGCGGTCAGCACGATGTGGTGCTTCGGAATCAGGTCCCTGACGCGGGATTGAAGTGTCTCCAGCAGCGATTGGCGTTCATTCGCCGGGTACAGGTCGACTTTGTTGAAAACCAGGATGATGGGCTTCTGAACTGCCGCCAGTTGCACCAGTGAAGCGTATTCGATGTCGTTGATATCCGAGTCCGTAATGAACAGGATCAAGTCGGCTTTACGAGCCGTGGTTTCAGCCAGTTCCGCACGGTCCCCGCCCTCGACTTCGTTGATGCCGGGAGTATCAACCAGTACCACCTCGGAGGTTTCAAGACCCGGGATGCGATACCCCGCGCCTTCCCAGGCCGTCCCCCACACCTGCTTGGTCCAGCCGCCCTGGACGTCCACTTCTGCCACGGCCCGTCCGATGAGTGCATTGACCAGCGCCGATTTGCCCGTGCTGATCTCACCGAAGATCACGATTTCGACGCGACCACTGGTGATCTTGTCGAACATCTCGTTGAGTTGGGCGATATCCTTGTGTAGCCGCTCACGTTCTTTTTCGGGACAGCCACGAAGGTGCTGGAGCGTTTCTTCGACTGAGCGCACCGCTTCCTTGTATTGCGGATCGTCTACCGTGTGATACTTTGCCGGCGCGGTAGAGCGGGATTTCAATTCTGTTTCAGTCACGAACTTCTCGTTTGCTTGCCAAGTTTTTCGCGTGCCGTTTGGACCAACCTGCGAAGTTCATCAATCGACGTGACGGCTTCCCATTTGCGCCGGGCCAAACCAGACAAACCGCCTTCGGGAGCCTGCATCTCGTTACGGAAATACTCGATGAATACAGATCCAATCCATTTTGTGATCAGCGCCTGAACGGCTCCCTGCAAAACGCCGCCAGCAATCGTGCCGGCAAACGGAACCGTCTTGATCAAGGACGCGACCACGGCCGTCACAGCAACCGTGGCGCCTTGCGCACCCAAAAACCCGACCAGGTTTTTCCCCATCTCGCTCAGCCATTGGGAGGCCGTGTCCAGGTCCACCTTTTGATTATAGACTGCCGCCAAATCCAAAATCATTTTTGTCGAAATCGCACTTCCGGCAACGAGGTCGACAACCGGAAAAGGACTCAAGGCCGCAATCCCACCGGCGCCCCACATGTATTTGTCGACGACGCCCCAGGCACGGTCATCGATCGCCCGTTCAACACGGGTACGAGCCTTTTCGACCAATCCGCGCGATTGCATCAGCAAATTGGCCATCAGCAAGTCTTTGCCATCCTGTTTAACGACGCTGAGCATCCGGTTGGCAAGTGGATCGATGTTGGGTGGAATGGAAACCGTTTCTTCGAGCTCCGAACCATCCGCCAGAATTTTTCGCCGAATCCGCTGACCGGGCTGTGCCTGGATGGAAACAATGTCTGCCGCTTGCACAAAATCGGCCGTCTGGCGGTTGATTTGGCCTTTAAGTTTTTCGCGGTCTACATCCGAATACCAATCGGATTTGTTCAGACAGATGATGACTCGTTTTTCCATTTGCCCAAGTCGCTCCAGCAAGTCATGTTCGCTTTCGCGAAGCGGCCCATCCACAACGACCAGCACCAGATCGGCGTCTTTGGCAGCTTCGGCTGCGATGATCACGTTCTGAGCACCGTCGACTTCGCCCAGTCCGGGCGTATCCACCAGGATGACTTTATCGATACCGGGCCAGGGAATTTCGTTGCGATTGACCGTTGTCCCGCCACTGGCATCCGTCGCAAACACGTCGCGACCGGCCAGCAGATTGAGCACGGAAGATTTACCGCTGGAGATGGTTCCAAAGGCCACGATCTCCAGAGTTTGAGCTTCGCGTTTGGCTTCAAATTCGCGGACCAGGGAATCCAGTTGCGACGCACCATGGTCACCCGACCTTTTGAGTTTGTCGATCTCTTCCAAATTCTCTTCGATCTCGCGTTGACGCTGGCCAGTCGACATTTCGCTGGGGTTGAGATTGCGTCTTTCCTTGCGTCGTTTTTTGGCCAGGGAGGCGCCCCATAATTTCCAGACAGTCCAGCCGGCGCTTCCCAGCAGCAACACGGTACCGATGCCAACAAGAATCAGGTAGATGGTTCCCCAGAAACGTCCAAAGGTAGAGATCGTTTCGTAATTCGAGATCACCCAGCCCGGCAAATAGATCAGCGCAAAGCCCACGGCTGCCGCCAGGACAACCAACATGACTCCCGAAAATGTCTGACCAAGCTTCATTGATCTGGCGAGTGAAAGAAGTGATGGGTGAGCGGGAAACTTGTTCCAGGGAACTGTCCCAAAATAAAATCCAACTTCATATGTAACGGCAGGGCAAGCCCTCCGGTATTTGAGGACCGGACGGCTGCGCCGTTTATCTAAAACGGTAACTTATCTCGTAATAGTTCCTAAGATCGACCGAAGGCAATCCGGCATCAGCACAGTTCGACAGATCGGAAAAAACGGACCTCGACAATGCTTATTCGCGAGCGGGCCGTCGATCTTGGCTCCATTTTGTACTACAACTCGAAAGTTGCGAACCGGAATTGGCTCCAAAATCCGGACTTCCGCCAACTTCTTGACGCGGTAATGATTGAAACCAACTATCCAGAATACAAGTACTCCTGTTGCACAAGACGGTCGGATGAACTCAAACAGGCTTGAAGCACCTGGCTTCAAACCGGACTGACTCGAGGAAAACCAACAATGGAACTGGAAATCAAGCACCTGTCGAAAACCTACGCTAACGGCGTGCGGGCGTTAGTCGACGTGTCGATGACGATTCCCAAGGGCATGTACGGGCTGTTAGGGCCCAACGGTGCCGGCAAATCGACCCTGATGAGAACGATCGCCACACTCCAGGAAGCCGATTCGGGCAGCATCAAGCTGGGTGATCTCGACGTGCTGAAGGACAAAACCGAAGTTCGCCGGTTGCTTGGCTACCTCCCGCAGGAATTTGGTGTTTATCCAAAAATCAGTGCCCAGGCCATGCTCGACCACATCGCCATGCTGAAAGGCATCACGAACAAACGGGAACGACGAGAGCTGGTCGACGCCTTGCTCCACCGCGTCAATCTCCATCAACACCGCAAGAAGGCCATCGCCAGTTTTTCCGGCGGAATGAAACAGCGATTTGGAATTGGACAGGCGCTCATCGGCAATCCCAAGCTGGTCATCGTTGACGAACCGACGGCGGGTCTTGATCCCGGAGAACGAAACCGCTTTTACAACTTGCTGTCCGAGATTGGTGAAAACGTGATTGTGATTCTCTCCACGCACATCGTTCAGGACGTGAAGGAATTGTGCACGCAGATGGCTATCATTCACGAGGGCGAACTTCGTTTTGCCGGCACGCCCAACGATGCGGAAGCGGAATTGGCGGGCAAGGTCTGGCAAAAATCAATTGAGAAATCTGAATTGCCGGCCGTGAAGCAGAACTTTGACCTGCTCTCTACAAAATTGGTCGCCGGGCGTCCGCTGGTTCACATCATCAGTGATCAAGATCCGGGGGATGGCTTCACGGCAATCGCGCCGGACCTGGAAGACGTGTTTTTCTCCAAGATCCAGCAGGTGGCCTGACCCATGTTTCGCACGTTTCTTGGATTTGAGCTGCGCTATTGGCTCAAGGGAGTCATGGTCTATGTCTTCCTGTTGATCATCTCATTGCTGGTGCTGGGCGCGACGTCCTCGGATAACGTGGTCATCGGTGGCGCGTTGGAAAACACGTATCGCAATGCACCGTATGTGATTCAGAATTTCTACGCAATGATGGCGATTTTGACCTGCCTGATGACGACTGCATTTGTCAACGATGCGGCTTCGCGGGATTTTGCGCACCAAACCAGCCAGCTGATTTTTACCAAACCGTTGAACAAGACGTCGTTCCTGATGGGTCGCTTTTGGGGCTCCGTGCTGATCGCCTTGATTCCGATGCTGGGTGTTTCCGTGGGCGCGATTATTTCGCCGGCCATGCCCTGGAACGACGCGGAGCGGTTTTGTGCCACGAATTGGGGTGCTCATTTTTGGAGCATCGTCGTGTTTGCGATTCCCAATACAATCTTTATCGCCGCAATTATTTTCGCGATTGCCGTCTGGTTGCGCAGCACGTTTGCTTCGTTCATTGGGATCATCGTTCTGCTGACTTTTTGGGGAATCACACAAAGCCTCGTCGGAAATCTGGAAAACGAGACGCTTTCGCAACTGGCCGACCCGTTTGGACTGGCGGCGTTTCAAGTTGAGACCAAATACTGGACGATCGCTGAGCGGAATACGCAGGCCGTCACCCTGTTTGCGCCCATGATGCTGCTCAATCGTGTGATCTGGGTTTCAGTCGGATTGGGAATCTTGGCAGTCGCGTGTTGGCGGTTCAGCTTTGCCGAACGCAATACGTCAGCCAAAACAAAAAAAGGCGACTTGACACCGGCTCTGGATGCAGCGGCGATCTCGCTGCCAGCGGTAAATTTTCACTACGGAATGGGTGCCCAACTTAACCAGTTGTGGAGTCAATTCAAGGTAGATTTTATCGGGACGGTTCGAAGTCCGGTATTTCTCGTGATCGTCTTTGCGGGAATGCTCGACACGTTTTTTTCGCTGCGGCTGGTCGCGAATGAAGGGTTCGGGCTCAAAGCGTTGCCGGTTACCTACGCGATGATTGATGTCATTCGAGGCAGCCTGTTTGTGTACCTGATGGCGGTCATCATTTTCTACGCGGGCGTGCTGGTCTGGAAAGAACGCGATGCAAAGCTCGACGAAGTCTACGACGCGCTGCCCCATGCCAGCTGGATCTCGTACACAGCAAAATTGTTCGCGATCCTGGCGATCGTGGTGATCGTTTTGTGCGCCGAGACGTCGATGGGTGTGATGACGCAGGCGATGGCTGGTTACACGCGGTTTCAATTGGGATTGTATGCCAAGGAATTGTTCGGCATCACGTTCTTGCAACTATTTTCGTTTTCCGTACTGGCGTTTTTCTCGCACATTATCGCACCGAACAAATACATCGGCTATTTTTTATTCATCATCGTGGCGATTGCCAACGCATTTGGCTGGGGACTGCTGGACATCGAGTCCAACCTGGTTCGGTTTGGACGCTTGCCCAGTTATACCTACTCCGACATGTTTCGATTTGCTCCGTTTACGACAAGGCATTGGCCTGGTTCGGAAGTTATTGGGTGCTGTTCAGTGTGCTGCTATCGTGCGTCGGCCTGCTGCTGTGGCAACGTGGACGAGAGCGGGGATTTTTCACACGGCTTGGCATCGCAAGCGGTCGTTTTCGCGGCAATATGGCGCTGACGACCTGTGCGATCATGGCAGCCTGGTTCGCTGTCGGTGGTTGGATCTATTACAACACAAAAATCGTTAACGAATACGATACGGAAAAGCAAACGAATCGACAGAGATCCGAATTCGAAAAGAAATTTGCAACGTATGCCAACCTGGCGCAGCCACGAGATCACCCGAGTCAAGTACGACATCGACGTATTTCCGCACCAGCGCGGCTTGGTTCTCAAAGGGGACCAGACGATTGTCAATCGTTCCGATGAACCGATCGAGAAACTGTTTATTTATGTCGCCGACGACTTTGAAACAGAGCTGGACATTGATCACGCGACGCTGGAGGAAAATTTTGAAGACTTGAATTTCCGGATTTACCGGCTGGATCCGCCGCTGGCACCCGGTGAAGAAGTCAACATGAAATTCACCGTGTCCTATTTCGCCAAGGGATTTGAAAATTCGGTTTCGCAACAACAGATTGTTCAAAACGGGACTTTCTTCAACAACCAGATTGCGCCGCAGATTGGTTATCAGCCCAATGTGGAACTTTCGAACAAGAACGATCGCAAAAAATATGGACTTGAGCCGCGGGAAATGATGCCGCCGCTGGAACCTGAAAACTTGAAAGCCCGTGCCAACAGCTACATCAGCAACAGCAGCGATTGGGTCGATGTCGAAACGGTCATCAGCACCTCGGACGACCAAATCGCGATTGCTCCCGGTTCGCTCGTCAAGAAATGGGAAAAAGACGGCCGGCGATATTTTCACTACAAAGTCGACCATCCTTCGTTGAACTTTTACGCGTTCATCTCGGCCGATTACAAGGTTGCCCTGCGGGAGTGGAACGGGATCGACATCGAAGTCTATTATCATGCTGACCACGAGTGGAATGTCGACAAGATGTTGCGTTCGATTCGGAAATCACTGGAGTACTACACTGAGAATTTTGGACCCTACCCGCACAAACAGGCACGGATCATCGAGTTCCCACGGACGTCCGAATTCGCGCAGGCTTTTCCCGGCACGATGCCGTATAGCGAAGGGATCGGGTTCATCGCCGATATTAAGGACGATGACGACATCGACATGGTGTATTACGTCGTCGCGCACGAAATGGCACACCAATGGTGGGCGCACCAAGTGGTTGGAGCCAACATGCTGGGAGCGACGGTGTTGTCGGAAACGCTCGCCCAGTATTCCGCGCTGATGGTGATGGAAAAAGAATACGGCCGGGACATGATGCGGAAGTTCCTGAAATATGAAATGGACAGTTATCTCTCGGCGCGGGGGCGAGAATTGCTGGAGGAAAAACCTTTGTTGGAAGTCGGCTCGCAGCAGGGTTATGTGCATTACCGCAAAGGGAGCGTCGTCATGTACTACCTCAAGGAAATGATCGGCGAAGACAAAGTCAACGCGGCTCTGAAATCGCTGATTGAAGAAATTCGCCTACCAGGGGCCTCCCTATCCGACCTCGGTCGACCTGGAGAATGCGTTGCGTGAGCAAACGCCGCCTGAGTTGCAATATTTGCTGACGGATTTGTTTGAAACCATCACGCTGTTTGAAAACCGGACGCTCGAGACGACCTACAAGGAACTCGACAACGGCAAATACGAAGTCTCGTTGCAGATTGAGTGTCAGAAATTGCAGGCCGACAAGGAAGGCCACGAGTTCCCGGTTGAAATCGACGACTGGATCGAGATCGGTGCCTTCGCACAGCCCGAATAGGGCAGCCAATACGGCAAGACGCTGTATCGCGAACGCGTCAAAATCAACAAAGACATTTCTTCGTTTACGTTCGTCGTGGACGAAGTTCCCGCCCTGGCCGGTGTCGATCCGTTTTCATTGCTGATCGATCGCCTGCCGGCCGACAACATGAAAAAGCCGACGAAAGTAGAACCGTAGGCGAGCCTGTCCTCAGGCTCGCGCTTTGCTGTGTCGGTCTGGGACAAACCGACCTACGTAGGCGAGCCTGTCCTCAGGCTCGCGCTTTGGCTGTGTCGGTCTGGGACAAACCGACCTACGTAGGCGAGCCTGTCCTCAGGCTCGCGCTTTGCTGTGTCGGTTTGGGACAAACCGACCTACGTAGGCGAGCCTGTCCTCAGGCTCGCGCTTTGGCTGTGTCGGTCTGGGACAGACCGACCTACGTAGGCGAGCCTGTCCTCAGGCTCGGTCCATTGGCTGTCGGTTTGGGAACTGGTTTTTGAAATCGGCGGATTTTGCAGACTGAGCATCCAAGTCGGGAACTTGTTTGGTTGAGCTTACTGACATCGTATCCGACCATGTGGATGAGTTCTTAAGTATTACGTCTGGGGAATCCGTGCCGCATTCTTGCCAACTTACAAGTAATCGTCCGCTGCGGAACAAAGCGAGGGAGTCACTTTGGGGCAGCGGGCTGTATTAGGCTTTACTGTCCGATCGTCCAAATGAACTGATCGGTATTCGATGAAAACTGTTGCCGCGGACTGGTTGACTGGTATCGAATTCGAGCTCTTGTGCGCATCGTAATCGGCTGAACGAAGCGAGATAAATCGCCTGTCGCGGATAACGTGACTGTCGAATCGGTAAAAGGGGTCGCGACTCTCGTGTCCATAGGTTCCCATGCGCCGGAAGGGAAAGCCAAGTAGTTAAATAGTTCAATCGACTGGTTGACTTGCGATCGAGCGAAAACGGCGCCTTCCAGGGTCACTTCCAATGAAGTTGGGTTTTCGACCGGGCTGACTGCTTCAACCTCGAATTCGGTTCGCGATTGGGTATCCGACGACGCTCGTTGGATCGACAAATCGATGTTGTCACTGTCCGCCAGATCTACTAATCCACCCGAAACTTGAGAACCACGCGTTACCAACAAAGAGTCGGGAACTACCACCAATGACTGAGGTACTTCAAACTCAACGACATAGCCTTCGATGTTTGCCGCGACAAACGAATCTCCTTGATCGTTCCACTGACCCATCGGTCCGTCTCCGTCTGGTCCCCACATCCCCAGAAAATGTTCATCACCACCCCCATCGTTAGGCTCATCAATATCCCAGTTCGTGTATTGAAATGCTTCGCCGGTAACCCAGGCCCAGGTATCTGCAGGCGGGGCATTTGGATCGAGTTGTTCGGCACCCAGCCAAACCTCTATTAATATGTTGAGATTGTGATCCGTCTTCGCCTGCTGGACCATCGCGGCGATAAAATCATTCTCCTCCTGGCTGGTGACAGTTGCCAGATAGCCTGAGATTCCTTGAAACACAAAGGTTGAAGCCGCGTATTGAGCACCCGACCATTCAATTCCGTCGGCAAGAATGAACGCATAGGCATGACCGTTTCCTTCCCAGAGGACTGGATTCACTATGGGGGGATCGCAGGGCTCGTTGAGCAGCACCGAGACGTCGTCGCTTCCTCGATTCGCGATAGCCAAATCCAGGTCGCCGTCGCCGTCCAGGTCACCCATCGCCAGATTTCTCGGAGTGTCGCCCACACCGTAAGGGGCAGCCGGTGGGAAAGTCCCGTCGCCGTTGTTCAGAAATATTGAGACATTGTCGCTTTGACTGTTTGTCACTGCCAAATCAAGGTCGCTGTCACTGTCCAGGTCACCCATCTCCACCGAAAAAGGCCGACTTCCCACATCATAGTTGACGCTCAATGTAAACGAACCGTTGCCGTCGTTCAACAGAACCGAAATATCGGCGCCCGCCGCATTTACCACCGCAACATCGAGATCGAGATCACCATCCAGATCACCCATTGCCACGGATCGCGGCTCGACACCTACGTCATATGTGTGCTGGGGTTCGAACGTACCGTTGCCATTGTTCAGCAATACCGAGATGTTGTTATCCAATGCGTTTGCCGTGGCGACGTCGAGATCGAGATCGCCGTCCAGATCACCAATCGCCGCCAGGTGCGGCTCGTTACCGACGCTGTAAGTGACATGGGTTGCGAAGGTCCCGTTTCCGTTGTTCAGTAGCACTGAGATGTTGTCACTGTCCCTATTGGTCGCAACTAAATCGAAATCGAGGTCGCCGTCCAAGTCTCCCAATGCCACCGAAAACGGCCGATCGCCTGTCCCGTAAGGGACGCCTGCTGCGAACGTTCCGTCGCCGTTGTTCAGCAGCACCAAAACAATGTCGTTGTTCTCGATTGACACCGCCAGATCGAGGTCGAGATCCCCGTCGAAGTCACCCATCACCACCGAGGTCGGTCCGTCGCCGACCTCGTAAGTGACGTGCATCGCAAATGTCCCGTCGCCGTTGTTCATTAGCAACGAGATGTCGTCACTAAATTGGTTTGCCACAGCCAGATCGTTGTCGAGATCGCCGTCCAGGTCACCGATCGCCACGGAGTTTGGATTGGTTCCTACGTCATACGTAATGTCGTCTGTAAACAGGCAAGGTGGTCCCCCAAATTGCGCAAATGGTAGTCGGAACAGTCAAACAAACGAGCGCGGCAGCAAAACGAATTAGACTCATGTTAAGAATTCCTTGGCGAATAAGCGAAAGTTGGCGTCAAACGAAAGCGGTATAGGTCTCGAACTCATCCGTCAAAATGTCCAATGCATCATCAGTTTCTCCAAACCAGCCATCGATCGAATCGTGACGAAGTTGGAATCGTTCCTCGACACCGTGCGCGGGATCGTTCGCGTCAGCCACCACGACCAATAACGGACTCAGCCAAGACACCGGGCTGAATTCAAAACGGTAGTCGTTTTCGGTTCCATTTTCAGTTTTCCAATTACTTTCAGTAAGACTAGGAAGATAAGTCAAATCCGCAATCGAGACGGCCTCGGCTTGTGAATTCGGCCCAAATGCCATACCGCGCGAAGCCGAACTGTTGCCGACGATTTTGACGTTATCGATGTCGGCGTCTTCGCTGGAACCGCTGACGATACTGCGGAACCGAATCAGCAAATTCGTCGATGAAAAGGCCGTCAATTCAACCGTTTCATTGTGCCAGGTGTTTTCGGCATCAACATTGCCGCGCAACTGCCGCACGTTCTGGGTCCAGCTGGCTCCGCCGTTGGTCGAAATGTCCAGCGACAAGTACTCGCCCGAGTCAAATCCGCTTTCGATTAACCAATTGAAGGTCAACTGCACCGATGCGTAACCGCTGATGTCCAGCGGTATCGCTAAAGTCAGCGTGGCGTTGTTGGCAAAGCCGTCGACTTCCGCTGAACGAACGCCGTCGGTCGCGCGCTGAGTCGAACGGAAGAAATCGTTTTGCGAGTCTTCAATCCAGTTGCCGTTCCAGTCGTTATTGTTGCTGCCGACCTCGAAACTATCGGAGAACAGTACCGTTTCGGTCGGCCCGGCTGGGGCGACCGTGATAGAGAAGCTCTGCGTGTCGCTGGAACCGATCGCATCAACAACTTGGACTGTGACCGACTGATTTCCAATTTGGCCGTTCGTCGGTGTCCACTCGATCAATCCCGATGAACTATCGATCGACATCCCGGTCGGCGCCAGATCCAACAAAAACGTTAGTGAGTCGCCTACATCCCGATCAATCGCATCCACGTCGTAGCTGTATAACGAATCTTCTGTGGCACTGGTCACAGGTGTCGAAGTGATTACCGGTGTATCGTTCACGTTGGCTACGACAATGTTGAACGACTGGGTGTCAAACAGTCCGCCGGCATCTTCTGCTTGCACGACGACGGAATGGCTTCCCACATCATCGTTGGTTGGCGTCCACCGGATGAATCCGGTAGTGGCGTTAATCGTCATACCCGCCGGAGCAGTATCCAGCGAGAACGTGATTACGTCGCCCGGGTCGGGGTCCACTGCGTCCACGTTGTAGGAGTACAAACTGTCTTCGCTGGCCTCCGTGACGGGCGAGGTCGTGATACCAGGCCCTTCATTGGGCGGGCCGGACAGGCTGGTCGCCAGCAGCCGGACGTTATCCACGTTAGCATCCTCAGTGGAGCTGCTGACGTTGGCGCGGAAGCGGAACTGGAAATCGCTTCGCAAGTAATCGCCCGACGGCTTGTTCTCCAAGTACACTGTTTCTGTGTGCCAGGTATTTTCGGAATCCACGTCGCCGTCAAGCGACCGAATTTCGATCCAGTTGCTCCCGTTCCAGAAATCCAGCTTGACGTATTCACCGCTGTCAAAGCCACTCTCGATGTACCAATCGAAAGTCAGTTCGGCGGAACCGTAGTTCGACATGTCGATCGAGTTTGCGACGGTCAACGTGGCGTCGGTTGCGCGACCATCCACTTCGGCCGAGTAGTTGCCGTCGGTTTCGCGTTGGGTGCTGGTGAACCAGTCGTTTTGGGAATCTTCGATCCACAGCCCATTCCACTGTCCATTTTCAAAACTGTCGGCAAACTCGACATTCGGGCTCGCGCGAACCAACCAAACATCATTGGTCGGATTGGTTGCGTCACCTGTCGCTACCACGCGATTGGCCGAGTCGACGGCGATTCCACGTAGCGTGCCATCATTACCGGGCTTCTCGATGTCGACAACCTCGTCCAGAGTTCCGTTTTGGTTGACCCACAAAATCTGGTTATTGCCGATCAAGGCCAGTCGCCCCGTTTTGTCCATGGTGATTTCGCCACCACCTTCCCCACCCGCCGTGGGGTTGTATCGAAAAACTCCGTCGACCCCAAACGTGGTATCCAGATTCCCGGAATGATCGAACCGCACGACGATCACTTCAGTATCGACGCTATCGGCTGACACGTCCGAACTGCCGCTGAAATAGGCATTGTCATTCGCATCAACAAATACACCGCCACTGAAGTTGTTGCGGACACCCGTGCCCTGAACAGTAAACAGGATCCCTTCGCCGCCTGTCGCGTAGGTTGTGTCGAGCGAACCATCGGAATTGAACCTGGCAAAATAGCCGTAGCTGCCACGGTTTCCACCAATGACGACTTTTCCGTCGGGTTGCTCCGCCATCACGTATCCGGTGACTCCCGGTGTGTCCGGATCGCCATAATTGTGGATGACGCGTCCATTGTCGCCGAACGTCGGGTCAATCTCAAAATTCGAATTCAGGCCAGTCAACATGATGCTATTTTTATCATTGGTATTTTTGACGGATGAAATAATCCAGATCCGCCCCGACGAATGCACCAGAACGTCGTTCGTATATAAGAAGTCATTGTACGGCTGGGTCCCAGGTGCCTCGGCATCCGGGCCATCACCGTCCATATAGGTTGCGTCCAGGCTGCCGTCGGAATTAAAGCGAGCGGCAATCAAGTAATGATCTGACAAAACGGGAGTATCAAAATAGTCATAGCTGGTTCCTACAGCTACGATCTTGCCGTCATCTTGCAACGCCACGCTATTGCCGATGTCCCGGTGGATGGTGCCAAAGTCGGCAAGCGCATAGCCTGCGCCACCAAACCCGGTGTCGATTGTGCCATCCTCGTTATATCTCGCGACCAACAAATCCTGCGACGCCTGTTGAATTGTTTTGGGCAATACGCCGGTGACCACGAGCTTGCCGTCCGGCTGTATCAAGACATCCTCTCCCTTATCGTTGAATCCGCCCGTTCCGTGGATCGCCGACCAATCCGTAATGATGTTCAAATCGACATAGGGCGCAAAATCACCGGCCAGCAATTGCCGCGGTTCCAGCGATTCATAGGCAAATGCATGGTCATGTCGCCCATTGCGCCGTGCCGCCGTAGGTGGCGATTGCTTTCGTCTTGGTCGGCGATGCATGAGTGGTCCTTTCATATCCAGACCGGATCGCTGACAAAGCGAATGGCCTGTGGTGCACGTTGGCGGTTTCAAAATCAAAAATCCAGTGAAAATAGTCGGCCTGTTAGATGGCCACACTGTTTCCCCGATTTGAGTCAAGTCCGTGACATGAATTCCGAGTCGCAACTCGAAATTTTGAATAAATAGGGTTCGAACTCGAAAAAGACGTAACCGAATTTTCTGACAATTGACGCGGCCTATGAGCTAGTCCGGATTTTCCAACAAGACGGGCAAATGAGAAAAGCGAATACGGATTGGAAGGACAGCCGCGCCGCCCAGTCATTTTTTTTCGGAAAGGATGGTTACGAATCCATCCCAAAAAGCGAAGGGTTCGCGCAGGACTTCTCCGGTTGGCGTTCGAACCGAACCACGAATTCTTCCAACCACAGCAACTTGATCGTGATCATTGACCGAAATCGCCCAGGGAACGACCGCCGATGAGTGGTTCATATACGTGGTGTAAAAGCAGACGTTCTTCACAGCTCCATCGTCGGAAATCAATGCGATAAATCCGTCCCGCCCTTGAGGTGGATGACGGGTTATTCGATTACCGCCAAAGTTCAAGTCCGAGCCGGCTGCTCGACCAGTGACAAACACGTTGCCCGATGAACTGCAAGCCAGCGAATAGGCGCTCACATATCCTTCATTGTTTAGCGGCAGATTCCAAAGCAGCTGCCCATCGGAATCCCAGCAACTCAAGTTTGAATCCCAGAAGTCTCGACCCTCGAATTTGATACGATCACGGCCGTCCTCATGATCTTGCGTTCCGTTGAGGTCAACATCAGATCTCAGCGCAATCGTCAGGTAGACTTTTCCGTTGGGGCCGGCCGCAACATCCGCGGAAGCGTAATAGTCTTCGGAGGTCTGCGGCTGAACCCAATTAGTTTTCCCATCCGGATCCAACTTGGCCAAAAACCCACATCGTTTGAGACCATTATTGACGTTGGCAACTTGGAGCATAAGGCCGTTCTTATCAACACCAAAGAAGGCGGTTTCGGCAGGTTCTACAATGCCACACAAATAGATATTGCCATCGGGATCGATATCCACTCCCCCAACATTTGATTTGTCGGCATCGATCGATCGCGCCCATTCAAGCTGTCCGGCCGCTGAAAATTTTGCTACGTACCCTTGTTTAGAATCACTGTCCGCATTCTTTCGCGCGAAGAATCACTGGAGGATAGACAGGCCATTTGAAATCAGAGTGAAACGTTCCACCAACGATCACCGAGCCCTCCCGAGACACAGCGATCGAGTGATCAAAATACAAACCGCGAGTAGAACCGACCGGAACCCATTGAACCCACAGAACCCGACCGTTTGCGTCTGTTTTGGCAAGGTAACCGACGTACTTTCGATCCGAGGGGAGCCGTTTGTCAACGTCACCAAACTGAGCCGTATCCCGGCCGGATGCCCAAAGTACACCTTTGACAAAAACATTGTTGCTGTTGTCGATGCCAAGTGCGGCCGGCATTCCAGCCACCGGACAGCTCCACACCAGTTCACCCTTGGTCGAATATTTGGCGATGACGGAGCCGGACTCGTTCTCGGCTATGTTTTGAAACTCATAACCGGGTTGGAGATCAGTGCCACGGCTGAGAGTACCTGCAACGTAAACATACCCTTCGTTGTCGATTGCTACGCAACTTAGGTTTTCGTCCGAGGCAGTCCCCAATGGAAATGTAATCCCGTTTTGTTTTGGGGATACTCGCTCGATCATCTGTTCCAACTCGCCCACACGTTCTCGACTGGCGATTGCTGTGACTGTTTGACCGACAGCATCCTGCGCATCCGCCAAGGCCTTTTGAATATCGCGTCGTGTTTTCAATGAAAACTCATCAAGCATCTGGTTGTTATAAGTCATGTGCAACGCAAGAGCCTGTTCCAGCATCTTGAGCTGGCGTTTGCTGCTGTTCAGTCTACTCGCCAGCTGTGCATCAAACTGAAGCTGGTCAATCAACCAGTCTGCAAATGGTTTGGTCATCATTTCGCCCATGATGGTACGACCCGCGCCAATTGCGCTTCCACTGGCTTTTTTGGCTTCCTCGATGTTCCCTTGTTCGAACAGAATCCTTGCTTTCAACGCCAGGTAATTTCGTTTTTTGACGTTCATTCCTTCGCTGCTGGCAAGCGCCTGTTCGACAAGCGCTATCGCGTCATTGAAGCGTTGTTGGCTAAATTGAATTCGCGCCATGCCATAAAAGCAGAGTCCGCGGATCGAGTCGGGGCCGACATCCAGTGCTTCCTCGAGATATTTGATGGCCTCATCGTCGCGCCGGTTGTTTGCAAGGAAATCGGAAAATCCAATTAGGACATCGGCTAAAGCAGCATTCAAAGATTCAGGTTTTGAAACGTCGGAGCCAGCTTGCGATCGTAGATGTTGGAGCGCCTGATCGAAATACTGCTCGGCAATTGCTGGTCGGGTCAGCGAAACGGCTTTCGCTCGACCCATGTAGGAGTCGGCGATTTGCCTGTTGATCTTTTGTTGTAATTCCGGAGGCGGACTATCCGCGAGATCGACGAGACCCAAGTCAATACATCGCTTGTAACAGTTTTCAGCCAACGCGTCGTCAATTCCGAGCGACGCCTCTCCCAATTTGAACAAGACATCGGCGGATGCACGTCGCAACTTGTCGCTTTCCGGATTACCGGCAACCATCTCATCCAGTCGTCCGGCAGTTTGACGTAACAAACTCTGTCTTTGCCTTTCTGCACCGGGCACCTTCGCCAGATCCGCGTCGGCGAAACTGACCAGGAAATCCTGCAAGATTCCCAACGCAAAATCAAAGTTCTCGGTGGCACGCCGCTGTTCCATTTGTGCCGCCTGCAACGCCGAACTTTTGGCTCCCCGTTCTGATATCAGGAAAGCAAGCGAGGCCGCCATCGCCATGATGCTGAACGTCAACACACTTATCGCCCCTGAAACAAAAGCTGTGTTTCTTTGCGCCCACTTGCGGGCTTTGGCTGCCAATGAAGACTTGCGGGCAGTGATTGGCTCCTGGCGGGTGTAACGATTCAAATCATCCGCAAGCTCCTGAGCGGTTTGATAACGATCATCCGCGTTTTTTTCGATGCACTTAAGAACGACAGTCTCCAGATCTTTGGGGATCCCCGGATTGATTTTACGCGGATGTTTCGGTGGCTCGAGCATGATCTGTCGAAACAGTTCTTGCCGATTCTCGGAATCAAAAGGCGTTTGGAGTGTCAGCATTTCAAACAGAGTAATGCCCAGTGAATAGATATCGGTTCGATGATCGAGGATCAGTCGCTTCGCCATCAGTTGCTCGGGACTCATGTAGCGTGCCGTTCCTAGCAAATCACCAGTCATGGTCAATGCCGTCCCTGTCTCGACCTGGGCCAATCCAAAATCGGTAATCCAGGCCTTGCCGGAACCATCGATCATCAGGTTCGACGGTTTCACGTCGCGATGAATGACACCGTTGTGATGGGCGTTGTCCAGTGCTTCGGCAATGGTCGCCGCCAAGGACGCAATTGAGCGAAAATGAGAGATCGGCTGTCGTACGTTTTCCCAACTTAGCGTACCCGAAGAAAGAGTATTTTCGTCGCCGATTACAGTGTCCCGTTCATATTGAGCCGCGACCGTTGATCCAAATGGAAGTGCCGAGAGTTCCGCGCCCGAGTCGGCTTTGCTGGCTCTCAGTACGGAACCGATTGAACCAATTGAATCAGGAAAGCCCTGCTGTTGGTCTCGCAATTCGCGCAGTTGGTGGATGGTGTCCGCCAGAGAGACACCTTCAATCAGTCGCATTGCATAGTGGTGTACGCCGCGGTCACAACCGACGCCATAAACGGGGACGATGTTGGGATGATCCAATTGTGCCGCAGCCATCACTTCATTGCGAAATCTGTTGATGGCCCGTTCATCCAACATTCCCGCGTAAGGAAGCACCTTGAGCGCAATGCGCCTGTGCAATGAAAGCTGATTGGCTTCGTAGACTACCCCCATTCCGCCCTGACCAATGATCCGGATAAGCTGAAAGTCGCCAACTGTTCGGGCCGGAGCGTCTGGACCTTGCTCATCGCCCAGGCCAACTTTCGAGAGATCAACCGTTCGCATCGTTTTCAAGGCGCCCAATGTTCGGCGAATGATCCCGCTCGCTTCTGGATATTGGGCCACATATTCCTCAACCGAGGGATCTTCACCCTGTCCCAACCTTCGGATGTAGTCGTCGGCCAATCGGGCGACCAGTTCTTCGAGTTTGCCATCATCTACGTCAGGAACTTTTGTGAATTGCTTTTTCATTCGAATGTGTCTCCCAAATCGAAAGCTCGAATTTGCGTCTGCAAGCGAATCAAGGCTCTCCCGAAGCGCTTTCGCGCCGCTTCAGGAGAAATATTCAGCGAAAACGCGATTTCACTGAAATCGAGATCTTCGACATTGCGCATCACCAGGATTTCGCGGTCCAAATCACCGAGCTGCGAAATGGCGTTGGCGACAATCTCTGCTCGTTCCTTGTTAAGGGCTTGCTGACTGGGCGCGGGCACGCTTGTCGCCAAGCGTTGGGCCAATATGACTGAGGAGCGGTTGGACAAACGGGCTTCACGCGTCACAGAACGGCGATCGGCTTTCAAATGTCTTTCATGAGCCCGAATTAGATGCTCGAGGGCCGTTTGGCGCATCCACACGCGCAGCGGCATCGGCTGCCGCTCCAGAAAATTGGCCAACCGCCGGTGCACCTCAATCTGCGTTTCCTGCAGCACATCCGATGGATCCACACGACGGCGGACGCGACGATCCAGTCGCAAGTCAATAAATTGTTTCAGATGCGGTCGGAACTGTTCAAACAGCTTGCCAAACGCCAGATCGTCCCCCGCGGCTGCCCGCTTGGCCAGCCTGATAAGTTCCGATGAAGCGGAGGATGAACTGCCCATGTGACAACCAGCGATTTGAACTTATGCACTTTAGCACAATGATAGTCGCTAGGTGACGAACGACACGACATTTTGCGACGACTTTGTTACCCCGATTAACCAGCAAACAGTGACCATTAATCTGACTGGATAGCTGGCTTTTTCCTAAAATCGTTGCTGTTGATTCACTAGTCGACGAAATTCACGCTGCTGAGAACGAGCCGGCGCCTACAGAATTGGCGTTTAACTCAATAACGTTCAATGAAGTGGCCAATCTACGTGGGATAAGCTTCCAGCTTGTCAACAAATTGCGTTACCTGACACGACATCGACAAGCGATTGTGCTGTCATGACAGGCAAGATGCCTATCCCACGCTCCATAGAAGGTATGGCCTTAAGCTATTCCTTCGATCATCGCGACCACCAGTTGGCAGCCAGAACACCTCGAAGAGTTGGCGTCTGAGTCAGACATCTTCGGATGGGGAGCATTTAATTTTCCGCGACCAAGAGTAAAATATTAGTGTTAACTTCTCATCCACTTTCGGACTATCAATGAGCACCGCCCACCGGTATTTACCGAAATACACACTCGAGGACTACCGACAATGGAAAGGCGACTGGGAGTTGTGGCAGGGGATCCCCATTTCCATGACGCCCAGCCCATTCGGCCCACATCAAAGAATTGCAGCACGTCTCGTAACGACGTTGCAGAACAGCATCGACTTAAACCAGTGCGATGCCGTCGTTCTAGCCGAAATTGACTGGATCGTAGCCGACGACACGGTGGTACGTCCTGACGTCTTAGTGCTCTGCGGAAACGCGCCAGCTCGGCACGTGGAACAGACGCCAGCATTCATTGCCGAGATTCTTTCGCCCAGCACAGAACAACTTGATCGCGGCGCCAAGTTCGATTTGTATCGTGAACAAGGCGTCGGTTATTACATGATCATTGACCCGGCCAAACGCGAACTCGATGTCTATCGCCTCGACGAAGACAAAGCCTATCAGCCTTTAAAAACTATGGACGAAATGGTCCTGGAAATTTGTCGCACTTGCAGATTGAACATTAGCTTTGGAAATCTGTTTGCCTGACAGACCAGCCCAGGAACTTGCATCTGGCCCTTTTTCAGGCTCAAATTGTGTTTGTTTCTCCTCGCTTACGCGTCGGGTTTCCAAAAATGCGCAACATCAAAAAGCGAAAACGCATACAACTCACTCAATTCCGGGAGCGAACGATGAAAGTGACCAAACCCTTCAACCTGATGCAGTGGATCGAGGACCACAAAGACGAATTCAAAGTTCCCGTGATGAACAAGCAGTTTTACAAGGAAGCCGAAGACGTCATCGTGTTCGTTTCCATGGGCCCCAATACCCGCAACGATTATCACGTCAACGAAACCGAAGAACTGTTTTACCAGCTCAAAGGCGACATCGCCGTCCGCATTCGCCCGCTCGATGGCTCTCCCCCGCATGACGTTGTCATTCGCGAAGGCGAAATGTGGTTGCTGCCGCAGATTGGTCCCCCATCGACCCCAACGACCGGCCGACACCATCGGTCTGATCGTCGAGTTCCCGCGAAGGGATGGAGCAGTTGATAAACTACAATGGTATTGCCCGGACGACATTCACCTTGTGCACGAAGCCGAATTTTCCTTGCAGCACATTGATGAGGACTTGCACCGGATCATGGACGAATTCTGGAATGGCCCGGAAGAAATTCGCACCTGCAAAGAAACCGGCAAGGTGATTGAGCGCGCCGGTGAGTTTTTGCTGGAAACGGCCCAGCCCAAGGCCTGATGCGATTCGAGCTCGAGATCGGACATTGCAGCTTGCCGCGTCGACTTGATTGACAGAATGATGGGTAACAGAATAACGTCTGTCGCAAAACATTATTCTGTCACTCGTGATTCTGTCCTACACAAGTTTTTTCCGCCGCACAAAGCGTCTGCCGGCTAAACGTTAAACGAACGGGGCTGCGACTCGCTTGCGTCTGCCGGCCAGACGTTAAACGAACGGTTCCGGCGAACGAGCGGCCCTATTTTTTCGTACAAGTCCATAACGTGCCAAGCCTTGTGACTTGTCAATTCGCGGTGAAACAGTCATCATTCAATTTGCCATCGCTGTGGCTTTCCGCCCCTGAAAGAGAGTAATCGTTGTTAGTCGGTCCCGTCTTCACTCGCGAAGCCATTGTTGCTCCCCGGCGTGCGCGGCATTACGTCATGCGGTCGGTTTACGCGTCCGGGTTGTTGTTGCTGATCTGCACGGCCTGGATGATCCTGGCGGGAACCCAGATCATTCGCAACATCGGCGACATGGCTCGGTTTGGTGCCATTCTGTTTCAGATTTTGGCACCATTGCAGCTGGCACTGCTCATGTTTCTGGCGGCCATCCAGGCGGCCAGCAGCATTGCCATCGAGAAGGATCGGCAAACCTTGATCCTGCTGTTGATGAGCCGCCTCTCCAACAGCGAACTGGTTCTGGGCAAGCTGTTTTCGAGTTTGCTGGGCGTGGGCGTGATGATGATCACCAGCGTGCCAATTTTCATGTTGATCGTATTGTTTGGTGGAACTTCGTTTGAACAAGTTGGCTGGACCTTTGCCGTCACCGGGGTCACGGTGCTGGCGGCCGGCAGCCTGGGCGCGACGGTCGCGTTGTGGCGGGAAAAGACCTTTCAAACGCTTGCCCTGGTTGCCCTGGCGATCGTGTTCTGGATCGGCCTGTTCGAAACGATCGGATTGGTCGGTGGCACCGTGGGTGGGTATCGTACGGAACTCATTGCGGCGGCGACCAGTCCGATTCGGGCGATCATGGCCGCCAGCCACCCGAGTGTTTCTACGACCTGGCCCACGCTGGTCGTACCATACCTGGTTGTGGCGTTGTGCGTATCGGGGCTGTTATGTGGATTGGCAATTCTGCGCGTGCGCCGCTGGAATCCCAGCCGCGATGTCAAGCCGGGACAGGAAGATTCGATCAAAAACGAATTTGATGTGATCACCGGCAAGCTCACCGACTCAGGCGCCATCGGAGTCAGCGACGGGGAACGACTGCGATCGGGTCACGTTGACGATCGTAGCAGAAAGGTCAGCCAACAGAGTCGTCGAGTTTGGGACAACCCCGTGTTATGGCGGGAGATGTGCACCTGGGCCTATGGTCGCAAGATCCTGTTTATCCGGGGCGCCTACTGGTTGATGGCGGCGTGCGTGTTTTTTGTGTTGTATTCGCTGGTTGCTTCCGGCGCGGCCACGCGCACCACCGCAGATGCCTCCATCCGGATTCCGGACGTCGCCAAACCACTGGCACCGTTCATGCTGGTGAGTATCGTGCTGGTTAACGCCTTGGCGGTGACGTCCATCACGACCGAGCGTGACGGGCGGGCGATTGACCTGTTGCGCGTGACCGATATTTCACCGAAAGAGTTCCTGTTTGGGAAACTGGGTGGGGTCCTCTACATTTCGCTCGATTTGATCCTTTTGCCGATTTTGATGTGTATCTACGTGTGGTACAGCGAAGCGTTAACGGGTGAAAATCTGGCATACCTCGTGATCGGCCTGCTGGTCCTGTACGTGTTCGTGGCAGTCCTTGGAATACACAGCGGCATGTCGTTTGACGGAAGTCGACAAGCGATTGGTGTCAGCCTGGGAACGGTATTTTTCCTGTTTCTCGGTGTGGTCACCAGTATGCTGATGATGGTTTCGTTTACTGGTAACGTGGAAGCGCAGTTGACCCCCTTTCTGGCCTGCATCGTGGGCGGTGCGATCGGGTTGTATGTGGCGTTGGGCCGCAACACGCCCTCCCCCGCCCTGGCGTTTGCTTCGGGTATTCTGCCGTTTGCGATGTTTTATTCGATCACCAGTTTGCTTTTGGAAAAATACCTGTCCGTCTTGCTGGTGGTCACATTTACGTATGGATTTGCGACCACCGCCATGATCATGCCCCGTTTAAGCGAGTTTCTCATTTCTTCCGGACGTGTAAAATCGACCGACAATGACTAGCCTTCTTCAGTTGCTTCCCTGGATCATCGGGATGATCGTGCTGATGGCTTGCAGTGGCTTTTTCTCCGCCAGTGAAGCCGCCTTGTTTTACCTCCGTCCCCGCGATCGCCGGGACATGGCCTCCGGCAATCAGGCGGAACAAGCCGCGGCGACTTTGCTGTTGGATCCGGACCGGCTGTTGAGCGCGGTTTTGTTTTGGAATCTCGTCACAAACATCGCCTATTTCACGATCAGTTCCATTGTCGCCCTGAGAATTGACCGCGACACAACGCTGGGGCAATCGTTTGCCGTGGGTTTTGCCGCCGTTTCGTTGTTGGCAATCATCTTTTTCAGTGAGATGTTGCCCAAAAGTTTTGCCGTACTCAAACCCCGCACGCTGGCGCAGATGGTCAGCCTCCCGCTGTCGCTGGCCGTTCGGTTGGTTGACCCGATCATGCCCGTACTCAAAACCGTGAACTTGATTTCGCGGCGGCTGATTCTGCCGCGGTTCACCAGCGAGCCGTACATGAATGTGAGCGACCTCGAACGGGCGATTGAAATTTCCGGCAATGACGCGGCACTGATGAAGCAGGAACAGACGGTGCTGCAAAATATTGTGCAGTTGTCTGAAATCCGAATTGACGAGTGGATGCGTCCGCGAACTCAATTTCAGTCCTTTCGGCCGCCCGTAAAACTGAAAGATCTCGCTGGAAAAATTCCGGCCAGCGGTTACCTGTTGATTACGGAGCCCCACAGCCAGGAAATCGAGAAGGCAATTCGGCTGGACAATCAATATAACTTGCCCGACGACGAACTCGAACGCTTTGCCGATCCGGTGCTGTATTTGCCATGGTGCTCGACAGTCGCAGACGCACTGGAAAAAATGTCGCATCGGGATCGGGAAGTTACCGTGATCGTCAACGAGTACGGTGACACAATCGGGATCCTCACCATCGAAGACATCCTGGAAACGGTTTTTACTTACCAGCCAAGCCGCAGCAAACGGCTGTTGAATCTCAATCCGCTTCATGAAATCGAGCCCGGCAAATGGGTCGCATCGGGAATGATGAGCCTCCGTCAGCTCTCGCGGGCACTGGAACGGGAGATTCCGGAGACAGCCAGCGTTACCATTGGCGGGATCATTCAGGAAAAAATGCAGCGGCTGGCCGAACGGGGTGACGTTTGCGAGTGGGGAGATTTTCATTTTTTGGTGCTGGAAGCGCCGAGCGCGGGAACATGCTCGTTGAGTTGACGTTGGCCCCCAAGACGGAGGGAGAAGCGTGATATTCGTCGCCCTCCTGCTGTTTCTGCTGGGTGTGTTTCTAAGCGCTTTTTTTAGCGGCACCGAAACGGGGTTTTACCAGGCCAGTCGCGTTCGCCTGGTGATTGATGCACTCGATGGAGACAAGATCTCGAAATACCTGTTACGACTGGTGAACAACCCGACCCTGTTTGTGGCCACCACGCTGATCGGCAATAACGTCGCCAATTATGTTGTCTCGTTAGCGATTGTGTTGGGAGCCGGGACCATTTGGTCCAACTCGGCTGCCGAATTGATCGTTCCGATTCTGGTTTCACCGGTGTTGTTTGTGTATGGAGAATTGCTTCCCAAAAGTCTGTTTTTTCAGGCACCCAATCGGCTGCTGCGGTTCGGCGCGCCGTTGTTCCTGATTTTCACGGTGATCTTCGCACCCATTGCCGCTGCCATGTGGGGGCTCGGACGACTGCTGGAAAAATCACTTGGCCAAGCCCCCGACAAGATCCGCTTGACGCTGGCCCGCAAAGAGATCCAGCAGGTTTTGCAAGAAGGTCTGGAGGCCGGAATTCTCCATCCCACCCAACGTTACCTGGGACAGAACTTTTTTATCGTCGCCGCGAAACCGGTCAAGCAAGTCTGTACGCCGATGTCGCGCGTGCAATCATTCGACTGCAAATTGAGTCGTCGCGCTATTCTGCGGCATGCGAATCGAAAAAAACTGGCCGATATTCCGCTCTGGAAAGGCACCAAAGGCAACTTGATCGGATACGTCCGCACCGTCGAGCTGCTGGTGGGAGACAGCGACTCCCAACAACGCGTAACGCCACGGACCTTGCTTGAGATCCCGGGGAGCGAGTTGTTCGGCGAAGCGTTAATGCGGATGCAAGCCAAACGCGAAACGCTCGCTCGCGTGGTTGGAAGTGGGGGCAAGACGATTGGCCTGTTATCGATCGATCAGTTGACCGATCCGTTGCTCAAGGGTCCCTTGGTCTCGCTGCGGCGGTAGGTGTTTGGGCCGCGCTTAATCACAAATCACAAATCACAAATCACAAATCACAAATCACAAATCACAAATCACAAATCACAAATCACAATTCATTAATTGCAATTCATTATTCATTACTCGCCATTCATTATTTGCCGGCACCGCCCGATTCTGGTGCCGGGGCGCGAAACAAGGACTCGACTCAGAGAGTCAAGCTACGGCCATTACGGTCTCCGACTTCCAGTCGGATTCGAAGGCTCTGACAAATAATTAATTGTGAATTGTGAATGGTTAACTGCTTGCCAGTATCCGCGCAGCATGATACTGCCACGCACATTTCTGTCACTCGGCTAGTAGAATTAACCTCCGGCATCCGGTCTCCGAATTCCGACCTGGAATCACTCGCCAGTTTTTGTATAACCGAGTGCGGTAATCACGGACAGCATTTCTTCGTACGAGATGTAGCGTCGACGATTGACAAGTTTGTACTGGTCAATGGCTGCGCCGAGTTCGGCAGCTTCGGAGGAAAGTGCTTCGCGGGCATCATAAAACTGCCGACGCTCCAGGCCCGGCGCCGTGCGCTGCACGACCGGATCACGACGATCAAAGAAATCCGCATCAACCGGACTGCCGGTTCCCGTGGGAAATTGGTTTTCGGTCGTCATTGGTAAGCACCCCTCAATGTGAAAGAAAAGTTCCGATTACTTGGTGATTGTGGCCACGTCCTGGCTGGCGGACTGCAGGTCTGTGACCAATTCACCAATTTCATTTTCATCCGGGAAAAGCTGTTTAGCCCGATTGAGGGTCATCCGTGCCTGTGAAGTTTGACCAGCCAACAACTGCGCCTGACCAAGTCTGACAAACACCTCGGAAGAAACATTTTCCCGTTGACTGGCAACCTGCAACACGTCGATCGCCGACGAGACGTGTTGAATGCTCATCAGTGCGACACCTTTGGCCAGCAAAGCCCGCTCCGGTTGGCGGTCCGGTGGGTATTGGCTGAGCAATTGTTCGACTGTCGAGAGCGCTCGCAACGGTTGATTCATCTGTTGATAGGTTTCGGCAATTTGAATCTGAACGTCCGGCATTTTTGGCTGATAGCCGATTGCGCGGTGAAAATGAGCCAGGGCCGCAGACATGTTACCTTTGGCATATTCGGTTTTTCCCTTCAACGCCCACGCGTCGGCGAGTTTACCATTGCGGTTAAGCGCCAAATCGGCTTGCCGGACCGCGGGTAGCCACTGTCCATTGGCCAAGTACAATTCGCCAAGCGCCACGTTGATACTTGGGTCACCTCCTCGCAGCTCGGTTTTGGCGACCGCTTGTTCGAGATTGGAAATGGCCGACTTGAGGTCACCTTGCTCCACGTACGCCTGGGCCAGGTGAACTTGAATCTGCGGATCTTGCGGGCTCAATTTAATGGCCTGCGAAAAACAATTGCAGGCGTCGTCGTAGCGCCCTTTTTCGGCCGCGTCGATGCCTCCGCACGTCAATTGCCGAGCCTGACTTTGTTCAACCAGGGACTTGGTTCGGCCCCAGGGATTGAGACTCTGACAACCGCAGTTCAACATCACGATCACGGACGCCGCTAACCAGGCAACATTCCTGATCACGGAGCGGGGATGGATCTGGACGTCCACACGCTCCCGAATTTTCTGCGCCGTTTGCGGGCAACAAAAACAAAATCCAGAAATCAATGCCAACAAGATCAAGCTGCAACGCCTGTCGAAAAAGATAAATCAAAAACGGAAGGGACTGTAACAACGGCCCTAATTCATTACCATATCGGTACTTTCAAACACCTTTGATTATCCGTTTCGATCACCATCGTCGAACAATTCGGAATTGTTAAACGTCCAACTTGCTAGCGGAAAGCATGACAGCAACTTACGAAAAACACGGTCTCAAATTTCTGTACCCGGAGAACTGGAAGTTAACCGACGGGCAAGATGTCGAGCTGCCCTACCAAGTCGAAATTGAAGCTCCCGGCGGCGGAATTTGGTCGGTAAACGTATTTCCGGGTTACGTCGATACGGACGAGCTGCTGGCCGATGCCGTTCAAGGTCTGCAGGACACGTATGACGATGTTGAGATCGACAAAGCCAAACCGGATTTTCCGGGTTACCCGTCGCAAGGGATCGACGCCTATTTTTATTGCCTCGATTTCATGGTGATGGCGCGAATCCGGGTCATTGAGACCGAGCCGTATAAGTTGGTGTTGTTATTTCAGGCCGAGAGTCGCGATTTCGACAGCTATCACGAGGTCTTTCGCGCGATCACGACTAGCCTGTTGCAGTCGATTTGAGATCGCAAACTTCGTTTTCGAAAATAGCTCCAGGCAATTGCAAAGGCTCTAGGCGAAAAATTTGATTGCCGCTTCGCCAGGACGAGGTTTCGACGTTTGTAATCTTTACACGGTCAATTCATCCCATTTTTGCAAGTTTGGTACGATGCTGTCGAGCGACTACGAAAGTGCTGTCGCACACTATGGCTAAAATCGTGGCCAAAAAGATGACTACTGCTTGAATTGATGAAACACCGAACCGTTGGCACGGCATCTGCGTAATGTTGCCGTCAAGTGTTATCCTTCAGGGCAAAGGAGAACCATGAAAGAACTGGAAAGGGATTTCCTCGTGAATCTAAGGCAACAGTCGTCCACGTGTGGCGAGTAACCAAACAAGCCAGTAACCAACCTGGCTCAGCCAGTTTTTCACGAACAACGCCCGGTTTTTTTAGCGGGCAGTTGGCAGGTAGCAGGAGGCAGCATTTACTCGCGTCTCTTATCTGCCTATTGCGAATTCCGACTCTTGATCTCTCAATCCGCAATTGAATCACTCAATGCAAGTGACCATAACGGTATCGTGGACTCCGCGAACGAGCTCGGTATCGCAGACGATCACCAGCGGGTCGCCGACTTGTAAACCGGCATTTTCTTTGGCCCAGTTCTCGATAAAGCGATCCAGGTTTTCAGGGTTCATGGTTTGCGGTGCAAAGACGGGGGTCACACCCCAATAGAGGCTCATCCGCCGATAGACTTCAGCCTGGTCGGTGATGCAAACCGTCGGAATAAAGTCACGTTGCTTGGATTTCATCAATGCGGCGTCGCCGGTCGAGGAAGCAAAGACAACCATTTTGGCACCCACGCGGCGGGCAATTTGTGCCGCACCATAGACCACCGCATCGGAGATGCTCCAACCGCTGGGTTTGTCGTGGGCCGTCATCCGCGAAGAGCGGCCGTCGAACATCTGCTCGGTTTCGTACATGATTTTTTGCATCATCGCGACAGCTTCGACCGGGTATTCACCGATCGCCGTTTCGCCCGACAGCATACAAGCATCGGCACCGTCGAGAATCGCGTTGGCGACGTCCGAAACTTCGGCCCGAGTCGGTTGTTTTGTGGTGTGCATGCTTTCGAGCATTTGGGTGGCCACGATTACCGGTTTGCGCAGGCTCAAGCAGGTCCTGATGATTCGTTTTTGCGCGAGGGGTGTTTTTTCGATGTCGATCTCGACGCCCAGATCGCCACGGGCGACCATTATCGCGCCGGAAGCTTGGATGATCGATTCGAGGTTTGCCAGCGCTTCCCGCTTTTCAATTTTGGCGATCGTGATGGCTGAACTGCCATGAGCGACGAGGACTTCCTCCAGCTGCTTGATTTCAGATGCGTTACGAACAAAGCTGAGGCTGACAAAATCGACACCTTGTTTTGCCGCCCAGATCGCGTTGTCGCGGTCGACCTCTCCGAAAGCGGGGATACTGAGATGGGTTGCGGGAAGGTTGATTCCCTGTCGCGAGCGAATGATGCCGCCATCGACAACGACACAGGTTGCCGAATCGGCCGTTTTGGAAAGAACTTCCAGGCGGGCAATGCCGTCCGCCAATACCATCGCATCCCCCGCGGAGACTTCATCGATGAGCGGTTCGTAAAGCGACACCAGTTCGTCGTCGTTTTCCGTTTGGGTTCCCCGCACGAATCTGACCTGGGAACCTGTTTTCAGTTTCATCGGATCGCGAGCCAGATCGGCCCAGGCGAATCTTGGGTCCGGCCAGATCGATCAGGATTCCGACAGGTGCGTTTGTTTGCTCGCTGGCCCAGCGAATGTTGTCGATGGCGGCTTCGTGGTCGGGACGTTTTCCATGGGCCATATTCAGCCGGAACACATCCACGCCATGCTTGATTAACTCCACCAGTTGTTCGCGGCGAGAACAGGCGGGACCGACAGTGGCAACGGTTTTCGTGCGAGTCGACATGGCGAGAGGATTTCTTGGCCCAGCAGGATCGTCGGTTTTTTCGGGCGTCGATAGAGCAGTCATTGGAATCAATGGTTGAAAATCAAATAGCACTTGAACGGTGGTCATGCAGCGAATCAAGTCTATCGGCATGTTCCTCGGGTTTGGATATCAACGTACGAATTTGGGGTAATATTTCACAACAATCGCGGCAAATCCAACTTATTGGAGATCCCCACCCATCCGGCGACGACTATTCAGATGTTAATTTTGCATGAATGCGGGGTTTCGGTCGTTGTGGAGTCCAATTTTATTATTATGATAGGAAAAGGCTGCAAATTGCAAGCAATGTGCACTTTTGAACGATTCGACATTTTAGAAGAGACATCCAATGAAACACGTCATTATGTTATTTGTGGCAGCGGCCGCTCTCGCATCTGCCACCTCCGCTTCTGCTCAATTCACTCTTTACGAGACAGATTTTGAGTCACCTACTTTTACAACTGGCAACCTGGTACCACAAGACGGATGGGCGAATCACAGTGGTACGGGTGAATTCATTCAGGTGGTTTCTCCCGGGATTACTGGGCAATCAATCGAATTGATTCAGGGCGATGGATCCAGAGAAGATGCGAATATCGGTTTGGGTCAGACAATGGCCGCCGGGTCCATCTTTAGTTTCGCATTTGACGTTGTCGTCAACGGAATGGCTGATGCTACAAACGACCTATTTCGCCCATTTCAGGGACGATGGAACCGGATTTAATTCTCGCATTTTCGTTACCGCTCCGAATGTGGCGATGAGCAACTTTACGTTTGGAATCGGCGAGACTTCGAGCTCGATGGTAGCCGCAACTTTTGCAAGTGATTTCAACTACGGTCAAACGTATCGGTTGGCAGGCAGCTACAATTTCGATACCGGCATCAGCTTTTTGACAGTTGATGGAGGTATGGCCATTGATTCAACTAGCCAAGCTGACCCCGGCGAAGACATTCAAACTTTCGCGTTTCGCCAAGCTGGTGGCAACACGTCCATGCTGATCGATAACTTGGTCGTGACTTCGAATATTCCGGAACCTGGCAGTATTGGCGTTCTCGCCATATTTGCCGGCCTTGGATTTGTCCGACGTCGCAAGTAACAATTTGAGGATTTTCAAACGGCGAGAATTCTCGCCGTTTTTTTTTGCGCTGAAATATCAATGAACGTAATAATCGACGGGTACAACCTGATATTTCAATGTGGATTACAAGGTCGCACGGCGGGGTTACTGGCTCTGGAAAAGGCCCGCAATCGCTTGATCTCGGAACTTTCGACGCGGCTGGACGAACCCACCCGGCAACAGACGACGATCGTATTTGATGCGAACGACCGGCCGGTCACAGAGGTTCCTGACGAACAACGGATCAATGGGTTGCAGATCGTTTATGCGGTCCACCACGACGACGCCGACTCGCTGATCGAAGAACTCATCCGTCGGCATTCGACACCGAAAAAATTGACCGTCGTCTCCAGCGACCATCGGCTGCACAAAGCAGCCAAGCGCCGCAAGGCGACTGCCATCGACAGCGAAGTCTGGTTTGAAAGTCTCGATCACCGATCGAATAGGAAGGTCATCGAGGCGAGCGATGTTCAGACCGAGCCGAGTGGCGACAACCCGTTTCCACCCGGGTACGGCGAAGACCTGATTCGGTGAGCGATGGCGTCTTGACCGGAGTTTAACCGCGTGCCCAGCGGGCCGCGCTTGGGATGCGATGTTACGCGCGGGGCGTTGCCCACGCGGATAAACGAGCAACCGGTCAAAATTCCGCAAACGACCTATCGTCCTTTGCCCTCTGTACTTTTTTCCTTGGCTTTCTCTTTTTGCAGTTGTCTGAGTTCGTCGCGCAACGCTTTGATCTCGTTTCGCAGTTCGTCCAGTTCACCTTCCTTTAATTTCATCGCAGCCCGTTCTTCTTCGACCTTGCGCAGCCAAGCTGCGGCATCTTTATTGTCGTCGCCATCACGAGCATCGCGGGCCCGGTCTTTTCGTTGCCGCAATTCCTGGTTGAATTGTTCCAGTGCCCGGTCTTTCTCTGTCATGGCGCGGGCTTTTTCTGCCTCGGCGCGGGCTTTTTCGCCGGTTTTTCTCACGCCGTCTTTATTGCGACGAGCCTCGGCGGCCATCGCCTTGGCTTTTTCACGTGCCAGTTGCGCTTTTTCCATTGCCTCGGCGCGGTGCGCGACTTGGGCGTCCCGGATCGTTTCCACCATCTCGCGGATGCTCTCGCGTTGCCTGTCGGTGAGATCACTGCTCTGGAGAAGCTCTTTCAGATGCGTAATTTTTTTACGAGCGTCTTCATCGAGTTGCTTCTGTTCGGTTTCCAGTCCCTTTTGCATCTGAGCCAGCGCTTTTTTGAAATCGGCGGCACTTCGTTCAACCCGCTCGCGCGACTCGCCGCCTTCCTGGGCCATTTCCTCAATTCCATGCAATGACTTTTCCAGCGATTCGTGGAGCAAGTCTTGCAAGTCATTCAGACTTTCCCACGGAGCATCCTTCAGCTCCCCCATGCCGTTTTTCATCAAGCCCTCGATCATGGGACCGATCGGCATGTCGCCCAGCATTTCCAGGTTCCGCTCAATCAATTCACCCATTTCTTCTTTGCTGAGTTCGCCCGATTCAAGTTGTTCGCCCCACGACTCCCATCTTTTTGAATAATTTTCAGCCCAGTCTTCCCAGACTTTTTCCTGTTCATCGGCCCAGCTTTCCATCTTTTGTTCAAATCCCTGGGCCCATTTCTCCCACTGACCGGAGTATTCTTCGGCCCACTTTTCCAGTTCTTCACCGTGCTCCTGGGCCCATTGTTCAATGCGTTCGCCGATTTCCTCGGCTGCCTGTTCGATCTGTTCGGCCGCCTGCTCGATCTGCTCGGTGGCTTCGTCCAGTTGTTGCTCCTGAGCAACGCAAGTTCCGCACGCCAACAGACCAGCCAAGACCAGTGGCATCCCGCAAAAGAGGCTCTTCATCTTGATTCTCCAAAAAGTTCGTTGATTACAAAAAGTCACCTCTCCCTCTGGGAGAGGTCGCCGTCTCAGCGGCGGGTGAGGGTATAAATCCAAAGCGAAACATATTCTCAAATCGGACGCATTCGTATCATTTCCCAGAGGAATGGTCCACTTTTTGACTGATTACAAAATCCACTTTCCAAAAACTAAGTGCCATACTCATACTGTATAAGCCCCCGATGCAATGCCGGCGGCCAGCGCCGTGCCGCTCACCTATCCAGCCCGAATTGCGAGACACAACAGGCACTAATTTCCGAATTGATTCACCCGCTCAATCAGCTGATCGACGTGTTGTTCCAATTGTTTTTTCTGAGTGGTAACTGCTTCGCCGTTATTCTCGTCAAGCTGCGCAAGCTCGAGTTTCAACGCACGCAGGTCCAGCTCCATGATCTTCCGCATCCGCTCCTGGCTTTCGCGATGGTCGGCGTTAATCATTTCCAGTTCGGCTAACGGCCGGGCAATTTGTTCTGCAGTCACGGTTGAGCGACTGGAAGGAAACGTCGCTACCATCAAACCAACCAGGATTGCGGCCGCCGTCGCCAGGGGTACCCACCGCATCAATGTCCGTGTCAACGAATGTGGCTGGGCAGCCGAAAATTTCGTAACCACGGTTTTGGCAAGCGGTTTGCCCGATAGTGGTTGAGAATTTTGAAACACCAACCCATCCAGCTGGCGAAACCTGGCGGCCCGCTGTTGGCATGCTTGGCAAGACTCCAGGTGTTCGTTTAGCTGAACCGCAGCATCCAATTCGAGTTCGCCGTCGATCATCGCGCTGATCAGCGGAGCAAATTGTTCGCAAGATAGTTGTTCGTAAAGATTTGTCATGTGATTCAAGCCTGGATACCCGTTTTGTTGAGTTCCGTTTCCAGTTGTCTTCTGGCCCGGTAAATCCATGTCCGGACTTGAGCGTGGGTCGCATTCATCACGTCAGCGATTTCCGCGTAGGACAATTGTCCGTTGACTTTCAGTTTGAGTGCATCGGCCCATTCTGGGGGCAACTGTTCCAACCATTGTTCGATCTGCGTTTCCAGCTGTTGTTCGGTTCGTGATTCGTCTACGGGCATTCGGTTCGTTCGTAGATCCAAGCCACTTGCTTTCGTCTTGAACGCTTCCGGATCACGTCGATACACTGGTTTCGGATCGTGGCGAAGAACAGGCTGGGGAATTGTTTCTCCAGCGATTGGCCCTCGCCATTTTTCCAGTCCGGATACGCGGCCCACAACCGACAGAACGCTTCCTGAGAAATTTCCTCCGCGTCGGCCTGGTTTCGCAAAATCGAAAACGCATACCGGACTCCGCGCGGCGCATACCGGTCATGCAGCTCCCTGGGCAGGCCTTGCCCGGACAGATCCTCTGTGACTTGTAACGCCGGTTGGTCAGTCATGCGGTCGATCGCTGATTTCGGGTCACGCCCATTATCAATGTGTCTCTACAAACAACAACGAATCTATTCGCGATCGTCGCAAGAATATTTTCTGGAGCAGGCAAAATAGGGCGATTTCCAAAAAAAATGACCCGTTTCGTGGCGAAACGAATCGCTTTCTTGTGCTTGCTGTTAAACGGCTCGGTCGGACGACGCGCTTGCGCCTGCCGGCTTCACGTTAAACGACTCGGCCGGCGCCTGTTCGTTTAACGGTTAGCCGGAAGGCGTCGGCGTTACGAAACTGGTACATCGCGATCGCGCCGGTCGGACGACGCGCTTGCGCCTGCCGGCTTGACGTTAAACGATTCAAATATTCATCGCGATCGCTTTATCGGCGATGTCTTTGCGGCACCAGGCGCCGTCCCAGCGAATACACTTGACGGCCGTGTAGGCTTGGAGTTTCGCGCTGGCCACGCTTTCACCCACCGCCGTCACACCCAGTACGCGCCCGCCGTTGGTGACGACCTTGTCGCCGGCAAGCTTGGTACCGGCATGAAAGACTTTCACATTTTCGATTTGAGCAGCCTGGTCGAGTCCGCGGATTTCGTGGCCTGTTTCGTACGGGCCTGGATAGCCCTCCGCCGCCATGACGACGCAAACGCTGGGGCGCTCATCCCACTCGAGCGCGCCAATCTCGCCCAGGCGGCGATCCACGGTGGCTTCGAGCAAGTCAACAAGATCCGTCTTTAAACGCATCAACAACGGTTGGCATTCGGGATCGCCAAAACGCACGTTGTACTCCAGGACCTTCGGCCCCTGCGGTGTCAACATTAATCCGGCGTAGAGAATTCCGCGAAACGGATTGCGAGAACGCTTCATGCAATGGACTGTCGGAACGAGCACATGCGACTCAACCCACCGCAACATTTCTTCGTTAATCGCCGGCGTGGGACAATAGGCGCCCATGCCGCCGGTGTTATTGCCCTGGTCTCCGTCGTGAGCCCGTTTGTGATCCTGCGCCGGCGGCAACGTCAAAATGGTCCGGCCATCGGTGATCGCGAGGATACTGGCTTCTTCCCCCTGCAAGCGGTCTTCGATAATTAGGCGATCACCTGCGGCGCCAAATCGCTTCTCGCGAGCGATGATGTCAATCGCCTCCAGCACTTCGTCGCGCGTCGAACAGACAATCGCGCCTTTACCCGCGGCCAATCCGTCGGCTTTTACCACCAGCGGCACGTCATCGGGGGTTTCGTCGTAACGCTCGTTGACGAATCGTTCGGCATCGGTCGCGTTGCGAAACTCGAAAAAGTCAGCCGTCGGCACGTCGGCGGCGCGGAGCATTCGCTTGCAAAAGACTTTGCTCGCTTCCAGTTGGGCGGCCGCACGGCTGGGTCCAAATACGCGCAGCCCGGCATCGGCGAAGACATCGACGATGCCAGCACACAGGGGCGATTCCGGCCCAACGACCGTCAAGTCAATCGAGTTTTGCTTGGCAAATTGGACCAATGCCGCAATATCGGTCGCCCCGATCTCGACATTTTCAGCATCCATTGCGGTGCCGGCGTTACCCGGTGCAACGAAAACCCGATCAACTCGCGGACTTTGTCCCACCTTCCACGCGATCGCGTGTTCGCGACCACCGTTTCCTATCACGAGCACTTTCATAAGCTTACTTTGGTTCCGCTATTCGGCTGGTGCCGCAGCGTCGTTGAATGTTGAGTGCAATTGGTTCCTCGTGAATTCTAAAGCGTTTTTCGGCGACTGCTACCCATGAAGCGAGTTCCGGGAGTTGTGACGCGGGCTCGCATCAATTTATAATGGGAAACTGAATCGGAGATCCGTGAAATTTCAGCACGGTGACCGTCCCACGATATCTTCTGCCACGGAAATGGATATGAAATTCAGTATCACTGTAACCTTGTTATTGGCCCTGTCGTTTGCAATCCGGATGACACCCGCGCAGGCGGCGGACGACGGTTGGGGAAATCTGGCTGGCTCGATCGTGGTCGAAGGCGATCTCCCCGAGATCCCCGAAGAAGTGATCGACAAAGACAAGGCAACATGCTTGGTTGGCGGCCAGGCACCCAAGGACGACAACTTAATCGTCGGCAAAAACGGCGGCCTGCGGGACGTGATCGTCATGATGTATTTCCAAAAGGACGACCCAAAACCGGCGGTTCACCCGTCCTACGAAACAGCCAAAGCAGAACCGGTGGAGATTGACAACAAGAATTGTCGTTTTGTGCCACACGCGGTATTCGTGCGGACAGGTCAGACATTCAAACTGAAAAACACTGATGACGTGGGGCATAATTGCCATATCACTTGCTTCAACAACGAGGAAAACATCAACCTCGCGCCCGGCGGAGTCGTCGAAGTCAAGCTGAACAATGCCGAAAAAACTCCAGGCAACATTGTTTGCGATGTTCACAAATGGATGGACGCGGTCGTTTTGATTCGTGACGAACCCTACGTCGCGATCACCGACGACGACGGTAAGTTTCACATTGACAACCTGCCGGCCGGAACCTGGAACTTTCAATTCTGGCACAAGAAAGCCGGCTACCTGCGACAGCTGGAAGTCCCGGGACACAAGGTCGGTCGCAAAGGTGAAATTGAAGTCACGATCAAACCCGACGAAACGCTTGATTTGGGCAAACTGGTGTTTCCAGCCAAGAGTTTCAAAAATTAAAGTTGCCCCATCCGACGTCATCGTGCTTGGACTTTTGTTTAACCCGCCCGATTCGCGGCTTAGTTTTGGAAAAAGAATGGCGGAACGCCCGCAGAGAACGAATTCGTGGCGCGACTCATTTGGTTCCGGCGTGGTGTATTCGGTAGGGCTGGTGGTGGGATTTCTGCTGGTTACAACGACCGGTTGCTACGAAAAACATTTGGCGCCGCAAATTGAATATGCACCTAGTGAAGTGGATTTGCTTCGCGAAGAGATTCAGAAAATGGAGTGGGATTAGTCGCAGCGCCAGAGTTAAGACTTCCTTGGAAATGTGCTAATTCCCCGAGCGTTAGCGAGATTCGGATCATCCCGTTTTCCCGCGCGTCCGGTTTCCCCAACATTGACTCACCGCCGAATTCGAGGCCCACGAGCGGGATTTCTCTTGGCAACGATTGGAAGCCAGTCCGATGCCCGCTTTGGCCCGGGGCCAGCCCGTCGGGGAGGCGATTTTTCGCTGGCGGCGCAGGTAGCCCATGAGGTGACCGATTCGGCAGAACCCAAATCCAGCTTGCGTTGTCGCTTTGCGCAAAAATCGGTTCTTCCTATGCAGGCGACCTTCGATCTATGTGACATTATGTCGCTGTCCGTGAACGGTCGTTTGCCCCAAAATATGTCAAATCCTCATGAGCCTGTTGAGTCCGACTTGTTCCAGAACTCCCCACAATTTGTCAAACGGTTCGGCTACCTGATTGCCGCCGTCGCGATGCTTGTCGAGCGGATGCCAGAAATCTCCGCCTGCTGAATTCCGGTTTAACGAAGTCGAGTGGAAAAAGCAGGAGCGGCTGCAACTGGGCGAAGGCGAATCGTTTCCGCCAGAGTACCGCAAGCAGATCGGCAACCTGGTTACGGCTCTATTTGGCACGCCCGATGATCCGGCGTTTCCCAACCAGTTGGGCGATCCCGAGAATCCGGTTGTCAGCCTCGAGAACCTGAAAATGGCAGCAGGCCCGGTCAATAGCGACCGGGCGGGAAATCCGCGCGGGCTGTACCGAGAGCACTGCGCCCATTGTCACGGAATCTCCGGCGATGGCGCGGGCCCGACAGCTGCCTTTTTGAATCCTTACCCGCGAGATTTTCGCTTGGGCAAATTCAAGTTCAAATCAACACCGCTACGGCAAGCTCCAACCGACGAAGACCTCGTAAACATTCTTCGCAATGGAATTCCCGGCACAGCCATGCCCAGCTTCCGCACGTTGAATCCGCAGGAAATTAAGGCACTTGTCGATTACGTCAAATATCTGACGATTCGCGGCCAGTTCGAACGCCGCTTGATTGCCGAAATTGGTAATCTCGACGACGAGCCCTTGTTGCCGGTCGATTGGATGGGCCAGCAACAACTCGCAGCGGAATCCGAAGCCGCCACTGACGAAGAATCGGTTACCGAACAACGAGAGGCTTTTGAGGAACGGCTCTACGACCTCGTCTCGGGATACCTGAATGACGAAGGCATCCTTGATCGTTGGTACCAGGCCGACGACGCGATCACGGAAGTCCCGCCGGCTCCGCCCGCGGTTGATTTCGCTGCGTCGGCTCATCAGGATTTGGTGAATAACGGAAAATTGCTGTTCGCCGGCAAAGCCAACTGCGTGCAATGCCATGGAGAAACGGGAATGGGCGACGGACAAACTGAAAATTTTGATGACTGGGTGAACGACTGGGCCAAAACAAGCGGCGTTGATCCGTATGCTCCAGCGACGTTCCAGGACTTTGTCAAAGCAGGCGCGCTTCCGCCGCGTCCAATCCGCCCACGCAACCTGCGGATGCCTGTTTTAAGGGGAGGCAGCCATCCGGATGATGTCTATCGAAGAATCGCCAATGGAATCGAGGGAACGCCCATGCCGTCGTCGCCGGCGTTGAGTGCCGATGAAATCTGGGCGTTGGTCGCGTACGTCAAATCAATGCCCTATGAACCAACGGCGATTCGGCAACAAGACAAACCAGTCAACAACCAGGCGGTGCGTTGATTGGCGAGAGCGGACTAATAAGGGGAGATCTGCCATTAACAATTCACAATTCACCATCCACAATTAATTGTTTTGAAGTCATCCGGGAAGCTTGCTTTCTGGTCGTCTCGCCGTAAGTCGATCAATGAGACGGGACGCTTACGAATCACCCCCTTGCGTTAGGCATCGAATGAATCGTTTTTGGTCCATCCTGTTTTTCCTCGTTCCGATTCTGGCGGTCGGTACGTACCTCATGGCGGCGATGAATCTGTGGCCATTTCAGGGTGCTTGGATGCCGACCAGCTACAGCAACGCCGGCGACACGATCGACCACCTGTTCAATGGCCTACACGTATTGTCAGCCGTGATCCTGATCGGCACCGGTTTGACCATCGGCTGGATCGTGTGGAAGTTCGATCAGAAGCGTGAGAAATCACTGTATATTCACAGCAACACGAAACTGGAAATCACCTGGTCGGTCATTCCGGGAATTATTCTGGTGACGATCGCGTTTTATCAGATGAAATCCTGGTCCGAAAACAAGATGGATCGACCGACAGTTGAAGTCAACGGCGAGGTAATCCCCAAACCTCCACTGGTGTTGGTGAAAGCCAAACAGTTTGGTTGGGAGTTTTACTATGCGGGGGCCGACGGCAAGATACAGACGCAGGACGATGTATTTATTGAAAACCTGCTGGTCGTTCCGGTCGGCGAAGAGGTCGTGCTGCAACTGGAAAGCGACGATGTCATTCACAGCTTTTTCGTGCCCGAGCTGCGATTGAAACAGGATATCGTGCCTGGCATGCAACAGTTTGCCTGGTTCCAGGCGAATCAGACGGGCGAAATGCAAGTCATCTGTGCAGAACTCTGCGGGTGGGGACACTATAAGATGAAGGCCGACATGCGAATCGTCGACCGCAGCGAATTTGACAGCTGGCTCGAACGACTGGCTGCGGAATACAAGGCGGATTCGGTCGCATCCCAATGAGCCAGGAACATCCACAGCAAGATCTTTCGATGGCAACCTCCGAAGCAACATTTATTCGGCCGCAAACTTCGCATCGAAATGGCGTGTGGCGTTTTTTGACGACTTACGTGTTCGCCACCGATCACAAGATCATCGGACTGCAGTTTCTGTTTTCGTCGTTGATCTGGTTTGGCGTCGGCGGTTTCCTGGCGCTGGCGGTCCGTTGGCAGCTGGCCTGGCCGTGGACCGACATGCCGATCTTCGGGCCACTGCTGTTTGCCGAAACGGGCGGCCAGATCTCGCCCGAGTTCTATACGATGCTGTTTACGATGCACGCGACGATCATGATCTTTTTCGTGATCATTCCGATTTTGGCCGGGGGGTTTGGGAACTACCTGATTCCGTTAATGATTGGCGCCGAGGACATGGCGTTCCCGCGGATGAACATGCTCAGCTACTGGTTCATGTGGCCCGCGTTTGGCTGCATGATTCTCAGCTTTTTCATGCCGGGTTATGGGCCATCCGCCGGCTGGACGTCGTATCCCCCGCTGAGCGCGTTATTTGACTCGGCACCGGGAAGCGGCAATGCGCAAACGCTGTGGACACTGGGTTTGGTCTTTGTCGGAATCTCGTCGATGTTGGGCTCGATCAACTACATGACCACGATTATCCAGATGCGGGCGCCCGGGATGTTGATGTTCCGGATGCCGATGACGGTTTGGGGACTGTTTATCACGGCGATCATTCAGGCGTTTGCATTGCCGGTTTTGACAGCCGCTTTGTTGATGCTCCTTGCGGACCGCGTGTTTTCGACCGGTTTTTTTCTGCCCGAAGCAATCGCGGCCAACAACGCGGCCGGGGCCAGTGGCGGCGGACAGCCCCTGCTGTGGCAACACCTGTTCTGGTTTTATTCGCACCCCGCGGTGTACATCATGATCCTGCCTGCGATGGGGATGGTGTCGGATATGCTCTCCTGTTTTTCGCGCAAGCCGCTGTTTGGATATCGGCCGATGGTTTATTCCATGACCGCCATTGCCGGGCTCGGCTTTATCGTGTGGGGGCATCACATGTTCATTTCGGGCATGAATCAGATCCTGGCGGTCTCGTTCATGGTTTCGACGATGTTGATCGCGCTTCCCAGCGGCGTGAAAGTCTTCAACTGGATCGGGACGATGTACGGTGGTCGACTGCATTTGACGACCCCGATGTTGTTCAGCATTGGATTCGTCTCCATGTTTGTCATCGGCGGACTGTCCGGGAATCGTGATGGCGGCTCCGCCCGTGGACATCATGGTTCATGACACCTATTACATTGTGGCTCATCTGCATTACGTCTTGTTTGGCAGCAGCATCCTGGGCGTCTTCGGCGCGTTGTATTTCTGGTATCCGAAAATGTTTGGCCGGATGATGAACGAATCGCTTGGCAAGTTGCATTTTCTGTTGACGTTTCTGTTCCTCAATGGCACGTTTTATCCGATGCATTTTCTGGTGCGAAGGGATTCCCGCGGAGGTACGCGGATCCGTATCAGATCGAGGGATTGGCCCAACTGTTACCGCTGAATCAATTCATGACTTACTGCGCGATCGGAATGGGACTGGCCCAGTTGATTTTTGCGGTGAATTTTTTCGGCAGCCTGTTTTGGGGTCGCCGAGCCGGGCGCAATCCCTGGCATGCCAATACGCTGGAATGGACAACTCCCAGTCCTCCCGGGCATGGCAATTTCGATTTCCAGCCGATCGTGTTACGCGGTCCCTACGAATACAGTCACCCGGATAGTGAAGAAGATTTTTTACCGCAAACAAAGAAGGAGAATTTGTAGCTGGATTGGCAACAATTAAGAGTCTGAACTCGACATTCGGGCTTGTCCCAACGGGATGACGACTGATTGGCTACTAGCAACGATGATCAAAACATGTGGATAAAACTGAACTCCTGCGCCCGCGACTGCACTTCATTCATCTTCTGACCTCCTGAGCGCGGGGCGTTGCCCACGCGGTTAAACTATTTTGACGACGTACATGAAACCCAAATCAACACAATCTGAAATTTCCAGTCGCTGGCCGCACCGGGTTGGCGTGTTGCTGACGGTGATCGTGTTTCCTTTGATCTGGGTCGGCGGACTGGTGACGACTTACGACGCCGGCTTAGCCACGGAGTGGCGGCGGGATGTAGCCACGGGCGCGAGCCCGTGGAACCGGTGGATTGGCTACTAACAACGATGATCAAAACATGTGGATAAAACTGAACTCCTGCGCCGCGACTGCACTTCATTCATCTTCTGACCTCCTGACGCGGGGCGTTGCCCACGCGGTTAAACTATTTTGACGACGTACATGAAACCCAAATCAACACAATCTGAAATTTCCAGTCGCTGGCCGCACCGGGTTGGCGTATTGCTGACGGTGATCGTGTTTCCTTTGATCTGGGTCGGCGGACTGGTGACGACTTACGACGCTGGCTTAGCCACGGAGTGGCGGCGGGATGTAGCCACGGGCGCGAGCCCGTGGAACCGGTGGGCGACGCTCCATAGTCCTGAAGGGACGACATGAATGAGAAATCTGCGATTCCTGTCGTCCCTTCGAGGCTGTGTTTTGTTATTTTCGCCACGAGGGTTTAGACTCGCGACATTCGGGCTTGTCCCAACGGGATGGCGACTGATTGGCTACTAACAACGATGATCAAAACATGTGGATAAAACTGAACTCCTGCGCCCGCGACTGCACTTCATTCATCTTCTGACCTCCTGAGCGCGGGGCGTTGCCCACGCGGTTAAACTATTTTGACGACGTACATGAAACCCAAATCAACACAATCTGAAATTTCCAGTCGCTGGCCGCACCGGGTTGGCGTATTGCTGACGGTGATCGTGTTTCCTTTGATCTGGGTCGGCGGACTGGTGACGACTTACGACGCCGGGATGGCGGTCCCCGATTGGCCCAATACCTTCAACTACAACATGTTCGCGTACCCTGTTCGCGACTGGTTTTTTGGTCCCTGGGATTTGTTCGTCGAACACGGGCATCGGTTGCTTGGTTCGCTGTCCGGTCTGGTGGCGATCGGGCTGGTGATTGTGACTTGGCGGACAGAACCGCGGCGGTGGGTACGCTGGATGTCGGTTGGACTACTGTTGCTCGTGATCGCCCAGGGAATTTTGGGAGGGATGCGCGTGTTGCTGGATGAGCGCACGCTGGCCAAAATTCATGGTTGCGTCGGTCCCAGCTTTTTTGCGGCGGTAGTGGCCTTCTGCGTCGTAACGTCGCGGTGGTGGCAAGAATACGAAAATTGCGAGAAAAAAGCCGGTTCGGGGACCCAAAATTTGGGGTCTCAGCTGCGAAAAGGACTGATACAATGGCCCGTGGTAATGTTGTTGATTTCCATGGGTCAACTCGTGATCGGAGCCTTTTTGCGTCACATTGACGTGATGGCGCCACCTGCCGTTTACCAGGCACTGGTTGTTGCCCACATCCTTGTTGCGGTACTCATTGTGGCGGGTACGATCGGCCACTGGTTGTGGATGAATAACTCGCCCTACGGTGATGTTCACGGGCTGTGGGGATCGATCAATACGCTCGCGATACTCGTGCTCGTCCAGTTCGTACTTGGGCTGGCAACGTGGGTCGTGAAATACGGTTGGCCGGTTTGGTTTGAGAACATTCCCATTGCGGCCTCGTTCGTGGTTGCAGAGAAATCGTGGTGGCAAATGAACCTGGTCACGGTTCACGTCGCAACAGGATCGTTGATTTTGGCGTTTTGGATGATCCATGCGATGCGGTATGGGCGCGTGAAAGCCAGTTTTGCTATTGCGGGAAATCATGACGCTCTATCGACCCTTAACCGTCGAAGATCCGCCGTGGTGGAGACCTGAGAGCCCGACCGTTCCCAGAGGGAGAGGTGGCTCGCGTGCCGAACACAACTGGTAAAAATTCAAGTTGGCCAACAAATAAGATTCGACTATGTCAACTATCTCAAATCAAAACCAAATCGTTGAAATCTCGAACCAGGACTCGCGACTGGCGGCTTATGTCGAATTGACGAAGCTCCGCATCTCGGTGATGGTGCTGGTTACGTTTGTGGTCGCGGCGGTTGTCGCGGCCGGGGGAGCCGTCAGTATCCCGCTGCTGCTGTCGGCGATGATCGGCATGTTGGCAATTGCAGCCAGCGGTAACGCGATGAACATGTATGTCGAGCGTTATTCAGATTTTCTGATGAAACGGACTCAACACCGTCCCCTGCCCGACCAAAGATTGTCTGCCACCGAAGTCGCATTGTTCGGGGCGATCAGTTTTGGAGTTGGCGTCGCATTCCTGTTCACCGCGGTCAACTGGCAGACGGCAGTCGTTGGCATCGCCAACTGGATCTTGTACGTTTTCATTTATACACCGATGAAACGCCGGACCGCATTGAACACCGAGGTCGGCGCGATCGCAGGGGCGATGCCGGTCGTGATGGGCTGTTTGGCTGCGACAGCCAGCGTCAATTTGGTAGGCTGGTGCCTGTTCGCCGTACTGGTGCTTTGGCAGTTCCCGCATTTCATGGCCATCGCCTGGATGTATCGAGATGATTATCGCCGAGGTGGTTTGCAAATGCTGACCGTTGTCGATCCGACAGGCCGCCAAGCCGGCCACAAGGCAGTCGTCACCGCAGCGCTGATTTTGATCGTCAGCTTGATACCCGTATTGACTTTCCGGACACCCCTTCACGGGATCATTTTTGCGATCCTGGCGACGGGTTTGGGAGGATGGTATTTGAAAGCGTCGATCAATTTTGCCCGCGAGTTGAGCGATGGCATCGCACGGAAGCTGTTGCGTGTGTCGCTGGTTTATCTTCCCTGTTACATGTTGATCTTGCTGATTACCAGCCTGGTCTAGTCACTTCGCAACGTGCATTTCCTTGAATACGAATGCTGACACTCTTGATCACGCCGAGCATGTACCGCTGATTTATGCACCGGCTGTTCCGGTTCGACGGGGCAAGCTGGCGGTATGGCTGTTTCTATCCACCGAGATCATGTTTTTTACGGCCCTGATTGGGACGTACATCGTGTTGCGGTTTGGTGCGCCGGCGGGCAGCTGGCCTTCGCCGCATGCGGTCGGACTAATCGAGTGGATTGGTGCTCTGAACACATTTGTGCTGATTTGTTCCAGCGTGACCATTGTATTCGCGCTGGAAAATGCCAAACGAAACGCTCCCGCAACAGCGAAACGCTGGTTGCTGCTGACCATGCTGCTCGGTTCGACTTTTTTGGGGATCAAGGCCTATGAATACTCTGAAAAATTTTCGCATGGCATTTATCCGCGAAACCCGCGGAGCCTGATTTATGATCGCCCCGACGTGAATTACCTGGCAGGATTGAAGGCAGATCTGAAATCTGAAATCCGCGATTTGGAACAGGCGACGCAGGCCGCAGAGCTTCCTGAAGACACCAATCGACTGGAGACGCTTTACCTGCTGCAGTCGGGAATGGTTGGCTGGACGGAGCAAAAAGTTGGCGCGAGCGAAGATCCGTTGATGAGACGATTTGCCATCGATGCTTTGGCTCATCAAATTTACCCGCTGGCAGACTCGGACCATGATCAGCAAATTGCCACGTACCTGGCTGCGGAGTTGGCAGAGGTGAAACAGATTTACGAGCAAACGCTGCCGGAACTCACCACCGCAGAATCTCAATTGAACGATGCGCAGGCAGAAATTGCCCGGTTATCGGCCGTTGAGCAACCTGATGCGGCTGCGAAAGCCGAGCTCCAGCAACAAACCGAAATTGCCTCTGAATTGACGGCGCAAATCTCGAACCTGAAGTCCGAGGTGATCCCTTTAAGTAAACGTATCGAGGCGTTGGCCGAATTCGAGCATTTACCAGAGGGAATCAACGAGCATTATCATCTTAGGCTTCCCGTAGTGATTCCCAGCGGTAACACGTGGGCCAATACCTATTTCCTGCTGACTGGCTTTCACGCGCTGCACGTATTGCTGGGGCTGGTAGCGTTCCTGCTCATGTGTCCGCTGACGTTGGGTGTCGCACGGGCTGGTCTGGTTGAAAACGTCGGACTGTACTGGCATTTTGTTGACATTGTCTGGATATTCCTGTTTCCCCTGCTGTATCTGTTTTGATGAACGACTCTGAACAAGACATTCCCCAAAACCGCGGCACGACGTTCGTGGTTGTATTCCTGATGCTGTGTGGCTTGACGGCATTGTCGTTCTGGATCAGTCGCTCACATTTGATGGACCATCGGCTGACAGGCTGGGCGGCGATGATGGCCGTGTCGTTTTCCAAGGCAATGCTGGTCGGCATGTTTTTCATGCATTTGTTGTGGGAACGCCGCTGGAAATACGCGTTAACGATTCCGGCAATGATCATGGGGACGCTGTTGGTGTTACTCCTGGTGCCCGATATCGGTTTAAGGTACAGGCACTATACCCGTGAGCGCAGTGAGGTCGCGGCCGAACGAGAATCCGATGCTCTTGAGCTTGACGAGCCCAGTCCATCAAAAACCAATCTCCAGAAAGGGCGATGATGAACAAGATATTCCCTGCCCTGTTGTTGTTGATCGCGCTGGCATGTTGCGGGGTGGCGATGTTCTTTTCGCTCAGCCGGACACTTGACGAACCTCGTTCCGGATCGTCCAGCACATCGGCCGCGCCCTCGGCGGACCAACCGCCGGGTGCCGCGTTGGTCGATGTTCCCTGGAAACACTTGCCCAACGTGCCTCCGTTTGAGCTGACACAACAGGACGGTGAAAAATTCAACTCGGCCAGCTTTGCGGGCAAGCCGTACGCGGTCAGTTTCTTCTTTGCCAGTTGCCCCTCGATCTGTCGCGACCTTAACGCGCAAGTCAAACGGCTGAACGACCAACTGCGCAATGAAGACATCGGATTTGTGAGCATCTCCGTCGATCCCGAAAACGACACACCCGAAGTCCTGTCGCGTTACGCCAGTGACTACGGTGCAACGCCTGATCGCTGGGTCATGTTGACGGGCCAGATGTACAAAGTCAAAGAAATCGGCGAACAGATCTTTCGAGTCATCGTCGACAAGGACCAGCATACCGACAACATCTTGCTGGTCGACAAATGGGGCCGATACCGGGACCGCTTCAAGTGGGATGACCCGTACGATATGAAACGCTTCGTGACCGTGGCCAAGGAACTGGCCGCCGAGACGGAACCGCCTCTCGATGCGAAGTTCACACCCGCAATGCCATGGCCGGCGTTGAAGTCGCCGATACGACTTCGATCCCCTGGATTCGCGAATTTCACTTGTATGAACGCAGCGGCAAGAGATTTTATTCCCGAGACCTGACGGGACAGGTCTGGATCGCCAATTTCTTTTTTTCCACGTGCCCCGGTATTTGTCAAAAACAAAACGAATACCTCAGCGGCCTGCAGGATCGGTTGCAAAACCATCCGGCCACCATCGTCAGCATCACCACCGATCCCAACACGGACACGCCGGAAGTTCTCAGCAGTTACGCCCGAAAGTTTGGCGCTGATGACGAAAAATGGCTGTTCGTTACAGGCGAAGATCGGCTGATTCGGCGAATCAGCAGCGAGTTCTTCCACGCTCCGGCCGGCGCCGATCACCATTCGTCCCTCTTGTTTGTGGTTGATCGGTGGGGTAATGTTCGCGGCAGTTTTGACTGGCAACAGGCCGACCAGGAAGTGGCGATGCTTGGTCTGATCGATCAACTAAATGCGGAAACTCGACCGCCCGCGACGTGGGATGAGCCATGAAATTAGATGAATACCTTGCTCAACCGCCCAAGCTGGAACTCCATCGCAAGCTGCGAGTCGTGGCGTGGATCGCTTCGGCCCTCGTGCTAGGGTTGGTGGCGATGATGCGGCAAATCAAGTTTTCGCTGCCCGAAGGGGTCGAGTTGGACTTTCTCCCTCTCGTCCACGCGATTTTGAATTCTACGGTTGCCGCGCTGTTGGTGGTTGCCGTGATCGCGATCAAGAACAGAAACGTAACATTGCACAAGCGGGCGATTGCGGGGGCGATGATTTGCTCGATCGCGTTTCTCGGTTGCTATGTCATCTACCACTTCACGCACGCGGAGACAAAATTCGGCGGCGAAGGCTGGATTCGAATCGCGTATTATGTGCTGTTGATCAGCCATATTGTCTTGGCGGCCGTGAGCTTTCCGTTTATCCTGTTTACGTGGATCTACGCCTACACCAATCAATTCAGTAAACATCGCCGGATGGTCAAATGGGTCTTTCCCATGTGGTTGTATGTCGCGGTGACGGGACCGATTTGTTACCTGATGCTGCGACCGTATTACTAGGATTGGTCGTTTCGCTCCTCGGTTGTGAGTTTATTGGAAACCCGACGCGTAAGCGAGGAATCAATGTGCAAATTGGAAACCCGACGCGTAAGCGAGGAATCAATGTGCAAATTGGAAACCCGACGCGTAGGCGAGGACGCAATGAGAGAAACCCTGGCACTCGTTCACGACTTACAGCACTTCACTCTCCCTCCGGGAGAGTCGGGCTCTCAGGCCCGGAGAGGGCCCTCCCCTATCGAAGATCCGCCGTGGCGGGCCACTACGGCGTCCGACCCTCTCGCCAGCGGGTGGGTGAAAACTCACGCGTCGGGATACCATCATATGCGTCGAATTCAAAAGACACTACGAACGGCAATTACACTGTCAATCATTTGGTTACCAAGCATCGCTTCTGCCTGTCCGACGTGCAAAGACTCTTTGCACGACAACGGGGCGGCAACCGGTTACGCGATCAGCATCCTGTTCATGATGTCGATGCCGATGTTAATCACGGCGTTTTGGGTGGTTTTGATTTGGCGATTAAGATTGAACATCAACGGTAAGCCACATGCGACTACGTACGTAACGGGACAAACTCCAACGCCTTCAACTAGCCCTTGGACGCAAACTCCCGCGAGCTGATTATCGGATTGCCTCAATTATCTTTTAATTTCTTGGCGTAGGTTTTCAGTGCATCACTGATCGCCGTCAACTGCGCTTCGCTGGCATTGGAAGACTGTTTGATCATGTCGACAAAATGCTCGATCTCGAACGTTTCGGCGGGGCAGCCAATGTTACCTTGGGGTCCGACGGAAGTAACGATCTCGCTGCCATCGCCATCCAGAACTACCATCCAGGGCAAGCCCCCAGAGCGATCTTTCCTTAATTCAGTGAACACGTCTTCGCCCCCTTCCATGTTATCAGTCGCGATTTGGACAAAGTCAAAATGATCGGCAAACAATGCTTTGTTGGATTCGAGGAACTCCTCGAGTTTGTGGCACCAGCCTCACCAATCGGCGCCAAAATGCACAAACAATGCCTTGTCATCTGCTTTGGCTGCGGCAATCGCACCGTCAAGCACCTGATGCGCATCGAGTTTGGCGACTGCAATCGGTTTTTCCAGGTCAAGTTTCTTAACCGCTGCGGATTCCGCATTCGGTGTTTCATTTTTTAAAGACTTGCCAGACTCGTATCGTTCGCAGCCTACAGCGAACAACACAACTCCGACTATCAGGATCCAATGTTTGCTCATGACTACACCTTAAATTGAAAATGAAAGCGCCAAAAAAACCCTACACAGACCTGCGCTACGATCGACACATTCTAACCTGTATTTCTCGCATGGACGTAGGCCGGTAACAAGCAAACTCCCGCTGCGTTGAAACTTCGGTCGCAAATAAAGGGCGGGTTTGAAATACAGCGTGCAATAAACGATTACCGGTGTTTGCGAAGTTCCGGCACTGGTTGCTTAGCCGACAATTTTTCGGTTTCGCGACTTGATTACGATGCCTATCGCGGCAATGAGACACCCGACCAGGTTGGCAACCAGATCCCAACCGGTATTGGCATAGCCGCCAACATTCGTGTCGGGAATGGTTATCGTTGCAATGAACTCAACCACTTCGTTGGCGGCCCCAAACCCCATGCCGGCCGCAACACACAGCGTCAGCAATCCGAAACTCGGTTTGACATCCACCTTGTAGCCGGCGAAAGTTTTGCGAATGCTCTCCCAGCAGATCCAGGTGATCAGCCCAAACCCAAATGCGTGGACCAACTGATCGTACTTTAAGAGCCTTGGGATCAGCCAGAGATTATAGAGGACAAAAGAGTCACCGTTTTTCGGCCAGGAACTAGGTGTCGGCAGCAGTCCACCAGCCATGTGGGCCAATCCCCAAATGGACAGGCCCCAAAGAGCACCGATGTGAAGCTCGATCTTCAAATGCACCCACACTACGGCTGCAATCAATACGCACATCACGACCAGATAAAACGCAAACTCCGAATTCCGAAGCGAGAGGGCTGCGACCAGTGAGATCACCATTTAGGCGATCGTGAAACACCCCACGGCGATTTCGCCTGGCGAGAATGACGACTTGATGCCATTGGCAGATCTGAAAAGCTGGTTAACCATCAGGATCATCGAGAAGTTCTTTTAGGCGCTTTTGCAATACCCGGGACAAGGAAACCCAAGTCGATTCGCGGTGTTGCAATCCAGATTTTATACGGGCAGACGAGACAAAACCTCACAATTTAGCAACTTATGCACGAACAGAAATCGGGGGTTGTCCTTCCTTGAGGCAAATCGCATCATCATCGATTGTTTTTTTCGTTCGGCACGCCGTTTGCGTCTGTCCCAATACCAACCTGAATCCTATTCTTCCAAAACCGCTTCGCCTTCAAAACCGCTTCGTCATTTGTGAGATCGGTTCAGTATGTCGAATCATTTACACCCCGAAGACTGGCCGAAGCGATTTCGCAGTTACCTTCAGTTGGTGGCCAGGAACAATTTGGACCACCGACTTCAGGGCAAGCTCGATGCATCAGACATTGTGCAGCAGACCTTGTTACAAGCCCACCAATCCATCAATGAATTCCGGGGTTCAAGCGATCCGGAAATGGCAGCTTGGCTGCGGCAGATTTTGGCTCGAAATTTATCGCGTGCAATCCGCGATTTTGGACGCGACAAACGCAACATTGCGCGGGAAGTTGGCCTTGAGCAAGCCATTGAACAATCGACGATACAATTAGACCGAATTTTGGCAGCGGATCAAAGTACAGCAAGCGTCACGGCCATTCGGAATGAACGCTGGGTGCAGCTGGTTGAAGCCATCGATCAATTGCCCGAGTCGCAGCGCGATGCGGTTGCCCTCCACTATTTGGAGGACTGCGGAATCTCTGAGATTTGCGAGCGACTGAACAAAACACCGGTAGCGGTTGCCGGTCTCCTGAAACGCGGACTGCGAAAATTGCGAGAAACGCTTGCCGATTCATAATTTTGCTGATTTTCCCGATTGGCGTGCCCGCCAAAATCTGCCGCGGGCTCTAAATAGATAGAGTGCAAACGGTTGTGTTGAGTGTGCGGCGAATTCAAGCACATGTTTCACACTGTGAAGATTCTCGTCAACAAATTTATCGGGGAGATAGCAAGATGAAGACAATTAGTAGACGCATTCAATTTTTTGTCGTAATTGGTATGTTGATACACACCAACAATTTGGCCTGCGCCGCCTACACCAGCGTGATCGGGAGCGGATTCGTTGACTTGAATGACGACATTGGGCTCGATATCAATTTCCGGGTCACGGTCGCGGCCTATGAATTTCATGGTTACGCTACGGGTTTGGTGATCAGCAATGTCGATTTGACGGGGCTCGGAATTGGTACCTTTTCCACGATTGAGCGCGTCGTCAACCTTCAGAGGGATGGAAACACGGCGTGGGTTTGCGCAGAGAGGTTGTTTACTACCAACAGTGATGTGGCCCCGGTTGGGTCGCACTCGGTCACGATGATTGTAGATCTCGGGGGACCAGGTGTGGATATTATGCACCAGGAATCAATCGAGGGACTTGATGACTTTGTTCGCAACAACCCCAAACACCCTGATGTGCCCCTGTACGACACCGATGGGGATGGCGACGTTGACTGTGATGACCGTCCACTGCTTTTCCCAAGCATCGTCGATCAGGGGAATTACAGGATCCGCCCGAAGCGTTGAGCCGCCAGTCGACAAGATGCCGCACAGGCAGATTCCCCTAATGGTTGGCGTGGAAGAAATGAAACAGTTTTTCTGAAATCAGGTGCGAAATGAAATTTCATCTCGGGTGGATGAAACCAAGGTTTGTATGCCGGAAAGTTTGCGAGCGTGCTCTAAATAGCAGGAGAATCGACTCAATCGCGTTGGACTAGCGAGGTAACATGAATAGCGCTGACTCGTCCGATCCCTCTGGACTTGAAGAAATCATCGCCGAATATTTGGCGGCCGTTGAAGCTGGGCAACCGCCCAGCCAAGCGGAACTCATTGCCAAGTACCCCGCTCACGCCGACGAGCTGCGCGAGTTTTTTGCCGACAAGCAACAAATTGATCAACTGGTCAGGGATGACAAACAAAAAACACCTGCCGCCGGGCTGACACCGACTTTGCCCCAAAAGCCAGCCATTGATTCGGAAGCGGCGAGCCCGCCTGCAACTAGTGAATCGCTTATGGGAAAATCGATTCGATACCTGGGCGATTACGAATTGCTGGCCGAAATTGGTCGGGGCGGCATGGGGGTGGTCTACAAAGCGCACCAGGTCAGTCTCAGCCGCATCGTCGCATTGAAAATGGTTTTGGCCGGCCAACTGGCCAGTGATAACGACATTAAGCGATTTCATGCGGAAGCTGAGGCGGTCGCAAACCTCGATCACCGCGGCATCGTTCCAATTTACGAAGTCGGCCATTACGAGGGCCAACATTATTTCTCGATGGGTTTTGTGTCCGGCAAAAGCCTGGCGGACACGGTTTTGCCACCCAGACATGCCGCTGAACTGGTCAAGAAGATCGCGGAAGCGGTTGCCTACGCACACGATCATGGAGTGATTCATCGTGATCTAAAGCCCGGAAACGTGCTTATCGACGACAACGGCCAACCGCGAGTGACTGATTTCGGTTTGGCCAAACGCCTTGCGTCCGACAGCGAGTTAACGGCCACAGGCCAAGTCCTGGGCACTCCCAGCTACATGCCGCCGGAACAAGCTTTGGGAAAACTGGACGAAATCGGCCCTGAATCCGACGTCTATTCGCTGGGCGCGATTCTTTATTACTTACTGACGGGTCGCCCACCGTTTCAGACGGATAGTGTGGCCAACACGCTTCGCCAGGTGATCGATTCAGAGCCGGTTCCACCTCGCCAATTGAATCCGCTCATTCCGCGAGACTTGGACACGATCTGCCTGAAGGCCATGTCCAAGGAACGTTCGCGGCGTTACCAGACAGCGTTGAGTCTGCGCGACGACCTGCAAAGGTGGTTGGAGGGTCGCGTTATCACGGCACGGCGAGCAAGCCGAAAAGAAATAATCTGGCGCTGGTGCCGACGCAATCCAATTGGAGCATCACTCATTGGTGTGAGCGCGGTGGCGGTTCTGGCCGTTGGTGGTTTTTTGACGGGCCTTGTATACCAGGGCAAGTTACAGACATCGCTCGAAAACGAATTCCACGCACGACAGGAGGCGGAAAGGTTCAAATATTACGATCATATTGCACGAGCTTATGCCGAATCCCGCGACGGCAATATCCGCTCGACCAAGCGACTGCTCGAAGACAGTCCGGAGGGACAAAGGAACTGGGAGTGGCGATATCTGACGCGGCACTGCCATGAAAACGTGCGATCGATTGAGGGTTGGAATGTTGTGGTGCTCAGCCCAGATGGCACGGTACTCGCACGCTCTGACGTGACACAAGAAAAACTTGTTATTTGCGACACGATTACAGGCGCGGAACAACATCGAATCGACCTACATTGCAGACTGCAAACGATGATGTTCAGTCCAGACGGTGGTCGCATCGCCAGCAATGGCATTGACAGTGATGGGGGGGATGGCGAGATCCAGATTTGGGATGTGGGAACGGGTAAACAGCTTCTCAATTTCAAAGCACATACATTGGTCATCGACCTAGCTTTTAGTCCCGACGGCGCAAAAATTGCTTCGGCTGGGATCGACGGCACTACCGGTAAGATTCGAATCTGGAATTCCACGTCTGGCGAGCAGCTACATGAGTTCAAGTCCACCTCGAATAGAAGCAATGCCGAAATGAACGGCGTCAGATTTAGTCCGTGTGGACGATGGTTGTATGCTGTGGGCGCGTATGACGGAATCCGGGTCTGGGATGCGACGTCGGGCAAAGAGATTCGACTGTTTCCGGAAAAACCCATTCTTACCCTATTCGTTGCCCTGTCACCCGATGGCAGCAAACTTGCAACATCTGGTGAACAAGTCATTCTGATTTGGGACGTTGCCAGTCGAAAACTCGTTCAGGAATTGGAAGGTCATGTTGGGGTGGTAACAGGCTTCGCCTTCAGCCCCGACGGAACACGACTGGCTTCCTGCGGCGTTGATCGGACCGTGCGAGTTTGGGACGTGGCAAATGGAGCTCCCGTTGTTGTGCACAAGGGCCATGAACAAGGCGTTTTCGGCGTCGCGTTCAGTCCCGACGGGCTGTGCCTGATGTCGGCCGGTGACGACGGCCGTGTCAGAACCTGGGATTCAGATTCTTCGGTGGACACGCAAATTGAATCGGTATCGGACTGTATTGCATTCACACACGATGGCCAATACCTGGCATCGGCCGGAGTCGACGGAGCAGTTCATTTTTGGGAGACGCCGGGTCGGCAAGCCAAATTCGAGGAAAGTCGACCGCGGAACGAACATCGCCGCCGGTTCGACCGGTTGATGGGTCAGAATGACACTGGTGCTGAATTAATCGCTTGCAGTTCCAGCGGTCAGCGACTGGCAGCATTGCACGATGATGGCGAGATTGAAGTTTGGTCGACGCTCGATTCGGGCGACGATGACCGCGTTCAAACTCCGCTTAGTTCTTTCAAAAGTCTGCCACCACACCTGGCCTGGTCGTGCCTGGCGATAAGCAATGACGGAAAACAGGTTGCCTCCGCGTGCGAAGTTGGACAAGATCCCCATGGAGAACGTTCCGCGCGCCCGCGGCAAACGGTTCAGTTGTGGAACGCGGCCACGGGACAAAAAGGCCACACGTTTTCCGGCTCTTGGAGATTGCTTACGGATGTTGCATTCAGCGGCGATGGTTTGCGATTGGCCGCAGTCGGATGGGGCGGGGAGGTGCGCTTGTGGAATGTCGAAACTGGCGAATTGATTCATGAACTAAAAACTCCCAGTCTCTCTGCGGCATTTGACTCAAAAAACTGCCTGGCCATCAGCCCCTCCGGCGACCTTGTGGTGACAGGCTCCCGGAATGGCCAAATCAGATTATGGGATTCTGCAACCGGTCAATTGCTGTATCTGTTTGAAGGCCACACCTATGAAGTCTTTGACGTCGCATTCAGTCCCGACGGATCTCGACTGGCGTCGGCGGGTCGAGACAATGTCATCAAGATTTGGGACGTTGAAAATCGTCTGGAAGTACTCACGTTGAAGGATCATACGGATTCGGTCGAAAGTGTTCAATTCAGCCCTGATGGCGATTTGCTGGCTTCTTCCTCAAGAGACGGAACCATCCGTATCTGGGACGCGCGGCCATGGACAAGTGATTTGGCAGTTGAGAACGAGGCAGCGGGAATTGTCCGGGCCCTGTTTGGCAAACCACTCCGAAAGGAAGACGTGGTGACGTACCTCTCGACAACTCGGTTGCTTCCATCCACGGTTCGCGACATGGCTTTGGATCTGGTCAACAACCATGGTGAAGAAACAGATCCTCAACTTTATTTTGATGCATGTTGGAAAATCTTGAGACAGCGGTATCTCAATTCATTCCAGTATCAATTCGCATTGAACCAGGCCGAGGCCGCTTGCCAACTGGGCGCTTCGGCACCGCAGTATCTCACGGCACTTGGCTTGGCCCACTATCGGTTGGGAAAATTTCAAGAAGCACTGGATGTTCTCAATCAAATCGAACAGGGCCCGGAAGCTGAGGCCGAAAAATCGTACCCGATCAAGTTGGCTGTCACCGCCATGGCCGAATTTCGACTGGGGAGAGAGGAACAAGCCAAGTCCACGCTCGCACGCTTGCGCAACATTACAAGCAAGCCTGAATGGGAACAAGACGATGACGCGCTAAAGCTTGTCCAGGAAGCCGAGGAGGTGATCGAAGCCAAATTCGCCGAGGAACCCAGATAAACAAAAGTCAGAGCAAAATAGTGACAAACTAAAATCAAGGTGAGAGAGAAAGTTTTTGATCAGCAACTTGAATCATAACCGAGACCATGGTTTTGCTCCAAAGTCACCAACCACGGCGTCGCGTGAGCGGCGATAGAAAATGGACAAAACAGACAACATTTCATGGATCCCGTTGATCCTGGCGTTGGGATTGATCGGCTTGGCGTTGTTCGGCGTTGTTGATCCGAGAAACGAATCACGTCCCTGGGAAGGCATTATAGTGCTGGGCGGAACTGGCGTGTTGCTATTAGTGAAGTCCTTTTTTGCGCCTACGTGCGGGCAAGGCATGGCGGTTGTGTTCGGAGGAACGTTTATTTGTCAATTCTTTTTTGACTTGCCTAATTTTCTTAACGGATATGACGTGTTGTCGGAGTGGGTGAGCTTGTTTCTCGGCGCCGCGTGCCTTGTGTACGGATTCAGGTTCAGGCCGAACACCTTTTTTTGCATCATGGGAACGAGTCCAACTGCCAGTCCTTCGAGCTTGGAAGGAACTTTGAAAGGATCGACCGTGGTCCAGGCCATCGAACTGTGGGATTACGTCGCGATCGCTTGGGAATCGATCGAGACGAGTTACGCAATCAACGACCGTGATTCGATAGCCACGGCGACCGCGACCGGTGATTTAAGCCGATTTGTCAATCAGGCAACTCTCGAACTGCAGGCCCGTATTCATTTCCAAACACTTCGGGCGCGTCAGAGATTCGCGTCTAACACCGATAAGTTCGTGTGGACGATCCGACAGTAGGAACAACGGAGCACAAAGTTGCAGATCATTGGGCCATGGCATGATGGAAGTGCGCTGATCTTGAGGCAGCGGTATTTCAATTCATTCCAATATCAATTCGCATTGAACCAGGCCGAGGAAGCCTGCCAACTGGGCGCTTCGGCACCGCAGTATCTCACGGTACTTGGCTTGGCCCACTATCGGTTGGGAAAATTTCAAGAAGCACTGGATGTTCTCAATCAAATCGAGCGGGTTCGGCAAGCTCGCCTGGCAAGAACTGGAGAACTGAATGCTACGACGAACAAATGATAGCGAATAATATAGTTGTCAAAGCTTAAAGGAGATAAGATGCACGATGAAACAAAGGAATTCCTACGACGGATCGAAACTGGCGTCGAAACTATCGACAATACTTCAATCATTCCTCATGGTGAACGACCGTGTCCGATTTGCGGGAAACATATGCTAATTGAAAATGAAGACGGGATTCAAACTGATGTATGTGCCAACCATGGCGTCTGGTTGGACACTGGCGAATTGGCGTCAATTATGTCACGAAGTCGGTTGCGAGAACGAGCCAGCAAATCCCGAGCTGTGCGTAAGGCAAAAACGGACGGGATATGGGCTGGTGCGACTTGCGGAATTTGGGCGTTCGTATTTGACGAATTGCCAAGTCGCCAAGAAACAGGTCCGCAGTCTAAGGAAGAATGGCTAAGAAAAGCAACAAAGGGGTCTAAAAAGTAATATGTAAAATGGAAGGCAGGGCTCGCCGGGCGAGGAAGTTTCACATCGTTCGCATCACCCAGAACGCCAGTAATCGACTCGGGTTCACCAACTGCGTAAACTTCGGTTTCATTGACATATGTCTGATCATTCATCGCAAACCAAAGCCAGTCGACGGTCAGATTCCGAATCGTCGGACGGCACCCGCGATTCGATCTTTGGCACGCTGAATCACCCCGTATTCTGGCCGCCGTTTTTTCCGTTACTCGTAGCCGTGGTCCTGAATTTTGTCGACGCCGCATCGTTCAAACAGGCTGCCGAGCGGGCCAACAATTTGATTCTTGGCAATTTCGGCTGGATGTTTTGCACTTGTGCTTCGCTGGCGGTAGCGCTTTGTATCTTTATTTGCTTTTCCAAATTCTCTCGTGTTCGAATCGGGGATGATGATGCCAAACCACTGATGAGCATGTGGAATTGGTTTTCAATCACGATTTGTACGACAATCGCTGTTGGAATTCTGTTTTGGGCGACTGCCGAACCGATCATACACTTGACCCAGCCGCCTGCGAAATTGGGTGTCGACGCGGGAAGCCAACAAGCAGCTGACTTTGCAATCTCAACGATGTATGTTCACTGGACGTTTACGCCGTATGCGATTTACAGTGTCGCTTCATTGATGTTCGCATTCGCGTACTACAACATGAAAAAGCCGTTTTCGCTCGGCGCGACGGTCACGCCATTGTTCGGTAATTGGATTCTCGGACGGCCAGGAAATGTGATTGACGCGGTTTGTCTCTATTCATTGGTCGCCGGAATGGCAGCTTCTCTGGGTACCGGAATCCTGACGATATCGGGCGGACTGAACTATTTGTTGGGCGTTCCGCGAAGCAGCGGGGTCTGGGCACTGATCGCCCTCGTGATTGTTACGACGTTTGTCATCTCCAGTGCTACGGGGCTAATGAAAGGAATTCGAATTCTGTCCGATATCAACACAAAGGCCCTCGTTGTGCTGGCGATTTTGACATTGATATTGGGACCGACGCTCTTCATTTTCAGTTTTGGTGGCATGGGTGTCTGGAACTACCTGCTCAGTTTCATCCCGATGAATATCGCTCCTTGGACGGTCGCCGGTTCTACGTGGACCCAATCGTGGACTGTTTTTTACTGGGCAGTCTGGATGGCGTGGGCACCGATCACGGCGTGTTTTCTTGGCCGGATTTCGTACGGACGAACGGTGCGTGAATTCATGTTGGTGAACTTTATTTCCACCCCCCCTGTTTTCGATGGCGTGGATGGCGATCTTCAGCGGTACTTCCATTTATCTTCAACAAGCGGGGGGAGTTAATATGGCCGCCGCGATTGAAACAGGCGGCAAGGAGTACGCCTCGTATGCTCTGTTTGAGACTTTTCCTTTATCGATCGCGTTCATTTTGTTTTATGTGAGTAGTGCGTTCATCTGTTTTGTGACGTCGGCAGATTCGAATACGACCGCAATGGCGGCGATCAGTTCGATCGGGATTTCGCCCGAAAACCCGGAAGGCAACTTTTGGATCAAAGTCGTCTGGGGCGTCTCGGTCGGAACGGTCGCCTGGGTCATGATCAGCTTTGCCGACATCGAAGGTATCAAAATCATTTCCAACCTTGGAGGATTTCCCGCCGCCATCTTGCTGCTGCTGATTATCGCTTCACTGACTCGAGTCGTTTTCAACTACCGTGACTTCGATTGCGTTTCCAAATTCAAAGCTTGAAACCGCCTTCCTCCGCGCCTCGGCGTGCGATGGAATCTCGTTTCGTCAATTCAAAAACAAGGGAAACTCAAAGAAAAAACCCGGGTGGTCTATCTGACGCAAAGTATCAAAAAACGGATTCTCGGAATCATCGCATGATGGCAGTGCGCGGATAGACAAGGTAGACTCAGGCAGGTTTCCGCTGTTGAGAAAAACCCATGAATCGCTACGCGCAACAGATTCTTCCGCGCTGGTGGGCTCCGAAACTCAGCCCATTCTGGGTCCGAATGTGGCAGCATTCTGTTCATGATGTCGATGCCGATGTTAATCACGGCGTTTTGGGTAGTCTTAATATGGCGGCTGAGATCGGGTATGGAAATCAGGTCGTTTAACGGCAAGCCGCAGGCGACTGCGTCCGTGATGGGACAAACACCGACACCTGCGGCTAGCCGTTAAACGAAAAAATCAGGTAACCTTTTTACCGGATGGTCTGGGCGAAGCGCACGTACCACATCCCCGGCATGCTGCAGTTAACCGTTCGGATCATCGAGAAGTTTTTTCAATCGTCTTCCGAGCTCCGGCGACAGTCGTTTTAACCATGATTCGCCAATCAGTTCTACCGAAATCATATCGCGGATATGGACTCGATCCTTGTCACGAAACGACGTCAGTTTCATTTTTACCAAAGACTCAAGCGGGAGTGTCCTGGCGTCTTCAATCAATTCGTAGTTTTCAATTCCGGGAACAGCTTCTGGATACTCCTCGCGAACTTTTTTGCCTGCAAACACGACATGAACCGCATCTCTGGCCTTCGCGTCAGGGCCGTCCAGGAACATTGAAACGCCAGCTGCTCGCCGGTATCTGAAGCCGACTTGTTCGAGAACCAAAATTGCTTGGTCCAAATCGCTTTCGTTGAGGATGATGTCGACGTCTCGCGTATTTCGAACAACCGATTCATCGACTTGGGCAACCCAATGTTGGACCGCATTTCCGCCAATCACGGCGTAAGGGATGTTCGCTTCGTTAAGGGCTTTGGTAACTCGTCGCAGTCGTTCCTTAACCTTTTCCACGGCCCGTTCAATCCTCGCCCACAGCTCGTCGCCGGAATATTTGATTTCGACCATGTATCACCTTGGCTTCCATTGTACCCCGATCAACGATCGGGCGCATACGAAACACGGAATTTTCGCAGGACTTCATAACCGTCAAATTGGCATATCGGATTCTTTCGAGGCCGATCCTGCCTGATCCTCTATGGCTTCTTCTGCAATCGGCCCGGCAACAGACGTGGTCAGTCCCGCTGGTCGCGGAGCACGAGTGCGGAACACGTAATCGGTCCAGGGAAATACCGTTCCGTAATTGACCCTGGCATGCGTATGATGATGCAGATGATGGTTCATGAAGAACCGGTAAATTGGACCACTGCGGCGAAACCAATTTCCTTCCAGGTCGTGAATCGCGCGGTGCATACAGTTCCACAGATAGGGATAAACGAAGCACCAAGTAAACAGCGCCAGAATCGGCGCCACGGTGCCTGCCGCAGGACCCACCACATATCCCCAAACCAGCAAACACAAGAAAATGGGGGCGGTCATCCGAAGTCCGTTGACGATCGGCATGTCGACCAGTTCGTGATCGTTAACGCCCTGATGGTGCTTTCCATGCGCCCTGAGTTGCGTCAGTTGTGGATCGAGCCAATGATTGGCTTTGTGCATGATCCAGCGGTGTGCAACGTACTCGAGCAGCGCGACCACCGGTGTCCAAATCAGGAACCACATCACGAATGCCAGCCAAAAGCCAGCAAGCAGCGTGGGTATCGAGCTAATGAGTTCCAGAGGCAAGTTAATCTCCTCAACTGTTTGTTGGGTGTCCAGGGATTCGGTGACATGTAACAACAGGAACACGCTTCACCCATTAATTTGCCTGCCGCGATACATTTAGTTTACAAATGTATCATCTTTGATACCAGTCAACCGTCTGTCACCGACTTCTCACACCTTAATCCGAATGATGCCAGTGAGTTTATTAAGCCGAATCCTGACCACCCACTTTGACCGCGTGTATTTGCGCATCCACAAGGAAAAGACGTGTGGAAAGCTGCTTGATTGCGACCTTTTTGATGGACAGGAATTTACCATTGACAGGTTTTTTGAAGAGTACCGCCAATATCTCAGTATGCCATGGGACTTTTACTCGGACTATGGCTCCCACGGGGCGATCAGCTTGAGGGATGGCGTGCACCCCGGGGAGAAACAGCCAGTTTCCAAGTGGGCGCAAATGATGGTTTTTGACTCGCCGATCAAGACCGCCTGGAAGGAAACGAACCTGGTTCCTTTTAAATGGTTTACGAAAAAAGATCGGCGATCTCGTACCATGCTGTTGTTTGCTCCAGGATGGGGACGACGTAATCAGCGAGTTGAAGAGCGAATGGCGTTTCGGCTTTTAACGAAACACCGTGTCGATGTAGGCCTGCTAACCGTGCCCTATCAACAGGCGAGAACGCCGGCGGGCGCGTATACCGGTGAGTATTTCATTAGCCCCAACATCTTTTGGACGATCGCGAATTTTCGCCATTTCGTTGCGGAAATTCGACAATTGCTCCAATACATGCGGGGCCTTTACGATCACGTCGGCCTGATCGGCATGAGTAGCGGTGGTTTCCAGTCACTGCTGGCGTCAAATTGTGAGGACGTGGATTTTCTATTCCCGATCATTACGGGCTGCGACCTCGGAGGGATTACCTGGAATGGCGCGATCACTCAAGCCTTGCGCCGAGAGCTGGAACGCAAGGGGATTGACCAGGAACAACTCAGCAAGGCCTGGAGCATTACTGATGCGCTATTGCTGGGCCGACACTGCAAAGCACGCTACAGGAAGCAATTCATCAGCCTCTACGACACCGTCGTGCCGCCGGAATACCAATTCAAGCTATGGGATGTCTTGGGGCGTCCGGAAAAGTGCGAACTGGAATGCGCCCATTACAGCACAGTGTTTTTTACATCCAAGGTGGCAGACCAAATCGGCGAGTTTGTAAACAAGTGCGTTGCTCTCAGCTGACCCTGATCCGCGTTGCCAAAGTTCCATTATGCAAAAAATAATCATCCAGAAACCCTACGAGTTCATCGCGCCACACCGGGGAAACGGGTGGCCGTCGTTTATCCAGCGTTTTCGGTTGATCGATCGCTGGCTGCGCAAGTCACACGGTGTCGTCCAATATGAGAACCGCCACTTGGACCGCTTGCGGGCGTCGTTGGACGCGGGGCACGGAATCCTGCTCACGCCAAACCATTGCCGCCCCTGCGATCCGGTCGTGATGGGATTCCCCGCTCGTGACGCAGGCACCCACGTGTTTGCCATGGCCAGCTGGCATCTGTTTAACCAGGACAGATTCACCGCGTTTGCGATCCACAAAATGGGCGGCTTCAGCCTGAATCGCGAGGGTGTCGACCGGCAGGCAATCAACACGGCCATCAAAATCCTCGAAACCGCGTCGCGGCCACTGATCCTCTTTCCCGAGAGCGCCACGACCCGTTCGAATGACAAGCTGCACGACATGCTGGATGGCGTAGCCTTCATCGCGCGCACGGCGGCAAAACGACGGGCACGGTCCCGCGAAGGTGGCAAGATCGTGCTTCATCCGGTGGCCATCAAATATTTTTTACTGTCGGATTTGCACGACGCAGTCGATGCAACGCTGGCCGAGATGGAATCCCGGCTGACCTGGTCGGACGGATCGGGAATGCCGGTGATGGATCGCATTGCACGCGTCGGTCGGGCACTGTTGGCGTTAAAAGAGATTCAGTATTTCGGGAGGCCCCGACCGGGGTCGACACGGGACCGCTGCCAGGAACTGATCCAGCATCTGCTGAATCCGCTGGAAGAACGCTGGCTGGGATCATCCCGACCGAACGAGGGCACCGTACCGAGAGTAAAAGCGCTGCGACTGGCCATCGTACCCGACCTGGTCAAGAATGAACTTCCCGCGGAAGGCCACCAGCAGCGATGGCGGGACCTGCGCGATATCTACCTGGCCCAGCAGATTTCTTGCTACCCACCCAACTACCTGACGGATCTTCCCAGCGTGGACCGGTTACACGAAACGGTAGAGCGCTTCGAAGAAGACTTGACCGATGCCGTGACACCTCGTGGAGAGCTGAAAGTCGTTGTGGAGATCGGCGAGGCGATTGAAGTCAGTCCCGACCGCGATCGAAACGCGGCAACCGACCCGCTCATGGAGCGCATTCGCAGTGACATCCAGGGGATGCTGGATCGGCTGGCGCGTGAATCCAGATTGGTCGACGACGCACAAGTTGAGAGCAAGCCGTAACAAGTGTACGGATTTCCTGCCAAACTCCTGCCGTGGCTGATTATCGCTTTGCTGACAGGCGTTGTTTACAACAACCGTTCCTTTGACTGCGTTTCCAGGTCCGATGCTCGAGGCAGGTCCTACTCCGTGATCAGCCAGACGGCTTCGTCGATATCGACCGACCAGGTGAACGGTCGGCGGATAAACGTCTCCCGCCGCCAGGTAAGATTGGCCTGGATCGCGTTCGTCAGTGGCTGTACGAATCGGCTGAGGTCGCCCGTGGGTGCGATGACGACTTGCTCGTCGACGATCGGTGCATCCCGCGTATCAAACAGTTCGTATTGGCCCGTCTGGTAGTTCCATAACTTGATGGTTTGATACACATCTCCCAAGCGTCCACCGTTCATTCGCGACTGCACGCGAAATCGAAACTCGCCGGGCGAAATCGTGCTGCTTGTTGATGTCAGAACGATGTCGACTTTTTGGCCGCTCAGGGTAGCCCGGCGAGCCGGATCGATCGAGACAAAATGATCGTCGCCGCCAAACAGATCCGAAAGCTGTCCTGAAGTTTGAAAACCCAACAACACGTCGAGGTCTTGAGGAAAAATTGCGTCTTCCACCGTTAGAAATATGCCGCGGCCGTGAGTAACGGCCATCAGCGTGTTGTCATTTTTCCACAAGCAGCTGCTCGACCGGAACGGTGCCCGGACCATCGGTTTGGGTCGTCCACATCACACCATTATCGGTCGAAGTAAACACGCCGATATCGGTGCCGACATACAGCATCCCGGGCCGATGCGGCTGCAAGGCCAAGCCGCTAATGGGTGCATTTGGAATTGACAGCGGTCCGGTCCCCGAGATGTCGCGCCATGTGTTTCCATTATCCGTTGTTTCCCACAGGTTGTCGTCCTCCCACCCCATGAACGCGATGTAAATGTGACTGTGGTTGGTGGGGTCGATCACGATTGTTGAGATCCAGCGATCTGGCAAACCGACGCCGTTCTCGTCGACGCGTGCCCAGGTTGGAGCCAATGCCGTTCCGTCCGAGGTGACATAAAGGCTGCCATTATTATGAGCCGCCCAAATCACATCCGAATTTCCTTTGGCCACCGCGATCGTGGACAGGTTGTAGGGCGAATTCTCATCGAAATGGGATGGTAGCGTCTTGCCACCCGGAAATGGTCTGCCATTGGGATCGATCGAATCTTTGATCGCGAACCAGTCTGGCTGCGAGTCCTTCACATTGTTGCTGCGCCACATCCGTTCACAGGCGACCAGCATTCGATTGGGGTCGTTCGGATCGAGCATGAAGAACGGGATGAAATTTGATCTGAGACCGCCGGCATCCTGAATTGGATTTGGCCCGTTATAAATGTAACTGGACGTTCCAGCACCGCCATTGGTTGAGCGGTGGATGTACGCGCACTGTACTTCGCCGTAGAAGAAGTCCGGATCGGTCGGGTCTGCGGCACCATAGCCACCATCGCCTCCAAAGATGTGGGCCCAGTCTTGTGGATCGCCGCGATAGAACAACGTACCGTTATCTTGCGTGCCTCCCACAATGTGCCCGGTCGTGGGATTGATGCCTGCGCCGTAGAACTGGGTAACGCCCAGATTGTTATTGAGATCAACCGCTTCTGTCCCATAAACGTCATCGGCTCGCCAGATACCACCGTCGGTCGCAAAATAAACGACTTTATTATCACTGCCGTCGAACCCGGGATGCTGCACAATGCGATGCATATCGGCATGAACGGCGTTAAACCGCTGATTCGTGGTAACACCGCCATTATTGGAACGATACAACCGCACGCCGCCGACAACGAGGAATTCCGCGTTGGCGGGATCGACCCAGATCGTGTTGTTGTAACCGGCCCACGTCTGGATACCACTCCCTTGAGTACGCAGCTCATAATTCTGACCGCCATCGGTCGAGCGCCAGATTTTGATGCGGCCTTCATCGCTGACGGCGGCATAAACGGTATGGGGCTCGCTGGGAGCCCAGGCAATCTCCTGGCGTTCGCCGCCAGCACCCGCGGCGAGTTGCCACGTCAAACCTCCGTCAACCGAGAAATACGGACCATCCACCGTATCATGTCCACCGGCGACCACCCGAGTTGGATCCATGGGATTGAACTTGATGTCGAGCGCGTGAAACGACTCGCGCAACGTCCAGTTTTGTCCGGAATCGGTCGAGCGCCAGACGCCCGTATTGGTCGCCGCTAACATCGTGTTTGAATCGGAGGGATCGAATTCGAGGCGATTGACGAAGTAGAAGTCCGGATTATCGGTTGAAGGAATCTGATTCCAGGTACTGCCGGCGTCCGTGGACAAGAAAATCCCCGCTCCTCGAACAGCCGCAGTATTCGACGAGCCCTCGACGGTTTCGAAAAAGCCCTCGCCCGTTCCCGCATACAACGTATCCGAGTCTTCGGGATGCAGCACCATATCGCCGATTGAAAGCGAAGGCAAAAAATCGTCCAGGGGAAACCAACTCTGCCCGCCGTCGAGTGTTTTCCATATCCCTCCAGATGCACTTCCAACATACATGATGTTGGGTGTTATTGGATGAATCACGATCGGGCGGAGTCGCCCACCAATATTTCCGGGTCCAACCCACTGCCAGCTGATTGACGCGCCGTTCCCCTGGAAATTTTGCGCTTGCGTCCTGACCAAAGTGTCCCGCTGAGCCTTGGCGTTAAGAAGCGCACGATCGGGAACCGTGCCATCAGCGCTCAACCTCCGCTGAAACCGGTCGGCAGCGGCGGCCAGTGGATCGTCATTTCTTTCGGCAAACGCAGCAAGCGGATGCGTGGCGACTTCCTGGGGCGCTTTTTGGCAACCCGAAAAGACAAGCAGCGAGAACGATGCTGCAATCAGCAACCGAAAGCTCATGACCCCCTCCTGCGACATGACGAAAAACGCAAACACTGTCTTATCGTAGTGCCCGTACCGCCAAGAGGCCAGAATCTCAAGTTAGATTTAGGCCGAACTTTTGAGAATTGGCACCGGAAAACGTTTTAATCGCAGGAACTTGTTGCTTTAAGTTCAGCAAAGTCTTCAGCCGATAACACGAGTGAGACTTCTCTTTTTCGGTTTTGCCAGTGCACGATCCGTCCAAACCATCGCAGCCACGACAGTTTTCGACAACCCGCGCCTATTTGCTGCGAGTCGGCGCGTGCCTCGCGTTTGCTATCGTCTTCACGCTGGTATTGATCGCGGACTTTGACATCGCTTGCCGCATGCGGTCACTCGTTGATTTCATTCCCGGCCACGACAAGACGTTGCATTTTCTCTTGATTGGTGGGCTCGCCGTTCCTGCCAGCCGATTATGTGGCTGGAATTATGGCACGATTCGGATGCGATGCGTTGTCCTGGGAGTCCTGTTGATGCTCGGTCTGTCGACAGCGGAAGAGTTTTCTCAAATCTGGCTGCCGTCACGAACTTTCGATTGGGGAGATTTGGCCTGTAACTATCTCGGGATCGTTTTTTTCGGCTCGTTGACGGCGATTGCGGCAGTTCCCACGCGGAGTGGCTCTTTGGAAACAGTTTGATTTGCCCAACGCGAATCGGCAAGACAACCAGCAATCATTTAGCACGCCACTAGAGCGGACTTCGCCCTAATGAGCCGAGTTGCTCATTGAATGTTGGGCGCTCAGTTGCGACAGGAGTTGCAACACGCCGTTCAGATGAGCCAACCGTGGGCCGTAACGATCCACGAATTCGTTGAGCACAAATTCGCCGTCCATCATGTTCTCAAAGTTGTCGTTTACCTCAACCGTCAAGTTTTGCAGAAACTCGGTTTGAACCTGGCTGAGTGCTTCCGCCGCAGCCCGACAACGACGAGCCAACATCGGATTCGCTTCTTTCCACTGTCCCAGCTCGGCCGCCCGTTGACGCTGGGCAGCGCCCATTTGATCAACCATCTCCTCCAGCAATTCGTTCTGGCGATCCTGGCCAATGACCAACTGCTGCAACAACGCAGTGATCTCGTTATTATTGTTCACCCCAGCCTGACCGCTACCAACGTGTGGCTCGCTGAGCACTCTGGCTCACGTCAATCCGAAATACCGGCGATAGATCCTGAGAATCGTGACTCATATGATTGGCTCCGAGCTTTTGTTTGGTTGATTACTCCCCCAGTATAAGCACAGCTAACAGGAGTGTCGAGCAATTGCAGTCAATTGGCCGCGCATTTGGAATTTAGAAAATTGATTTGAGTGAAAAAACTGAATCGTCCGCAAAGTTTATGTTAAACACTAGCTAAAACGACACCTGTGTGGCTCGTTCCGTCTAAAGCGAACGACCGCCGGGAACAGCCCAGCTTAAAGTCCCATTCAGAGCGGTACCGATCTCCTTGCGGGGCCCATTTTCTTTGTCAAAAAAATTGCCTTTTTCTAGTTGACAACGAATTAGCTGGCATGCGTGGCTGGCTGGATTCATGCACCCTCGACCAATCTTACCACTACTTGGCGGCATTTCGGTGACCGAACCCATGACAGCTCAAAATGCAACTTTTGGATTCATCACGGCAGTCGAAGTGCCAGAGTTGGGGCATTGCGGCGGACTGCTGCTGCTAAATTCGATCGGTCGCCCACTCGAGTTTCATTGCACAGCACCCGTTGTCTCCAATCGTGCCCAGCAGATTTTGTATGGGCAAACGTATTACAGCTTTCTCTATTGCGACCAAATCGGGCTGGCACTGCTCGCCAAGGCCAACAGGAAGCCGATCTGTTTTGATCACCAACACCCTCCGCATGTTGCCCCTTTCGGACATGGTTTCAATGCCCTTGGCTTTGATCGACACGAAAGATGGGAGCGACGATGGCCCGCGATCCAGTGAGCAAACACTTGAGCATTTCGAAATTCACGATCAGACGATTTGGACTCAAAACCTGGACGAGCAGGCCTTTTCATTGGTTCGGCAGCGATGCATCCAGTTTACCGAATCAATCCCGTTGGATGAACCTTTCGAGCGTATTCAGCAAGCCATCGAAGAGGCGCAAGCCATTGTCCGATAAACAAGTTACTTTCGTTCTCGCCGGCCCATGAACATCTCTAACGCATCCAACTGGACCGAGATTGACTGGCAAGGTCACCTTGTTGCCGAAACCGATCCGCAGATCGGTTCCTGGACCTGCGCAGCATCACTCGACACTCCGGTTGTTTCGGCCCATTTCCGCAAACGGACCGTTAAAACCCAAAGCTACTTCTTCGTTGAGGACGAATTCGAAAAAAAAGCCGCGCCCAAACCGGCGGTCGCCGAGAAACCTGCTCCGAAACAGGCGATTGAAAACAATTCAGCGGAGACGGACGAAGCCCACGCAGCCAGCAAGCCAAGCCGGACGCGACTGAGTCCTCCGAACGACGTAATCAAGCTGAGCGATCGACTGTTTTACCTGTTGCAACCACCGCTTGAGCATCTGTTTGCCGGCAACACAATGGAGTTTCCATTTAAGCCGTTTAATTTTCAATATGCGGGTGTTGCATTTCTATTCCCACGGCATAGCGCCATCCTGGCCGACGAAATGGGACTGGGGAAAACGATGCAGGCCATTACGGCCATGCGAATGCTGTTGCGGACCGGCCACGCCAAAAATATTCTGCTGATCAGTCCCAAGCCGCTGGTTACCAATTGGCTGCGCGAGTTCGCATTATGGGCGCCCGAAATTCCCATCGCTGCCATCCAGGGAAATCAAGCCCAGCGGCAGTGGCATTGGACCTGTGATCGCGCTCCGGTCAAGATCGCCAACTATGAATTGATGACGCGTGACGAACCGATTCTCAAACGAAATAACCTCTCCTATGATTTGATCGTGCTGGACGAAGCGCAGCGAATCAAGAACCGTTCCAATGCAACCAGCAAAATGATTCGCGATATTCCACGATCGCGAAGTTGGGCATTGACCGGAACACCGATCGAAAACGGTCTGGAAGACCTCGTGGGCATCTGTGATTTTGTTTCGCCGGGCGCCCTCAACATCCATATGACTCCGCGGGAAGCGCGACGCGAAGTCAAAGACATGATCCTGAGACGGACCAAAGACATCGTCATGAAGGACATGCCGCCAAGGCTAATGCGGGATGCCGAGTTAGACCTGTCGCCCGAACAAATCGAAACCTACCATCAGGCCGAAAACGACGGTGTGCTGAGGCTGAACGAAATGGGACATGAGATTTCCATCAAACATGTGTTTGAACTGGTGCTGAGGCTAAAACAAATCTGCAACTTCGATCCGGCCACGGGGCAAAGCAGCAAACTGGAGCGACTGAAGGCCGACATGGAAGAAGTCGCCGCCAGCGGCCAAAAAGCGATCGTGTTCAGCCAATGGGTCGATACGATTGGCCAAATCAGCCCGCATCTGAGCGAGTTTCATCCGCTGGAATTCCACGGACGCATTCCATCGAAACAGCGCGATCCGATCCTGGAAGAATTCAAAAACAATCCGCGGCGGCACGTCTTGCTGATGAGCTACGGAGCGGGAAGCGTTGGCTTGAACTTGCAGTTTTGCCGCTACGTGTTTTTGTTCGATCGCTGGTGGAATCCGGCCGTCGAGGATCAGGCCATCAATCGGGCCCACCGAATCGGGGCCGCCGGCAGTGTGACGGTGACCCGGATGATTTCGGTTGACACCATCGAACAACGAATTCATGACATCCTCGAACAAAAACGTGAGTTGTTTCGAGAGGTTTTATCCAACAACGACAAACCGGCTCGCCGCGGTCTGTCCAAAGAAGAGATCTTCGGGTTGTTCAACCTCCGCACGCCAGAGGGTATGATCAAGAAAGTCGCCTGATCGTAAATCCGTTTGTCCCAAACAGACTGGAACAAATCACGAGTCTGGGACAGACTCGCCTACGGACCAATTCACTTCTCTCACGGATGCCGCATGTCGGGACAACGCGACGCCACGTCACCAGCCAAATCGGCTCCGGAAAACTGGTATCCGCCCTGGACACCCCGTTTCTGGAACGGCATGCCCATGGGAGCGTACTGGCAGCTCCTGTATGAAAACGGATTTCGTATCCATCCGACACGCTGGCCCATGACGGTGCTGTGCGGAGGCTGTTCCGTCATCAATTCGACTTTGGCTGGCGTGCAAAGTCTGAATCAGGGTCGAAGAATCCGCGAAACCGAGTTGACCCAGCCACCGATTTTCGTCGTCGGTCATTGGCGATCAGGAACAACGCTGATGCACGAACTCATGGCGCTTGATCCGACCCTGGCCTTTCCGACCAACTACGATGCGTTTGTTCCGAGTCACTCTATCGTTTCGCGATGGATGTTCTTGCCTTTGTTTAAACTGTTGATGCCGCGGAAACGACCGATGGACGACATGGCGCTCGGCGCCCTGTCACCGCAGGAAGATGACTTTGCCCTGTTGTCACTTAACGCACCGACGCCCTATCGCAAAATCGCGTTCCCGGCTGGCAAGGCGGAGGAGCAAAGGAAGCTTAACCCGGAGAACCTGTCCGCGGCCGAGCTGGAGGAGATCCGGGAGCAGCTGACTTATTTCTACAAGGTGCTGACGATTCAGTACGGCAAGCGGCTGGTACTCAAATCGCCCCCCCATACCGGCCGGATCAAGCTGTTGGCCCAATGGTTTCCCGGTGCAAAATTTGTGCATTTGGCCCGTCATCCGCACAAGCTGGTTTCGTCGACGTGCCGACTGTGGAAGTCGCTGTATCACCTGCAGGCGTTTCAAGTCGTCAAGATGGATGATGAACAGTTGCTCGACTATGTGTGCGAGTGCAAAGACCTGTTGTACGGGGCCTACTTTCGTGATCGAGGCGAGCTGACCGAACAGCAATTGGTCGAGATTCGATTCGAAGATTTCGTGGCTGATCCACTGGCACGACTGGAAAACCTATATCGGCAGTTGCAGCTGGATGGATTCGAAGCCCTGCGTCCCCAGGCCGAGACCTACCTGCAGCAACGAAGCGGACATCAAACCGCGCGGTACGGTGCCAACGAATCATTCAACGCGAAAATTGACCAGCGCTGGCAGGATTACGCAGAAGCATTCGGGTATTTGTAATTACTGATTGTGGAACAGACCTCCGGGCTGTGTATTTCAGTTCACGGCTCGGAGATCCATGCCACATTGTATTTCAGTTCACGGCTCGGAGATCCATGCCACATTGTATTTCAGTTCACGGCTCGGAGATCCATGCCACATTGTATTTCAGTTCACGGCTCGGAGATCCGTGCCACGTTTGGACTGCTGGACCGCCCCAGCGAGCGATGCCGGCGCGCGGCGTTGATTCATCACTTGTGGGTCACCGTTTTGCATCCGGGCTTCATCGCGAACTTGCTGATCCGTCATCCGGATACGGCGTTCAAAACTCCAACGCTGAAGCGCATAGTCCACCAGCGAAAGTGCGAACAATACAATGGCGACGTGAAAACAAACGCCCAACACCAGTGAAGACATTTCCGGGCCGATCTGTTCAACGGGCAAGTTGCCCAGCCCGAAAAACGCCTCTTTTTGCAGCCAAAAACTCACGCCAGCGGTAACAAATGCAATCAACGTTTTTGGCAGGCCGACAAAAGGCAGGGAAATGGCGTTCATGGACCATACATGTCGCCACCATTTCTGCGGACCGGCGCGGCCCAGGTCGGGTACCACCGAATTGGCGCGAAACACAATGCCCGTTTGAGTGAGGTGGGCCAGAATGCCGGCGAAGAACATCGTCATCAAAATCGGCGCCATGACTGCTGAAAGCGAAAAGGCCGTGCCCTGTAATTCCTGCGTGGCAACTGTGGGCTCGAAACAAATATTCCCGGCCGCCTGCTTCCAGGTCTCCTCCGTCCAGTTGCAAAGCCACTGGGCCAGCCCTCCCAGCAACATGAATCCGACTGCAACCGCAGCCAGCGCCTGAATCGCACCTGACAACTCAAAACTTTTTGCAGTGTCCCCATCGCGGATCGCCTGCTCGCGTCGGTACGGCGACGCGGGATGGTTTTGTTCGCCGGCAGACGTTTCGGACATTGCGACTGTTCCTCTCAAGTTTGTTGATAAACGAGCACGGCCAGATTACGAACTTCTGGTAACCGACACGTATGCAAGATTTCCAATGTGACTGGTTTAGATCCGATGCGCGAGCGTTGTCTCGATAAAGACGATGGCTTCTTGCCAGTTGTCGACAAACAGCCACATGCTGCCCCCCAGCGTCAAAAAGATCGCCAACATCATCACGACCAAATTCGAACTCAAGCCGATTTGCAGCATGTTCATCTGGGGATAAGTCCGGCCGATTAACCCAATGACCAGCGTGGCGATCATCAATGAGGCAACTGCCGGAGCCACTCCGCGAAGTGTCAAAACAAAACTCTGCTGCAAAAGCTGCGTTACCAATTCCAGCATGGAATCGGTCTGGAGCGAAGTACCTGGTGGCAGGCTGACAAACGTATCAAGCACCGAAGACACAACCAATTCTGGACCATTGACCAGGGCAAAGACGGCCAACGACAAAACCGCAAACAGCTGGCTGACTGCCGATGAAGCACTTCCCGTGTTTGGGTCGAGTTGATCGGCAATCTGGATTCCGGCCATTTGGCCAATTACGGCACCAACCATTTGAGCTGCCGCAAACAGGATCGTTACACCAAATCCCAGCAAAACGCCGATCAGTGCTTCTGAAATCAGAGCTGAACCAACTTCCGCTGGCTGCATCGGCACGCTGGAAAAATCGACCAGCGGGAAGGCCAGCACTGCCATGGCAAGTCGCAATCCCGACTCGCACCCTCGTCCCGACCACGCGGCTGCCGAGTAACGGCGCCGTCATCGCCATGGCCATCAATCTCGTCATGACTAACAGAAATGTAATCGCAAGTTCCATATTTTCCGTTAAAAGTCGGGTTCGAGTATTTCCGCAATGCGCGGCGTTGGCGGTTCGTTAAACGACTCGCCGGGAGAGTGCAACCTCGGCATGGAACTCGTCGTTGACGGTTTCATGGTCGGCATCGAATGATTTTGACTGAGCCTGGGCATGCTCGACACGTTGGTCGCCGGACGCGGGCTGGCCAGCCGATTGTCCTGGCCCGCGTCGTCGTTGTGGTTGAGTTCCTGGTCAGGCTGAAATTCAATCGGTCTTTCCCAGGCCGGCGGTTCGTTGAACGCTTCGGTTCGACGGTTCATGTGAATCATGGGCGTCTCCAAGGCACTCTTCGTATAGTCGACCATTTTGTCGGATAACCAGGGAAGTCCGACGCCGATGCCGAGGATCATCACCAGGATTTTAGGCACGAACGAAACGGTCTGATCTTGCACCTGTGTCATCGCCTGGAGTAATCCCACGGCCAGCCCGACGATCAATCCAAGCACGATGATAGGCCCGCCTATGAACATACAGGCTTTGATGGCCTCTCGACCCAGCTCAACGGCATCTTCCGGATTCACAAAATGTCTCCTGTGACTTTCATACAACGCGGGCGCGCAATCAGGCAGGCAAATTCGTCAGCCAATCGGTCCAAAACTCTGAAGCAACATGCCCACGACCAGATTCCAGCCGTCAACCATCACAAACAAGATCAGCTTCAGCGGAAAACTGACCATCGTGGGCGGCAACATCAGCATTCCCATCGAAACGGTGACGGTCGACACGACGAGGTCAACGACAAGAAATGGCAGATAGATTTGAAATCCCAACAGGAACGCAACTTTTAGTTCACTGATCATGAAGGCGGGCAACAACACGTTCAAAGGCACGTCTTCATAACCGGCGGGACGCTGCTGCGAATGTTCCGGCAAATACTTGTAAAACATGGCGATCGATTCCCCGTTCTGAGCGGCGTCGATTTGGCGGCTCATAAAGCGCTTGATCGGGATCACGCCACGCTCCCACGCTTCTTTCCATTCAATGCCTGCTGAAGAATCGGTATACGGATCAATCGCCTCGGTCTTAATCTCGCTCCACACCGGCGCCATGATCAACAGCGTCAAAAACAGCGACAGCGTCGTCAGGACCTGTGTCGGCGGCAATTGCTGCGCGCCGAATGCTTGCCGCAGCAGGCTGAGCACGACCACGACACGAACGTAGCTGGTCGTCATTAACACCAATGCCGGTGCCAGGCTGAGCGCGGCCAACAACAACCCAACCTGAATGGTCGAGGCGGTTCCCTCTCGCGAGGTTAGCTGCTCTGCCTGGTCGGCCAGGTAGTCGGAGAAATTGCGTCCGTTGTTCGTTGAGAGCTCCGTGGTCGCACGCTCATTTTCAGCTGTGGATGCCGCGTTTGAAGTTGCAGATTTTCCTTCACCCTCGGGGCCTGAGAGCCCAACTTCCCCAGAGGAAGAATCAAGTGCTGTCGTCGCCGGTTGATTCACGCCCAGTCCGGAATTCCAGGGAAAATATTCCTGGGCGTTTAATTCGACTGCGCCGCGGCTATACAGAAGCAGCGTCAGGCAGAGGATCTTGATGAGGTGACGTGAAATCATGTTTAAAAGCAGGCCGTTACCGGCGCAGCCAGTTAAGCTTCAAAGACATTGCGGCCATTTGTTTGGGCAACGACGCTGGACAGGCGTTGCACGATTCGTTCAAGTTCGGAAGTTGTATTTGCAGCCGCGACAGGTACTCTTGATGACGTAGCCGGGGCCGCGCTAGCGGGCTCCATTTGTGACTGAGGGATTGCCAAACTCTCATTTCGGTTGTGAGCCATCGGCGGCATTCCTGCCTGCAAGCGCCCCATCAGATTTGTGAACACCTTTTGATCGGTCGACCTTGACCGATGGCGCCCCCGACACAGCGAAATGAGATGCTCGACCTCGGTCGGGTCGGTGATTTCGCCGATCGGATGGGTTCCTTCCGGACCATTGAGCAACAGCAGGAGTTTGCTTCCCAATCGAACAAGCTGCAGACTTTTGCGTGGACCAAACGGCGCGGCACCGACAACATCCAGGACTTCAGCAGGTAATTTTCCCGTTGCACCCGAGTTGAAGCGCCTGACAAGCCAGACAAATCCAAGATAACCACCGAGCACGATGGCCAGCGAGCCCAACATTTTCTTGACATCGACACCCGCAAACCTGTTTTTCAGATTTTTCCCCCAGGGCACAGCCGCCTGGGCGGCACCCAACAACCCCGACATTTCCTCGGATGCGCTTTCCTGCACGCTGGTCAACAGCGTCCCAGATTGACTGGTCGGGTGATCCACGTCCGGCAATGCGATTTCGACATTTGCGGGCCGGACATTTGCGTCGTGTTTAGTTGGTTCATTGGGCCACCACTGTTTGGAATCACTGCGAGTGGGCAAATTCGAAATGGGCGGTGCATTGTATTGAACCGTCGGCGGCTGCCACGAATTGACCGCTGATTGAGGCGGGCTCGCTTGATAGTTTTGAGCCATGAGATCCGGGCAGCAAAACAACGTGCAGGCGACAGCGCACAACAATTTTGAAGTTTGTCTCATCTGAAACGACTTCCATGACGATAAAGATGAAGGGGCACTCGGGACTTTTTCGACAGCCGAACGAAAAACCGACACGTCTTTTCGCGGAATGTCGCGACTCCAGCAAGGGCAACTGCGTGGCCTAAACGAGTGCCTTGCTGAGCTCAGCCAATTCAAATGACTGCCGTTTCAATGTACGCTCAGAACGAATTAGACCCTCACCCGCCGCTGAGACGGCGACCTCTCCCAGTGGGAGGTGACTCTGCCGACCGACAGGCGGCGGTGCGCTCAACAAGAAAGGCGAGCGACCTCAAGCCGCTTTGCGGATCCAGGATTTGATGACCTCGGCCGCGGCATCGGGATCCTGCTCGATCAACTGGCTCAACCGTTTTTCGGTCTCAGTGCGGTGTTCCCGATCGCCCTGCTCTCCCGTTGCGATTGCCGCTGAATCAAGCGACAGCGTGAGCGCCGCCTGCTGACGTTTACTGTCGACACTCGTACGGGAAACAACGACGAGCATCATCAAACCAACGAGCAGGACGACCAAGGTTGGCCAATGCTCGCTGGCAAGTGACTGCAAATCATCCGGCCAGGATGACTCGTTAGCGGTTGGTTGTTCGGCGAGCAAAATCGAGATTGGATAGCCTTCTGCCTGATCAAAAGAAGCGACAGGCAGCGCCGGCCGAATCTTCTCGATCAATTCCGACTTCAGGCTTTCGAATTTCGTTTGCAACATGTTTTCCGGCTGCCGCTCAACCGGCCAGCCAAACAATTTCTTGACTTTGCCGATTCCAAATTTTTTCTCGATGCATTGCTGTGGCACGGAGACGACGACGCCGACTCGTTCCACCTTTGTCGAGCTGACTTCGGTGGCGTGACTGTCCTGTGGCATCACCTCGACCGTTTCAGTTGGGTCCTCATCACCATCGACAGTGACGTCCGCCGGCGATTGGAAATCCTGCACGCAGGCTTGTCCGTTCGTGCCGACTTGCATGCTGGGGATGGGAGACCGGCTTGGTTGTGAGCGTGTCGGTTTGGGTAAGACTGCAAACTGATTTTGATTCGAGGCGCCTGTCAATTCCGCCTGGTAGTGAACTTCGACTTCAATGCCCGGGTAACAACTGAGAAGCTGCTTGATCTTGCTTTCATAAAATGCACGCCGATTGGCCTCAAGACTTTTTTGACTGGGCGGTTGCTCCCGGTTGATGGTCTGAGGTGCAGCGGGCGCGGATTCGCGAAATGCGCGCCCTGCGTTAAGATCGGTGACGACGATATTGCCGGGATTGATTCCTGCCAAGGCTCCTCCCACCACCTGCCTGACGGTAGAGATTTCGGCCGTAGTCAGTACTTTGGCCGCAGTCGGCTGAATGGACACCACGGCCGTCTGACGCGAAGGCTCAAACACCGACCGGGATCTGGATTCGTCCATTTCAAACCAGGCTTGATCGACAAAAGGAAGCCGGGTTACCAAATCTCGAATCTGTTTTTTCTTTTCCGTTCGTTCCATTAATTCCTGCTGCGAGCGGGACAGGAATGGATTGAGCGAGGCAAAGTCTGCGGCTGGTGACCGCAGGTGTTCGGGCAGCGCGTCGGCTTCGGCAATCGCTTTCAGGTAGATCGAACGCTGTCCAGCCGGAACGCAAATCGTATTGTCGGCGAGCTGGTACTGATCGAGTCCGGCTTGCGCCAGCACAATCTGGATGCGTTGAATGTCGGTCGGGCGCAATGGACATTCCCCAATCAGTTCGCACATTTGGGTGCGCGTTTGCCAGCCGCCAAGTTGCACGACCACCAGCAGGAGAACGATCGCGATGACGGTCAACAACACACGAGATGTGCGCGAGCTTGCTCCATACCAGTGGGACAATTTTTGTCCGATTGCATTGGGCGACTCATTCATCCTTGAATGCTCCGATTACTTCTCGTGGTTGCCGGGTTTCAGGGTAGTCAAGCAGGGAAGGAATTTCGTGGCTTGGGAATCACAAGCACGTACGCGGTACCGCCTTGAGGACATTCCCAGGACTGCACATGACCGCCATGTGACATGGCAGCGCGGGTGGCGTTCCGCAAATGCTCGGTGTCTGGAAAGGGAATCACCGTTGGCAGATCTTCGGCCGCGGACCTCTGCGTTTCCATTTTCCTGTCGATATCAGATCCCGGTTCGGAATAGGCTTCGTTAATGTTGTCGGCAACTTCCAGTTCCCACTGGTGATTGCCGTCAACGAGCGTTACGGTCAGCGTGCCTCCGTTGGTCATCAGCTGATGCGCATTGCCGATCAATGACGCAAACGCTGATTTGATCAAATCGGAATTGCCGACCGCGGTGATGTGGCTCAGATCAGTTTCGACGACGATGTTCTTCTCAAAAAACTCACTTTGATGGGATTCGATCACCTCCTGCACAAGCTTGTCGATCGAAAGCAACTGCTTTACCTGGGACACGTTGCGACGGTGAAGAGATTCGGCTGAGTTGGTTTTCTTTCTCTGCATCTAGAACCTGCAATCGGAATTGAGCGATATGGGACCGTACTTTTAGAGGTTGGTGCGACGTCGTGTCAATGCAATTCGGCAAGCAAAATACGCGCGCACCAGCAAAACCAGGTTCACGACGCATTCATTCGGCGAGCAATCGCAAATGCAAAAGAAAAGTCTATCGAATGATATTGGTACCGGGCAACGATTGAATTAATTCCATAATCCAACGGTCCATATCCGATAATGTGTGCGCGAAAAGTTGATCGCCCACGGGGTATTGCCGCAGCGTTACGGAGAATCCGGCAACGTGCAACAGTTTCAACTGGTCGCACAAATCATCCTGGAGAAAGTCGACCGATTGGCGACAGTGAGCCCAAAACACTGGCAGATTTCGACACTGGGACAGGTCTGCCAACGGAGTGTGGCCGGCAGGCAATTGTCCATTGATCGAGATAACGCCGGCGAAGAGTTCGGGGCGTTCAAATGCGACCCGAAATGCCATTTCGCCACCCGCACCAAAACCGGCAACGAAAATTCTCTGTTGCGAAACGTTAAAACGAAGTGATGCATGATCAATCGCCGCCATCACCGAGGCATGTGCGACATCGATCGTGCCAGGAGTTTGATCCCAAAAAAATCCGCGGTGCGTATCGCCCTCAGGCGCTTGCGGCGCGACCCCCACGTAATTGCGAATGCTCGCGCTGGGCATCACTCGATGCAACTGTTGCGAATCATCCCCGTTGGAATGCAGCCACACGATCAACGGATAGCTGTAACCAGCTTCGTAATGCATCGGGACAAACACGGAACAATCGTCGGCTGCCCGTGACAGGACTTTGCCGAAACCATCCAAAGACCTGGACGCTGGTTCCTGCGTTTGCAGGTCGTTATTGCAAGCCGTTGCCAAATTAGCCAAAGGGCTGATCTTGATTCTATTCACGTGTCGTCGCAATCTGACTGGCTGGACTAGTACTGCAATTGACGAAGCCTCAAGTTTTTAAATCACTTGACATAGCAAGTCAACGTCACTCCCATCCACAACTTCTGTTCAACGAATACCACAACGCTTCCAGATAATTGTCGCTAGCAGCTATAACAATTCTGCCACCGCGTCGCGCTCTTCAATCAATTCTTTCATCGTTGCGTCCATCCGTTGGCGGCTAAAATCGTCAATCTCCAACCCCTGCACGATTTGGTATTCGCCGTTGGATGACGTTACGGGAAACGAGTAAATCAAGCCTTCTTCGATTCCATAGCTGCCGTCGCTGGGAATCGCCATGCTGACCCAGTCGCCATCGGGCGTGCCCATCACCCAGCTTCGAATGTGATCGATCGCGGCGTTGGCAGCCGAAGCCGCACTCGAAAAGCCGCGCGCCTTGATAATCTCGGCGCCGCGTTGTTGCACGACGGGAATGAATTCATCGCGATACCAAGCTTCATCAACGAGCCCCTTCGCCGGTTTTCCGCCGACCGTGGCGTGCGCGATATCGGGATACTGGGTCGCCGAGTGATTTCCCCAAATGATCATCCGGGCGATCTCGCTGGAGGCGGCTCCGGTTTTTGTGGCCAATTGGCTGATCGCCCGATTGTGATCCAGCCGGGTCATTGCCGTGATGTTGCCTGGCTTGATGTTTGGGGCGTTCGCCATCGTGATCAGGGCGTTGGTGTTGGCTGGATTGCCGACGATCAGGACACGACAGTTTTTCCTGGCAGTGTTGTTGATCGCTTGACCCTGGTGTGAAAAGATTTTTGAGTTTGCTTCCAGCAGGTCTTTTCGTTCCATTCCCTGTTTGCGAGGCATCGCCCCGACCAGCAAGGCAAATTCTGCATCGGCAAACCCGACATGGGCGTCGTCGGTCGCCACAATGTCGTGCAACAACGGAAACGCGCAGTCATTGAGCTCCATGACGACTCCTTGCAAGGCGTTCATGGCCGGCGTGATTTCCAGCAGTTGCAGGATCACCGGCTGATCAGGCCCCAACATATCGCCGGCAGCAATCCGAAACAAAAGGCCATAACTAATCTGTCCCGCCGCACCTGTGACCGTGACTCGAACCGGTGATTTCATGATTTGCTCCGTTGAATTGAGTGTTCACTCACGAATATCCCGCAGTCCCTGTGTGTGTGCAAGTGGGTCTGACATTTGACGCAACAAGTTGCAAATGGCTGTCGGGACTTCAGTCGGCTTCGCGGTCAATCTGCGAGAAATCGGGTCGGTCCGGCAGCGGTTGGTTGACCGACGATGTTGGCAAACTGGCCCGCTTGCCTTTATCTGGCCGCATGAACCAGAACAAGATGACTCCCCCGCCCAGCAGCCCCAGGACGCTAACTGTCAATAGCCGATCAATGCCGGGAACCACCGATATCACGAGCGGTGATATCCCAATGATCAACGGGCTCACCTGGCCGCCGGTGCCATCCGCCTGATCAGTGAATTCTGATTTGTACTTCCAGAATCGGTAGAAAAACCCATCGACTTCAACCAGCTGGTTTTGTAATTTATCGGCCGTCATGCCCGGTCCCAAATTGACCATGCAAACGGTGACCGGGAACCGGTGACGATATTCCAAAGATTGATCGGGACCGTTGTTGACGACGATTCGCTGGTCACCCAGCGGAATCAACAAGTCCAACTCGTAATAACGATCAAACCCCAGTCGCTCGGCCAGGTCCCGGTCGTCAATCTCGATGGGAACGCAACGCCGTACGCGGCCCTGAACGCTGACTGAATCAGCAAAATGACTGGCCGGATTCTGCATCAGCTCAACAAAGCCAGCCGACGCCGCGGGAACTTCTGTCGCAGAGATTCCGCGGGCAGCGTTCATCATTTGGAAAAAACTTTCGGTGTCGGCCGCACTCATCGGAAGCGTGTTCTGTTTTTTGACTTGCTCCATCAAACCAATGTCCACGCCATGGGCCGCCAGCAAGACCTGGGCGTCGCCAATTCCCATTGCTTCATTGATCGAAACCAGGAAACCAGGCAATCCTGTCGGTGAGAAACAACGCTTGTGGAGTCCCTTTGACCTCGTCGGCGGCAGAACCGGTAAGAATCGTGCCAAAATAAAAGCCCTGGAATCGGGCTGGCTGATCAAGTTTCGAATCGCCGAGCCAGGCTGTCGGTACAGCGCGTGCCACGACCTTGATTCTCAGGTCTTCCGGCAACTCCAGGTCGACAACGTAACAGCCTTTCAAGCCTGAATCGGGATCGGAATCAGCAAACTTGTGAACCTCGACGCCCGTCACCCTGCCCTGCAAATCGAAAACCCAAAAGCGATACTTGCGGGAGTTTTCCAATACCTCGGCGAGGGGCAGTCCCTTGGTGAACTTGCTGAATTCAAAAAAGTTTTTGCGCGAAATCTTGGCAACCCGATACAGCAGGCGAACGAGCACGTCATTTTTCAGATCAAGTGGCTGGCCATCTTCCACGTCATACGCCTGACTTGCCGAAATTCCCGACAGCGAATTTGGAAGTTGCACAGCAGCCTCATCCTGGCCCAGCAGGCTGGCTGGTACCAACCCCCAGGTGAGGAAAAACAGAAATCGTAATTTCGCCAAATTCATTCCGGCTCACATCGCGTCATGGGGATGTTCGAGGTTTGCATCGTACAACGATTGGACTCGCTCCAAATCCGACTTGATTTCCGGATCTTTTTCCAATTCGACGAGCGCCTCGTCGATTTCGCGCTGTGCGTTTGGCCCGTGTTCAAATGATCGTGTTTCAGTGCTTTTGAACGCCCACCAGGCAACCAGGCCCGCCAGCAATGGCATGGCAATCAAGAACACCGCAATCAGCCACCAGGAAGGCGTCCAGCTATCGATGGGAACTTCCGCAGCAACCGGGTTCCATTGAAACGAATCTGCCAGAATCAACGGACACTGCAACACTTCGTCATTGGCAGCCTGATACGAACGAATCTTGAAAAACACGCCCGTGACCTGCACTTTTTCATTAAGCTCAGCATCATTCGCTGCCACCGCAGGAAAATCATCGGGGAGTGTTTGCGCATAAACGCAATAGGGTCCGACATTCGTGTCCTCGGGCCGCAACCACAGCACGTGATAATGATCGATGCCCAGTTCGTTTGGTTTTACTTTGAGCTCTCGGGCGTCGCGAATCCAGCCGCTGACCGTAACCAGTTTGCCCCGGTAAGCGACCGGCTGACTGGTCAGTTGAACGTGCGACACTGACATCGGCGACAGCCGCGATGCCTTCGACAACACCTGTTCCCAGGCCAACAACCAGGCTGAACCCTCTTGGGGACGATTCAAGCTACTGCCGTCTTCAACCTGCGCGAAGGCAAGTTCACGCAACAAGGCGTAAAGAGCCTGATTCGCTTTCAACTCTGCCATCGTGATATCTTGGCTTTGCAACGTTGATTGCCAGGCAGGCAAAATCCGGTCGTCCCAAAATTTTTTGGACTCAAACAGCTGGTCATTGAGTTGTTTTTTCTGTTGCGAGGCGTCGTCAAGAAACGAAATCTGATCCATCAGCCGGACGTGAAAACGATCGCGTTTGTTTTCTATTCGGGTCACTAATTCACCGAGTTCCGCCAGTTGCGTCGAATCCAGAGTTGTTCGCTGGTTGATCGCCCGTACAAACCGCAACAATTTTCGCTGGTCGCCGTGATTGAGGCTGGCGAACGTGTCTCGCCAGAACTGCTGACCGGCTAACGGATATTCCGACGCATCGAAATCAGACAGCGGCGCAGCGGCAATCAGGTCGGCGAGCTCGGGCGAGTTGGTTGGAGGCAGGACCAGCGATTCGCCAGCAACTGGGTCTGGCCCGGTGCCGTCTTGTCTGGCGTCGACGGGAGGGAGGTTTTTCTGGGGTACAGGATTTTGCTCGAAACCCATCCATTCCCAACGCTCGGGCTTTTTCGCCTCTTTCATCAAGATCAAGACCAGCACCAGGGCCCCAAACAGACTCAACAGCTTCAATCGCATTCGGGTTGACAGGTAGTTCGGCGGGGCCTTGACGGGCGAGCGATGTTCCTCGGGATCTGTTTGGATTTCTATCCGCATCGTTACTCGACTCGGTTAAAGTGCTTCTTCGCCAGCCTATTTTAGCCGCTTGTCGCGAATTTTTGGCGGGGGATTGGTCCCATACTGAGTTCTTCGGTTCAGGATGACAAATCCGCCGCCATTAGGCCGATTGGAGTTTGGCCAAAAAAAATGGCAAATCCAAGAACGACGCTGGAATCCGGATGGACTCCCTTTTGCCGCAGTTGCCCGTCAACTGCCAAGTTACTAACTTAACTATATCAAGGCGGAGCGATAGGATTAGAATTGAGGTTGCTTTCCCACTTCCCCAGGTCCCCTCAGACGTCGACTGGACGGACAATTTTCCAATGGACAGTTGGATTGTTCCCCAGTTTAGCGGATCTCGATACTGCTTCGTCCAGCCTCGTTGATAAAATTTGCGAAGGTTTTTCGGACAGGAATTGAGATGTTTAAATTGCCAGGCGTGGTTGTCATCGCAGCAGTTTCGTTATTCTCGACGATATCTCCGCAGCTGACACGGGCTGAGGAACCGGCAGAAGAATTTCTGACCGCGCTGCGCGACAACGGCTACTATGACCTGGCGATCGTGTATTTGACGAAGATGGAAACGAGCAATCTGATCTCGGAAGAGTTCAGGCAGTCAATTCCATTCGAAAAAGCCGAGACGCTCATCGACAGCGCAACGCAACTGCGCGATATGGACGAACTGGAATCGCGGTTGGGTGAGGCGGAACAGCTGCTGACGCAATACGCGGCAACGGCCAAGACACCCGAGGCGGCTGCAAAAACCGATCGCTACCGTGGCAATCTACGACTGAGCCGGGCCAAGCTGTATACGCGTCAGGCCGACTCGGATCGCCTGACTGCGGCTGAGAAAACCGAGCTGCTCAACAAGTCCAGAGAGATGCTTCACTTGGCCCTGGAAGACTATACCAAGGCGCGCGAGGCATTAAAAAAAGCGCTCGGTGAATTCCAAGTTGACGTTTCGGATCCGACGACCGCAGAAGAACTCAAACGGCTTCGCTCAGCCTACACGCAAATTCGACTGAAACTGCCGATCGTCAAGGAACAACTGGCCGATACTTATTCCGAGCCATCGCCCGATCGAAAACGGCTGCTGACCGAAGCAGCGGCCGAGTATTCAGATTTGTATGACAAATACTACCGGTTTGCCGCGGGATTGGATTCTGGCCTGTTCGCGGCCCGTTGTTATCAAAAGCTGGGGCAGCACGACGACGCACTGAACCTGCTCAAGGAACTGTTTCAGCTGGAAAATACCGGCGCGCTGAAAACGCTGAAACGCAAGGCACTCGCACTGGCGACCGACAGCTGGAGTACCAAACAACCTTATCCCGCGGACGAAGTCATTGCCCAATGCGCGCCGTTAGTCAGCGTCTTGAACTTCCAGGAATTGCGGCAACCGGATTGGCTCAAGGTTCAGCTGGAGTTGGCGATCGCTTACCACAAGAAAGCGGAAACCACGCAGACCGAGGGGGGACCGGGTGCCACCGCAAACGCCAAGGAGCTGAATCGCCAGTCGGCAAAGCTGATTCGCAACGTTGCGCGTATGCCGAGCGAACTGCGGGACAAGGCGGTCGAACTCACGCAACAATGGAACCTGTCCGTCCGGGTCGCCGATACCGAAGAACAGGACGCGCCGGAGACATTTCTGGAAGCGCGGCAGAAGGGTCAGGACGTCGTGCTCGACATTGAATCCTTATCGCGTGATATCGCCTCGCTCAAGTCGAAGATCGCGGCCGCCAAATCCACATCTGAAAAAGAGGAGCTCGAATCGGAACTCGCCAAAACAGAATCCGAAATGGATGAACGTTCGCAGGAAGCCCTGCGGCTGTTTGACCTGGCGTTGTCGCTCGCCGACGAGTCCGCGCCGCGTGAGGACATTAACAAAATCCGGTATCTGCAAAGCGTCTGCTATTTCGCCACGCAAAACTATTTCGAAGCAGCCATCATTGGCGAATTTTTGCTCTCGCGTTATCCAACCGTTAACTGGACCCAACAGGCAGCCGGCCTGGTCGTCCGCAGTTATTCGGCAATGCACGATCAGGCACCCAAAGACAATCGCAACTTTCAACGGACGAAACTTTTCGAGACCGGGGAGCAGGTGATTGATCGCTGGCCCGGTTCGAAGGAAGCGGGCACGGCGGCGCAGACACTCACGCTGTTGACGCTCGAAGATGAGGATTTTGCCGGGGCCGAGAAATATTTTGCCATGCTGCCGTCCGATTCCAGCAATCGCAACGCGTTGGAATTGCGAATGGGACAAAAGTTCTGGTTCGCTGCGAACAAAACCCCTTCCGACAAAACGCCAGAAGAATCAAACCGCTTGCGTGAACAAGCCAGAACCTACCTCGTCGAATCGGTGGCTAACGCCGACCCGAACAACATCAGCTATGATGCGGCCCTGGCTGCGTTGTTGCTGGTCGATGCGCACCTGGAAGCAGGTGAAGTTGACAAAGCCGTAGCGCGGCTGGAGAGCGACGCAATTGCGCCCCTGGACCTGATCAAACAAAAACATCCCGCGGTCACAGGAAATCCGATGGAGGAGGTTTTCAAAAGGGAAACGTACAAGTCCGCGGTCAAGGTCTATCTTGCCGCGATGCGGAGTGCGGGAGATCAACAACAGTGGATCCAAAAGGCGATTGGAGTCGTCGCGGCGATGCGGGACGACCCCCAAAATGCGACGAGACTGGATGCCATTTACCGACTGATCGCCAAAGCCTTGACCGATCAATTCGAGCAACTGGCAACCCCCGAAGAAAAACAGACGTTTTCGGTGAGCCTGGCGTCATTCCTCTCAGCCGTCGAAAAAGATTCCAAAGATCCCAAAACGATTTTGTGGTCGGGAAAGACATTGCTGCGAGTGGCAAATTCGCTTTCCGAACAGTCGCTGAACGCGAAACCCATTTTTGATCAAGCGGTTTCCGCATTGAGTCGGGCGGAGACCATGGGGTTTGGGAACACCCCGATGCTCAAGGCCTCGCCGAAGAACTTAAATGGCAACGGGCGCTGGCCGAACGTGGCAGCGGCAATTATGAACTGGCCGTCGATCAACTGGGTGAGATTCTCAAACAACGCGTGGAAAAACGGGAAAAACCACTGTTGGAAGTGCAGGTTGACGCGGCTGAATCGCTCTACTTGTGGGGCAAAGCCACCCAAAACCCAAACCTCCTCGCCGAGGCTACATCGGGAAAACTGAAAGTAAAAGACCCACGTACCAAACGTGAATCCAATGCGATCTGGGGCTTGAAAAAACTTGCCCAAGCAACCAGCAACAATCCAAAACTGGCGGAGATTCACACGCAATGCATGTACTATTTGATTGACGCCCGCTACCAGTACGGGTTGATCAAGAATAACGACAAAGCTATCGCGTCAGCCCGCAAAGAACTTGAAAACCTGATCGCACGTGACCCCTCCATGGGCGGCCCGGTCTGGAAACCGAGGCTGGAAGAATTGAAAAAACAGATTCAGTAAACGATGCGGTCCGACCAGATCGCGACCCTAACGAAGGCAGCCGAGAAATATGACTGGACAACAACTGGGAAAAACTACCATCGCAATTTCGATATTGCTTGTCGCCTGTTTGTGCACGGATGCGAATTCTGTCGCCCAGGACAGCGTGACGTTGAAATCGGGTGGATCGCGATCCAGGCTAACCGGGAAGATCAGTTCCCTGTCGCCCACGACGGTCGTCATTACCAGCAGCGGCAATTCGACGGACGTTCCTGCTGGCAATATTCGAAAAATTGAATTCGGCTCGGAACCAAGCTCATTGGAGAAGGCTCGCGAGCGATACGAGGAAAGCCGTTTCGACGATTGCCTGATCGAGTTGCAGAAAATCGATCCTCCCCCTGCTGCCGGGAACATCCTTCAGGAAATCGAGTGTCTCAAAGCATTTGCGACGGCCGAGATTTCGTTGCGCGGCGGAAATGTAACGGCACAAAATGCTGGTACGGCCATGGTCGAATTCATCCGCAAATATCCCGACAGCTACCGGTTGTTTCCGGCAACCGAGTTTCTCGGCCGGCTTTTCGAAGCCGTTGGGAGAGTCGATCTGGCTGAAAAGGAATTCACCAAAATGAGCCAGGCCGAGTGGCCCGAGTACAAAATCAGAGGGCTGTTTCATCTTGGAAATGCACAACTCAAGCTGAAAAATTTCGAAGGCGCGAAGCAGAGTTTTTCGCAAATCTCCCAAGTTGACGCCAACGACGATGAAACGATCAAGTTCAAGCAACTCGCCGCCTGCCAGGTCGCCAAAGCCGACGCACTGGCAGGTAACACCAGCCGCGGCCCAGGCCACGATCGAAGAAATGATCAAAAGCGAAAACCCCGACAATGAATTGCTGTTTGCCTATTTATACAATGCCTTGGGCGCTTGCTATGAATCGTCACAGAACTGGCAGGAAGCTGCAATCGCCTATTTGCACACAGAGCTGCTGTTTTCCGTCGACCCCGACGCCCACGCGGAGGCGCTGAAAAAGCTGTCAGAAATCTGGCCCCGCCTGGATCAGCCGGACCGCGCGACCCGGGCGATGACAACTCTGAAAAACCGATATCGAAATTCCTACTGGGCAAACCAGTGATCGTTTCCCGGCAGCGTTGATTGGCAAGTCATTCGATAGATTACCTGTTTTGAAAACCACGCCCGACATCTCGCAAAAGGCAACGTAACAATGGCCTGCCCGTTTGCGAGCCCTTGTACGCTCGTTTACAATAACTGGTTATGATTTAACGACATACGTCAACCGCAGCCGACGATTCGCCATCGCATTTTACATATCGAGTAACCGGAACGGGTGTATTTTCGCTCACCCAAGAACCTTTCGCAGGCTAATAATGCTCCACCTTCAACGCTCTCGCTGGTCAGATTTTTTTCGCTTGGTATTTCTGCCGTTGTTGATTTTCCCGACCACGTTTTGCGCGTTTTCGATGATGACGTCGCACCAGGCGACTGCCGTCGTGGCGCAAGATGCACCCGCCAACCCGGCCCCCGCAGCTGCGGGGGCGACCGCGCCCAAGAAACAGGCGACTGCACTCGGCTGGCTGGTTAAGGCACTCGGTTGGCTCTACATCCTGGTGTTTCTCTCGCTTTCGTTCATTCTCGTCGCTTTATTCATCATGAACATTCTGTCGGCCCGGCGGGAGGCGGTTTGTCCGCAACATCTGATTGAAGGATTCGAGGCTCACCTGGACGAGAAACAGTATCAGGAGGCGTACGAATTGGCGAAATCCGACGAATCGTTCCTGGGCAATGTCCTGTCAGCCGGACTTGCTAAATTATCCAGCGGTTACGATCCGGCCGTGCAGGCGATGGAAGAAGTCGGTGAAGAAGAAAACATGAAACTTGAACATCGGCTCAGCCACTTGGCGTTGATTGGCACGCTGGCTCCGATGATCGGGTTGTTTGGCACGGTTCACGGCATGATCAACGCGTTTTATGCGATTGCCACCGGCGGCGGCACGCCAGATCCAAACAAACTGGCCGACGGGATTTCCAAAGCACTGTTGACGACCCTGATCGGATTATTGATCGCGATTCCCGCAATCGCGGGCTTCAATATCCTTCGTAACCGGGTCCAACGACTTGTCCTGGAAGTTGGGTCGACCAGCGAAAATTTGATGGGCCGGTTCGAAAAAGTGGGCAAAAAAGACTAATCCCGACAACAATGACTGGAAAACGATGAGACGCCGGCGGAGAAATACCGAATCAAAAGAGCTGATGGAAGCTGACCTGACGCCCATGATCGACGTCACGTTTCAGCTGATCGCGTTTTTCATGTTCATCATCAATTTCGCGGAAGTCGATCGGGCCGAAGAAATTCTGTTGCCCAGCAGTCAACTGGCAAAACCTCCATCCACGCCGCCCGACTTTCAGATTCTGATGAATCTTGAGCAGAACGGAAAAGTGAAATTCGAAGGCCAATTGATCGAAAAAATTGATTTCATGACTCCCATTTTCAACCAGGAAATCTCGTCCGCGCGGCGAGAAGGCGTTGCCGTGGGTGACATTTCGGTCGTCATTCGTGCGCACGAAGACACACCCACCGGATTGGTGCAGGAGTTGATTTCCAAGTGCCAGGACTCTGAGTTGCAGAGCTTTAGTTTGCGCGTCAAGGAATCGCCAAACTAGCGGAATCGCCAAACTAACCCGAACTTGCGGTGAGATCATTCAAACGGTGACAAGATGAAACTGGGCAAACACAAGATGTTGGAATCGAAAGTCGACATGACTCCCATGATCGATATCGTGTTCCAACTGCTGGTGTTTTTCATCATGACGTTCAAAGTCGTTACGATGGAAGGCGATTTCAAAATCAAAATGCCCATTGCGTCGAATGAAGCGCAAAACATGGAGGAAGTTTTTCCGACCGTGTTGAACGTCAAAATTTCTGCCGGCGAAAACGGTGGAGTGTCAAGCGTTGCCGTTGACACGGGCGGCGCCGATCCGCAGAGCTTTGAAGATGCAAATTGGCCCGCCTCCCTGACCGGCTACGTTTCCAGTGCCATTGCCGGTGAAGGCGATCCATCGACCGCCCAGGAAACTGAAGTCGAATTTGATATCGATTTCGGCCTGCGGTACAAGTACACGGTCAAAGCCATCGAATCGGTTTCCGGGATCATCCAACCCGATGGCAGCGTCAAAAAACTGATCGAAAAAATCAAATTCAAAAACAAGAAAAGCGGGTAGTTGAGTCAGGCCCATTGACGGCGCCACGACCGCAATGTTGCGGAAAATCCGCCTTACAACGCCTTGCTCTGACGGCCTTTGTCCCAATACCACACGACGACCACGGCCGTCCCATGATCACAGCAATGGGAGATATTGATCACTCGCTGCTCGCCAATGTTGGATGCGAATTCGCTGAGCTTCCTCAAAGAGAGTCTGCCAGGTTTTCACGCTTGATTTGAACATGCGAAAATGCGCGTACATGGTTTCCTCAGCAATTGGTAACCCGACGCGTTAGCGAGGAGCGAAACAACGCCACGTGTTCCTCGCTTGTGCGTCAGGTTCCACAAATGTGCAAATTCAAAAGTAGAGAGTTTTATCAGTTGCACGATTCGGATCAGCGTCAGCCGCGGTTGAACCGCATACAACCGTGGCTGTTGTGTCTTCGCTTCGGCTTGGCTATTCTTGGCAAAAATCGCTACTCGTTTTAAGTCCGCCGCATTACCGGCAGGGCTCGCAAACATCAAGCTCGCGGATGAAACTGGGTGTGGACTTTCTTCAGACGCGTTTGGTCGACATGCGTATAGATTTGCGTCGTCGCGATGCTGGCGTGCCCCAGCATCTCTTGCACCTGTCGCAAATCGGCGCCACCGGCAAGCAGGTGGGTCGCGAAACTGTGTCGCAGTGTGTGTGGACTGATCGAAACAGGAACCCCGGCAATGAGCGCATACTTTTTAACCAACTCCCAAATCGCTTCGCGTCGCAGGCGGCGCCCACTGCGCGACAGGAACAGCCAATCGGGCGATTCAGGTCGCGCCGCCTCCAGCCGCGGGCGCAGTCGCTGAAGATATGCCTCGACCGCTGCAATCGCCGCGTCCCCCAGCGGCGCCATCCGTTGCTTGTTGCCTTTGCCCTGGCATTTGCAATACCGCTCCTTCAGCCGCAAGTCCCGCAGTCGCAGGTTGGATAATTCCGAAGCCCGACAACCGGTGGCATATAACATTTCGAGCAGTGCCCGGTCGCGCAAGTAATACTGTTCGATTTTCTTGGGCGCGTTCAAAAAACGATCAACGACTTTGGGCGACATCACAGCGGGAACACGTTGCCAAAGTTTTTGACTGCCGAGCAGCTCGCATTTGTTGTCAAGCAACACGCCTTCGAGTTGCAAGTAACGAAAGAACATTTTGAGCGCGACGATGTGGCGGGCAATCGATGCCGGTGCCAATTTGTGCTCGCCTAGCGTACCGACGAAATCAGAAAGCTGCGAAACGGTTAGTCGGGGGATACTGCGAGGTCCCAACCAGGCCAGGAATCGCTTTAAATCTCTGCGGTAAGCCTCCACGGTATTCTCGGCCAGGTGGCATTCGCTGCGCAGGTAGTCGACGTACGAATCGATCCACCGTTTGCTGGCGTTTTCCCCATCCAGAGGCTGGGGTTTTAAGCGACGTAACTTTGATGTCGTCAGCTTTTTCATAGCCTGCGTCAGTTAATCCAGTTACCTTGCGATGCCCTGTCTATTCTTCGACAGGCGCAAACCAATGCAATCGATTAGCGAGCTTTTTGCTCGTTATGCTGACTGCCGAATCGCAAAATTGAATTAACCGGCAAGCTTTAACTCAGAAGTAACCGGCATAAACGACAATGTAGATTTTTGCGCCACGAATCCGCTACGGCATTGCCCAGAGGGCGACAAAGAACTATGTCTTTTGTGCCACGATCACGCGGCGGTGGCCGGCCAGGTCTTTGATGGTTTTGATGTGATTAATTCCGGCTTGAGAATCAACCAGCTGCAAGCAGCGGTCCACGATAATCGGGCTGGTTTCAAAAATGAGATATCCACCGTCGACCAGCCGCTCGGGAGCTGCGGCCAGTAACCGCCTGATGACAGCGGTTCCATCGTTGCCCGCAAACAGTGCAATCTCGGGTTCGTACTTGAGAACACTGTCCTCAACCGTATCAACTTCGTCCTTGCCAATGTACGGCGGGTTGCTGATGATCAGATGAAATTGTCTTGGCGGTATCTTTTCAAAAACATCGCTCTCAAAGAATTCGATCCGATCGCTCACTTGATGGGCCTTCGCATTTTCTTTGGCGACCGCGAGTGCCGAGGGCGAGACGTCGATTGCCACGATGGCCGCCTGGGGGATGTGCCGGGCGACAGCGACGGCCAGACAGCCGCTTCCCGTGCCCACGTCGGCGATCTGCAGGGCTGCGTTGCTGAAATCCTTGGCGAATTCGATGGTCTCGACAACGATGTGCTCCGACTCCGGGCGGGGAATAAGCACGTTGTTGTCGACTTTGAACTTGAGCGAATAGAATTCGCGGTGACCGACGAGGTAGGCAACTGGTTCCCCGGCCGCCCGCCGCTTGACCCACGCCCGAAAGTTGCCGAGGCTTGGCTCTTCCGGGACTTCCGCAAACCGCGTGTAGAGCTGAATTCGTTCGCAGCCCAGCGCCGCGGCCAGCAGTATTTCAGCTTCCAGACGCGGGCTGTCGGAATCGTGACGTCCGAAGTATTCGGTCGTCCATTCAAGCAGCCGCTTGATCGTCCATGTTTCTGTTTGTGGCATAATTCAGCCGTCCATGAGAATACTGTCGCTCGCCATCGCGGCGTTAATCAAGCGAACCCATCGAGCTACGTAATTGTTGGCGATCGTGGTCGATTAAGGCCTCCGTGAGCATCCCCACGGCCCCGGCCATGATTTGGTCAAGCTTGTAGATCGTCAAGTTGATACGGTGATCGGTCACCCGATTGTCTGGAAAATTGTAAGTGCGGATTCGCTGGCTGCGATCCCCCGACCCGACCAGAGTTTTTCGCTGATCAGCGCACTGCTGTTGTTCTTTTTCCTGAAAATGGGCGTACAGACGCGATTTCAGAATCCGAATCGCCTTGGCGAGGTTCTTGTGCTGGGAGCGTTCTTCGAAACATTTTACCACGATCCCGGTTTCGTGATGCAATAACCGGATCGCAGAAGAGGTCTTGTTGACGTGTTGACCGCCCGGTCCGCTGCTGGCTGCGTATCGCTCGACATCGTAGTCTTCTGTTTTCAAATCGATCTCGACATCTTCGGGCTCTGGCAATACAGCGACGGTGGCTGCCGAAGTATGGATCCGCCCCTTCGTTTCGGTCTCTGGCACGCGCTGGACACGATGACCGCCACTTTCATATTGGAGTTCGCGGTAACAGCCCTCGCCTTCGACGGAAACCACGATGTCTTTGAACCCTCCCATGTCGTTGGCACTCGAGTCGAGAATCGAGAATTTCCAACCCTTGGTTTCCGCGTAGCGTTTATACATCTCATACAAATCACGCGCAAACAAAGCCGCTTCATCGCCACCCGTTCCGGCACGAATCTCCAACACGCAACGCGTGCGGTTGGCGTCTTCACCGCCGATTGTCATTTCCAGCAACTCATCCCAGATCTTTTCGCGTTCCTCCAGGAGTGATTCCAGTTCGACTTCGGCCATCTCGCGCTCTTCGGAGTCTCCCGAATCGGCCATTTCCCGCACTCCGTCGATTTCCTCGACAATGGTTGTGAAACGGCGGTACTTGTTGGCCAGCTTCGCCAGCGAACCATGTTCGCGCACCGCGGTCGCCATCCGGTTGGAGTCACTTTGTACCGCCGGATCGGACATGCTTTTCTCAAGCTCCTCAAACCGTTTGAGTTTTTCGTTGAGCATCTCGCGCATTGGAATGGCCTTGATTTATCTTTCGTTCTCGAATTCGAAACAGAAATTGCCACGCAGCACCTTGACCGGCGTGCTTGCAACTTGCAACAGAGGTGCCACAGCCAGCTAAGAATCCGTGTGCGAAACGAGCCGCTTCGCGTCCGGGCCGTGGCAGAAACCAGCGTCGAGCGATTCAGCCTGTTTGGCTGACTCGCGATTCATCGAGTCGACACATGTTTCGAGAAGATAGTTCATACTTTTCCGTGTTTAGGTCTGTTAGAACTATATCAGTGAGGATTGTCCGAAACAAGATGATCTCGAGAGGGTCGGCACGAAAAATGTTAGAGTCCCCCGACGAAAATCGGCGGGAGTCTCTGCAGTCAAACCAGGTCAAGTGAGTGAAACTCCCGACCGACTCACGTCGGGGGCTTCTTTTCCGCGGTTGGACAAACTGGTATTTGCAAAACGTGTGATACCTCCCAACCGACTTGCGTCGGGGGCTTCTGGCAAACGGCCCCCGAGCAGAATTACTCCCGACCCTTTCACCGTGGACCAAGCTGAAAATGGGACAAGTCAATTTTCCCGGCTTGATGAACCAGCACGGCGTTTAACAACTCAATAGCCATTCTCGATTCCAACGTGACCCCGGCCCGCACTCCGACACACGGATCGTGGCGACCTTTCTTCAATTCAAAATCAATCTCGTCCATGTTCTTGCGAACCGATTTCTGCGGTTTGGCGATCGTCGACGTCGGTTTGAATCCAACCCGACAAACAAGGGGCATCCCGGTGGTAATTCCACCCAGCATGCCGCCGTGATTGTTGCCTTGATAACCTGACGAACGAATGGCGTCATTATTCTGGCTGCCCGTCCGGTCGACCGCGGCAAGTCCCGCACCGACTTCGCATGACTGGACGGCATGCAGCCCTCCAAGCGAACCCATCAATCGCAACTTGAGACTTTGATAAAGGGGCGCGCCGACCAAGGCGGGTGCGTTGACCGCGACGACTTCGATCGCGGCCCCCAGCGAATCCCCCTGTTTCCGTGTCGCGATGATCAAGTCGGCGGCCTCTGCCGCAAAGTTCTGATCGATCGAATGGATTTCGCTTTCCGCCAACCGGGTTTCCAACTTGGCTAATTCCGTCGTCGAAATTTGCGTGGGCTTGTCATCGTTGGCCAGAATTTCCCGCAGCGATTGTTTTGCCTTTAGCGGTCCCACCTGGCAAATCGAAGACAAAAAAACCGTTCCAAAATTGGCGTGCAAACAAGCGCGGGCGATCGAACCGCCGATTACGTCACTGATCGTTGAACGATAACTTGACCGACCGCCGCCTCGCGGATCGGCATAACCTCCAGACTGATAGAACTTGACCAGATCGGTATGACCTGGACGAACCTCGCCGACGGGGCCGCTAATCTGGCGTAGTCGCCCGACTTTTGCGATGTTGAAAGCACGATCGCGGCGATCGGTTCGCCCGTGGCATGTCCCGTTTCGTAGGACTCGCTTTGTTCGCTGAGTTGTCCCGTCGCGATGGACAGTTGCGGACCGGCGAGAAGCTCGTTGAGATTTTCCTGGTAAATACCCGATAACAACACAACTCGATCCGGCTCGTTGCGGGGCGTGCCATGCTTGTTGCCGCCCGGGCGCCGCCGGTCCAGATAATGCTGGATCTGGGCGCGCGAGATCGACGTTCCGGCTGGACAGCCGAACACGATCGTCGTCACGCCGGGACCGTGGCTTTCACCAGCCCCTGCTACAGCAAAAATTGGACCGCCAAGAATTTCCATCGTTCGATTTCCCGTAGGCAAATCTGTCCCAGACTTGCACCTTTCCGCAGGCAAGTCCGTCCCAGACTCGCGTTTAACCATAGGCGAGACTGTCCCAGACTCGCGTCCAACCGTAGGCGAGACTGTCCCAGACTCGTACCTTTCCACCGCGGTGTCCGCCTGGGACAGGCGGACCTACGTCGTCGTTCATTCCGTTGCTGGTCCGCCTGGGACAGGCGGGCCTACGGGACCATCATAAACGAGGCTTATGTTCGACGATATCGCAGTTGATAGCATTTTGGGCTCCGAAAGTGCCAGCAGATCGGAACGCGTTTCACGATTCGCCTGAAAACTCTAAGATCAAAAGCAGAAATCAACCGTGAAACACCAACCACTGACATGGAAGTCAGCAAATGTCTCGAGACCAATTGAGTGACAATTGGCGGCGCACAATCTGCCGTTGTGCGTTCCTGATCCTTTGTGTCTTGCCGACTCTCGTTTCGGGCTATTGGATTTTTCACCCCCAAACGGCCGGTCAATGGGAACAGGCCATCCGCGCGGAACTTGGCATACCGACGGACATCGACTCGGTCGAAACCCCCGGCCCTAATGTCACGATCTTGCGCGGATTTCGCTTGTTCGACCCGGAAACAGGAGAGCTGTTTGCGACGACGCAAGTCCGTGTCATTCGTGGCTACCCGAATCGCCTGGTGATCGACTATCCGACCACCGTGTCATGCGAAGCGATTGCGCGATTGATCGCCAAATCGTCCGAACACCTCGTAGGCTCGTCGCATCGGTGGTGCGCCTTGGCGGATTGAATTTGCCTCCACAACAACGATCTGCCCCCAACAGTCGACCCCCTACACGCCGTCAGTGGTCACCGAAGGACTTTCCATCGATTTGGTTCAGTACGAGGACGGGCCTGCAGCTCAGATCGAATTTCGTTTGATCAGAGACTACCCGACCAACAACCTGGTCTGGGGCAGAGTTTATCGGGGAATCGGCAAGTCACCACAATTTGAATTGCACACCAATGGCAACCGGTTGCCTTGCTGGTTGCTCTCGGATGTCGTTTGTGACTTGAAGAAGCTGGGAGACGCTTGCGAATTCGACGGCACCATCATGCCGCTACAACAACAACCCGAACAGACCGTATTGCAAACTTACCGGAACATTTACCAACATTGATCTGGCCACGGTGATTGCACCCTACGGTCAAGTACTGACGGGAAACTGTACGGCCACGTTTGACAACCTGGTCCTTGGTGAGGGGCGGATTTTTTCGTTGACAGCCAAAATTGGTTGTCGCAGCGGCGAAATTGGAACGCAGCTGTTGGCCTCGGCCATGACGAATCTGGGGTTCCAGATTGCACCCGGTCTGCTCGACCAGGTCGACGCGCCCATTGCGTTTACAAATCTTGAACTGGACTTCCAACTGACCGATGGTCGACTGGCTTTCAGGTCCTCCAACGAACACATCGTCGCGAGGGACCAGGCCGGACAACCCATGATTGGTCACGCCGGAGATGAAGATCGGTCATTGGACGATTTGGCAATGTTCCTGGTTCAACCCGACGCCACGGATGAACGATTGACGGCAGAAATGTTGGACGTACTCAAACATTTCCACCGCCCTGCCCCGCCGCTGCGCACAGCCGATCGCGACGTGAGCCAGAACTATTAGGGCTTGGGAAAGTCATACGATGCCAGGGGGAGAGGTACATTCGGCGGCCAACATCCCATTCCTGCGAAACTCAATTCGCACGCACTATTCTTATCAATCCGTATAACTTCGCCAGAATTTTGTGGGGATCAGGGCGACACCTACCAAAGCCAGGTTGACCAACCAAAATAGCGCGACATACGTCATCCGGTTGCCTTCGCTGCCGCCGTAAGCATGAAGTCCAACACCCATTTGATTGACGGCTTCCCATGACCACACCGTGACGACGTTGCCGATGATCGCTAACGCGGCCAATCCCCGTTCGCGAATCAGGCCAGCCATCCTGGCGTGGAGCACCACGGCATTCCACAAGACGATCATCAAGGCGCCGTTCTCTTTCGGATCCCAACCCCAAAATCGGCCCCAGGAATCATCCGCCCACAGACCACCCAGCACTGTCCCGAAAAAGCTGAACAGCAACCCGAAACAGACGACGCCGTAAATGACATTGCCAAACAAACGCCGCGTCTCTTTGTTGAATCGCTTGGTGATCAACCCGCCGAACACGAACGCGATCGCCAGAAAACCGGCGGCAATCGTCGCGCAATAGCCCAGCGAGATGCAAACCACGTGCGTGGACAACCAGAACTGCGTGTCCAATACCGCCTGCAAAACTGTAAATGTATCGCCGTCACCAATCGACATTGACCAAGCCCACATCAGGGACAAAAAGCCCAGCAAGCTGGCCATCATGTTCCCGACGCCCAACTTCGTTATCTTTTCAGCGACCAGGATAAACACGACCGCGGCAGCCGAAACGAACACGAACGAGGAATACAGATTCGTCACCGGCGGGCGCCCCGAGATCACGACGCGGGCAATGATTCCGGCAATTTGGACGCCGGCGGCGAGCGTAATCAAACAAAAGGCCGCTCGATTGAGTGATTTCGTCCAACCGATCCACCCCAACGCGCCAACCAGAAACGCGACCAGGTAGATCACCATCGCGAGATAAAACGGAGAAAACTTGTTGTAAATTGGCTCGATTTTCACGCCAATCGGTTTCCAACCTGAAGGAGCCGCCTGCTGCACTTCGGCCAAATAGTCTTTCAGGACACGGTTGAACGTTTCTCCATCGCCCGCGCGGTAGGCCGGCTCAATCTGTTTCAACAGGTCCAATCCGATCGCCTTGACCGGGACGATCTCCGAATTGGATTTACCGTTGATCGTGCGAAGGTAGCCCGAGACTTCGCCTTGCAGGATCTGACGGCCTCGCTCAATTTTTGGTTCCAGTTCTTCAGTGACCGTTTTCAGTGAAATCGCATAAACGTCTTTCGGAACCTTGGCAAACTCAGCTTCGTCGAGAAGTTTTTCAGAAACCTTGGTCTTGGAATCCACTCCGAACAGCTCCGTCAATCTTTGCAGCGCTGCGTCATCTTCGACCAGCTGTTTGGCCAATTCCTCACGCACAAGGTCGGCGCGGGCCGGCTGAATCATTTTCACTTCGACAATTTTTGCTGCCAACGCGCTGACATCTGTTTCGCCGAATTCGGCAGCCAAATCGTTTAGCCATTCGCGGTTCTGCGCGTTTGCCAGTGAAATCCATGGCTCATCAGGATCTTCGGTCGCAACGGCCAGAGGAACGTCCGTCAACAACGCTGCTTTGGCCCCGTCGGAAAGCCGGTCCATCAAGTTGCCGTCGTCTCCAAAAACCGACGAATCCGTCATGGCGCGTTTGATTTCGATGACCTTCGCCATTTTGGAATAGGCTTCGTTCAGCCTGAGCTGCAGCGGCGACCGCTGGTCCGGGTCCAGCTGAGAAGCTTCCCGGAGCAGTCGAATCAGTTCCTCTTCGGACTGCTGCAGTTCAGCCCAGGTGTATTTGAATCGTTTGCGATTGGGCAAACTTAACGCCTGTTGAACGTTCGGGTCCTCGATCCTCAGAAACTGGTAATCGTCTGCAAAACCATCCGCTTCAAAAATCGTGTCCGCCAGCCATTGGACCGCCGGCCGTTTTTCTTTGCGATAGTCCACGGTTTCGCGTTTGCCCAATTGGCGAGCGAGATTGCGAGCCAGCGAATCGAACGGCTGCACGCGGCCGCCGTAAGTCACGGGGACTTTTCCAAGCAGGTCCAGCCGCATAGGAGTCGCAGCAGTGCCTTCCGCCCCGACAACAACTTCCTCCGTTCCGCGCGCGGCCTTGGCGAGTTCCATGGCAACATAACCACCGAAAATCGCCAGCAGAATGATCGCCGGCAGCCAGCTCGTCCGTTTAATCGGCGGCGGTTGATCCGGACTCTCTGAAAATAAACCGTCCTGTTTTACTGCCTTGACTTGCCGGGGCGACTGAGTGGTCGACTGTTGCTTTTTCGTGAAGCCCAGCAACGTGGAACCAAACTGGTGAACCAGGCCCACGACGACAAACATGCAACACACGTACGGAATCATCCAGCCTTCGTTTTTGACGACTTGCAAGGTCGTGGCTTCTTTGGGACCCGACGCATCGTAACTCGCCTGGTAGAACGTTTCGCCACCATAACGCAACGGATTGTTCATCCAGATTTTTTGAGTTGTGCTGGAGCCGCGCTCAAAATCTTCCAACACGATGTCAGACGAATAGGATTGCGGAATCATCGTGCCCAGGTAATTTGAGCGATTGACATCGTTCAGCGTTACCGCGTAGGGCTTGTAAACGTGTTTGTAACGCAAGCCAATCTGGTAAGGCTTGTCGCCCACCTCAACGGTATCCACAAATCCCGACCGATAGGGGAGCAATCCAATCAGATAGACGCCCAGGGGACTGCCGGTTTGCTTATCAAGCAACCGGACATAGGCCGCCGGTGCGTTTGATTTCTCCTGCAATTCAGTGCCCGTGATCCGGGCAATTTCAACCGCATTTACACTCGCACCTACACCGGCTGTGGCCCGCGCGGGTTGCCCCGGGCGAATATCGACCAGCTCGGAATTGGGATAAAATTCAAGACACTCAATATCGAAAGGGAGTTTTTCGTCCGAAATGACCGCGTCCGAGGTCAGCCTCGAAACTGGAATCGAGATGACGTTGTCAAAATCAGGATTGGATCGATCCATGACTGCCATCTCGTAGGACCGGATGTCCAGCGCCTGGCTGGTGGTTTGACCCTCGACGATGACCATTTGCTGTTCTTCATTCGTGACGGTCACGTAAATTTCATTCAGCAGCAACCCCGCGACACCCAGGTGCAGCAGCACAATTCCCGCTTTGCGACGGAATAACATCAGGCACGCGACCAGCCCGGACAAAGCGGCTACGGTTGATTGCAGCAGTTGCCACAGAATCCGCATCGCCGAATCGCCGACGAATGCACGTTCGCCCATGTACAGCGTAAATCCGAGTACGCTCAGCCCGATCAAACCAAAGATTCCGCACAGCATTTTTTCCACGCGCTGATCTTTGGACAGCAAAAATACTCCCGAGATGGCAGCGATGGAAAGCGCCAACAAACCAATTTGCAGCCACAACCACAAACTCGTCCAAGACACCGGGTGGGCGACAAATCCGTCGGCTCCCTGCCGCGCAAAAATCACGAACCACGTGATCGCAGCGGTAAACGCGGCGGCCACGAGGCCGGCCACCAAACGGCTGCCTGTGGCCTGAATTCGGAATCTCAGCGAGTGGGCGGCCGTCAAGTTGATCAGCATCGCAAAGATCAGCGTCATCCCACTGGGAATGTAGAAACCACCGGGGATGTCTTGCAGCGTTGGAAACCAGGCAGGTGGAAACAGCGTCTGAAACGGCACGTAGACCAGCACATTGTGAAAGTGCTTGTCTTTCAGTTCCCAGATGTCAATCCGGGTTTGATCGAGCGTTGCAATCCAGACTGTCAATACGCTGAGCACCAGCAGGAACACCGTCAACTTGAGCGAAGACAGCGGTTTAACAATGGATACGGCCAGCTCGGTGGCCTTGTCGAAAGGTCCATCTTGAGCAGTGGCCGACGATTGTTTGCCGGGGGACTTGGTTGAAATCTCGGTTGCCATATCGATTCTCGGATTCAAGCTTAGTTATCTGTTTCAAATTTGAACGACGACAGGAATTCTTTAAAATCAGGCTCACCCGCTTCTACGAGCGCTTTGTCACCGAAGATCTTGAAGAACCATGCCGATTGGCCACGTTTGACCATGACGGCGACGGTCGCACTTTGATATTGGTCATCGGGTTCGATCAGCCTCAGTTGTTGGGCCTCAATTCCGTCGACGGTGACGGTGGAAGTGCGCGCCGCAGCGGCAAGGTCGGAGAGGTCTCCCATGCCGATTTCGCCCGCCCAGCGAACCACGTTAGGATCCCACTCGTTAACCGCCGCGGACATCTCCACAACCGTAATCTGGACCTTTTTATCACCCTCGGATTTGACCAACCTTGCTTTCACAATCGAACTGCTGGGGCCCGTTTCCCAGCCGGCGGGTGGCTTGAATTTGATTTGAGCGGGCATCGGCTCGCTGGGAACACTGGGCGGTATCGACATCGGCCTGCCCGACATGGATCCGCCAGCGGACATCGGCCCCCCCATGCCGCCACCGGATGACAACCCGACTTCGTCAAAGAGTACCATGTCGCCGCCCGGGTATTTGATTTTGTCAAGTTTGAGTTCATCGCCTGTGATGGGACCAAGTGAAAGTTGTCCGCGCCACCGATTGACGTTGCCGACCAGATCCTGCCCGGGAGGAAGATGCGAAATCGACATTTCCAACGGCGGCTGGGAATCATTGATCAGGAGTGTCGCATCACGCATCGCTTTCTCCGGGCCCTCGCTCCAGCCGGCCGGCAGCTCCCACCGGGGCTTGCCATCGTCGGCGAAAGTCAGCTTCGTTAAAAACTCACGCCACACCGGCTCGGACAAATTGACTTGTTCCACCGGTCCGGAGACTTTGAAAAACCAGGTAGCATCGTCGCGCATGGCCAATGCCACGACCATGCGGGTGGGCACTGCGGCCGACGGTGCTGGCCGCGTCGCAACCGGCGCACGATTGAATTTATCGAGATCCGATTGAGACTTGGGGATTTTATGGACGACGATCTCGTCCGACTTCTGGCAGCCAACCAGCACAGCAACCGCCGCCAAACCGATCAAAAAAGCAGTCAGAAAAAAATATCGCGACATTCAATCGTTCCAGGTTATGGTCACACCGTTTTCACTTAACCGCGTGGAAATCGCCCCGCACGTCCTGAGATTAACCGTATGTCGATTCGCAGAGCTACCTCTCCTCTGGGAGAGGTCGCCGTCTCAGCGGCGGGTGAGGGTCTAAAAAACACGCAAAAAACAACTCGTTTTTATCCAAACTGACAGCTGTGCCAACGCCAAAAACAGGACGGCATTTCAATTCGCCCAATTATACGAGCGTTCATTCCATGAGCCTATATGATAGGAGTTTGTTGACCGCACGGTTTGGGACATAATGTCACACACCGACCGGCAAACGAATTCATGCCGCCGCTGATATCCCCTGTTACAACGGATGGGCGGCGATAATTTCTTCTGAAATTTGTGGAGAATTCGGAAGTATCGAAGCGTTGTCATACTGTCAGGATGAATCCTACCCATGAACTGCCGACCCCTTGAAATGAGCACGGCGCTGGAACGTGTTTATCGAACACATCGCCAAGGGCTGTTTTCGCTTGCCGTCTCAATAACGGGTTCGCATCCGTTGGCCGAGGATTCGGTTCACACCGCGTTCGCAAAGTTGTTCAAACATCCTGTGCCGCCCGGTGACCTGGTTGCCTACGTGTTCAAATCCGTTCGAAACGCAGCAATTGACACGACACGCAAAAATCGCCGTGACACAAAGTTGAACGATTCCTTGATCAACGGATATTTACCACCGGCAGCTCAACCCAGCGAACCTCCCGACAACCTGCTGACCAAAGAACGGCACGAACTGTTACGCAATGCAATCGATTCATTGGGCAAAGAAGATAAAGAAGTCATCACCCTGAAGTCATTTGCCGGGTTGACTTTCGAACAAGTCGGTGAAGTTACCAATATTTCGCCCAAGACAGTCGCGACGCGCTATCGGCGGGCCCTCAAAAAACTCGAACAGCAGCTCAAAGATCAACTCAGCTAAAAAGGCCGAACATGAATTGTCCCGATGAAACTCGAATTGAATCGTTGCTAAACCAAATTCGGCTGGCCGAACCTTCGCGACAGCTGGACGAGTCAATCGCCAGCTTGGCCGAAAATCGCATATTGACCGCTCGGCCAACACGACGCAAATTCAGCTGGACAGCGTTGGCCTCGACTGCGCTGGCAGCATCCTTATTCGGATTGATGGCCGGAATCATGAGTTCTGGCGAAAAACTCGATGGAGCGAGCATTGCCAGCAATTCGCTTCGGAACGTTTCAGCAACGCAGATGTTCCACGCGATGCACGGGCATTCGGGCAATGCCCAGTTTCATGACTGTTCGACTTGTCACGCTTTCAAATCCAAACACGAACAAACGGTTACCAAATGGCTGGTGGACGACTGGGAACCGGATGACCATCAGAGCTTGCCCAGGTGTTCGATGTGCCACTTGCAAAATGAACAGATGATCGCCACCGAGTTGGGCGCAAAGGGGTAGAGCTGTTCCTGAGCCCGAATGTCGCGAGGT
>CAVONL010000031.1:0-317941 GCA_963697295.1 uncultured Planctomycetaceae bacterium | reverse complement strand
TTCCGGTTTGGCTGTCGTGTCTTCGGTTTGCTCCTGGTAGGCAAATCCAAACGCAGCCAGGATTTCGATCGCGGAGAAAACGAGTGTCATGGTTCGAATCAATGCGTTGTTCACTTAAGTTCTCCTGTAAATCGGGTTCTTGCCTTGAGCTGATTCCAAGACGCTGGCGAGCATTATAAACGCAGCAAAAGCCGGCGCCTGCGGCTGGGCGTCGTTCAATAAGGGAGCCGCCGGGCGTTTGCCGGCGTTTGCCCAATGGCGCTTACTTTACCTGCCTCAGGCAGTCAAATAATAATGATTGCTTTGGTGACGACCGACTCATGTTGGGCCTGGCACATGCGAATGGCGTCGCGGGCAAGTTCTCCCGACAGGATCGGCGATACAACACCGGCCTTGACCGCATCCCGAACTTCTTTGATTTCGGCCACAAACGCGTTGACCGGATCGCCATCGTCCACGTGCGGATACTCGATACCGCCGTCGGGTTTGAGGATTTTTAAAGGCATGTTTTCGGACCCCTCAGCCAGCGCAGCAAATTCAAATTGCAGCGTCGCGCGCTCCAGGTGGATTTCAAAACCGTGATTAAACGGTCGCCCTTGCTGGTGAACCACGCCGCTGGTGCTGGTGACCACGTAATCGTCAGCGAATCCAAATGTAGAAACACAGTACTCGACGACTTTCCCCCGCATTCGTCCCGCACTGTAAACACTTTGCGGCAATCCAAATAACAAGCGAATGAAATGTGCATCGTGGACATGCAAGTCAAACAGCGGTCCGCCGATTTTGTCCGGATCGTAATAATCTGGCAGCCAGGTTGGATCGGAGATCACGCGTCGAAACGAACCACCCAGCAAATTTCCATATTCTCCTGAATCGATGATCGACCGGGCCAGCTTGTACTCGGGGAAAAATGGCAACACATGTCCAACCATCAACATGCGATCGTTGTTCTTGCAGGCGGTGACGGCTCGGTCGCATTGTTCGACGTTGAGCCCCAACGGCTTTTCGCAAAAAATCTGTTTTCCGGACTTGGCCGCCAGTTCGATCGCCGGTGCGTGCAGGGCAGGGGGCAAACAGATATCAATCAGATCCAATGAATCGTTGCGAACGAATTCTTCCATTTCGGAATAAGTCGCGACGCCGGTCAAATCGACATGTCTTCCGGGTGGCCCAAAATTGCCCTTGATATCCGTCCAATCGCCTGCCAATTGATGGGTCTCTTTGGTGCAGATGGCGGCAACTTCGATTCCCTCGGTTTGCAGATAAGCGTTCCAGTGGATCCAGCCCATAAAACCGCAACCCAGAATACCGACTTTTAACATTTTTTCGCTCTACCTAGAAATATTTGCGGCACCACCCGTATAATCTGATCATATCAAAACACAAATTGACAGGTACCCGATGCGGTAGCTGCTAACGATCCGGAACGACTTATGCCCGTCGAAATGAAACTTGCTCGCATCATCATCAGCGAGATAAACGAAAATCAGGTTGTGTTCTTGAAGGAAGTTGGCGGCGAACGTCAATTCCCGATTCTGATCGGCATTTTCGAGGCAACCAGTATCGATCGTCGCGTCAAGTCGATTCAACGTCCGCGCCCGCTGACGCATGACTTGTTGGTGAGCATCGTTGAAACCATGGGCGGTGAACTTGACAGTGTCATCATCAACGAATTGAAAAATCAGACCTACTACGCGACCTTGCGCGTTCGAAAAGACGGTGAGTTGATCGAGATTGATGCCCGGCCGTCCGATGCAATCGCCGTCGCGGTGACTTGCGATCCGCAGTTGCCGATTTACGTCGAAGAAAGCGTGCTTGACGAAGCGATTACTGGAGAGTGAGGGTTGAGAGACCACTTTTTATGCCAGCAGGATCGCTGCAATGCCTTTATTCCGGAATAAAAGCGGCAAACGGGTCCAATTCCGCCGATAATGCCTATGCCAGCGTGCTCGAAAGGGGTATGATCTGCACAGACGAAAGGGGTTCATACGTGAATCCTGCGTCAACGCGGTCGGAAATAAGCGAGTCGCGCCATTCCTAAAGGTGGCGTATTCTGGCCCGACGGAGTCTTCTGACAGAGTGGATCCTCTGGCAACTCCGTAATCATGAGCGGCATGTTTGCCGAACTCCTCTGCTGCGAACCATCGGTTGTGTCAACCGCTCTGCGAGCCGCCGGCGTCATTGCGGACGCATCGCATTCGGAACTTTCTTGTTTGTTCGGAATGCAAACCACATAGATCCGTTCCGCGCGCCGAACAAGCTCTTGCTGTTCGACAAGCCTGTTGACTTTGGTCCACGCTTGAAACTGAGGCTCCCGAATCCGGACTGAACGATTTTTCAAGGAAAAACATTTGAAGACTTTTGCAGAATTAGACTTAATCGAGCCATTGCAACGCGCGTTGGCGACTGAAAATTACACCATCCCCACGCCGATTCAGGCGCAAACCATTCCCGCCGCTTTGCAGGGCCGAGATGTCCTCGGCTGCGCCAAACAGGAACCGGAAAAACCGCTTCCTTTGCCTTGCCAATTCTGAATTGGCTGGGGCAAATTGATTGTGCGGCGATTCCCAACCGTCCCGCAGCACTGATCCTGGCGCCGACGCGCGAGTTGGCTATCCAGATCGGAGAAAGCTTTGAGACCTACGGTAAAGAACTTCGCCTGCGTGTTGCACTCATCTACGGCGGTGTCAGCCAGGTCAACCAGGTTCGCAACCTGAAACGGGGCGCACACATTATCGTGGCCACGCCCGGACGACTGCTTGATTTGATGAATCAAGGACATATCGCGCTGAACTACCTGAAAGTATTCGTCCTTGACGAAGCCGACCAGATGCTCAACATGGGATTCTTGCCAGATCTTAAACGGATCATCAGCAAGCTTCCCGAGAAAAGACAATCCCTGTTCTTTTCGGCGACTTTACCGCCGACCATCCAGGATCTGTCAAAACGGCTGCTGAGGAACCCGTTGCACGTTAACGTAACGCCGCCACAATCCAGCCTCAAAACCATTGAACAACAAGTTTTATTCGTGGAACGCAGCCAAAAGCAGGCGCTGCTCGGCAAACTCCTCGGAGACGCCGAAGTTGGACGAACGCTGGTGTTCACCAGGACCAAACGCGGCGCGAACATGCTGGCTCAACGACTGGAGCGAAGCGGTTTTAGAGCCGCAGCAATTCACGGCAACAAATCGCAAAACGCGCGTGTCCGTGCCCTGGAAGCCTTCCGTGGTAATCACGTGCAGGTACTGGTCGCAACCGACGTGGCCGCTCGTGGAATCGACATCGACGATATCACGCATGTCGTCAACTTTGACATGCCGGTTGAACCCGAAAGTTACGTTCACCGTATCGGCCGAACCGGTCGAGCCGGCGCCACCGGTATCGCGGTTTCGTTTTGCGCACCCGACGAACGCGATGACTTGCGGGCCATCGAAAAACTGATCGGGCATCGAATCGCGGCAGGTACTGAAAAACCTGAAGTTGCTTCCAACGGCAAACCACGTCCAAAAATTGCGACCCGTGCCCGGGGCGAGCGCCGCTCGGCTCCGCGTCCGCGGACAAGCTCTTCGGCCGTTGGCCGGCAATATGATCGACGACCATCGGCCACCAGCCGTAAACCGGTCGCGGCGGTTGTTTCGAGAGCCCCTCAAGGCGCATATTCGCAGTCGTTCGAAGAATTCAACGAAAACAATTCAGTGGACGACAGCCAGAAAAGCAAACGAAGACCGCGGCGGCAAAACAAGCCTCGGACCGGAAAGGCCGTTACACAAACGACCTGACGCGTTGGGCTCGCTCGGCCGGTCGCTCATATCATTTAGATTATTAAGGAGAATATCATCGCTAAAAACAAAAACACTTTTGCCAAAATGCAACGAGAGCGAAACAAGAAACAAAAAGCGGAAGATAAAAAGAAACGCAAGCTGGAACGAAAGCAGGCGATTGAAAACGGAGACGTTCCGGTTTGGGTCGACGAGCCGCACACAGCCGACAATGAATCTGAGGACATGTTGTCCCCGGATTCGGCGTCGCCGGATGCAGCAGTTTAAACAGCCGGATTGTCCGTCATTGCATGTTCATAGCCTCCAGCAAGAAACAAATCAGCGATGCCTCATAAAAAACCGCAGCCACTGAATTCGTCCGCAGCGCAAAATTCATGTCCCGTATGCGGCCAAGTCAGCTATTCGCGCGGCGGGGTCCATCCCCAATGCTCGGTGAAACAAGCGGACGCGAGTCGGGTGGAACGCATGAAACGTGATAAAACCACTCCCACCACTGCAAAACCGGTTCGGGCAGTGACTCGTTGGCAGAAATCCTGCCCCAAGTGCAAAACGGCGTTGCACGTGCGAAAAAAAGCCTGCGACTGCGGCTATGAATTCCCAACCCAGGCGGCGGGCTCGACGTCGGGTGACAGCCGATCGACCTGATCATCAACTCGGGTCAATTTATCCGGAAGCAGTGACGGCGACGGTCGCTGTCTGTCACCAATTCGATTTCAGTTCCCGGATCTCAAAGGTTTTTGACGGTTCCTCCGGTTCCGTCCCGACACTTTCAAGCGCCGGCAACAAACAACCGGACGTTAAGCTGAAAATACGGGCAAATAGTTCAACGGGATCTGCAGAATGATCGCCGCCATCGCCGCGCCAAACGCGGGACCTGCTTCGCTGGATTGCCAGGAACCATCGGCGGCTTGTGATTTCAGCAATTGGTCTCGAATCGCCGGATACCAGTCATTCCAATACTGTCCACCCGCGTGCCACATTGCCTGCACAGCATAGTAATTTGAATAGAAGTAATGGCCGCCGTTGCGAGCGCCTGAAGGACTGAATTTCTTCAGGTATTCAAGCGCCTTTTCAATATTCTCTCCCTCGTAGATACCCGCACTGTACAGCGACGTCACCCCCGCCGCTGTCATCGCGAAGGTCGTATGACCGCCGTTGAGCGTGTAGCGGAAACTGCCATTGCGGTTTTGGCTCTTCTCCACATATTCAATACATTTGGTGCGAACCTCGTCGGGAACATCGATCCCCGCATCTCGGGCGCCGCGCAGACCCATGATTTGACAAACCGTGATCGACAGGTCCGCGTCACTTTTTTGAGGTTGATATCGCCAGCCACCCTGGTTGTTTTGGCAATCACATGTCAGCTTGACCGCTTTACGCAGTTTCTCACCAATTCCCGGCTCGCGAGTCATGCCATAGGCCTGGGACAGAAACAACATGCTGAATCCATGTCCATACATGTTTTCCTGTGCCATGTTGTCGCGACGGGCAATGTAACCGTTCTCGCGAACGTTGCTCAGCACGAATTCGACCGCCGAATCAACGACTTCTCCGTATTGGTCCTGACCCGGTGCGTGTCCGCCACACATGAAGGCGAGTCCTCCCAGCGAAGCAGTCGCGACTCCGGCCGACATCCCAGCCGTCCCGAACGCGCCCTTGTTGCGACCCGTTTTCACTTGAGTCCTTTGGAGAAAGGACAGCGCCCGGTCAATCGCATCCTGAGTTTTGGGCGTTACTAATTCCGCCGGCGTTTTCTCATTGGGTGATGCCTTGCGATCGGGAACCGCCGACGCTTTGAGGGGCCACGCCAACGAGGTGAGACCCAGCCCCAGCCCGCCCAATGCGAGTTTGTTGAATTTTCGTCGATTCGATCGCCCGTCCATTAATCTCTCCTGTTGTGTCTTCACCCGTTGTCAATCATAGCCGGATAACCGAAAAGCGTCAAAACAGGCCGTTGTTACCGTAGTTTGACGATGCCATTGGCCACAATTGACCAACTTCGGGAATGTTCGATAATCTGGGACTGATGGCAAGTTGGACTTGTTTCGGCTTTGGTGTCGGTCAGGGGCAGATCGACCGACGTGGACTTGTATTGGTATCGGTCTCGGACAGACCGACCTACTGAAAGGAAAATCATGACGACCTCGGCGCTCGATATCCAGCAGCTTTCCATTAACACGATTCGCACGCTTTCCATGGATGCGGTGCAAAAGGCGGACAGCGGGCACCCTGGCACGCCGATGGCATTGGCCCCGGTCGCATTCACTTTGTGGACGAAACATCTCAAGTACGATCCAGAGCATCCGAACTGGGTCGCGCGCGACCGTTTTGTATTGTCCTGCGGTCATGCATCGATGTTGTTGTATTCCATTCTTCATCTGGCGGGCGTCAAGGCGCTCGATAAGCAAGGCCATCCGACCGCCGAACCGGCGATCTCATTGGATGACATCCGCAACTTTCGCCAGCTGAACAGTCCCTGCGCGGGTCACCCCGAATATGGCGAAGCGCCGGGAATTGAAACCACCACCGGCCCCCTGGGGCAGGGGCTGGGCAACAGCGTTGGGATGGCGATTGCCGCAAAATGGCTGTCCTCCCGATACGATCGCAAGGGATTCGATTTGTTTGGCTACGATGTTTACGCGTTGTGCAGTGACGGCGACTTGATGGAAGGTGTGTCCTGCGAAGCAGCTTCTTTGGCGGGTCACTTGAAGCTTTCGAATCTATGCTGGATCTACGACGACAACAAAATCACCATCGAAGGGAGTACCGATCTGGCGTTCAGCGAAGACGTCGCCGGGCGTTTTGAAAGCCTGGGCTGGCTGGTCCTGCGAGTCAGCGACGCCAACAATCTCAATGCTCTCGACGCGGCCTTCGAACAATTCAAACGAACGGACGATCGGCCGACCTTGATCATTGTCCGCAGCGTGATTGGCTACGGTTCGCCCCGCAAAGCGGGCAGCCATGACGCGCATGGCGCACCCTTGGGGGAGGAAGAAATCAAGGCCACCAAGGAAGTCTATGGTTGGACCGCGCCGGAAAAATTCTACGTGCCTGCTGAAGTTGTAGAACACTTTGGTCAGAGCATCGGCGAAACGGGTAAGGCGGCCTACCACGAATGGTCGCAAACACATGAGGCCTACAAAAAACAATTCGCTGCCGAGGCCGCTGAATTGAAACTGCTCTTCGACCGCGAACTGCCCGCCGGCTGGGAGAAAGCTTTACCGGTCTTCGAAGCTGACGCCAAAGGCACTGCAACTCGCAACTCTTCGGGCAAAGTTCTCAACGCAGTTGCCGGCAAAATCCCCTGGCTGGTGGGAGGTTCAGCTGATCTGGCAGGTTCCAACAAGTCCTTGATCAACGACGCCAACGCGGGACATTTCGGTGCCGAACACTACGCAGGTCGCAACTTTCATTTCGGTATTCGCGAACACTCGATGGCGTCGATTTGCAACGGCATGAGTCTGTCTGGCCTGCGGGCTTATTGTGCGACCTTTTTTGTATTCACCGATTACTTGCGACCCGCGTTACGCTTGAGTTCGATCATGCATCAACCGGTGCTGTATATCCTGACCCACGATTCGATCGGACTGGGCGAAGACGGTCCCACCCATCAGCCCGTCGAACATCTGGCCGCTTGTCGTGCCATCCCGCGACTGCTGGTGATGCGCCCCAGCGATGCAAATGAAGTGAGTGTTGCCTATCGGGCTGCCCTGACTCACAAACAGCAACCGATGGCGCTGGTTTTAACCCGGCAAGATTGCCCGACGCTCGACCGCTCAAAATACGCCAGCGCCGATGGCGTGATGCAAGGCGCCTATATCCTGCTGGACAGTGCTGGCACGCCCGATGTCATCTTGATGGGCACGGGAAGCGAGCTGGGGCTGTGTATCGAAGCGGCTGAGCAATTATCCGGTCAAGGCATCCAGGCGCGCGTCGTCAGCATGCCGTGCTGGGAATTATTCGAACAACAACCCGAATCTTACCGCGATACGGTGCTGCCAACCAAAGTAACCGCTCGCGTTGCCGTCGAAGCTGGCATCAAGCAGGGCTGGGAAAGATATCTCGGAAACAGCGGTAAATTTGTCGGTATGAGCGGGTTTGGTGCCTCTGCACCTTTCGAGGAATTGTACGAGCATTTTGGCATTACGACGCAAGCAGTTGTCGCTGCGGCAATCGAACTGGTCAAAAAATAGGCCTTTTGCCATAATTGGCAAAACCAATCGATTGCCACGGAAGGGCCTTTTAGCATGGAAGCTTTATTATCACAAAATGCGGCGTTGACACAGAAAATTCTGGCGTTGAAACCCTGGCACATGAACGTTCAGCTCAACGAACAGCTGAACACAGGTCAGGTCTTTTCCGACGACGGCCAGATTCTCCAAGAGTCCTCGGATATCGGCGTCAGCCTGTTGCAGCTGCGAACCAAGTTCCTGCGGCAAATCGACAGCATTTATCCGGAAGGACTAAGCGGTAAAAGGTTTCTTGATTGCGCATGCAATGCCGGCGGATATTGTTTCTGGACCCGCGAACGTGATATCGAAGCAGCGTATGGATTTGACGTCCGCGAACATTGGATCAGCCAGGCGAAGTTCATCCAATCGGCGCGGACGATTGCACCTACCGATCGAATCCAGTTCCAGGTTAGTGACCTTTACGATCTGCCAAAGCTCGAATTGCCCAAGTGCGATATCACGATGTTCAAAGGCATCTTCTATCACCTGCCCGATCCGGTGACCGGTTTGAAACTGGCCGCCGACATGACCAACGAAGTCCTGTTTCTGGACACGGCAACCACCTGGGGTGACGAAGACGGTTTTATGAAAGTCGGCTGGGAGTGCAAGGAACACGTCATGTCGGGCGTGCATGGCTTGAAATGGTCACCGACGGGTCCCCGCGTGTTAGCCAACATGCTGGTTTGGATGGGCTTCGTCGAAATGAAATTGATTTATTTCAAACAGCGGCCCAACGTTCCCGGTCGCGGACGAGTCGAGATCGTCGCCTCCAAGAAAAAGGGTTTGCTGGAAGATCTCCACGGCGGATACATCAAGATTCGCGGAAAAATGGATTGATGTTTGGTCCGTTTAACGGTTAGCCAGCAGGTGTCTGCGTCGCGGGATGGAGGCAACGCGCTTACGCCTGCCGGCTGGACGTGAAACGATTCGCTCTTTACTTTGCGGTTTTCTCCCACCATCCATCCCGGGGCTGGAAATCAGGTTTAAGAAAATCGGCATGCTCGCGCTCTAGATTCGGCTTCTGGTTGTCCCGAATCTGTTCCTGTTGCCGCGCGGCCTTTTCTGCATCAAAGTTGGGATTCGCGACAGGTTTGTGGGCCTCGACTTCGGCCAGCCATTGGTTCAGCTGTTTCGACAGCGTCGCAACCCGTTCAGGATATTCGGTGGCCAAGTCTGATTGTTCGCCGATGTCCGCAACGACATTGTAGAGTTCGTTGCGTCCATCTTCGTAATAGTGAATCAGTTTCCAGTCACCGTGACGAATCATCGCCGATGGCTCTCCGCCTTGATTGCCGTAGTGGGGATAGTGCCAAAAAAGCGATCGCTCAGCGATCGAATCGCCCTTGAGCAACGGCACGAGACTGACGCCGTCAACATGCTGTTCAGGCCGAGCGGGCAGGCCACAAATTTCCAGCAGTGTCGGAAAAAAATCTGTTCCTGTCACGGGTGTGTCGCAAGTCGAACCGGGTGCAACAACTCCCGGCCACTTGATGTAATATGGCTCGCGAATCCCGCCTTCCCATTGACGACCCTTGCCGCCGCGCAGAGGCAAGTTCGAAGTGGCTTTCCCGTCTCCTGCCGATACGCCACCGTTGTCCGACGTGAAAACGACGACGGTCTTGTCCGTCAGATTCAAACGATCGAGCGTCTCCAGCACGATCCCAACGGCGTCATCCATCGATTCGATCATCCCGGCATACAGCGGATGATCCTGGACTTGCCGCACGGGAGTTGTTCGATCAATGATAAAACGCGACTTGGGTGGCTCAAGCAGGGCCGCCTTGTCGCGATATTTTTTCCAAAGCGCGTGGGTCGTTTGAATCGGCGCGTGTACCGAATGGAATGAGAGGTAAGCAAAAAACGGCTCGTCGGCATGCGCTTCAATAAATCGGGCCGTCTCCTGCCCCAGGCGCAGCGGCAACAATTCGCCAAGCGGGCCATTTGTCATTTGGGGATTATTATATGGTGAAAAATAACCACCCGGCGGCGAACCAGCTTGGTGGCCGCCAACGTTGAATTCGAATCCGTGATCGGTGGGCAGCGAACCCTCGCCACCGAGATGCCATTTACCGGCAAAAAAAGTTCGATAACCGGCGTCGCGAAAAGCCTCCGCAACGGTTGTTTCGTCGAGGGGAAGACTGTGTTGGTAATGGGCGGGCCGCAGCCGCGTATTACGTTTCCAGTTTTCGCCTTCCGCCGCACCGATGTAATCCGTGATTTTAAGCCGCGCCGGGTATTTGCCCGTCATGATGCTCGCACGCGAGGGACTGCATACCTGGCAAGTCGCATAACCGCGCGAGAACTTCATCCCTTCGTTCGCGATCCGATCAATATGGGGGCTTTCGTAAAACGTGCTGCCCTCGTTGCTCAAGTCACGCCACCCCAGATCATCAGCCAGAATAAACACCACATTGAGCTGTGTTTCGTTATCCGCCAAAAGTGGTTCCGAAAATATCAATCCAACGAAAACAACGCACAAAAGTACCGTCGGCGATAACGAATATTGTTTTGAATGAACGCACATTTTCTTTCCATCAGGGCTGTCGCACATTATACCCAAATTCGACCATCGTTTCTTCATAGTCAATTTGCACAACGGCTTACATTGTGACTGCATTACGTCACAACATTTAGGACAAACCCAAATGTCGCGAGGTTAAGCCGGGGCAACGAGATTGCACGGGGATTACCATTTCAAGCGTTGCAAAACAGTGCCCTCTCCCGCCGACACGTGAGGGTCCGGGAGAGGGAAACTTCGGATTCCTTGCGGAATCCAAACCCTCGCCCGCCGCTGAGACGGCGACCTCTCCCAACTGAGGTCGTGCAGTTTTGCTTCACCCTCCCGCTTGCGGGACGGTCGGACGCGGTAGCGGCCGGGGAGGGTTTCGTGCGTAAACGATTGCGACCACCCTCCCCGCTCGTTCCTCGCGACCCTCCCGGCGGGAGGGTGAAATGCATCAACCTTGATTCCAACACGACCTAAATACTGCACGACCTCAACTTGGGAGAGGTTGTACACCGAAGCACTCGCTGTTACACACACAATTTCCTTAACCTTGTGCCATTCAGGACAAGCCCGGCGGAAGCATACTCAAAACTCATGTAGTTCGACGAGCGCGAGGGCCCGCCACAATTGGGTTAACGCAGAAATCGGGAAATCCGGTACAATTTGGCAGACCCCATTGATCGCGTTCAACCCCTCGCCCAATGTCGCAAACCATAGACACGAAGTCGCCTCGAACCAACCGGCTTTCGCGCCCGATTCGCTCGGCGCTCGCGAAATTGCGATCGCAAATTCGACGCTACATAATTCTCGAAGGTGTGGCGGCCGTCGTTATCTGGATTGGGGTGACGTTTTGGCTGACGTATGCGATCGACTACATCCCGGTTTGGTTTGGTGTCAGCGAGCTTCCCCGACCGGCGCGGGCCATCATCCTCGGCATCGTCGTGTTGTGCGCGGGTTGGATCGTATACCGCCTGATCGTTAACCGGCTGCTTGTCCGGCTTAGCGATCAGAGCATGGCCCTGTTGCTGGAGCGAAAGTTCCCCGAACTCGACGAGAGCCTCTTGACTACCGTTCAAGCCGCTGAACGAGCGTATAAAGATTCCGTTGATGCGGCGCTCCTGGAATCGACGCAGGCACAGGCAGAAAGTGTCATCAAGTCAATCAACACGGAAGCAGTCGTCAATTCGTCGTCGCTGAACAGAATTCTGGTGATCGCCGGCTTGCTGGTTGTCAGCGTGGCGGTCGTTGCCGTCATGCGACCGGACGACATCGAGCTCGCGGGACAGCGATTCTATTTGCTGGGAGACCGGACATGGCCGCGGCAGTGCCATCTGGAGTTGGTTGGAATCAAGATCAAACGCGACAATCCGATTGAGGGCATCCCCGAACTTGGGCAGATCATCCCGCTGCGCAACGATGAGTTTATCGTTGCCAAGGGCTCCAGCTTGACTCTGCTGGTCCGCGCCGACACCTGGAACAAGGCAGCTGGCGAGCCACGGCGGCTGCCGGACAGTTGCGCGATGATTTATCGGACGAATGACGGCAATCGCGGACAACAGATTCTCAAGCGGATTGGTTCGCCCCGTGATGGTTACCAGCTGTACACGCTCGACGGCCAACCAATTCAAGGAATTCTGTCAGATATCAAGTTCTCGATTCGCGGGGGGGATCACCACATCGGACGGTTCGCAATCAAAGTCGTCGATTCTCCCGCGGTCATCGAAACCAAACTTGAATGCGTGTTTCCAGAATACATCGTTGACCAGCAATCGATGAGATGGACCCCAAGAACGATTAGCTGGACGGGTAACTCACAACTTCCGCTGGGTACAAAGATCAGAATTGTCGCCAAGTCGAATAAACGGCTGGCGAAAGTTTACGTGGATGACATGGCGACCGGGGAAATGCAAACGATCGAGCCGACAGGCAATCAGTTTGAATACCCGATTGAGCAACTGACGGGTGCCGAGAATGTGCAGTTTTTTCTGTGCGATACCGACGGCATTGTTTCTGAGCAACCTCACACGATCACGCTGCAACCGATCGAGGACGAACCGCCAGTCGTCCAAACGGCACTCGCAGGAATCGGCACGGCGGTGACTCCCGACGTAAGAATCCCGATCTCGGGATCCATCGCAGACGACTACGGTGTCGCGCGGCAATGGGTCTCCGTGTTCACTCCGGTTGTGGAGCCAATCCGAATTGACTTTGACACGGTCGATGGCCGGATTGAGACCGAAATCGATTTCAAGGAACGCCGACAACGCTCCCATGAACAATTCAGCCTGCCGACCGGTGAAGGCCAACAGCTTGAACTGGTGGTTCACGCCGAAGACCGATTTAACTTGCGTGAAGCCCCCAATGAGGGTTTGGGAGATCGCTACGTGTTGGATCTCGTCTCGCCGGGGGAATTGTTGCGAATTCTGGAACGCCTGGAAGTCGGCCATCGTCGAAGACTGGAGCAACTGTTTTCCGAAGTAACGGAGGCAAGAGGTTACCTTGTTCGCAGCAAATCGGATGGAAATGATTCGCCCGCAATGATCGAACCCGGAGACGAATCTTCCGATCAAGACGACGATCCCGATAAGAACCCTCTCCGGCGTGACGAAATGCGGCTGCTCTTTTCCCAGCGAGCGATATTGCAAATCGAAAAGTCCATTCAGGAAACGGAAGGAATCGCCTTTGAGTTTGACAGCATCCGTCAGCAATTGATTAACAATCGCGTCGATTCCGCGGATCGAAAAGAGCGGCTTTCCAGCCAGATTGTCGCTCCTTTGAGATTGATCGCAAACGAGTCCATGCGACAATTAAGGGATGACATCAGCAAACTGGAATCGACGCTGCGAAAGCTACAGCAAAATGCGTCGGATCGCTCGGTATCGGAAACCGCCGATGCTCAGGCTGTCGACGCGATTGGTCAAATCGACCTGGTGCTCAGCCAGCTGGATCAAGTGCTGTCCATCCTGGTCAAATATGAGACGCAGAATGAACTGCTGGACCTGGTGCGGCAGCTGATCAAGCAACAGCAAGAGATTAACGAACGGACGGCAGAAGAAAACAAGAAACAGGCTTTCGAAAGTCTGCTTGATCTGGAATAGCGTTTAAATCCGAGTCGGCGGCAAGGGTCAACAAGTTGGTGACGAGGGAAACCGTACGAATGGTCCACAGCAAATTGAGCTGCGTTGGTTTTCCCGGCATGTGCCCCGGTTTCATTCGCTTGTTCGCAAGCGCGGCCCTCGTCGTGGTCTTGCTCGGCCAGATTCCATTGGCCGCCCAAACTGAAGAATCCGCCGTCCAAACGGCCCAATCAGCAGACGCTCCGCCTCTCGATTCGCCAACGACAACTGGCCCCGACTCTGAACCGATCTCCGCTGCGCAGCGACGGATGGCGCAGCGTTATAAACTGCTGGAAGACAAACTGTTCACCTTGTACGAATTCGAGCGCGACCAGAACCCAATCCGCTCAAATATCCTGAAACGGGCCTACCAGCAATCCCAGGAAAAAATGACGGCGACCCACCTCCGCACCATTGTCGATCTCCTGGACAATGAACAGCTCAAGGAAGCGGAGCAACATCAAAAAGTCGTGCTCAAGGAATTAGAGGAATTGTTGGTTTTGCTCGAAAGCGAAGATCGCGGTAAGCGGGTTCGCGATGAGATTCGTCGCCACCAGGAATATCTGAAAGAAGTCGAACGAATTCTACGAATGCAAAAAGGCTTGCGAGCCCAGGCGGAAAACAACGCGGATTCGAAGCGGTTGGGAAAGTCACAGGAACGAACGGCCGAGCGAACGGGAAAACTGGCTGACGATATCAGGATCAACGAAGAAGCACCTGAACAGGACGCGGGGAAAACGCCAACAGATCCATCATTGGACGACGGCTTGCCACCCGAAGACGAAAATTCTCCGCCAGAAGACAGCGAGTCACCGCCGGACCAAAACAGCTCGGGAGAATCGCCTGACACCGATTCCCAGAATCAACCGTCACAAGGCCAACCGGCAGAGGGTCAGTCCGGACAGAACCCCGAGACCGATCCGCAGAACGAACAGGATTCGCAATCCCAAAATCCGGTACGTCAGAAAATCCAGGCTGCCGAACAGCGGATGCGCGATGCTCAAGAAAAACTCGACAGGGCAAACCGTGAAAACGCGATCGCAGACATGCAAGCCGCCGAGGAAGAACTTGCTGCCGCCCGCAAGGAGCTGGAGGAAATTCTCAGGCAATTGCGCAAAGAAGAAGTCGAACGTACGTTGGCGATGCTGGAAGGACGTTTTCGAAAAATGCTGGAACGCGAACTTCGTGTTTATGACAATACGCGGTCCCTCGATCAAGTGACCAGTAGCGAGCGAAACACGGACTTTGAAATTCGCAGCGGGAAAATCTCTGTCGAGCAGAAATCGATTGCCATGGAGTGCGAGCGGGCCTTGCTGGTGCTGCGCGAGGATGGTTCTTCCGTCGCGTTTCCGGAAACCGTCGATCAACTTTACCAGGACATGCTGCAGGTTGCAGATCGACTGTCCGCAGCAAACACTGGACGAATTACGATTGAGCTGGAAGAAGACGTGCTCGAAACGTTGGAATATTTGATTCAGGCCCTGGTCACGACGCAAAAAGATCTGGAATCGATGAAGCCGGGCTCGCCTGGTGCTCCCGGCGGCGGGCAACCGGGTGACAAGCCACTGGTGGATTCACTGGCTGAAATCAAAATGCTGAGAGGATTACAGGAGCGAATTTACGCCCGGCACCAACGATATTCCAAACTGTTGAATGATCCGGATGACGACCTCGGAAGCACGGATGACCCTGACTTGCAAACCGCTCTTGAACGATTGAGCGTCCGTCAACAACAATTAACCGACATCGCTCGCGACATCGTGGTCGGGAAAAACCAATAAACATGCATCCAGCCACCAGCTATTCCAGTCGTTACCTCCTGACCGCGGTGTTGATGATCGCTGGCCTGACGACCGACGCTGTTTTTGCCCAGGATGAGCTCGCCAAACAAGCCAGCTGGCAAATCCCGACGTTGGAACAGATGGAAGGGGCGTTCCAGGTTTGGTTGGCTGAAGCCGGAGTCGATGCCGAGACTCGCGCGCGTGTTATCGGACAACTACGCAATTCGTTGACTGATGAATCACAACTGGAGCCGCTTGACGCAACGTTAGCCGCAATGCAAATTGCGCGTCCTCAAATCCAGGCTTTTATTGAGCGCGCCCGAGTACAACGGATCGGACTTGAGCGGCCTGACTTTTCGTCCATCCTCGGGAATCCCGACGAGAGTCAATTTGTTCGTGACCATGTGCGATTATTGTATGGTCGCTGGCTTACGCAGAACGATCTGTTGGATGAAGCCGCCGATGAATTCCAGCAGATCAGCTTGTCGGCATGTTTGGCGCCGGCCGAATTGTTATTTTACCGCGGCCTGGTTGACCATCAACTTTTGCGAAAAGATTCATGCCTGGAAACGATGAACAAGCTGCTGGAAAACGAAGCTCAATTGCCGCAACGATTTGCAATTTTGGCCAGGTTGGTGGCGGCCGATATTGAACCGCTTGAACAGGACTCGCTGGACGAAATTGCCCGCATCATGTTGGACATCCGACGCAGGCAAGCACTCTACCGAAGTGGTCGACGGGTGCGCTCGCAAGAAGAAGAGGTCCTTGGCAAACTTGATAAACTGATTGAGAACATTGAAAAACAGCGTCAATCGGCTGAGCAACAACAGCAGAGCAGCAATCCATCCTCGACCCCGATGAAGGACTCTCAAAAAGCGGGAGGGCAAGGAACGGGCGAGGTCGCCGGCAAGCAACAGTTGGACGGCGGCGACTGGGGATCCTTGCCACCGGCCGAGCGGGCTGCCGCGATGGCCGAGATGTCGAAAGATTTGCCGCCCCATTACCGCGCGGTGATCGAGGAATATTTTCGGAAACTGGCTCAGGAAGACAAATAGGACGCGTTTCAAGTTCATGCACATTTTCATTGCCCTGCTGTTGTCCATTTGCATTCTGCCCGACGGGTCGGTTTTGACAACGGTTTCGGGCCAAAACCTGTCAGGCACGCTGGAGTCCGTTTCCCGGAACTCCATTCAATTCAAAACGGTAAATGGACTCGAATCGTTTGATCTTGAGCAAATCACGAGCGTCGTGCTGGCCGACGCTCAGCTAAACCCGGAACCGGTCTCGCTTGCGGTGACCTTGGTCGACGATTCGGTCATTCACGCGACATCGTTTTCGTCGAGCGCCGGAAAATCCCAGGTTGCAACTTCCGAGCAGATCGCTTTGGAAATCGACAATCGCGACGTGCATTGCGTGCTGCTAAAGCCTCCGGCCGATGCCGCGGGACAATCGCAGTGGACAAGAATTCGACAGGAAACGCTCGAATCAGGTGATGCCCTTGTGGTCCAACGCAAAGGAGGTCTCGAAGCGATTGAAGGCATTGTCGGCGATGTCAGCGCAGACAAAGTCGAATTCAAGCTGGATCAGCGGACTGCGAGCATCGACCGCTCCAAAATAACGGGCATTATTTATTATCATGCCCTAGGCCGAGAAATACCCGCGTCCAAATGCCAGCTGACCCTGCGTAACGGGACATCATTGCGGTTGCGCGAACTCCAATTGGTTGGTGACTCTTACTCCGCATTGACGGGCTCGGGAGTTCGTTTCGAGTTACCTCGTGATACGGTCGCTCGCCTGGATTTTTCACTCGGTCGGGCCGTTTTCATGGGATCCATGACGCCGGCCAATCGCGACTGGACGCCGCTGATTGCCGGTTCGGCCATTTTGGAAAAACTGAAACAGGTGCGACTCCCGAGAGCCAACCGTTCCTTTGACAATCGACCGCTGGAGTTGACTTTTTTTACCGACAGTAACGGCGTCGTGACAACGCCCCACACTCAATCGTTTGACAACGGCTACGCCATGGTCGGTGGCTCCAAACTGGTTTTTTCACTCGATCGACAATTTGAACGACTGACCGGTTTGGCGGGATTCGCGCCGACAGCGGACTCCAGCGGCAACGTTGCTTTGAAAATCAGGTGTGACAGTCAATTAGTCTTGCAACAGCAATTGCGAAAATCGGATAATAAAAACCCGCTGCAGCTGGATATCGATGTAAAAGACGTGCAACGGCTGGTGATTGAGGTCGATTATCAAGACGGTCGCTCAATTGGCGACCTGATTCACTTGTGCGATCTGAAAGTCTCTCGATAATCATGAGTCAGGATCCGGCTTTCACCTGCGAGCTGAATTTCGGAGTGAATTCGATTTTCTGCCAGAAAACAATTCCATGAATCATCGTCACACTCAACTCATTGGATTCGGCTGTGGGTTGGCGTGGTTGCTCATGGCGGTCGTGAGCGAAAAAGCTGTCGGCAGGCAAGTTGAAATTCCCGCGAAACTGCGTCAAGCCGAACAAGCCCGCATCGATACGATCGCGCGTGCCAGCCAAGCTTCGGTTTGCGTGTTTGGCGGCGATGGACAAGGTGGCGGCAGCGGGGTCGTTATCTCACCCGACGGTTATGCATTGACAAACTTTCACGTGGTCCAGGGCAACGGGCCGTTTATGAAATGTAGTATGCCCAACGGGGAGCTGTACGACAGTGTCTTGGTGGGCATCGATCCCACCGGCGACGTCGCCTTGATCAAATTGCTCGGCCGCGACGATTTTCCAAGTGCCATCATGGGCAACAGCGATGAGCTGAAAGTCGGGCAATTCTGTTTCGCGGTCGGCAATCCGTTTTTGCTGGCGACGAATTTCGAGCCGACGGTTTCGTGGGGCATCGTATCGGGCGTCCACCGTTATCAGTATCCATCCGGAACGCTGCTGGAATACACCGATTGCATTCAGACCGATGCGGCGATCAACCCGGGAAACTCCGGCGGCCCACTTTTTAACTCGGCGGGCGAACTCGTTGGCATCAATGGTCGTGGTTCATTCGAAAAACGGGGACGGGTTAACGTGGGTGTGGGTTACGCGATTTCGATTAATCAGATCAAACACTTCATGAGTCACCTCCGTAGCGGGCGGCTTGTCGATCATGCCACACTGGGAGCAACGGTCGCCACCAACGAGGCAGGCGAAGTGCGGGTGAGCAATATTCTGGAGTCCTCGGACGCGTTTCGCCGCGGCCTCCGATTTGATGATCGAATCGTTTCCTTCGCGGGGCGAGAAATTAACACCGTTAATCAATTCAAAAACATCCTCGGAATATTTCCCAAGGGTTGGCGTGTGAAACTGGGTGTCGAGCGGGATGAACAACAGTTCGAAATTGTGGTGCGCCTGACGGGCGTTCACTCCTCGCAGCAGTTGGCGGAAATGATTCAGGGTTCTGCCGATCCACCGCGCTCGCAACCGGTTCCCGGACAACTGCCCGTCGATCCGGATGCACCATCGGCAAGGCCAAAATATGACCTGCAAGAGGCGGACAACGCTGCGCTGTTCGAAGAGCGACGCGGATTTGCCAACTATCAATTCAACCGGGCCCAACTCGATCGCGTCTGGAATGGTTTTCTGGACAACGGAAATTTTGGTGACGCCAAGCAGAAATGGCGAGTGACTGCCTTGATTGACAACGAACCTGCCACGTTCATTCTTGGCGATCTGCAATCGGGAATTCAAACCCGAACGACGACTCACCTCCTGGATGCGACTCAGGAACTGGGAACCCAACTGGCTGCCGACAGTACTGGCGGGCTGCTGCTGGCCATGCATTTGTGGAGAAAAATGTTGGTCGACGGTCCAGCTGGCTACGGTGATGTAATCTACTTCGGCTCGCTGCCGCTGTTCGTCCCCCGGCCCAACCTGGCAGGGGGGCAGAGTTTTCTCGACCAGGGCAGTGCCGAAACCCTGGTGGCAACATTTGACATCGTTGAAACCAATTTCACGTTTGACCCGTCCACCGGTCGGCTGGTTGCCATGGAGATGTATCCGGATGTGGGCGTCGATCCGTGCGAGTTGCACTTTTTGAATTATCAGGTTCACGGCGATTTGACCGTACCCAGCGAAATTCGCGTCGTCATTGAAAATCAGCCGGTGGCAACGATAAAAATTGACCAGATCGAGTTCATCAAAGACGATGCGCCGGGAGACCAACCATGAAGACCCGTGTTGGCATCCTGGTCTTGCTCGAATGGTTTGCCTTCCTGTTCTCCGTTCAGGCGCCTGCTTGGTGCCAAATGGAAGACTTTGAGTACGTGGTCAATCAGGTTCAACCGAAGATTGTGAAGATCAATGGCAGTGGAGGATTTCGTGGATTGGAGTCGTACCAAAGCGCGTTTTTGATTTCACCGGAGGGCCATCTCCTTACCGTTTGGAGCTACGTTCTGGATAGCGACGTCGTTACCGCAACGTTAAACGATGGACAAAGGTATGAGGCCAAACTGATTGGCTACGATCCGCGGATTGAAATCGCCATTCTGAAAATCGACGCGCTCGAAGTACCGTTTTTCGATATCGAGGCGGCCGTCGCAACGGATGTCGGTGAAAAAGTGCTCGCTTTCAGCAATCTTTACGGCGTGGCGACGGGAGACGAGCCGGCAAGCGTCGTCCATGGAATCGTGGCCGCCACAACCACGCTTTCGGCCCGCAGCGGTGCGATGAAATCAAACTATCAGGGCAACGTCTACATTCTCGATGCCATGACCAACAATCCGGGTGCCGCCGGCGGTGCGGTTACCAATCGAGTCGGTGAATTGACTGGCCTGATTGGCAAGGAACTAAGAGACAGTCAAACCAACACCTGGCTGAACTTTGCAATCCCGATCGCTGAACTGGCAGGTTCCATCCGCGACATTCGTTCCGGAAACATGATTGTCGATTCAGCGTCCAGCCGCAAACCACCGCGGGAACCCATGTCGGCTCGACTGCTCGGATTCGCCCTGGTTCCGGATGTGATTTCCCGGACCCCACCCTTTGTTGACCAGGTCGCGCCGGGCTCGGCGTTTGATCGGGCCGGAATTCAACCAGACGACCTGATTGTGGAAATCAACGGTCGCTTGACTCCCTCCTGCAAAGACGTGGTGCAATTGTTGTCCAGAATTGATCGCGATGCCACGATCAACGTAACCGTGCAGCGTGCCCGGTCGTTTTTGAATCTGAAAATCCAGCTTAACGAGTAAATGACAAATCGTCTTCCGCACACAATTCGATTGTTACTCACGGCGGCCATTGTATGTCAGTGCAATTGGCTGGCTGGGCAGGATTCTCTGGCGAGACTCGAAGAGCAGGCAGTTGTGGCGGCTGTCAATCGAGTCGCACCCGCCGTTGTTCGCATCGAGACGATCGGCGGACTGGAGGTTGTCAACGAATCCCAGGTCAACACGGGTCCCACCACTGGCGTTGTCATTTCAGCGGATGGATATGTGCTATCCAGCTCGTTCAACTTCATCCAGGATCCGGCCGGCATCCTGGTGCGTTTTGCCAACGGAAACAAGGCGCCGGCGGTGATAGTCGCCCGCGACCACAGTCGGAAAATCGTCCTGCTAAAGTGCGACGTGGAGGAAACATCGCAACCCATTGAACTCGCGGACCGAGATTCGCTCCAGGTCGGACAGACGACGATTGCGGTAGGCAGAATTTACGACCAGGGGGTGCCCAACGTGTCGGTCGGAATTTTGAGTGCCAGGAAACGCATCTGGGACCGGGCCGTGCAGACGGATGCCAAAATCTCGCCCGCAAACTTTGGTGGCCCACTCATCGATTTGGCTGGACGCGTCATTGGAATCCTCGTGCCGCTATCACCCGACAACAACGATTTGAACGCGGGCAGCGAATGGTATGATTCAGGAATTGGATTTGCCGTCCCGCTGGACGACGTATTTCGAAAACTGGACATTCTGAAAGAGGGACGCGATCTTTATCCGGGTTTGATCGGGATCAGCTTCAAAGGCACCAACCTCTATTCCGATGCGGCTGAAATTGCGACCTGCTCCGATAGTGGCCCGGCCGCCAAAGCCGGTTTGAAGAAAGGCGATGTGATTGTCAACCTGAACGGAACTGCAATTCGTCGGCAATCGGATTTCCGACACGCTGTGGGCCGTCTCTATGCAGGAGACCTGGTTGACGTCGTAGTTAACCGGGAGGGAATTCAAGCGGCCCATACCATCGAACTCGTGGACAAAATTGCCGCTTATGAAAAACCTTCGCTGGGAGTGCTCGTCAATTCCGTGCCGGCGGACAATGGCATTACCATACGGTATGTCCAGCCCGAATCGCCGGCAGAAAAAGCCGGGATTGAAACCGGTGATGTCATTATTGGAATTAACGAAGTACCGACCCCTGACCGCGAGTCGCTGTCCCAGGCGTTCAGGCAGCTGTCCGTGGGCGAAGAAATTGCGATCAAAGTCATGAAAAGGGCAGGGGACTCGATTACCGTCCGATTGCGACTGGGAGTTCAGACGTGTGAGCCAATTCCAGCGCTCGCCGAAGCCGCGCCGGCCGAAACAAGCCACCATCAACAATTTGATTGCACCGGAGTTCAAAAACAAATGCTTTGCGATCGTACCCCAGGACCCGGAACAACCTTTGGCCGTGTTGGTGTGGATTCCCGAACCGGGATTTGTCGACCAAGCCGCTTTTGTGAATGCCTGGTCGGACGCTTGTCGTGAGCGCAATGTGGCCGTGCTGGTGCCGCAATCAGCTGACGAATCGACATGGAGCCCTGCCGAAACGGAGTTGATTGGCAAGATGCTCAGCCTGCTGGGAAACCAAATTGACATGGATCCCCGCCGCGTTGCCATCGGCGGGAAAGGTTCTGGCGGTGCGATGGCGGCGCTAACTTGTTTTAACGCTCGCGAGAGATATTCGGGATTGATTATTTTGGACTCCCAACTTCCGTCGCAACTGCCCAATGTACAATCGTCGGCATCGAACCCGCTTTCCATTTTCGTCGCAGCGAGCACTGAAATTCAGCAGCAGGAACTGGACAAGGCCATCAAGCGGTTCCGTGAAGCCAAGTTGCCGGTATTTTCAAACAACTCAGGCAGTCCGTCCGCTGGCGATTGGGCGGCAGAGTTTTCAGGTTGGGTCGACACGCTGGACCGGTTTTAGAGCATTGATTGGTATTGGCCGCGTGTTGGGTTAGTGGTTTTTCGTGTGGGTGTTTGCAAAGCGGCGCATAACGCCATTGAGGAATAAGCCGCCGACCAAAATTGCAATCGCGATCGGAAACAACCGCGGACGTATCGCCACGATCAGAAGCATTCCGAACACCGCCAGCAAAACGAATACTGACGCTCGCTTCTTTAGCGATTCGAACTGGGGCCAGGCCAGCCAAATTGCGGATAACAGACATCCGACGCGCATGAGAATGCCGACAGCGATGTGCGAAGACCCGTACTCAGCCAGGTAAAACGAACTCCCCAGCAGCAAGAAAACCAGCCCAATTAACCCGATCAGCAGTCTCTGCATGGGATTGAACGTCCGAATCGACGGAAAAAGTTAAATTCGTTTAAATACAAGGCCGAAGTGCGAATTTTGATGTTGTGCATTTTTGGAAACCCGACGCGTCAGCGAGGTAAAACGGGTATCGCTCCGCTGCCTCGCTAATTCGTCGGGTTACCTTTTACTGCAGCAAACCATGCCAGGTAGTGTTTATCCAATATCAGCGGCCACGCGCTAACGTAGCAAACAAGCTACTGCCCTGCGGCTGATGACATGATGCGATTCGCCCGATTTAGTAAACGCTGCCTAACGCAGTATCAAAAAGCGCATTGCGAATGAGTCATTTGGTTCAAAATTGACGCTCTTACCCAAGCACTTCTTTCTTTAACCGCTCGAGCAGATCGTAAGCGTGTTTGATTTCGGCCTGCTGCCGTTCTGGTTCCTGCGAGAGTTCCCGTTCGATCGTCAACGGGCCGTCATAGCCGATTGACTTCAGCGTGCTCAGATATCTTTTCATCCCCACGTCGCCTTCGCCAAGTGGCACTTCCTGGCCCCATTCTTTACCCGGCGCGGTGGCCCATTTCGCGTCTTTGCAGTGCACGCTACGCACCCGCCCCCCAATTTTTTCCAATGCCTCAATCGGCTCGCCGGTGCCGTAGAGAATCATGTTTGCCGGATCAAAATTGACAAACAGGTTTTGGCGATGGGAATCTGCAATGAACTGGATCAAGTTGTCGGCCGTTTCCTGTCCGGTTTCCAGGTGCAGATTTTGCCCGTTCTGCTGCGCGTAATCACATAATTCGCGGGTAACCTCCAGAGTAGCCTGGTATGAATCGCTCTCGCTGTCTTCGGAAACGAAACCAAGGTGCAAGGCGATTACGTTGCAGCCGAGGACCGCGGCGAAATCCGAGATTTCTTTCATTTCGGCCAAGCGAGCCTGGCGCGTTGCCGGCGGGACCAAACCGACCGTTTTTTCGACCGTAGGAATGTCCGCGTAACTTTCGCCTTCGAAACCACCGAAGACCGCCGTTACTGTGATCCCCAGATCGGCGATGCGGGCGAGAAACGACTTGGCCTGCTGAACGGTTCTCGTTTCTTTGTGCGGGGCATGAACCTGAATCGTCGGCACCCCAATCTCGCGGGCAACATCCAACGAAACACCAAGTCCCGCATCGATGCTGGTGAATACTCCAACGGGCCACTTTTCCACTTGTTTCTCCAGATTGCCAAACGGGAACGTAACGAATTAATATCCTGCAAAGTGAGTCGGTTTGCAATAACCGGTCCGTGTACTCAGTACTCTGTACCCGGTTACATTAGAGCTCGACTCGGAGAGTAAAGTTACGAGGTTTCCGTATCTTGTAGCTCGAAGTCTGACAAACAAAAAAGCCACCGAACAAATGCCCGGTGGCTTGGATTAGTAATGCGGACACGCAAGTCTTAGTTGTTGCCGCCGAGGTCGCCGACTTGAATTCGTTCTTCTTCGGCCTGGATAATGATGCGAGGTGTCACCATCATCATCAGGTTCGAAGTATCGCGGCCAATACCGACGTTCTTGAACAGGCGATTGACGTAGGGGATGTTGCTGAGGAAGGGAACTCCCCTCTCGGTGCGGCCTTCCGACATTCGCTTGATTCCACCCATCAGTACAGTTCCGCCGTCAGGGACACTGACCACGGTACTCACCGAGGTCGTTGCCAACACCGGCAGCTGAATCGTTACGCCGCTTGTTTCCGTTTCAAATTCGGCAATCTGTTCCGGATCGGTGTCATCCCCGGAAACGGAATTGATCAAATCGTCCAGTAGTGAATTTGTGGATCTTCTTGTCGTCCTGGTACCGTCGAAAGTGAACGTCGTCACTTCCTGCACCTGGCTGAAGAATGGCACCAGCGTCATTCGTACAAACCGTCGATCATTGGAAACGACGGCTTGAACGTTGAGGCTCGTTCCATCCGGAAGGATCGTAATCACGGGTTGCTGGGCAACCGCGAAATCACCGACGACCGGAGTCACCGAGGTCACGAACGGTCTTTGAGCACCATCGGTAACGTTCGCACTTTGGCCATTGAACATCGTGACGGTTGGAGCCTGCATGATATTCGACCGCGTATCACCCTTGGACGCCTGAATCAGGAAAAACACCTCGATATCGGAAAGAATGGCGAAGCCAAAGTTAGCTGCTGTACCCACGTCAAATCCACCGAACTGCGGAATCGCCGACGCAAAGCTGTCCTGATCGAAGACAACATCCAGATCCGCAGTGGGACCCGTGGCCGTATTACCAATGATCGCACTCGGGTTCACGTTATCAGGAATCGGGTTGGTAAGATTGGAATTGTCGTTAATCTGGAAATCAAAGTCGACTCCCACGCGTTCAAAGAAGTTGTCCTGCAAGCGTAATGAACCGAACTTCGATCACGATCTGCACATCGTTCAGTTCTCTCAGTTTTTTCAGCAGGTCCTGAATTTGATCCTGGACTTCCTGGGTTTGAGAAACAATCAAACTCAAGTTGGGCACGAACGCCTGGATCGTGCCGTCACCGTTACTGTCGTCCCAGCTATCGGGATTCACCGTCGTCTTGATCAATTCAATCAGCGGATCAAAGTCAGCTTCGGTTACGCCCCCCAGTCGTTGGGGACCGATCGTCGAATAGGTCGGGGTGCCGGTCTGGGGACCGCTGCGGTAATTGTCGAACCCGCCAAATCCGCCCGGCAAGCCACCCGGCAGTTGTTGAGCCATCGCGGATTGCTGGGCAATTGACAGCGCATTCATCGCACCTGGATTTTGCTGCGCCACATGGCATCGAGAGTGGTGCACCGCCAAGCTGGTTGTTATTGAAGTTCTGGTTGCCATAAGCCGGACCCGGCTGCATGAAGTTCATTTGCATCGTGCTGCTGAAATTCGTAATGGGAGTTACGAGATCACCCACATAGTATGTTTTTGGTCGGACGTCTTTTTGCTGGGCATCGCGACTGGTGACTTTGATCACCTCGTCTTCGACGACAAACACGAGACCAGCCGAACCGAGAATGACCTTCAAGGCACTTTGCAAGGAGATGGGTTCTCGAATCGGAACATCGACGGTGCTGTCCATTTCGACGCCTTCGGCTGCCAACGCGATCTTGTCAAAGATGATGTTGACACCAGCCTGACGCGACAATTGTTCGACGGCCGATGAAAGTGTGCCGGTATATTCTCCTTGTACCTTCTGGTTCTTCAGCAAGTTCCAGATCGTCCGTTCAACTTCAGAATTGTATTCGCCCAGTCCCAGCTGGCTGGATCGCATGGCAGCCCGCTCTTCAAAACGCTCTTTGTCAAACAGGATCGGCGTGTCGAAATCCATCGGGACTGCAGACGCTTGAGCATTCCGCAAGCCATCCCAGACGCCTTTTTCGTTTTTGGCCTCGAGATCGTTCATCCGCAGGACACGAGTCAAAAATTTGGATTTCTCGGTCAAGGCGACAACGACGTCGCTGTCAGGAGCCAGTTCCTGCGCCTGGCGGGCGACCATTTCTGCTTCGGCGTACCGCTCTTCCTCGACCAGTCGCTCAAAATCTTCGATCAACTTTTGGATTTGCGTTTCCACATCAATGCTTCGCTGGCGACGCAAATCAACGCTCTCCAGTCGGGCGGCATTGGTCTCGTCGTTGATAATCTCGGGGAGGTTCTTGTCGATATATCGCTGCATTTCGGCGATGTCCCGATCAATAATCGTCAACAACGGTCGCCGACTATCGGGGTCGATCTCGGATTGGGCAATCCGACTGCGGACCATCGTCATTTTTTCGAGGGCTTCGCGGGGGCTCGTTTCCAGCAGCCGCTCGGCGGCAGCTCGCTCTTTAAAGACTTCGCCCTGGAGTTTACGGAACATCGCCTGTTGCGAACCGCGCACGTCGTCCGCGTCCGCCGGAATTTGTCCGGTTTGCTCGTTGAACAGGTCGTCCGCAGAAGCGGTTCGGACTCCATCGCTGGACGCGGACGATTTGGAAAGGTGGTCCTGAATCGCTTGACGCGTGGGCGCGTCGAGCTGATCCTGATATTGCCACGCCATTTCAAAATATTCCCTGGCCCGGCTTGAGTCCCCACTGTCCAGTGCCTGCAAACCGGAACGATACAACTGCATTCCGCGACTGGGAATCGGATTAAACTCGGGAAACTTCGCCAACCGATCGTCGGAATCGGTGGCCGCGGCAGCGTCCGGGTTGATTGGATCGTACCCAGAAACTTGAGCGTTGTGAGTGGTGTCGGTAGTCGGATCGTAGTCAGCCTGAACCACTTTCGATGGATCATCATCCGTAAAATTGGTTTGCGCGATCTCGCCTGTGTTGCCACTAAAGGACTGCATATTCAGAGCCTGAGTGATCTGCAACTCCAGTTGCCAAGGTCGAGTTTCACCCGCTGCAAATTCGGAGTCCGGCAGATTGAACGACTTGGCCTGGTCAACGAAACTTTTAGCGTTTTCCCACTGTCGCTGGTCGGCGGCAAATTGGGCCTGAGACATCAATTTCATCACGGCCGCTTTGGCGTCATTCACCGGAGAGGCTTTGGGAGCTGACTCAATCAATGCCAGCAACGAGTCGGGATGCTGAGGACCTGGCGTGAATTCAACCGGAAACGATTTCGCCTGATCGATCAGGCTCGACGCCGTTTCGAAATCCTCGTAGCCGATCAGTGACTGTGCCTGTTGCAACAGAAACATCGCGGCCCGCTGGTTGTACGTTTTGTCTTTTGCTGCTGCCAGGGCTGCGAGATTGTTTTGATGAAAGATCATCATTTCGAGAGCCTGGGGCGAATCGCCGATCGCGGCAAAGTCGACCGGATACTGCTTGGCCGAATTTGCCATGAGAGTCGCGGTTTCAACGTCACCGTGTGCAAGAGCTTGACGCGATTTGAGCAGAGCGCGACGAGCCGCGGTTTGGATGTCGTCCGCTGAAACTTGCGGTACACTCATCGCCGCGACAGGAAATTCCTTGCCGGCCTGAGTCACGCCGTGCGTTGCCTCGGACGCTGTCGCCGACGTGCGAGAACGCATGTCGGCCAATTCCTGCCGCGCCATCTCCGGCGTGTAATTGAGTTTTGTACCTGCCGGTCGCTGCTGATACAGCTCTTCGGCGAGTTGGATGTATTGCTCGGCGAGCTGGAAATCGCGGTCGAGGGTAGCCTGTCGCGCCCTGGTCAGCCATTCGTTGGCCGACCCAGCTGCTGGTGCCGTACTCGTGCCAGTGACCGCAACGTCATCGGTTAGATGCTCGGTCGCCGGAACGACGATTTGACCCATTGCCATTGAAAGGTTGGTGCCCGCTGTCAAAGCCAGGGTCAAGACGGGTAACCAGAACAGTTTTATCAGTTGCTCGGAGACTCTCACGCAACTCTCCTTGTGTTGTGACGCTCAAAACCTGCAAATCTCAATATCGCTGGCCACTTCAACCTCAATCCATTGAGATTGAATCGTCCGCCGAATCTGATTCGACGTGGACTAAACCTGATTGCAGCGCAATTGACTCAGCCCGTACGCAGACAGCGCAAGTATTATTTTTCGAGCGGCTTAAATAGGCCGTAAAAAATAACGGGTCAAGACCAGATCAAGAAGAATTAAAAAAAGTTGGTTGGCGTACCAGATTTAGGCCGTTTCGCTAGCGGAATAAAGGGAAAACGTGGTTGCCCATCGAGAATTGCTGGCAAAGAAGCATCAAAACTCGGGTTGGCGTTTTTCAATTGTCGCGGTGATCCCCTCCAGAAACTCGGCCCGGGCGTATCCGCGGCTCTGCTCGCGAGCCTCGCGTTCCAAAGCCGTCTGCAGTTCGGCGGGTGAAGGACGCAAAGTTTGCAAGAGGCCAGCGACGGCTGCCGGTCCAGTCAACAGCAACGACTCGGCCAGTTCGACTGCGGCTGGCATTACCTCTGCGCGTTCCACCACGCGCTGAGTCAGCCCCAACTGCTTGGCTTCTTCCGCAGAAAATACGCGACCAGACACAAGCAGATCCAAGGCCACGCCCGTGCCGGCAACCCGCGGCACGAAAAGACTCGCGCCCATGCCCGGGTGGAGTGCCAGTTTGGTGAACGTAAAACCGAGCTTGGCCTGTTTTGAGATGATCCGGAAGTCACAGGCCATCGCCAGGCACAACCCCGCCCCAATCGCATGGCCGGCGACAGCGGCGATGGTGGGCACAGCGAGCGTTTGAATGCAAAGAAAGGAGTGATAAAACTCGAGCATCTGCTGGTAATTCGTGTCAGGGTCGAGTTTGGCTTTGGCTTGCAGCATTTGCAAGTCACCGCCGGCAGCAAACGCGTCGCCCGCGCCGCACAACGATCAATACTCGCAAATCGGCTTGGCTCGCCAACTCTGCGATCGTCTTCTTGAATTCGACCGCCATTTCGGCTCCCATCGCATTGCGTCGCGCGGGGTCGTTGAGCGTAAGCGTGGCGATTCCCTGATGATCGCGAGAAAGTTTGAGCAAGCTCATGACATCATTTCATAGGGTCGGGAGCAATCCGGTTCGGCGCGATTCTAGCTTAAGTACGTTTCTTTTTGTAGCCTTCGGCCGATGGTTGGTTGTCAGGGTCAAGCGTTGACTGATTGGCAATGATCAGCCGTTCGGCGAGCGAGCAGCATTGACGGTTTGTTTTTGCTGCCAAGAATCCGCGGCACGTGATTGAGCTCACTGGCTTGCCGGATCGCCTGTCACAAAGTCACAATCGGATCGAAATAACGTCCGACCTATTGGACAGCCGAAACGCCCCGCAACGCTACCTTTTCCGCCAGATGGTTTCGTCTCTAATGCCGAGGGACTGCTGGATTGACTCGATTTCCTTTTTAAAACGCTTGGCGTCGACGGGATACCCCTTGGTCGCTTTCAGATCGGGTAGCCGCAACTGCCAAAAGTTGTTCCACAGCTCCATGAATACCTCGCGTACGTATTTGGCAATCATTGAGGAGAGTGCCGTGGGCAAAAAGGACTCGCCTCGGGCGACAAAACTGGCCCGGAAGTCACAGCCCGCTTCGCGCCAGCGATAAGCACTGACAGGGACCGACTCTTGATCAATCCAGATGAATTCATCCGTCAAATGTTGAGATAACAGCCCCGCGTACCTGCTGCGCCCGCCATGTTTATCACACACAATGTTGAACGACGAAGGTTTAGGCACGGATTGCTTCAGATTTGCCGCCAGCTCAAGGGTCAGCGACGACAGCAAGGTTGCTTTATTACCGTGATTGTCAACTCCACGATTGAATTCTGCGGCAAAGACAGGGCGGCAACCAAGCTTCAATAACGAGACTCCATTTGATTCGCAGGCCGACTTGAATGCGGTGCCCAGCTGTTTTACTTTCGGCACCGACGCAACCAATGGCAATTTCAGCTGTTGTCCGGCGATCCAGGATTCACAGACAAGTTCCGCCACGTCGCAGGCACACGTCATTCGAATCAACTCCTGCCAGCTCGCAGGGACGCTGCCGCAATGCGCAACCAAAATCGCGAGGACTGACGTCTCCAAGCGATTGATCGAACCCGACGCAGAATAGACAACCTTTGAATCGGCGATCGTCAGCCTGTCGTCGTCGAGAGTATCTGACACGGCAGCGTGCAAACAGCGATAGAGGTCTACGGCGGCGTCCTCAACGTGCCACAGCGTACCCGCCACCGTCAGCGGACCCAGGTTGGGTCCATAGCCGGCCTCATCCGTTCCGATCAGATAGTGCAATTGTCGCTCCTGCGTGTGCGAATTTTCCTCGACAACATTAGAACGTCATGTTGAAATCTGGCAATCCTCCCAACGACAATCAACAGTTTTGATATACTAAGCGGCGGTGTGGAGGAAGCGAGCAGACGCATGCCGGCTAATCGTTAACGAACGCCCGGCAACGCGTCAACGCGTGGGTCAACCTGAAAGAAAGCAAAAATGAATTTACAAACAACAACAGGTCAGTCTTTGTCCGGACGAACGCATGAGATACTGCAAACGTTGGGTGTGGCTGATTCCACAAAAGGTCTCTGTTTCGGTTCTGATTGGCAAATCGGTTCGGGTGAAACGATCGAGATCCGTTCGCCGATCAATGGACAGGTATTGGCAACCACAAAGTCAGCCACCAGCGCGGACGTCGACAGGGCGGTAAGCAAAGCGTCCGCGGCGTTTAGACAATGGCGCGTCGTGCCGGCACCGCGGCGCGGCATGCTGGTCCGCGCTATCGGCGAAGCACTTCGCGAATACAAAGAAGAGCTGGCGTACCTGGTAACGGCTGAATGCGGCAAGATTTACCAGGAGTCGCTGGGCGAGGTCCAGGAGATGATCGACATCTGCGATTTTGCGCTGGGATTGAGCCGCCAACTGTACGGTTTATCGATTGCCAGTGAACGGCCCATGCATCGCTTGACCGAACAGTGGCATCCGCTGGGTCCGATCGGCGTGATCAGCGCGTTTAACTTTCCGGTTGCAGTGTGGTCCTGGAATGCGATGTTGGCGCTGGTTTGCGGCGACCCGGTTGTCTGGAAGCCGTCGGAGAAAACGCCTTTGACCGCAATGGCGTGTCATGCGATTGCGGCCCAAGCGATCTCGAAAATCGACGAGGCCCCGGCTGACTTGATCCAGCTGGTTGTCGGCAGCCGCGACGTCGGGCAAGCAATGGCGGCCCATCGAGGACTGCCGCTGATCTCGGCAACCGGATCGACCGCGATGGGCAAAAGCGTTGCAAAAACGGTTGCCGCTCGACTTGGACGTCCCCTGCTGGAATTGGGTGGCAACAATGCTGCTATCGTGACCGAGTCGGCGGATTTGCATTTGGCAATTCGCGGAATCGTATTTTCGGCTGTCGGCACGTGCGGCCAGCGCTGCACCAGTCTACGTCGCTTGATCGTGCATTCTTCGATTATCGGTGACGTGACCGAACAGCTACTGGCGGCTTATGAAAAACTGCCCATCGGCGATCCGCTTGATCCGGGCACACTCGTTGGTCCTCTCATCGACGAAGAAGCATTCCACAACATGCAACGGGCTTTAACCGATGCCAAGCAGCAAGGCGGGACGGTTCACGGAGGAGAAAGAATCGACTCGCCGGGAGAGGGTGGGTTTTACGTGCAACCGGCGCTCGTGGAAATTTCTCCGAACGCCGACGTTACGAAGCGTGAGACGTTTGCGCCAATCACCTACGTAATGAAGTACGACGACTTCAACGAAGCCATCGAAATTCAAAACGACGTCACCCAGGGCCTCGCCAGTGCCGTGTTTACGCGCGACGTGGCCGAGGCAGAGTTGTTCTGTTCACCGGCCGGTTCCGATTGCGGGATTGCCAACGTCAACATTGGCACCAGTGGCGCCGAGATTGGCGGAGCGTTTGGCGGTGAAAAAGAGACAGGGGGTGGCCGCGAGTCCGGCTCCGATGCCTGGAAGAACTACATGCGGCGGGCAACCAATACGATTAACTATTCGGATCAATTGCCGTTGGCTCAGGGGATCAAGTTCGATCTGTAGGTCGTTCTCGCGCGAAAATTCGCGTTGCCCAAGTTGAATCCGGTGAGTCTGCTTGTCTTGGATGGCATCCACCATAAGAGTTCCAGATCTGCTAAGATAACCGGGCGTTGTGCGAAGTCGAATGTGGCTGCGATTCGCTTTTCCGTCCCATTATTTGCCAGTTGCCGATCTTTGCTGGCACAAGCTGATCCCTCGTCGAATTTTCTCCATCCCGATCCTTGAAGGGCTACCAACCTGAAAACGCTTGAACGAAGATTGGGATTGGGCGCCGTCGTTGCGATCAGCATCAGTGCCATGCTGGGCAGTGGCATTTTTGTGCTGCCGGGATTGGCGGCTGCTAAAACGGGGCCGATGGTATGGTTGGCCTATTTGCTTGCCGGACTGACTGTTTTACCAGCGGCACTTTCCAAATCAGAACTTTCCACGGCGATGCCGACCTCTGGGGGAACCTACGTCTACCTTGAGCGGACGTTTGGGCCGTTGACAGGTACCATTTCCGGGATCGGTTTGTGGCTTTCACTGCTGCTCAAAAGCGCTTTTGCTCTGGTTGGATTCAGTGCTTATTTTTCGGTATTGGTCGACGTCCCGCTGAAACCCGTTTCGCTGGTTTTGCTGTTGGCGATTACGGCATTGAATGTTTTTGGTGTGAGCATCATCGGCAAGCTCCAGAAGTTCGTCATCATCGGTGTTTTGTCGGCGTTAATGGTGTTGGCGATCGCGGGATCCAGGAGTGTTAACCTGGAACTTTTGGATGGCGGCTTTTCCCATGGAATGCACGGGTTTCTGGCGGCAACCGCATTCGTCTATGTTTCCTACGCGGGGGTTACAAAGGTAGCGGCCATTGCTGAAGAAGTGAAAAATCCGGATCGAAATCTTCCGATGGGGATTTTGATCTCGTGGTTTGTCGTGATGTGTATTTACGTGTTCGTGGTCTTCGTTTTGGTGACAAACGTATCGATGGAGGAGTTGATCAACAACAATGGGACGGGTCATCCTGATTTGCATCCGATCTATACGTTGGCGTGCATTGTGGGAGGCAAGACGGCAGGAGTTGTCGCCGCGATTTTTGCGGTGATCACAATGGTTTCGATGGCAGTGGCCGGACTCTTGGCGGCTTCCCGATTCCCGTTTGCGATGAGCCGTGACCAGTTGCTGCCCGAGCAGATCAAAGCGATTCATCCTTATTTTATGACTCCGGTAACCAGCATTTTGTTGACAGCCGGGGTGATGGGCGTCAGCATTGTCTTTTTGCCTGTCGAACAAATCGCCAAACTCGCCAGCGCGTTCATGATCGTGGCGTTCATGTTCGTGTGCGGCACCGTCATCGTGTTGCGAGAGATCGCTGCGGAGTGGTACAAACCTGGATTTCGTTCGCCGCTTTACCCTTGGGTGCAGATCATCGGTGTCATCAGCGGCGCCGTGCTGTTGTCGGCGATGGGTTTGACCAGTGTATTTGCGATCGGCTGCATCGTCGTCGTGGGCGCAATTTCCTATTTCGGTTATGGCAAACAGCGGACTAACCGGCGGGGCGTCGTCGCGAAAATGGGTAAACGACACGACCTGATCGCCGAACGGAGTCGGAAAGTTGCCTCGCTTTCAGATGTTCTGCCTAAAGAAGCAGCTGTGGTGGTCCCTTTGTTTGGCACGGAGCGATCCGCGGAAACACTCGTGGAGATGGGCGCGTCCCTGGCTCACGGACGCAAGCTGGAGGTCCTGCATGTGACGGCCGTTCCAGAACAAATCTACCTGGCCGATGCCCTCGAAGAAGATCAGCACACAGTCGCCCTGCGTCGCCGCATTCGCACGATGGCGGAAGTCGAGGGTGTCGAGCTGGAATACGACGAGACGGTCACCCGTGATGTCGTCCGCACCATCCATGAAGTTGCCGACCGACTGCATTGTGAATGGGTGGTGATGGAAGCCGCGGGACGGCGGCGGCTGGGCATCACGTTTCAAAATCCGTTGGGTTGGTTGCAGGATCATCTGCCGTGCAACCTGGCCGTGTTCAAGGATGCGGGTGTGCGATACATCCGGCAAATCCTGGTGTTCGCAGAACCGGGACCCCACGATTCTCTGGTGGTATCGACCGCAGACCATCTGGCCCAAGTTTACAACGCTGAATTGAATTTCATCTGTTTTGTCGCTGAAGGACAGGACTTGCTTGTCACGCAGGCGCGTGCCGACTATATCGACCAACTGCGTGACCTGTGTACAAGCCCTACTTCGGCAGTGGTTGTGACAGGCGGGAATGAACTGGAAGCCATCCAAAAAGCAACCGCCGGCTATGATTTGATGATCATGGGTGCGGCACCCAATCGCACGCTATTAGGCAATCTGTGGGGCACACAAAAAGACAATTTGACACGGATGGCGGAGTGTTCCGTGTTATGGCTCAAGACTCCGATTCTGCATACGCATGAAGCATTTGATATTGAGCACCTGCCAGTCGAAAGAGAATTTGATTTGCTTGGCTTTGTCGATGAAGACTGCGTCCAAATCCGGTTGCCGATTGTCAAAAAAGAAGAGTTGTTTCGCAAAGCAACCGAACTGCTTGGCAAACACTACCCCGCCATCAGTCCAATTGTCATCAGCTCTGCGTTGTGGGAGCGTGAACAGCTGCAAAATACATGCGTTGGAAATGGTGTTGCCATGCCGCATGCCACGTTGACACAAGCAGGCATGACAGATTCGGTGGTTGCCGTATTTACGACGGCCGAGCCGATTGATTACGGGACACCCGGCCAGGACAAGGTTGACGTTTTTTTCTTTACGACCGGTTCGCCCAACAATCGGCAAACGCATTTGAAAATTTTGGCAGAATTATCCAAGCTCTGTTTAAGAACAGATTTTCTTCAGCGGGCCAGGGCGTGCGAATCACCTGCTGAAATGCTGGAGGCACTTCGCGTTTGTCTGTTGGCGTCGCACGGCGATACAACGGCCTGATCAGGTCACCCGTGGCATTTTATGGCGTCATTCCAAAGGCGATTGATTGCGGTAGAATAACGGCGAATGCAGGGATGCCAGCAAAATAAAACGAGTTATCCGTTTGCCCTGATCAGGATTAGTATGGATTTTCTGAATGATCTTCATTTCGATGATCCGTTGCTGAATATGGCGACGGTCCTGGTGGCCGGAATCATTGGGGGCGAGATATTTGCGTTGATCCGATTGCCCAAGGTAACGGGCTGGATTGCGACGGGAATCTTGCTCCGCCAGTTGTACCTGCCGGGCATGGACACGAGTGTAGATTCCAACTGCCTGGACAATTTTTTGCCGTACATGCATTTTGTGCTCGGGTTCATCGGGTTTACCGTGGGCGCCACACTCTATTTTGCCAGTTTGCGCAATACCGGAAAACGAATCGGGTTTTTGCTGCTGGGTGAAGCAATTGTCACGCCGCTCATTGTTGGCGGTCTGATGTTTTTCGTGGGTACCAGGTTGCCAGGTGGTTCGGCGATGACCCATGAAATCGCGATTCTGTTGGCCGCAGTTGCGATTGCCGGAGCCCCCGGAACCACCGTACTGGTGATCCAGGAAGCCCGGCGCGCGGAATTCTAACGCGGACGCTGCTCGCGGCGATCGGCCTGATTGATATGGTTGCGGTCGCGATGTTTGTGTTCCTGACGACTTTCCTGGGCGACGAACTTGGCTGGCTCGATGCGCTGCAGAAAGTGGGGATTCAATTCGGTGTCACGATGCTGATTGGAACCGCGTGTGCCGTGCTTGCGATCGTGCTGACACGGACCATTGTCAGCCCGGCATTTCTTGGCCCGACAATGGTCGCCGTAGTGCTCGGGGCGTGGGGGTTTGCCGCGGGCTTCGGAGCCTCCGGCGGGATTCTGGCCTGTACGTTTGCCGGGATTGCGGTAACGAACCTGAGGCATGACCTGGTTCGTTCCGGTGAGGCCTATCTTCAATCGATCGGCGGATTATTGTTTGCGCTGTTTTTCACGTTCGCCGGAATGCGTCTGGATTTTAGACTTGTCCCCGAAGCGGCTGCGCTGGTTGGCCTGTATTTCGTTGCGCGGTTAGTCGCCAAGTCGACCAATGCGTTTTTGACGATGTCCATCTCGGATGTACCGCACCAGGTCCGCAACTATCTCGGTCTGGCCCTGCTCCCACACGGTGGTGTCGCGGTCGGACTGATACTGTTAGTCGCCGAACAAGGCTCCGGGTTTTCCGACGAAGTCAAGACGTTGGTCAACACAGTGGGCTTGGCAGCTTTGGCGATCAATCAGTTGCTCGGCCCCAGTGCGACACGTTTTGCCTTGATGCGAACGGGCGAAGACCACCAGGATCGGCCGCGACTCCTGGACTTCCTCCAGGAACATACGATTACCGTTGGGCTAACCGGAAACGATAAAGAGGCCACAATCCGCACTCTCGCGGCGCAGCTGTATGCGACTTCGTCGATGGTCGTGCCCCAGGAAGAATTTGTGCAAATAGTCATTGACCGGGAACGTTCGGAGACAACCTGCCTGGGACTGGGATTGATGATTCCCCATGCGATTCTCGATGAAGGTGACGAAATCAAGGGCGTCCTGGGCATCAGCAATGAAGGGCTGGATTTTGACACGCCGGACCGAAGATTAGTCCATGCAGTATTACTGTTGGCAACACCTGAATTGGAACGCAAGCGTCACCTGCAAGTCATTTCGGCTTTCGCGACCGCGATTACAAAAGATACCAACCTGTCGGAACAGCTATATCACGCTCGCAGCGCCGCACATGCATACGGCGTCTTGCACGCTGACGATCAAGCCGACTTGAATTACTTTCTCGAGGACGCCGCAGTCCAGGCAGGACTACGCCAGGAAGAGCTTTCGAAAACGGCTAGTTCACGATATTAATCGGGTTGCCGTCGATGAATGCTTTGATATTGTCGGCGGTCGCCTGCATTAATCGCTGGCGAGCCTCAATCGCGGCCCACGCATTGTGCGGAGTGATTTGGCAATTGCGGGCGCTCAGCAAGGGATTGTTGGCGGCGATCGGCTCAGCTGAAACGACGTCGATGCAGGCACCGGCGATTTGGCCCGAATTAAGCGCATCCGCCAAATCCTGCTCGTTGACAAGTCCGCCACGAGCCGTATTGATCAAGATCGCCGACGGCTTCATGTTGGCCAGCAACGCCCGGTCAACAAACCCGGTCGTTTCCGGCGTTTGCGGAACATGCAGACTTACCACGTCCGATTCGGAAAACAGGCTGTCGATATCGAGCCATTGGATCTCGGCGCCGTCAATTTCCTTGAATCGGGTTCGGGAAAATGCAACAACCCGCATCCCAAAAGCCCGCGCGAGCCTGGCGGTTGCTCTCCCGATTCGTCCCAGTCCCACGATACCCATGGTTTTACCCGCAAGTTCGAAGATGGTTGTTCTCCAATAGGAGAAATCTTCACAACGGGTCCATTCACCGGCGCGAACCGATTGATCGTGTTCAGCAATTTTGTGAATCATGCTCAGCAACGCCGCAAATACGTATTGGGCGACGGAGTCGGTACCATATACCGGAACGTTGGAAACCGGAATTCCTCGTTCGCGTGCTGCATCGATGTCGATCACGTTGTAACCGGTGGCCAGTACCGTGATGAATTTGAGTTTGTCCAGGCGGTGGATCAGGTCCCGGTCAAGCACGGCTTTGTTGCTAACGATGATGTCGGCGTTGCGGGCGCGTTCGTAGATTTGCTCCGGCGGCGTGCGATCAAAAATGGTGAGCTCGCCATGAGCCTCGACAGCATCCCAGGGATTGTCACCCGGATTGAGCGTATAACCGTCGAGCACAACTATGTTCATATCTTCGTCGATGATGAAATTGATCGTCGCTGGTCTCAGGAAGCACCATTCAGCACCCGATAGGCGACATAAATCAGATAGCCCATCCACAGCACAAACAACAGGACACTCGTGTACAGTGCCCAATGTCGTTTGGGCGGACCAGCCCGCAACGTCTGGATTGGCATCGAGGCAGACCCGCGGGCTTCGGCAGAAGTTCGAGCGGACGAGTCCAGGCGATTTGCGGGGAATTTTTTGTCAGCCAATGTTCCGTTTATTTCAAACTGGTAGAAAGCAAAGCAAGCTAACCACGACGCTGGGCAATCGAACCGCAACAGATTTCGAAGTTGTCATTGAAGACTTCGTCGAAGTCGAACACGTCATCGAAATGGGAGCGGCGATCATTCGTCGACTTTTTCATTAACCCCGCGTCGATCATGTTGTAGACGATGTCGCCGAAGCAACCTGTTTCAAAAATCCCCCAGCTCGCCAGGACGACTTGCGCCATGTATCCGAACTGGTTGAGGGCAAATTGTCGGATCGCTTCACAAAGTTCCTGGCCGGTGAGATGCCGTTCGCGATGTGGATGTCGCAGGTCAGCGGCATCAAGATCATCCTGGCAACTGCCAAGCTCCAGCGAGTCCGAGGCAAACGCGAGCGCCTCGCGGACGAAGACATACGCTTCGATAGGATAGCGAGGGTCCTGTTCAACCAATTCGTAAATGGAAAATGCTTCGTCTGACATGTTCTATCCAACCCACTTATATTTACGAAATATCAATAGTACCAAGACGCCAAGTAGATTCCGCCAAAATAAATACAATTTTCCCGGTTCTGCGTGAAGCCCCCGTCCATGGCCAATTCAATCAAACAGGACCCGGCGAACTATCCCCCGGTTTATTATCGTGATTTGAATCGTGTCCGCGTGACTTTTTCTTGTTTCCGCTCCGTCGACGATTTGCCTGGTGCTTGCCGGATTCTGTCTTGCCATCACGATTATCGGCAGCCGCCCCGCTCACCTGATCGGTTATTTTCGCTTCCTTGGGTGGCTGTTTTGCTTGATCCGATTCGCCGGACTGATTGCTATCATCCCGGCCAGGCGAATCGTGTTTTTTCGCCCGTGCATCTCGCTGAGGGGTTCTGACGATACTGAGCACTTCGCCAGCATCAATCAGTATTCTTCGATGATCCTCCGTCTCGATCAAGAGCTGCTCCATCAACAGTTGTTGACCGATAACTTTTGCTTTTCCTTGTGGAGTAATGATATGCGCTCCAACTTTTGGAAGCGACTTTTGGATTTCATCGTAGTTGTCGAATTCGTAACGCAGGCAACACTTGAGCCGCCCGCAACGCCCGGAAATCTTGGTTGGATCCAACGTCGCCTTTTGAAGTTTGGCCATCCGCATCGAAACGGGTGGCATGGTGACTAAATGATTGTTGCAGCACACGGGTTGGCCGCAGTCGCCGTAATCCGCCAGCAACTTGGCCTCATCGCGAACTCCAATCTGTTTCATCTCAACGCGTGTTTGAAATTCACTCGCCAACATCTTTACGAGTTCACGAAAATCCACGCGTTCGTCGGCCAAGTAGAACACGATCATGCGCTCGCCACCAAACAGCTGCTCGACATCAACCAGTTTCAAATCGAGCCCCAGCTGGTCAACGAATTTTTGACATCGTATCAATGTTTTTTCGCCGCGCATGATCAAGATGGGCAACTTCGTTGGCGTCGTCGCTGGTGACTTGTCGGAGAATTTGGCCGGTAGGCGGCCCATCCAGATGCGAGAGGGCGTCTTCACTGGCCTCGCACAAAACTTGGCCCACTTCGAGGCCACGATTGGAGCGAACAATCACTTCCATGCCGCGTCGGTAGCCCTCGGTGCCGCGGACGCCCATGACGCCGAGGCTTCTCATCGAGCCGTAGCGGACAATGTATTTGGACACTCCGAAAGCCCCAAGGGAAGTGGCGAACAAAAGACCAAGTGGGATCGAGAAGCTTGGGATCCCACCCCAACAGCTGATATTGTTGCTTGAAATTGCTCAAATACAAGGCCGACGGTCGCGGGATTAATCTCTTCCAGGCAACCAGAGCTTGCTGCCCTCGGCTTGCCCCTCTTTGTCCGGCAAGACCTCCGCAGCGCCCTGGTCGGGCGTCCAGATACCGCTCGCGGCTTCACTTGCCGGTTGTTCCATGTCGTGGGGAGCATTTCCCGGGTCCGGAGTTTCCCTGTTAAGCAATCCAAAGCGACTTAGCACGCGGACAAGATGTTGTTCGACATTTGGTTCGCCCATGTGGTGAATTTGAATTCGTTGCAACAGGCCAGCCAACTTGTCGGTCAATCCCCGTTCCAGTCTCATCTCAAATTCCTGCACCAGGTAAACTCCAATCGGCCTTCCCTGCTCGACCGCATAGTTTTTGGCCTGCTGCAAGTAATCAAGCGCTTCGTCATCACGCTCTGAGATGTAAGCCATCATCGACAGGCTGATATCACGCGATATTTTATCTTCCAAACTTTTCCGCGCAAGTGTTTCCGGAACCAGTTTTCGCATCACGGCAAAATTGCCAATTGCCATTGCCTCGGCGTGCATATTCAGCAATTGTTCATCGGTCAGCTTGTCCACTTGTATGTATTGTTGCCGGACGGGCGAAGCTGGTCGATCGATATCAAACCGCGGATCAATCGGTGGCAACATCGGAATACCCAAACTTTTCCGCAACTCCGCAACTGCCGACTGTTCCGAAAGTTGTGAGTCGCTGGACTGTTCGAGATGCAGAATCAAGGCACTCAAAGGAACCGCGTATTTTTCGTCGCCCGCAGCTTGCCGCGGCGTTTTGTTGTCCAGCACCGAAAACTCCAGGTTTGCCCAGCCTTCGTTGAGCGACAACCGGCGTTGCTGATCGACCAGTTCGGCGTGCTGCGCTCGTGTAACGCCTTCGGGTAAATGCCAGTTCCAGGTCAAGACGTCGGCAATTGCTGTGGTCTTGCCCAACACGGTTTCAACGGGCTCTGCCCTGGATGACATCGGCAAACGTGTCCTGGATAAACTTTTGGTAATCTTCGAAATTGTTGTTGCGGGTCGCGATCCACTCGAACCGGGCAGGTCGATCGGTCTGTTTGCCATAAATCAGCAATTCTCCGGCAACACGGGAAACCGTCTGCAGCGTCAGCTCGTCTGGCGTGGCGACTTTGTCCCGGTCGAGAATGTAAAAACAAAACCTCGGCGCGGGCCCTTCGTCAAACGGGTCCTCCTCGATTGGCGGAAGCGCGGCAAACCTCTTGTTCGAATCGGCAATCTCGACGAATTGATCGAGATTCGAAAGTTCGTATGTCACACGCACAATATCCAATTCCGCGGTCAACGGCTCGAGCGTAAACAATTGGGCCAGCGCTTCGGCCTCGACTGCATCCCAGTGAGAAATTCCATCGACGCGACTGTAGCGGCGCCACGACTCGGCAAGGTCGTCCATGTTGACAAGGACACCGTTGAGCACCGCAATCGCGTAAAGCACAATCGGCTCATTTGGAAAATCGACGTCGATGCGTTTCAAAAACGACAACGCTTTGCGAAATTGCCCTCGGTCCATCGCCCGAATCACGTTGACATACTTGCGGGACCATTCCTTGTCCTCGGGCGGTTGGTAAAGTCGATAATCGTGCTTTAACAGCAACGAAGTCTCAGGGATTCGATACGTTTCAAACAACAATCGTTGCAGGTCGTCGTCCCTTTGGCCCTTGAGAACCTGGGCGAAATGGAAATGCGCCCGGGCACCGAGCAGGTGCCGTTGCGAAAGCAGGCCCAGCCCGACCAGGCGAAAAGCATTCGCAAAGGTGATCGGAATCTCATTTCCGGTGATCGCGTCCATGGCATCCTGCAACCGATCAATGGCGGCGCCCGTGTCACCCTCAGCCAACGCGATTAACGCCTCATGCTGCAAGCCAATCGGGTGATTTGGATTGTGTTGCAGGTAAACCGCATTCGATTTCCTGGCGGTTTCCAAATCGCCTGTCGAGATGGCGATGTGCGTCTGGATCGTCAATAGGCAATTAAGGGGACCGTGTTTTTCAATCACCCGTTCCAGTTGAGCCAGCGCGGCAACAGATTGATCCGCCTTGTTTTTCGCAACAATCTCGTTCAATTCGCTAACGACATTCTTGCCGCAGCAGAACTTGATCTTCTTGCCCGAATGGCACGGGCAATGTTGATATACATTGATTTCCATATAATGGAGTCTCGCTCTTGTTTTGACGGTCTCGCACGAGGTTAACAATCTCCGTTCGACACCGGAATTGTTCTCAAACCGTTAACTTACGGAAATAATGTCCCATTCGTAACCCCTTTGTTATATGAAATACGCCAACCCCAGCGAAACGAAGCAAATCGTGCCCTTGGCAAGTTGGCCAATTGAACATCTGGGCAATGTCGGGCATTGTCTGTCTGAAACAGCCCGCAGGATGCCAGACGCGATCGCAGTGGCGGCTCCTCGAAACTCGCGTCTGTCCAATCGTTCCCGTCAAATTGGCAGTATCGAGTATGATCGGGTAACATTCTCCAAGCTCGAAGCGGTCAGCAATCAGGTTGCCAATGGAATTCGCGCTCTGGGAGTTAAACCCGGAACCCGACTGGCCCTCATGGTTCCCCCCGGCATCGACTTTGTAACGCATGTGTTTGGGCTGTTTAAGGCCGGTGTAGTGGTCATCCTGATCGACCCGGGGATGGGTAAAAGAAACATGATCCGTTGCCTGGCGGCGGCAACTCCCCAAGGCATCGTCGGAATTGCCAAAGCGCACGTCGCGAGGCTGCTGTTTCGGCGACGCTTTCCGCAATGCAAAGTGAATGTTGTTGTCGGTAACAGGTATTGGCCCGGTTGTCATTCAGCGGATAACTTTGCCCGTCTCTCGCCAGAATTCCGCCCGCTGGAAATTGTTCGCGAAGATCCCGCCGCCATCATTTTTACGACAGGCAGTACCGGTCCGCCCAAGGGTGTGCTTTATCGCCACCGGGTCTTTCTGGAACAGGCCGCCCAAATTCAGCAGTACTTTGATATTCAACCCGGTTCGACGGACGTGTCCGGGTTTCCGCTGTTTGCACTGTTTAACGCCGCGATGGGGACGACTACCGTTTTTCCGGAAATGGATCCAACGCGACCGGCCGAAGTCCATCCGCCAAACATCATCGATGCGGTTGAAAAATTCAACGCCAACCAGTCATTTGGCTCGCCGGCGTTGTGGAACAACGTTTCGAGCTATTGCGAGACCCACTCGGTCCACCTCCCTTCAATCAAACGAGTGCTGACCGCCGGGGCCCCCGTGTCGCCGCTGGTTTTGCAGCGAATCAAAAAAATCATCGCGCCGGATGGCGAGGTCTTTACCCCCTATGGCGCCACCGAGGCATTACCGGTCGCCTGTATTTCGGCAACAGAAGTCTTGCGTGAAACGGCGGCCAAGACAAATCAGGGCGGCGGGACTTGCGTCGGCAATCGGTTTCCAAAATTAAGCTGGCGCGTCATTCAAATCACGGATGAGCCCCTCGCCGACATTTCTGCCACAAAAGAAATGCCCACCGGCGAGATTGGCGAGCTGATTGTGCAAGGGCGCTGTCGTCACCGAGCAGTATGTGACCCGCACAGAAGCAAACCCATTCCACAAGATCAAAGACGGCGATTCGTTTTGGCATCGGATGGGCGATGTCGGTTACCTGGATGAACAAGACCGTTTCTGGTTTTGTGGCCGCAAGGGTCATCGCGTCCAAACTTCCGGCGGAATCATGTTTACCATTCCCTGCGAAGCCATTTTTAACACCCATCCAGCGATCTACCGCAGTGCGCTCGTCGGTGTCGGCGAATCAGGACAGCAGATTCCCGTCTTGATCGGCGAGCCATGGAAAGGCAAATGGCCAGACGATGAGTCAAAATTAATTGAGGAGTTACGTCAGCTGGCGGCTGGCAATCAAAAGACACGCGACATCGAACATTTTCTGCTGCACAAATCATTGCCTGTCGACATTCGCCATAACTCCAAAATCTTTCGCGAACAATTACGCGACTGGGCCAGGCAACGGATTTGAGGGAGGGAGAAGGGTGGTTGGGAGTGAAAAGTGGAAAATGACGAGACGGAGGTAAATGGTACCGAGTACTGAGTACTGAGTACTGAGTACTTCTCGACTCAGAGAGTCAAGCTACGATGATTCCGCACTCCGCACTCCGCATTGCAACTTACGCGTCGCCGTAGGGGACATAGTTATCTTCTGGCTTGGGCTGCAGCTTGCGTTTGGCGATAATTCGTGCGCACGAATTCCACCGCAAGATCGCGTCGTCATTGTCTTCGGCACTCATCGCTTCGGCTTTTTCGAAATGTTGCATGGCCATTCGAAAACGGTCGTAGGCCGCAAACGAGCTTTCGGGATTGTTGCGTGCCAAAATGGTTTTGGCAGCCCGCTCGTAAATCAACCCCGCGTAGTATTCGCGATTGTATTCGTCCGACAACTTCTGAAGGTATTCCCTGGCTTCCCGCGTCGAAGCCGAACCTCCATCAAACTGGTCGGTCAATGACAGGATCAGGGTCACAATTGCCCCCTGGTGATTCGGCTCCAGTTCAATAATGTCCCGACAAATGCTTTCTGCATTTTCGGGGTCGTTCAACAACCGATAATGCCGCGCCTTTTCCAGTGATGCATTGATCGCTTTGGGGTGGAGAGACTTGAGTGGCAACATGATAAATCCTCGCTAAGCAATTTCTGATTCAAGGCTGGCCGCAGCCCGGCCAAAACCGCTTCCCGCTCAATTTTACCCACTTGCCCTGCTCAAAACGTCGAATGAGTACACCCATCCCACGCGGACCCCTATTTTTTTGGCCTGAAAATACGAAACAATTTGGTCAGCGGGTCGTAATATTCATCGACAACCCGCTCTTTCAGCGGAATGATTGCATTGTCCGTAATCGTAATGTGCTCAGGACAGACCTTGGTGCAGCACTTGGTAATATTGCAATAGCCAATGCCCTGTGATTGCTTGAGATCTTCCAGTCGATCTTCTTGATCCAGAGGATGCATTTCCAGTGCCGCATTGTATACGAAGTAGCGGGGGCCAATGAATTCGTCGTGTTTGTGATGGTCGCGCAACACGTGGCAGACATCCTGGCATAAAAAACACTCGATGCATTTTCTGAATTCCTGGACGCGTTCGACGTCCTGCTGCTGCATGTTCCAGCTGCCATCTTCGTTGTCGGGTTTGCGTGGTTTGAATTTCTTGATCTTCTTCTTGACGCGATAGTTCCACGACAAGTCGGTCACCAGGTCCTTCATCAGGGGAAATGCCCGCATCGGTTCAATCGTAATCGGCTGGCTTTGATCCAGATCACTCATGCGGGTCATACACATCAGCTTCGGCATGCCGTTAACTTCAGCCGAGCACGAGCCGCATTTGCCAGCTTTGCAGTTCCAGCGCACGGCAAGATCATTCGCGCTGATGGCCTGGATTTGATGAACAGCGTCGAGAACAACCATCCCTTCGGTAACTTCCGTCTTGTATTGTTTAAACTCGCCGGCGTGCTTGTCGCCGCGCCAGATTTCAAAGCTTACAGTTGCCATGTCGTGAGTTCTCAGTTCCGGAAAGCGAAATTTTATTTGTGATTTTCAATGATCTGTCTTAGTTCTGGCGGCATCGGCGGGATTTCCTCCAGGCTGACCGTCATTTCGCCGTCGGCACCGCGGCGAATTACCGTGTTGACATGGTCAAATTTTTCTTCCTTGTTTTTAAAATCGTCGCGCGTGTGAGCGCCGCGACTTTCTTTGCGCAAACTGGCGGACCGCGCAACCGATTCGGCGGCGACGAGCAAGTTCTTTAAATCCAGCGCCGTGTGCCAGCCGGGATTATATTGGCGATTTCCGGGCGCAGAGACTTTGTCGGCCCGCTGCTTCAGATGTTGGATCCCCGTGATGGCTTCGTCTAGTTCTTCCTGAGTACGGATGATGCCAACTTTTTCCTGCATCATTTCCTGCAAATCGTACTGGATCTGGTAAGCTCCGCCGACATCCGTTGCGCGGCTGCTGTCCAGAGGCGCGAGAGCTTCCCGCTGTGCCGCTTCGATTGCTTCGTTCGAAACGACCATGTTCGGATTGTCCTTCGCAAACTTGGCAGCATGTTCGCCAGCCAGTTTTCCGAACACGATCAGATCGGACAGCGAGTTCCCTCCGAGTCGATTTGCGCCGTGAAGTCCGGCCGCACATTCTCCGGCGGCAAACAGGCCTGGCACCGTTGACATTTGGGTCTCGCCGTCGACACGAATCCCACCCATCACGTAGTGCGTCGTCGGACCGACTTCCATGGGCTCTTTCGTAATATCGATCCCGGCCAATTCCTTGAACTGGTGGTACATGCTGGGCAGTTTTTTCTTGATGTGCGCTTCGCTGTTGGGTATTTTTTCCTTGATCCAGGCGATATCCAGAAACGCCCCTCCATGCGGACTGCCGCGTCCCTCCCGGACTTCTTTGAGAATGCAGCGGGCCACGTGATCGCGCGTCAACAACTCCGGCGGACGGCGCGCTTCGCGATCGGACTTGGTGACGTATCGCCAGCCTTCTTCGGGATTGTCGGCGGTCGAGCTTTTGTAGTTGTCCGGAATATCGCCGAACATGAATCGCTCGTTGCGATTGTTCTTGAGAATGCCGCCTTCACCGCGAACGCCCTCGGTGACCAATATTCCGCGAACGCTCGGCGGCCACACCATGCCGGTCGGATGGAACTGGACAAATTCCATGTCAATCAAGTCGGCTCCAGCACAATAGGCAAGTGAATGTCCGTCGCCCGTGTATTCCCACGAGTTGCTGGTAATTTTGAACGCGCGTCCGATTCCGCCCGTCGCCAAGACAACTGCTTTGGCTTTGAAAAATTTGAATTTGCCCAGTTCGCGGGTGTATCCGAACGCCCCGACGACTCGCTCGCCATCTTTGATCAAGGCCGTTACGGTGCATTCCATATGCACGTCGATGCCTTGATGGATGCCATGATCCTGCAACGTGCGAATCATCTCGAGCCCAGTTCGGTCGCCAACGTGAGCGAGTCGGGGGTGCGCGTGCCCCCCGAAATTCCGCTGCATGATCTTGCCATCGCGCGTCCGATCGAAAACCGCCCCCCAGGCCTCGAGTTCGCGCACGCGGTCGGGAGCTTGTTGCGCGTGAATCTGGGCCATTCGCCAATTGTTCAGGTAATAGCCACCTCGCATCGTATCCGCAAAATGCGTTCGCCAGCTGTCCCGCTCGTCAACGTTTGCCAGTGCCGCGGCCATCCCGCCTTCCGCCATAACCGTGTGGGCTTTGCCAAGCAGAGACTTGCAAACGAGCCCGACCGACACCCCGGCCGCCGACGCCTCAATCGCGGCGCGTAATCCCGCGCCACCGGCGCCAATGACCAGCACGTCGTGTTCAATTGTTTCAAATTCCGCCATTAAAAAAATCTGATGTCTGACCAGATCCCCATAGAGCAAAGTCGAATGTAAATATCAGAAAACGCGACCCAAAACAGGCTGCACCAGGCCCAATTCATGTGTCCACGATTCAGGCAACTAACACAGTCGTAACACTTCGTCCGCGTCGGCGAACCAGAGAACTTGTCCTTTCGCCCGCCCACCAGGTGCCGCAGCGAGTGACAGCCAAACGTGTAACCGCCCAGCAAAAACACGTTCGTACACAACACGAGGGTCCCGACGCCCATCCCGAAATTCGTGAATTGTCCGTCGCCGTCGTTGTCAAAAAAGAAACCGCAAAACGCGTCGTAGGCCAGGACACACAGAAACAGGATGGCAAAATACAAAAAGTACCGATGGACGTTCTGCAATATCAACGGCAATGAGTGTTCGCCCAGATATCCCTGGCGAGGTTCGCCGACGGCGCAGCTCGGTGGATCCGCCCAGAAGGCTTTGTAATAGGCGCCGCGATAGTAATAGCACGTCATGCGAAATCCAGCCGGAAAAGGCAAAATCAACAGGGCTGGTGAAAATGGTAACCAACTCGGCCAAAATCCGGGCTGGGGACTTTTGAACCAGCCATGATGGGAATCGCCCCCCCACAACAGAGGCGAATAAAAAGGCGAAAGATAATTGCCGTACTCGTAATGCGCGTTTTGAAACGCCGCCCACGTGGCGTAAACGATAAACGCCGAAAGTGCCGTAAATACAAAGGCTGGGACGACCCACCAATTGTCTCGTCGCAGTGTCTCGCCCCAAGAGCGTTGTCTTAAACCAGATAGATCTTCTGCCATCAAAGTTCCCTGCTGCCTGCTTGTCGCATAATCTGACCGTAAACACCGAATTAAGCACGAATTGAGGCCAGATTCTCAATTAAAATCGTCAAATTGTCAATGATATCGATTGTCGCAGAACAAGCATCGCGTTCCCGAGCAAGTTGCGACGCGGGATGCGGAGTTCTGCGGCGACTACGTTGATGACGCAGCTGACGATCCGCTACGCGGATGCCAAGCGAAGGGACTCGCTGGGCTACAACGGGACTCGCTTGGCGACTTGCGGCAACTGACTAAACTGATGGTTAATCCAAATACTGTTCAATAGAGAAATTTCTGTCACCGCCTCGCGGCTTCGTGTTGCTCTGCAATCTGAACCCCATGCTGACGCATGGAGCTGTACGGTATTGTGGCTAAGCGTTGATTTTGGTCTGCGACCCTAGACGAGGTCGGAAAACGGTTCCATGGCGTATATCAAGCAAATAAAGCACGAAGAAGCTCAAGGGAGCGTGCGTCTCGCCTACGAGGCGGCTGTCAAACGAGTCGGCGAAATTGCCAATATCATTCGCGTCATGAGCCTCGATGGAAATTCGCTGCAAGCGTCAATGCAGTTGTACACGGGCCTGATGAAATCGCCCAACGCGTTGACCGCAGCGCAACGTGAGATGCTGGCCACGGTCGTCAGCAATGTCAACGCGTGCTATTACTGAACACTTTCGCATGCGCGGGATTTCAGTCTGGAATCCAACAACGAAGCACTCGCTGAGGCATTGATTTACGATTATCGGCAGGCCAGTCTGAGTGATGCCGATCGAGCATTATGCGACTACGCAGTCAAGTTGACTGCGTCGCCAGAGAAAACTGGGCAAGCTGACATTGATGTGCTGCGAAAGTTTGGTTTTTCTGACGAACAAATTACGATCGCCGTGCAAGTGATCAGTTATTTCAATTACATCAATCGCGTCGCCGATGGTTTGGGCGTCGACCCAGAACCTTGGATGGAACCGGACGAAATCGCTTGGCGGAAACAGAAAGCGAAATTTCGTTGAATGCCAAGCCGAAGAAGCCGGATGTGACAAAGTAACTCAACAACCGATTCCGGAAGACGATTTTCGTTAGTTAACGCTTGATTTTGGCATCGAACGTGGGATAGGCACCCTGGCTTTTTATTCCCCACATCTTCTAGCTGTACGGCGCAAGCCGTCCGGTGCCGTCGTCCATTGTTCTTGCAGGCCGAGGACGTTAGCGTGGTCACAGGCGGGCTTGCGCCGGCCCGCTAATTTATTCGACGTGTGCTCAAGTAATCGAAGCCGCCGACGACGATCACCAATTTATTTGTCTGCTTCTTCCAAACCGAATTTACTTCGATCCGGATATTTGGGCCGTTTCGGAGCCTTGTACGGATGTAATTTCAGCTCCTCGAGCATGAGCTCAATGGCGCTGTCGAGCTGGGGATCACCGCCATCAACCATTTTGGCGGGATCGTCAATGACCACGATATCCGGATCAACACCATGTCCTTCGATGCCCCAGGTTCCGTCTTTTTCGTAATAGGCGAAAGTTGGCGCGGTGACTCCCGAACCATCGATCATTTGTGGATTCCCCGAAATTCCCACCAGTCCACCCCAGGTCCGCATGCCGATCAGCTTGCCAATGCCGGCCTGTCGAAACAGGGCAGGGAACATGTCTCCGCCGCTGCCGGCCATGCCGTTGGTTAACATGCATTTGGGGCCGTGGTGCGCGTCTTGGGGCCAGGTCCAGTCACGACCATCACGCTTGGCCCAGTAATTGGTGACCGGACGGTTCATCAGTTCAATAAACCGCGTCGGGATCTGTCCACCACCATTCCAACGGTCGTCGATGATCAGGGCCTCTTTTCCAAGCTGACCATAGAACTGACGGAACAAATCGTTTTGACCCGGTTGTCCCGTGTTGACGACGTAGACATATCCGACGCGACCGTCTGATTTTTCATCTACGCGTTTCCGATTCGTTTCGATCCAATGCCGGAACCGCAAGTTGTCATCGGATGCCATTGGTTTGACGATCACGCGACGGTCATCTTCGTCCAGGTCGGCATCGTCGCTGACCGTCAGTGTTGTCACGGTATCGGCCAGTCCCTCAAACGCTGAATAGGGATTAACCTCATCGGTCAACTCAAGTCCGTTAACTTCCAGGATGTATTGACCCTCTTTGACGTTGACGGCACGCAGCGGGTTGCGGGCATCTGTATCCCACTCAGCGCCTTCGAAAATTGTGCCGATGCGATAACGACCGTCCGCTACTTCAAAGGTGCAGCCCAGCAAACCGACCTTGTCGTTGTCAGGACCATCTTCGCCCGTTTCACCAGCGCGATAATACGAGTGACCGACATTCAGTTCGCTGATCATTTCGCCGATGACGAACCCAACATCGGAGCGCGACGCACAATCGTCAAGCATTTTTTCATACTGATCGCGAACCTTTTTCCAGTTAACACCGTGCATGTTCGGATCGTAGAAAAAGTCTCGTTCGATTCGCCACGCGTCGGTGAAGACCTGTTTCCATTCTTCGCGCGGGTCGATCATGACCTGCATTCCGCCGGTCGGGATTTTGTCTTCCAATTTTTGGCCAGCCGCAGCATTTACGATGTAACCCGATTCCTCGCGGAACACCAGCAGCTTCTTGCCATCGGCAGAGATGCCAAAGTTGGGAGTGCCGGAAACGACTGTTTTCTCCTCGGGTTTGTCGTCGTTCATGTCGAACAGTTTGATCGACCCGCCGTCTCCGACGCGGGCATAGAGCAGCTGATTTTTGTCGTTGACTTCCAGCGATCCAAATTTGCCTTTGGTGATCGGCAATTGGAAAGAGCGTTTGGTAATGCCTTCAAATTCAATTTTGAACGGCTTGGCAGGTTTTTTGCTTTTAGTTTTACCATCTTTGGAGTCGGCGTCTTCTTCCGTCCGCGTGGCTTCAAAGGGAATTTCCTGGCCGCCCATGTTGGCAACGCCTTTCATTTTGCCATCGGTGATCGTTGCTTCCACTGTGACTTTGCCATTGTCCGTTTCCAGTTCGAATTTCAGCGTACCGGAATCGGCATCAAAGCTCCCCGCACTAAATTCGTGCTCGCCTCCGGGTGTATCGACACTCCCGGTGACGGTTCCGTCGTCGGCCAGTTCCAGTTTCATGACGGCACTTCGTTGGTCCGCCGGTATTTCGTCCGACTTCAGCTCAACCGTCCAGGTTCCCGAGACGGGATCCGCGGTCGCTTCCGCTTCGTCGCTGTCGTCCTGATCTTTGTCTGCTTCGTCGTCACCTTTTTCGGCTTCGTCGGCGTCTCCCTTGTCGGCATTACCTTTGTCCTTGGCTTCGCCCTGGTCTTCGTCTCCACTTTTGTCCTTGTCGTCTTTGTCTTTCTTGTCGCCCCATTCTTCTTCATCGCTCTTGGGAAGCATCGGCAATTCAACATCAGCCCTCAGCGGTACCGCGAGGATGAGTTCGGTATCATCGTAAATAAAGGTCGACCCCACATCTTCGTATTTAGGATCACTGAATGCCTGGTTGCTGGTGAAGTACAGAAACTTGCCTTCGCGGTCGAATACCGGCGAGCCGGCGTTAAAGAAGCCGGTCGTGACTGGCTGTTTCGTTCCATCGGCCACGTTGTAAATCCAAATCACGTTGGTGGCCGCTTTGTTGTCCGAAGCAAGCGCGTACGTCAACCAGGTTGATTCATGCGACCAATGCACATCCGGCTGGTTGGCGTAGGGATCGGTATCGACCAGTTTGGTTTCGCCGTCAATCGTGTGCAGGTAGATGGCACCTGTTTTATCAGTGAACACAATGTGTTTCGAATCCGGTGACCAGACGGGATCGTAGCGAAAGCAGTTTCCGTCCTTTGTCAGCTGTTTGGTTTCACCGCGGCCGTCGGATTGGGTGATGTAGAGCTCATACTCGCCTGATTCGTCAGAAAAATAGGCGATCCAGCGGCCGTCCGGACTCCACGACGGAGATCGTTCGGCAACGCCGTTGGTGCGAGTCAAGTTGCGAGTCGTGCCCTCTTTGGCGGGCAGCGTCCAAATGTCTCCTCTGGCTTCTACGCAAACGCGTTTTGCCGACGGCGAGATGTCACCTGATGTGATGAATTCTGAGGCATCGATCTTTTGCGCGCGAAGTTTTGGACGATCACCGGGAATGGTGACGGCAACGGTCTTGGATTTGCCTGTTTTCAGGTTCAGCAACTTGAGATCAGGACCGTTGGAGAACACGATCTCGCCTTCGCCTTCTTTGCCCGGACCGATGGACGGCCATTTGCAATCGAATTCGTTGAACTTCGTAATCTGTTTGCGTTCACCGGATTTGGTATCGTACTTCCAGATGTTCAAACGAGCTTCCTTGCCGTTGTCGGACAAATAGTAAACATCTTCGCCGTTCCACATCGGGATGCTGTCGGTCCCCTCAAAGTCGGTGATCTTTTTCGCCGTGTTGTCTTTGAGATTGAACAGCCAGATGTCGGAAGCCATTCCACCGCGGTATCGCTTCCACGTGCGCGTGTCTCTTGAATGGGGCGTGTAGGCCAACCAGTTGCCATCACTGCTGATTGCTCCATTGGTGCCGTAAGGCACCGGCAGTTTTACTGGCGACGGGCTTGCTTTGGAGACGGTGAATAACTGGGGTTGCCGTCCCAAACCGGCCATTCCGTTGGTTGCGTACACGATGTCGTCTCCATTGGGCGACCAGTCGCAAACGATTTCGTCGGCCGGATGAAACGTCATTCGTTCGGCAATTCCGCCCGTCGTCGGAATGACATAGATATCAGTGCCTCCTTCGTAATTACCCGTGAACGCGATCGATTTGCCATCCGGGCTGAACCGTGGCATGCGTTCCTCTCCCTGGGGACTGGCCAGTGGAGTTGCCAGCCCACCGTCACGATCGACCAACCATAAATCGTTCGCGTAGACAAAAACGATATGATCCGCACTCACATCAGGAAACCGCATCATTCCGGCAGAAGGCTGGTTTTGGGCCGGCGATGTTGCCGGCCACGCAACCATCAGAAATACGATAAATGATGCGGATAATGGTCGGAAAAGCTGCGAATGTGGGCTCATGATATCCAGGTTCCGAAGCGAAGGTAAACGGGTTTGCAAAATTCCAGTCTAATCTAATCACAATTACGGCGTGCGAATAGCTCGCAAATGGAACGGGACAGTCCACAGACTCACATCGCCGCAGTCAGTATAAGACAAGTCGCAACTAGACGAGCAAACCTCACTGGAAACGCCAAAGTTTCGAAATATTTCTGGCGCTCCGAAACCTGGCAGATCCGGGGGCAGGGGATCGTGGCAGGCGGCCGTCGCTGCGGAGGACCACCTAGCGACACTAAATGGCACGGCGGTCTCCAGCGTGAATTCCCGAATGGGCTACTCAATCAGGACGGGCGAAGTATACGCAGAGTCGATCACGTCGCCGGTGTTGCTCAGGTCGGGGTGAGGCCGTAGATCGCTGTCATAGATATAGGACTTTTTGATATTAACATAAGTCTTGTTATTTCCGTTCCATTGAGAGTCGACGACTTCGACCACCCCCCACGCAATGATCTGGTAATCTACATTGCCACCATGGCCGGTGAAGGTACCAAAAATCGGGACGATTTTTCTTGTGCCATGCGCATTTTGCACTGCCGATTTGAGGCCGGAAGACAAGTCCTGTATCTCCATTAAGTGAAATTGAGAGTTGGCTGTCGATATGATTGGGCGATTGGGATTCTGCCATCGTTGTAAAGGGCGTCCAGGTCTTGCTGTCGCAGTCCGTTGTTAATCTGATCGACCAGGTCAGAGGTACTATTGGATTGATTTCCAATATCGAGTGTCCCCCAATTGCCTGGAATCTCGTTTCCAAACTGATCTTCGATTCTCCAGTCGCCATAGATCGACCATACTTCGTTGTGTGGTTTGCTCACCCACACGTCCATCGGAATCGCAAATGGCAGAATGTCGGTGCCGGCTTCAAGCGTTTTTGCTTTCTGAAGTACGGCCGTGGCCGTTACAGAAACATCGGCTGTATTGCTGCCGAACAACCTTGCGAAGTACAGGCTTACCGAGGAGTTCGCCAGGTCGTCGCGACGAAGGCTGACTCGAACGGTATCAAAGATCCCATTATCTCGAATGACAACATCACCATAGATTGTGGCCGGATCGAATCTCCCAATTTCGATATCCGCATCGAGCACAGTGAATCCTGCATCGGAATTTAACTCGACGAATTCGCGGACGGTTGCTCTGACGCGGCCCAGGTCCTGGAAGCCGTCGGCATCAGGTTCCAGCTCACGCACGGCCGCAATCGCAGCCTGGTCCGCGGTACGCTGCAATTCAGTGCGGATGTAAAGCAGGAACCCATAATCGACTGCCAGGGCGACCAGGCACAGTAATGGGGGAAGCAAAAAGCACAACAGGACTGCGACGCTACCTCGACGATGATCTGCCATAAATTGTCTTTTTAAAAGAGAAGATTTCTTGCTTGTGTGTTTGTATCGTGGATGGAATTTAGTCACGACGCGTGATGGTCGTTGCTTCATTTACGCTACTCCCCCAATAGTCGAGCCCTTTGATCCAGCGAACTTTGTCAAAATCAAAAACCACCCGCACGGATATTTGTTGGCCGGACTGAACCGTCAACAGATCGTCATTGTTGATGGGGCTTCCATCCGGGCGGGTTGTGCTGACGATGATCGCGGTGTCGAGTGTTTCAGGTGCGACTTGAGGGTATGAGTTGTAAAAGTAGTTCCTGATCGCCGTTTCGACGGCGGACACCGACGACGTTTGGTCGCGGCTGGCAATCCGGGCTCCTACGCGGGATGCATTGGATACTAACTGGGCTGCGTTGATGTATTGGGAGAAATCGGTGGAGCCCAAGGTGATCAACATCAATAAGGGCAACATGATGGCTGCTTCTACCGTGACGGCGCCTCGACGTTTTGCCTGAGCGTAATTGCGGCGGCAGAATTTTTTGTATTGGTTCATGCAGTTTTCCTTTTCCGAGGCGACTATTCCCGATACATCGAAGCGGTACCACGTATTTTTGCCCCTGCCAGAAACGTCGCTGGAAGCCAGGAAACATCCGAGCAGTCGACTTCGACCGTGGTGACAATCTCGGTTCCGGTTGCGGGGCTTTCGGTAAAAGGCGGTGAGATCGTCACCCGGATGCCATCTGTCGTCAGAGCGTCCGCAACGACTCCCTGTAAACGATCACGAACAACCGTCTCGGCCGATGAATGATCGCGTTTGCTGACCAGTGTCGCGTGGCGGCAACCTTCCCGCGCCGCGTTCGTTAACGACTGTTTGACCATCATCATCCGCGAGAATTCGACAGAGCCGAAGATGATAAAGAGGACAAAAGGAGCCACGAACGCCATTTCCACTGTGGTTGCGCCGGCGCGGCAGTTGCGGGTGACGGGCCGTTTCCGTTGTCTCGCTGTTGCACCCCGTCGCGTCCGCTCCCTCAAACGCACGGAAGTGCCGCACCGGGAAACCGGCAATAAGCGAGATAAACAAGCCGCGCGCTGCGGTGAATCAACAAACATAGTAGCTCCGTTGGCGATTGTCGTGTTCGCAGTCAACTGCGATCACAACGAACCGAACTCAAAAATGTTGTTCCTAGGTAGCCTGGCAATCTCACGATTGAGACCCATGGCTTTGCGTCCCGACCTCACGATCGGTTTGCCTTTTTCTCGGAACTCGACGAGCTCCAAGGTTTGCTTTCCAAGTGAAATGTTGTTCTGGTCTGCTCTGAAATGGATTCTTTTTTCAGTGCAGCGATCGGCCCCCTATGGTTTGCGGAATCTGCTCGAGATAGTTGTCGTCGTCCGAGACGAAGTTCCGTTTTGCATTGTCCAAAGCAGTTTGTATTTCATTGAAGTTAACGCTCAAATCGGTAACTAAATCTCCGGGGCGAAAATGCAATGCGGATACCGGCTTCCCCTCCGCCAAACTCTGTAGCTGGCTGCGAAAACGACGCAACGGCCCGGTAAATTTGTTCGTGAAAACCAGCATGTCGAGCATGACGATCGGGAAAACAACGCTCGAGGCGACGATTGCTGGAACCAGAAATCGCCAGTGCGAGCTTGTCGCCGTTACCTGACTGGCATCCGTTCCCTCCAAGGCAAGAAAGCCGAGGATCGTCGCGACCATAATGAATTGGCAAGCCATCCACGCCACGCCGACCCGGACGAGAATCTTGCCTTGAATGTCCCAATCGGTGAATAACCGAAATCTTCGGCGCGGTGACTTCATTCCAGTACTCTTTGTAACAGATCAAATTTTGCCCATCGAAAACATAGGTCACGTTTTGGAGGAAGTTGCCAAAAAATTCGAGCGTCTCGAAATCCGTTTCACACGATTTCGCAGGTCAAAGCGGCAAACGCCGTCAAATTGCGAGAAACCAAGGCAACCGAATTCTTGGCTGGCCTCAAGATAATCGGGGATCGATCCTGGCGAAATTGTCGCGAACTCGACTGAATCGGCCCCAAATTTGGGGGTATTCGGTTGGCTCATTCCAAAGAGGGACTCGCTGGCAGCTGGTCTTGCAAGACTGCGTATCGACTTCGGCGAAGCATTGATGACGGGAATAACGTTCCGGCGGACAACCAGCAGGATTGGTCGGCCGGGCATCGAGGCATTTGGTAATTCGGAGCCATGGCGGCAATTTATTTTTTTATTCGTTAATAAACGATTAAGCATGCGGTCTACGCCCCTCGGAAGGATTCAAAAACGGTCCAATTTCGGGGCGTTTTGACGTTTCCCCAGTTTCCGCCGACGTCTAAACTGGAGGTCTGCCCGCTGGTTAAATAACTGCAATTCATTGAACTAACGGATTTGAAAAACGAGAACTAATGGCGACTGATACAAAACCCACCAATCAAGCGGAAGCCTTACGGAAAGAACGCGACGAGCAGGCCAAGGATATTCTGGTCGAGTTGCTGGATGACAGCCCGATGGAAAAACGCCTTCCCAAGCCGGTGGGTGTGGACGAAAAGAGTCGTGTTTTGTGGGAATACGTAATTCCCGTCGTCGTCTTTCATTTGCTGATCCCCGTCGCCTTTTTTTCGTATTTTTTCAGTTGGTGGGGTGTGTTGTTCCTGCCAATCGGGAATTACATCTTCACCTCGATGGGAATTGGAGCCGGCTATCACCGTTTGTTGACACACAGGGGATTCACTTGTCCCAAATGGTTCGAGTACACCCTGGCATTGCTGGGAGTTTGCAGTTTTCAGGATTCGCCGGCCCGCTGGGTTTTGGTCCACCGCGTGCATCATCAGTATTCGGATCATCAACCAGATCCTCACACCCCGCACGTGACTGCCTACTGGGCTCACATGGGTTGGCTGTTTGTTGACAACCGTGAACTTTCGACGGCGTCAGCTTACGACAAGTACGTCCGCGATTTGATCAGGGATCCATTGTACATGTGGTTGCAGCGCGGCCTGAACTGGGTTTATGTGTATGCGGTTCACGCAGTCGTAATTACTTCGTTGGGAGTGCTCTACGGGGCGGTTGTCTATGGAACTTCTGCGGCGGCGATTCAGGTCGGTGCGCAATGGCTGATGTGGGGCGTTATCATGCGCACGGTATTCACGTGGCATGTTACCTGGGGAATCAATTCTGCGGCCCACATGTGGGGCTATCGCAATTACGAAACCCGCGAAGACAGTCGCAACAACTGGCTGTTCGCACTGTTAACCAACGGCGAAGGCTGGCACAACAATCATCATGCAGATCCCCGGTCGGCGCAACATGGGCATCGCTGGTGGGAGTTCGATATGACTTACATTACGTTGAATTGGCTGGAGAAAATCGGCTTGATCCGCGACTTGGCCCGACCCAATCATTCAGCACTTGATCGCAAGGCGATTTAGTCCATGACAAACAAGCGACCAAAAATCCTGGCATTTGCTGGCAGCACGCGAAAAGGATCTTTCAATCAACAACTGGTTCAAATCGCGGCCAAAGGGGCCATCTCGGCTGGCGCGGAGGTGAGTGTCATCAATCTCGGCGAATATCCGTTGCCGATTTTTAACGAAGATCTTGAAAAAGAAGGTCAGCCGGAACATGCGCGGCGGCTGAAGGAACTATTCATTCAGCATGACGGTCTATTAATCTCGTCGCCGGAATACAACAGCAGCGTGACACCGTTGCTCAAAAACACGATTGACTGGGTCTCCCGGGGCGATGATACGAATCCGCCCTTGGCCGCGTTTACGGGCAAAGTCTCCGGGATCATGGCCGCCTCGCCAGGTGGGTTGGGTGGCCTTCGCGGGCTGGTGCATTTGCGCTCGATCTTGAGCAACATCGGTGTACTCGTGATTCCCCAGCAAATGGCCATTCCCAAGGCATTTGAGGCATTCAAAGAGGACGGGGATTTGGCCGACGAAAAACAACAAGCCGCCATCCGTGGCATCGGTGAATCGGTTGCCAATTTGGTAAAAAAAATAGCTTAAAAGCCTTGCCCGCAGGCTTCGCGTACCGTCATCGACTACACTGGAACAGCGAATATCAGATTCGTTAGATTCGTTCCCTTTTCCAAGTTTCTCATGCGTGACCATCCGAGAAAAAAAGCCAGACCGACGAAAATTCCCGAGCAAAAACAGATCACTCCGGAGATGGAGGAGAAACAGCGAGAGCGGGCGTTTGCCAAAGAGGCCCACTTTCGCAGGATGTTCATCTATCGGATGCTCGGGCTATCCGTGTTGGTTATTGTAGTGCCGCTCGCGATTGTGATTTACGCGACGCGGGCCAAGCCTACGTTGGAACGGGATGAACAGGCTCTCGCCATGACCGGGTTGGTGGATTCCCTGGAACGGGATTTGGTATCAGGCGACGTCGATCGACTTGTCGATCGTTATCAGAATCTTGAGGCCGAGGTTTATTCCGGTGAAGTCTCCCAACAAGTGAACGCCATCCGCGCTCGAATCAAGATCGCGGAAAAACTGCTGGAGTTGAATCGAGACGATCGATCGACCATCTTTGGCATCAAAGCAAAAATTGACGGACTCTTGTCGCTCTCCTCTTTTGGCGTCGCCTACAAGCCCGAGGATAATTCAACGACTGAACTGTTGGAATATTCGACTGAGCAGCTTGAGGGTGAATATCACCAGGTCAGGAACAAGGCAAAAATCGGACTCTTGACGGCGCATGTGCATAACTATCTCAGCGATAGCTCGGATCAAAACTACCAAAAAATTGTCGATGAGTTACCCCGATTTTTTGATGGTTTGATTTCTAATGCCGAAGTCGTCCAAGCGATGGTCGGAATTGCATCGCTGATGGAACTTTCCAGTCGCAAAGACCAGGTCGAGAAATTCAACTTGACGCTTGCGAAAAAGCTTCTGGAAAATCCTGACCCGCAACTGCAACAGCTTGGGTCCGCCATGATGGATAAGTCGATTATCGGCGCCGTTAATTTTGGCGAACTCCGGCAGCTGATTTTGATTCCGGATCGCGAATCCATTGAACGACTTGAGGCAATTGTGAATGATATTTGTGATAATCCAAATGTCAGCCCGACCGTCTTCCGGAACACGCTTGATACGATTGAAATGTTGGGACGCGTTAATGAGGACGCTTTGGAAAAGCGGTTGGTCGCGTACTTGCGGGGGACGTCTCCACGGATAACCAACGACGAAGCGAGGAAGGAGATGGCCCAAATTTTGAGCGAATTTGACGTCCGGCAGAACCTGCTGGGAAATTCCTTTGAGCCGCTCAGGGAATTTCCCGACAACGAGGGTGATGGGCAAGTTCCTCCGCTGACCGTGGTTCTGTTTTATTCCGACAACACCAATACATCGCGCGAAGTGATCAATTCGCTGGAAGCCTTGGATTTGCACAACGAGATTCGATTTGTCGTGGTCTGCGTCGATCGTGCGATTGGCCAGGATGACGCCGCCGCGATGCAGAGAATATTTCCGACCGTAATTTTAGTTGAACCGACAAAGAACGGGGATTTTCTGAGGGATTGTCCGGTATCGACGGTCCCCTACATGCTGCTGATCGATCGGGACTTGAAAGTCGTGGCCGTAAATGTCGGCGTGGACCAACTCAGATCCAAAATCGAAGCATTGCAAGGGAACTGATGGGTAAATCGAGGCCAACGCGTATACCGGTGCAGACTCAGATCTCACCTGAGCGGGAAACAGAATTGCGGGAACAAGCGCTTGCCAAAGAGCTACGATTTCGCAGGTGGTTCTTCTATCGCCGCGTCGGGATCGTGTTGTTAGCTCTTGGGTTGCCGCTGACCATCGTCATTTATGCGTCAGTGATTGGTCGCTCAAAAGAAAAAAGTGACCTGCTTGGTTCAGTTTTGATCACCGAACCATTGGAGCGACTATTACATGACAATGACATTGCCAACCTCATCGAGTACTCAGAATCACTGCAAGAAGACGTCGCGTCAAACATGCTGCCACGGCAGCTATCAGCATTGGAAGACAGACGCCGGATAGCTGAGAAACTGATCGAGCTGAGACAAGATGAAATTTCTTTCAAGTTTGGCGTCATTTCGAAAATTGATATTTTGATGACAAAATGTTCCTTTAATTCGAAACACAACATGGATCAGAGTGGATTTCGAGACGAACTAGTTGAGTTTTCGAATCATTATGTTTCTGATCCAGATCCCGGCATCAGAACTCAAGCATCTCTTGGATTGCTGACCGCGCAAATCCACGACTATCTGCTGGAGACCACCGATGGAAACCTGCTAAACGTCAAACATCAACTTGACGCGACCGCCGATTTGCTGAATGAATGTAATGGGCCAACCTTGATACTGACAAAGTTCATTCCGCTGATGAGTCTTTCCAATCGTGATGATCATGTCCGCGAATTTAAATGGATGATCGGAAGCAAGCTAAAAGCGATGGACGATCCACAGGATTGGAAAAATGGCGCGGACATTCATGATCGACTTGAACTGGGCGACATCGACTATGAAACACTTCGTCGTCTTGTTTTGGCTCGGGACGAGGTGTCCATCGAAAAGCTCAAACAATTGGTGGACGCGATTTCCGCCAGCAAGTTTGTCAGTGCGACTCCTTATCGAAATACACTTTCAATCGTTGAGGACTTGAGCCAAATTGACGCGAATGAACTGCGTCAGACGTTGGCGGAAAAACTGCGAGACTCCGCCGATGCAATCACCCATGCGCAAGCACGGAAAACCGTCGCCGACCTGGTCGCAGATTATGACAAACGAACCGCTTTGGAGGGCAAACCGTTTGACCTGGGACTCGATTCGATTGCGACATCGGAGACATCCGGCAAGGACTACGGCGCCACGATCGTGCTGTTTTTCTCGCTGCAGGTCACAAGATCCACAGACGTCGTCTCTTTGCTAAGTAGTCGGGATTTCCTCCCTTTGCCACCAACGGCAAAAATCCGATTCGTTCTCGTCTCGATTGACGAGTTCCCGGCGGCCGAAGTCACCGCCAGGATCAAAACAGCGTTTGGCGAAGTCGTCGAGAATATTATCGTTACGCCGCCCGAAAGCGCTCATTTCCTAAAACAATGCCCGATTTCGACGGTGCCCTACATGATTATCGTCGATCGAAATCGCCGCGTTTTCCGGGCCAACGTCGACATTGAAAAGCTTAGGGAAGAAATCCAAGCCTTATTTAAATAGATCGAATTATTTACGGAAAACCGGTTTTTTCAATTGCACCGAACGTGAGGGGCTGCCGCGAAGTGCCTGATACTCTTACTCTGATACTATTCTAATTTCTAATCCCGACATTAACATGATGACCAGACTTGAAAACGCACCTTGTTAGAAGGGACACCCAATGAAGATTTTACGTTTTTGTATCTCCGCCAGCTTGGCCTTTGCGATTTCGGCTGCAACAACACATTTGCAAGCAGACCAAATCACTCATTCTTTGGACCAAACAGTTATTCCTGGCTCGGTCGCATGCCAAGGTGGAGGGATTCTTACGAATAACTCATACTGGCGAGTTTTCGATTTAAACAGCTTTGGGATTTTCACCGACTGGCAAGTCGATAGCGTTGACATTGGAATTGAATCGGCAACCGCGTTGATTCCGGGAGCCGACATCGCGACTACCATTAATTTTTACCTGGACCCGGCCGGAGACTTGTCCGCACCGGGTTCGCTGGTGCTACTCGGCTCTATTGCAGCAGATATTCCGGATGCACCGCGCTAAGTGTGCTTAATTTTGCTGGTGGACCATTAGTCGCTGCCGGTTCTAACCTGGCGGTTGAGTTTTTTGTACCGGGTGATGATACAACAACTGCACCGGTCGATAGCGTTTTTGTTGGTTCCAATAATCTCGGCCAAACAGGCACGTCGTATATTTCAGGCAGCGGCCTGCGGTTTGCCGAACCCCACCGACCTTGCGGCTGATTGGTTTTCAGGACATGCATATCGTTATGAACATTAATGGGACCGCGATCCCAGAACCGTCGTCGATTGCGCTACTTGGCTTGTGCTGCATAGGTTTGATCAGCCGTAGACTTCGAAGTTAAGTCCATCAGCTATTTATTAACAAAATAAAATCTGCGTGAGATTTCACGCAGATTTTTTTGTTGTGCGCAACGCGCCAAACAAGTTGATGTCGAACACTCGCTCAAATTCGGGGGCGAAATCATCCGCCAACTCGCGGCTTGCCGCAAATATTCCATTAAAGCACGCGGGGGTAAGTCAACAGGTTGTCTGTCGTCGAGAAGGCGCGCTCGCTTACCCATTGATCTTGTGAGTGTTGTTTGCAATTGATTCAAATCGCGGACTTATTCGAGAGTCATTGCAACAGTCTCTCAAACTCGTCTTCTGAAATCACGAGCACGCCCAGCGATTCAGCCTTTGCCCGCTTGCTGCCGGCGTTTTCGCCGGCGACGACGAAGTCGGTTTTGCTGGAGACGCTCGAGGCCGCTTTGCCACCGTGCTTGCGAATCAACTCTTTGATCTCGTCGCGGGTGTAGTTGGTGAGTGTGCCAGTGACCACAATCGTTTTCCCGGCCAGCTGGTCACCCACAGGCTCGTGGGCACTGATGTCTTCGGTCATGCTGACACCAAACGATCGCAGGTCGTCCAACGTCTGACGACCGTAGTCGCTGTTGATGAAATCGTGGACGCTTTGCGCAATGATCCTCCCGACTTCGTCGATGCTGCTGAGCACTTCGACCTTTGCCAGGCGAATTTTCTCGATATCTCCGTAGTGATTGGCCAACACCCGGGCGACGGTGATGCCGACATGATGAACCGAGAGGGCGTTCAGCAACCGAGCCAAACCCTGTTGTGTGGATTGGTAATTCGGCGGGTTTTGTCGAACCAATTGAGGCTACAGCAATTGGAATGATCTGCGATTCGGTTTCACGACTAATTCGTGAACTGACGGATTCCAATAGGAGATTGCTTGACATCCAACGTGACATCCATAACCGTATTGTTTTCTAAAACCGTGATGCGATTTCAATTCGCGAAAAAGGGATAACGCCGTGTAATCAAAAACGTTAAATTCGGCCAAAACAACCCCCAAGATCATGTCGCCGCGACTAAACTGGAAGATCGACAACCTCGCCAACTGCTACGCCAGCCGACACAACACCAGCCGACACAACGAATTCGATGTCCACCCCTGAAGACGATCCTGAATTACCTCCGCCGTTGGAGACTGACGAGGAGCCAAACGACCTCGAATTACCTCCGCCGCTGGAGGTTTTCGAGCCGACGAAAGAACGATTTGTCGATCAAACTCCCTACCGGTTTCCCACAAGTCGTCCGACGACGCCAGAATTGCGCGAGGACTACCGTCGCAGTGCCCGCGCAAAAAGAAAAAGAAACAGCGAAAGCGCCGCTTGCAACGAGCGGCGGCGTTGTTTGTCCTCCTGACATTGCCCGTTGCCTACGTCTGGTATACGTCTCGCCCGCACCGGCCGCCTGAAAACGTGGACGATTCCCTGGTGACGCCGGTCACCGAATTTCAAAAGTTGCTGGAAATGGGGGACCCGACACAGCTGATCAAATATTCAGAAGCCCTCGACAACGACGTCTTGTCCGGTGTCTTGCCGACACAAGTTGCGGCGTTGGAAAAAAGAGATCAAATCGCGGATCGGTTGCTGGAATTGAGAGCAGATGAAGATTCGACCCATTACGGGATCACCACCAAGATTAACGGCCTCATGACGCTCACCGGTTTCGATATCTTGAACGATTTCGACGAGACAATTTCTACGCGGCTGTTGGATTTTGCCACAGAATACGAAGGCAGTGCGGACCCCAAGATCAGGAACAGGGCCAACCTGGGAATCGTCGCCTCGCGCCTTCATGATTACGTCCAGAACAATTCGGAAGAGAATTTTGATCAGGTTAAACATTCGCTTGCGCAATTGCTCGATGAATTGGAGCCCGACGCCACGATCAATGGTGAACTGCGAATGATCGTTCCAATCATGGCCCTCTCGAAACGAGACGACCACATTCGAGAATTCAAGTCGATGTATGGGGCGAAGTTGAAACAAAGTCCTGATTCAGAACTGCGCGCCTTTGGGGCGCTGGTGTTTGACGAAACAATCATTGGCGCTGTTAACTTTGAAACTCTTCGCGAGAGCGTTTTGGTTCCCAATCCGGATGCGATCGCGGAAATTGAAAACGTTGTCGATGCCATTGCCACCAACCCCAGCGTCAGCTCCCCCGTTTTTATGTGCACCCTTGGCGTCGTCGAGAATTTGCGTCAGATCAAGGAAGATGATTTGGAGCAACAGCTTATCGATAAACTCCGGACAGCGATTCCCAGAATTCCTGACGATGCCACGCGAGAACAAGTTGCCAAGGGATTGAGTGACTATGACACTCGTCGGAATTTGCTCGGCAAGATTGTTGATCCTCAAAGTCGCTTGACGGGCCAGGAAAACTTGCAACCAAGCGCCAATGGCTACCGTAATTGTTTTCTTTTCGTATCAATCCAGCAGTTCGGCAAAATTGATTTCATCGCTGAATACAATTGATTACCTGGTCCAAAAAAAGGTCCCGTGTTTGCTCGTCTGCGTTGATGCATCACTTGCGACCGACGAGGTGGAAAAAATCAAAGCAGTGTTTCCTGCCGGCGATCTGATTGGCCCTCCAGATAATGTCGATTACCTGGCCCGATGCCCCGTGTTGTCGGTGCCCTACGTCCTTGTCCTCGACCACGATCAAAGGGTCGTCGGTGTCAACGTAAGCGTGGATCAAATCAGGGGCGAGCTGGAGAAACTCTCGAAACGTTAGTCATGCCTCGAGCACAGTCCGGTCCTGCGACCGTTCAGCCACATCACGATCCGATTTCGACGAACTTTAGAACGGCGACGGTCAGTCTTTAGCAATTCCCCAGACGGGCCAATCATGGCGGAAACACGAAGATATCCAACGCAAACTGCAGTTACGAATATTCGAAGATTTCTTTTTGCAAATTCCGGATTCGAATAGATGCAATGGATTCACTCTGGCAATTATTATTGTTCAGTATCGTGGTTTGATTAGGGATGTAATCCGCCTTTACGGTTTGGTAAAATCGATAGCAACGCACGTGACTGGAGACATCTTATGATTTGCTGACATCAGATCCAAACAAGCCAACTATTAACGAGTATTCGCGACTGAGCAGATTGACGTTCGCTTTGGCGTCTGTACTGTCCACGCCCGCAAACGGACAAGTGGTGGTGTTTGACACCGGGCTGTTAAGAGCCTGTTCTTTCAACGGGAATCTCGACCAACCTTGGCTGGACCTCCGGAAACGCAGGCGCTGGCCAGACACAGCGTTGGACCGCCCAACCGTTTACGTTGGCGAAGCAAACGCTAGTCACCCAGATGAATGCCGGGTACTTTGAGCCTGGCGCAGCCCCGGCGAACATCGGCATCATGATCTGGAATCGAACCGGCGAGAATGCCCCGACAGATGCCGACGAGGTTTACTCGACAACTGTCGCGAACCCCGGTGCGATGGGCGGGTCTTTGGACGAGCTTGCTCTGGGAGTGGGCACAACCCTTGCTGCGGGCGACTACTACCTGACAATTTACGGCATCGAAGCCACAATTGGTTGGTTTACCGGTGCTCCAAACGGAATCAACTTCATTGACGCCGCAAGCGGCACCCGTATATGTGGCGTTCGGCACGTACCCTGCCCCAGGATTTGCAGTTCTACCAATTACCGCTGACCACACTTTCCGCCGCAGCTGGTGATCCGAACGACACTTACAATGCGGCGTTTCAGATTCTCACGGTACCGGAGCCGGGAAGTATATCGCTCTTGGTGGCCGCAGCTGTCGGTCTGCTAATTCGTCGTCGACGCTAGGCAACAACCGCAGATGTTTTGTCTCCTGAAACATGCCAAGTGGACGCTTGGCATGTTTTTTTTTGCTGATGCCCGAACAGAGAAACCAGAACAAATCCGTTCCAAAGTTTTAACTCAACAACTTTTCAAACTCATCCTCCGAAAGCACGGTCACCCCCAGCGATTCGGCTTTTGTTTTCTTGCTGCCGGCGTTTTCGCCCGCGACGACGAAGTCGGTTTTGCTGGAGACGCTGGAGGCCGCTTTGCCGCCGTGCTTGCGAATCAACTCTTTGATCTCGTCGCGAGTGTATTTGGTGAGTGTGCCGGTGACCACAATCGTCTTGCCGGCCAGCTGGTCACCCACAGGCTCGTGGGCACTAATGTCTTCGGTCATGCTGACACCAAGCGATCGCAGGTCGTCCAGCGTCTGACGACCGTAGTCGCTGTTGATGAAATCGTGGACGCTTTGCGCAATGATTTCGCCGACTTCGTCGATGTTGCTGAGCTCTTCCACGGTCGCCTGGCGGATTTTCTCGATGTCACCGTAGTGATTGGCCAGCACCCGGGCGACCGTGATGCCGACATGGCGAATCGAAAGGGCGTTGAGCAACCTGGCCAAGCCCTGCTCCTTGGATGCTTCGATCGCTTTGATTAACTTTGTCGACGAGGTCTTGCCCATTCGTTCCAGTCCAGTCACCTGGTCCACGGTCAACCGGTATAAGTCGCCGTAGCTGGTGACCAGACCGCTGTCGACTAGCTGCCGGACGAGCTTATCCCCCAAGCCTTCGATGTCCATGGCGTTGCGAGACGCAAAGTATCGAATCCGCTCGCGGACCTGGGCGGGGCACTCGTTGTTGACGCAGCGAATGTACACGCCCCCTTCGTCTTTGCTGACTGGTCCGCCACATTCGGGGCACCTCGTGGGGAACTTGAATTTGGGTAGCTCGCCCTTGCGCAGGTGCTTTTCCACCCGCACGATATGCGGAATGATCTTGCCCGCTTTTTCAACCACGACGACATCCCCAACGCGAACGTCTTTGCGGGCAATCTCTTCGGCGTTGTGCAGGCTCGCGCGGCTGACCGTGGTCTCGGCCAACTCGACCGGTTCGAGATTGGCAACCGGCGTCAACGTTCCCGTCTTGCCGACCTGGATTTCGATCGAATTCAGCTTCGTGACCGCCTCATACTTCTCCCATTTGTAGGCGATCAACCAACGCGGACTCTTGGACCGTGTACCCAGCTCCGCGCGTTGGTCAAACCGATTGAGTTTCAGAACCAGCCCGTCGACTTCGAAATCGAGATCGTGTAGCCCTTCGATCAATTCATCACAGTGCTTGACGGCCGCTTCGATCGACTTGAAACACTCAACTCGCGGCGTCGGGGGGAGTCCGTAGTCGCCGATCTCCTTGAGAAAGTCCATGTGATTGGTACTCTTGAGCCCGTCGCACAGTCCGGTTCCATGGCAAAACATACGCAGATTTCGTTTCGCGCAAATCCGGGGGTCCTGCAGGCGAATGCTGCCGGCGGTGAAGTTGCGGGTGTTTTTGTATTCCGGAAGCCCGGCCGCAACCTGCATTTCGTTTTGTCGTACCAACTCAGGATTGGTCATGTAGATTTCGCCGCGAACCTCGAGCAGCCGGGTGGATTTTTCGAGTTCAATTTGAGCGGCACGTCGGTGATCGTGCGAACGTTGTGGGTCACGTCATCACCTCGCAGGCCGTCCCCCCGCGTCAGAGCCCTCGTAAGCAACCCGTGTTCATAAATAAGCGACGCCGCGACACCATCGATTTTCAGTTCCACGACCCATTCAACCGGTTCCTCAAATTGGGCCTCTGTTTTTTTGCCAAACTCCCGCAGCTCCTCGATCGAATACGAGTTGTCGATCGACAACATCGGGACCGCATGTTCAAACTGTTGCAGGTACGGTACAGGTTGATCACCGATTCGCTGGGTCGGGCTGTCCGGGGTAATCAGCTCGGGATGTTCCGCCTCCAGTTTCTTGAGCCGTTCCATTAAACGGTCGTATTCCAGATCGCTGATCACCGGGGCCGCCTCGACGTAGTATTTCTGGTCGTGCTGGCGAATCTGGTCGCGAAGTTCTTCGATCTGGTGTTGGGGCTTCATGGTCATCACGTGAGTATTGGGATCTAACGTGGGATGATTACTCTACCCCGCATTCGGGGGCCAAATTGATCGGTTTATCGAGGGCCGAGTTTGGAATCAGACACAAAAACTTTAACGGCACATCACCGGCATTTTTGAACTGGTGAATTTCATCGGGGCTGACGTATAGCACATCACCGGATTTGATCTCGTGTTCGACTTCTCCTTCGAGCACGGTGCCGACTCCTTCCAGCACGTAGACCTCATGCTCGTAAGGGTGGCTGTGCTTTGGCGTGTAACCGCCTTTTTCTACCTCGAACTGTCTCATCGAAAAATTGGGTGCGCCGTCGCCGGTGCCAATTAACCAGCGGACCTTACAGCCTGCCGCGCCCGGCATCTCCACGATTTTTTGATCCATGTCTTCATAGTGATTCAGTTTCATTGTGGCGACCTTTCTATAGTTGAGTTCACCCCTAAGTTAGACCGGGCTGCGGGACTTGAGAAGGTCATTACATGCTCCCTTGAACAGGATTGGGGTTTAAACGTGCAACTTCAGCCGCTGGCTGACTTGGCCAATTATGCCGGTTGCAACGTACAGTTACTCCCGCTGAATCGAATAATTCCGTTTTTTCACTCAGTCAATCCTGGCAAGACTTCACGATGCAAAAATCTCATTGCAAATCGCAGTAGCCAAATGCCGATAGTGCTGAAGAGGATTTGCTATCGAGCAAGCTGGGGCATGGACGCGCCCGCGGCAAACTGGCACCGCGTAGGTATGACTGCCAGACCGATTCGTAATGGTCGCGTTCCATGGAAGATCGAAAAATTCGAAACGACATCGTGGCGGTTGCCCTGTTGGCTGTCATCGTGTTCCTGATTGCTGCGCTGGCGACTTACGATCCGGCGGATGCCGTCGCCAACGTTTCGCCAGCGTTGAATTCGGTTTATCAACCGGATCAACTCGTCTTTCCGGCCAACGAGGAAATCAAGAACGCCTGCGGACCGATCGGAGCCTGGACAGCCGATCTGTTGCTGAATGTGCTTGGCGTTGGATCGTATTATTTTCTGATTGCGCTGATTTCGCTGGAAATCGCGCTGTTCCAAAAACAGTCTGTCGCGGCGCCATGGCTGCGAACGTGTGGGTGGGCGCTGAGCCTGATCGGGTTGACGGCGTTGTCTGCCATGTTGCTACCCAATTCGTTGGTCAGCCCCATTATCGGCGCCGGTGGTTATCTCGGAGCCCTCGGCGCGGGCCTGCTGCGCATGAACGTGGGCCTGGTCGGCAGTATTATTATCGCGAGCTGCGTGGCGCTGGCGGGTTTAATCATGTGGACCGAGTATCTGGTCTTTCGTGCGGGGCGATTAGTTTTTGCCCCGGCCCTTGTGGGCGCCTCATCCCTCCTGCCGTTTGGTCTGTTGCACACGTTCCTGACTTGGTTCAACTCGCTCAGCGCCCGCCAAGGCAAACTGGCGGCCGACGATATCGGTGAGCTCGGCGAAGTCAACGGTTTGGAGGTTGACGAGGATGATTTACCACACACAATTCGTTTCCGTCGTCGAGATCTCGAATCTCAAGAGGACGACGACGAGGACGAAGAGGAGTTCGAGGACGACGACGAAGAGATCGCTTCGGAATCTGCCGACGATGAATTAGACGAAGACGAAGACGAAGAGGAATTTGAAGATGACGAGGATGAGGTCGAGCCGGACGCACAGGAACCGCCGGCCACGATTCCATTACTCAAACGCGGACTAAAAAGGCTCAAATCCAAATCAAAACCGGCGCCCGATGAAGAAGCGGCCGCGACCGTACTACAGGTTCCGGACAAGCCGCATTTCAAAATCCCCAGTCCGGCACCCGCACCGCTGCCGAAACCTAAGTCGGAACGCGAAGTTGTCATGGAGCAGCTCGACGAGGCGGACTTGTTGCCAGCCGGCACCCACTATGAACTTCCCAGTCTTGAGCTGCTGAAACATTCCAAGGCAATTCCATTTGAAGCGCGAAAACGCGAAGCACTCAAGCAGGCCCAGATTCTGGAAAAAACTTATGCCGAGTTCGGGCTGGAAGTCAAAGTCGTAGAAATTGAAACGGGCCCGGTTATTTCGCAGTATGAATTGCAACTCGCGTCGGGCTTGCGGCTCAATAAAATTACCGCCTTGGCGGACGACCTGGCGATTGCGCTGCGTGTTCCCAGCGTGCGAATTGTTGCGCCGATCCCTGGCAAAAACACGGTCGGTGTTGAGGTACCCAACGAATCGCGACAGATGGTCCGGCTCCGCGAAGTGATGGAGCAAAGCGAAAAACATATCGCCAAAATGAAGATTCCTTTGTTCCTCGGCAAAGATGCGGTCGGCGCTCCGATGGTCGCGGACCTCGCCGCGCTGCCTCACCTGTTGATCGCGGGTCGAACGGGCACGGGCAAGTCGGTTTGTCTGAACTCGATCATCTGCTCGATCCTGATGACCAGGCGCCCTGACGAAGTTCGGATGTTGATGATCGATCCGAAAATGGTTGAACTTAGCGGCTACGGTCGACTCCCCCACTTGATGCATCCGGTGGTTACCGACATGCGGAAAGCCGAAGCGATTCTCGCCTGGGCGGTCGACAAAATGGAAGAACGATACATGTTGCTGGCCAAGGCAGGCGTGCGCCATCTGACATCGTACAACCAGCTGGGCGAAGAAGAACTGATCGAGCGCCTCCAACCCGAAAACGACGCCGAGCGCCAGGCGATTCCCAGCCAGCTGCCTTTCATCGTGATCGTTGCCGACGAAATGGCTGACCTGATGATGACTTCGGGCAAAGAAGTGGAACAACACATTATTCGCCTGGCACAGAAGAGTCGCGCGGTCGGTATTCACTTGATTCTCGCCACGCAAAAACCGACGGTCGATGTCATCACCGGCTTGATCAAATCAAACCTGCCCGCTCGTATCGCGTTCCAGGTTGCCAGCAAAATGGATAGCCGTGTTGTTCTGGATGCAATGGGCGCCGACAAACTGCTGGGAATGGGCGACATGCTGTTCTTGAAGCCGGGGACCAGTATGCTGCTCCGCGGACAGGGAACCTACCTCGGTGATGACGAGATTGACGCAATTACCGAAGAGGTTAGCACGGGCGAACAAAACTTTGTGCACGAACTGGTCAACCTCAAGCTGGAAGCCCCGGCTGAAGCCGAAGCAACGCCGAATGTCAAAAAGCGCGATGATCTTTACGAAGATGCGGTGGACGTGATCGTTCGTGAACAACGAGGAAGTGTGTCACTGTTGCAACGCGCACTGGGCATGGGCTACGGTCGCGCAGCGCGGGTGATCGACTGGATGGAGGAAGACGGTATCGTCGGTGCCTATTCGGGATCCAAAGCGCGGGAGGTCCTGATTTCCGTCGCGCAGTGGGAAGCAATGAAAGCCAGTGGCGTTGGATCGAATGATGATGTCGAAGAACGCTCGACCGTCCCACTCGCCGCGATCCCATCCGCAACCAGGGTTTCCAAGATGGCGATGAGCACTGCCGCGCCCTTCAAAACCTCGGACGACGTATTCGAGAACGAATACGACGAAGATGAAGAATACGACGAAGATGAAGTGGATGAACAGGGTGACGGCGAGGACGACGAGCTGGAGGCTTCAACAGACGAAGACGAGTATGAAGAAGACGAGTATGAAGAAGATGACGTAGATGAAGATGAAGAAGAAGAGGAAGAAGAGGAGCAGGACGAGGAAGAGTTTGAAGACGACAGCGAATTCGAGTACGAAGAGGAGTACGAAGAGGAGGAGGAAGAAGAAGAGCTCGACGAAGAAACTGAAGACGACGAACCGTTCGACGACGAAGACTACGATCCGGAAGAATACGAAGACGTTGATTGAGTCAACGACTACAGATGTTGTCCGGCCAGCCAACCCGTGCTGAACGCTGACTGAAAATTAAATCCGCCGATCGGACCGTCGAGATCAAGGATCTCGCCGGCGAAGAAAAGATTGGCAACCAGCTTGCTTTCCATGTTGCGACTGTTGACTTCTGCGAGGCTGACGCCCCCCGCAGTGACTTCCGCCTTCTTGAATCCCAACGTGCCGCTGACAGGGAGTCGTTGTTGCTTGACCGCTTTGACAAGCTCTTGAACCTGGAGCTTCGACAACTCGGCAAGTTTTTGTTGCTGTGGGATATCAGCCTCGGTAACCAGAGCTTCCGCCACGCGCCTGGGAACGAGCCTTGCCAGCCAGTTAGCTATCGTCAGCTTGCCTTCGGTCACCGCATGACGCTTCCAGGATTCAACCAGTTCATCATCGCGCGTGGTTGGTAGAAAGTCGCATTGCAGGACCAGGCCGGCTGGCGAGGACCGGCGAGTGATTGCTCGGCTGATGTCCAAAGCGGGTGGACCCGAAAATCCAAAATGAGTGAACAACAGCGAACCGCGTCGCGCATCAATCGGTTTTGCTTTTCGTTTCGTGCCGGTGACGTGTGTGGCCAAATCGTCTGTGTTCCAGATTTCAATTTTCACATCGTCCATGGTGACGCCTTTCATGTCGTTCACCCACGGTTGATTGCAGGTGATGGGCGTCAGTGCTGGCACGGGTCGCACGATCGTGTGTCCAAATTTTTCTGCCCAGAGGTACCCATCGCCCGTCGTTCCGCAGCCGGGATAGGATTTTCCGCCGGTCGTGATCAGCAGGCTGTGACAATCAAACTGCCTCTGGTCGGTGTGAATGCGAAACAAGGCTGAACTTTCCGGCTCTGCTGCGGTTGTGCTGGTTAAGCGTTCGATATCTCGCACCGGCTGCTCTTGGCAAATAATGGCGCCCGCGTCGCTGGCCAATTGAACCAGTGCATCACGAACGTCGATGGCTCGGTCGGAAACAGGAAAGATCTTTCCTGTCGCTTCAACCTTGGTCAGGACCCCTTGCGATTCGATCTTGCGAACGACTTCGTCGGGCGGAAGGGCAGCCAGTGCCGAGTGCAGGAACTTGCCCTGGTCACCAAACGCTGTGGCAATCTCCCGCGCGTCGCAAGCGTGGGTAATGTTGCAGCGGGTCCCGCCAGACATCAGAATCTTGACGCCCAGTTTGCGATTCTTCTCCAGCAGGAGGACTTTTCGTCCGCGCGCAGCGGCACTCGCCGCTGCCATCAAGCCGGCGGCACCCGCACCTACGATGATGGCATCCCAAGATGGCGTGAGAGAGTTCATTGTGGGTCCGCTCGGATTGGGGTACCAGGTGCCAGTACTCAGTACCGGCACAAATCACAATGTACTCGCTATCCCCACGTTGTCGAACGCGCCGGGCCTCATCCATTGAAACCCGGCGCGTCGTCTTCAACGATTTTGCACCGACTCGATTTCAGCCCTCATGGGCGGAGGAAAAACCGCCGCTTGGGACATCAACCGTGACTACCAGCTATTGCCCAAACCGATGTTGGCCATTGCTCTGGGATTCATAGGTCGACCGAAAACTCGGACTCATGGACCCTGCCGGTGTGGGGTGTGCCGAGGGTGCTGGCACAGGCGGTTTGAAACTGGGTTTGGGGACCGGAGGCAGAGCCGTCCGGCTGGGTGTGGGCACCGGAGCGTTCATCGCCGCAGCCATCCCTGCCGGCTTGGAAGCCTCGATCAAAACCTGCAGCAGTTTTGAAATACAGAGTTTGTTCATGCTCGTATTATGGTCGCTTGCTTCCGCCTTAAGGGCCTCGTGAAGACTTTCCGGGAGCCGGACGGTAATCACGCGAGTGGGCTCATTACTTCCATTACCGGGTATCTTGCGATTGCGGAGATTGGCGACCATTTGCTGGATCTCATTGTATTCCGAGCATTGCTCAAACGAGACGTATTCGGCCTGGGTCTTAAAGACGCTGCGGGCAGCTCCATTGACCCCCAGGGTTTCACGGAAGAACGTCACCCAATCGGGCTTACTTAAATACAGTTCCTTGGCAACCTGGAGGACTTTTTGACAACGTCCTGAGAATCCTTCTTGTTGGATCATTGTTTCGTTCACGGGGGACTCCTTTCACGAGTGAGACATTTGTGTTGAAGACATCGGTCGTCGTTGGTCGACAAAGTCATTGAACGAACGATTGCAGGAAGTATCCCCAGCGAGCAATAGCGTCTTCTAATGTCATTTATCTGCAAGCACTTACGTCGATTCGAGTGATTTGCAAATAATCCGGGCAGGCGTGCGCATTTCGCGTGCACGAAAAAGTTGCACAAATATTGTGCAGCCGCCCAAGTCTCATCTCCCAAGTGTCCTGGTTCTAAATTCTCCAAATAGGGTGCAACTGGGCACAAAAAAGCCCGCGTCAATCGACTCGGGCTGTGATGGTTGTGAAGGGTAGCATGTCAAACGAGGTAACTTACGGTTTACCAGTTTGACGCGCGGAGTTAGGAATTTGCCAGCTCCTCGCGAACCGACTCCAGCAATTTTTTGGTCGCTTTGACACCCGCATATTCGTCGAGCCCACCCCCCTCATACTCGATGCCGACGTAGCCGTGATAGCCCGCATCGACGACAATTTTCAGCATCTTCTTAAAGTCGGTTTTTTTCTCATTGCCTTCTTCGTCAAAGTCATAACTTTTCGCGCTGACGGCCTTGGCGAACGGCATCATCTCCGCCACACCGATATAACGGTCATACCAATCTTCCTGGCCATCCTTGTCGGTGCCGACCAGGAAATTTCCAAAATCGGGGAGCGTTCCACAATTCGCTTTGCCAACCGACTTGATAACCTGGGTAAGCCATTTGCCGTTGGAGGATAAGCCACCGTGATTCTCGACGATCACGTTCAAACCGTATTGGGAGGCAAAGTCGCTGAGGCTGGCTGAGCCCGTCTGCCGCCAACTTGGCTTGCTCTTCCCAATTGCCGCTGGAGGCTGCATTGACCCGGATGGAGTGACAGCCGAGAAACTTCGCCGCCACGACCCACTTGAAATGGTTTTCAACCGCTTGTTTGCGGGCGGCCTCGTCCGGGTCGCCCAACTGGCCCTCACCGTCGCACATGATCAACACGGATTTGACTCCGGCGTCGTCGCAGCGCATTTTCAATTCCATCAAGTAGCGCAGGTCGTTGGCCTTGTCATTGAAGAACTGATTCACATATTCCACGCCATCAATGCCAAACTCGTCTTTGGCGATCCCGGGAAAGTCAAGGTTGCTGATTTTGTTGGACTGCAGCGCGCGATGGAGTGACCATTCGGCGAGTGAAATATCAAACAATGCTCGACGCGGAGCTGAACCCGCTGCCGCCAAACCGGCCTGGGCGGTCAACTCCTCAGACGACCAGGCCACGGTCGTGGCCAATAACCCGGTTGAGGCCAGAAACTTGCGACGGTTACAATCTGATTTCATGTTACTCTCCAGTGAGTCGGTAGATTTGGGGACAGCTCGGCAGGCACTTAGTATAGGTGTGCTCTGGTCACCAATCAAACACCGTGTCGATTCCCCTCCCCTACCCGGTTTCGGTGAAATTCACTGTCGGCACGGTCGCGGACTCAATGGTTGTCATGTAAGATTTTGGAAACGCGTTGTGCACTTGGCGGCGTTTACTTTAGTCAGCCGTATTGACCGCCAAGTTTTGAATTCGATTTCATCAGGGACCAATCCAATGCCAGCCAACTTGTCACTCGCAATCTTGCTCACCGCGATGCCGTTCCTTTGCCCGGTCTTGGTAGCTCAACAATCGACCGCTGATCTGCAACAGGCAATCGCAGCGATCAAGCAAGTCGATGCCAACGGCGAAGGCCATGAAGCTGCCGTGTCTGCGATGAAGGTTCTAAACGCAGCGGACGTCGACCAACTTCCAATTCTCCTCGCTGGTATGGATGGCACCAACAAACTGTCAGCCAACTGGTTGCGGAGTGCCATTCTCTCGGTTGTCGGTCGCAGTCAAGACGGCATCCCCTCGGATGCGATTGAGCGATATTTCGAAAACAAGGATGGCTCACACCTCGGTCGACTGCTGGCGTATGACTTGCTGAACGAGTCGCACGACGGCTGGGCGGATAAGATCGTTCCTGCACTGATCGACGATCCCAGTTTGCCGTTGCGCCGCAAGGGAATCAAGGCGTGGATCGCCAAGGCGAAAGAGGCCGACGAACAAGATGCGTTAGGGTACTTGGCCATGGCGCTGGAAAAAGCCCGCGCGGTCGACCAGGTAGATGAGATTGCCAGGCTGCTCGACGAACGCGGAGTATCGATCAACTTGCAAAAGCAATTGGGGTTTCTTCACACGTGGCGGTTGGTCGGGAACTTCGACAACAAAAATGAAGCCGGCTTTAACGTCGCCTATGGTCCCGAACTGGACCTGGATCAGATCGATCTGAACGCGACTTATCCTGACATGGATGGAAACCAATCCAGGTGGATTCCCCACACGACGTCGGAATCGACCGGGATGGTTGACCTGAATGAAGTCATTGGCAAAGTCAAAGGCGCGACCGTTTACGCGTTGGCAAATTTCAACGCAGCAGAGGCTGGCCCCTGTGAGATTCGCGTTGGCTGTATCAACGCGCACAAGGTCTGGCTGAATGGAAAGCTGCTGATGTCAAATGAGATTTACCACAACGGAATTTCGCCGGACAAATTTGCCGCGCCGGCAGAATTGAAAAAAGGTGACAACCAGATTTTGGTCAAGATCTGTCAAAACGAACAAACCGAGCCCTGGGCACAGCGTTGGCAGTTTCAATTGCGGGTCTGCGATGAAACGGGAAAAGCCATCCAACCAGCTGCTCCTGCGAATTCCGATTTCTAAATCACGACTTGTTTATCCCGCCAACCGGGTTGGTCCCGAGCAGAAATGACATCCTGTACCCGAAAGACAAATATGAAAACTGGTTTGTATATCTTCGTGATCGCCGCAGCGTTAACGACTCCCGCCAGCTTGAATGCCCAGCAGTGGACCCAGTTTCGCGGCGAGGGGGGCGTCAGTGTTTCGACGGAATCCGTTCCGACAAAGTTTGACGATCAAGCCAACATCGCGTGGACGCAGGAACTTCCCGGCCGCGGTGCGTCGGGGGCGATTGTCGTGGGCGACAAAGTGATTGTGACCAGTTCGGCCGGAGACAACCAGGACGAGTTGTTTACATCCGCCTATGACGCGGCAACGGGCAAGCACTTGTGGACTCAAAAGTTTTGGGCGACGGGCAGATGCCTGTGCCATCCTACGAGCGCCAACGCGGCCCCGACCCCGGCGTCGGATGGTAATTATATTTACGCGTTTTATTCTTCCAACGATTTGGCGTGCCTCGATCTCGATGGCAACCTCATCTGGTTCCGAGGATTGGCTTACGATCGCCCCAAGGCAGGTAACGATGTCGGCATGTCGTCGTCGCCGGTCGTCTACGATGGCACGGTCGTCGTTCAAGTTGAAGGACAGGCGGATTCGTTCGTGATCGGGCTCGACGCCAGCAACGGCAAAACGCTGTGGATGAAAGATCGTGAACCGAAGGCGACTTGGGCATCTCCATTGTTGATCAAAGCGGAAGGCGCACCGACGCTGGTTGCCATCCAGTCCAATGGGCTGTTGACCGTGCTTGACCTGAAAACTGGCAAAACGGTTTTCGAAACCAAAGGCGATGTCAGCACAATTTCGTCGGCCGCATTTGCCGATGGCAAGCTTTATGTTCCCGTCGACGGCACAACCGCCTATGCCTTCGATGACGAAGGCAAATTGGAGAAAGCCTGGAGCAGTTCCCAGATTAAGCCTGCCTCGGCGAGCGGCGTGGTTTACGACGGCAAGCTATTTACGCTTAACCGGGCCGGCGTCTTGAACAGCTTTGATCTCGAAACGGGGAAGGAACTGGATAAAGTCCGCGTCGGAGGATCCTATTGGTCGACCCCCGCCGTTGCCGGTGGTCACATGTACTTTTTTGCGTCCGACGGTACGGCCCGCGTGGTGGACTTGAGCAAGATGGAAGTGATCCACGAATACAAGTTCGAAGACGAAGAGTTTCTTGGTTCACCCGCAATCTCAAACGGTGCTTTGTTCATCCGTAGCGCCAATCGCCTCATCAAGATTGCAAAAACGGATGCGACGCAGCCTTGAAATAAATCCGTTCACAGGAAAGTTCAGCGCGTCCATCCGGCCGCCCGGTTCCAAGAGCATCACCAATCGCGCGCTCCTGTGCGCCGCGTTCGCGGACGGTCGTGTCTCACATCTGATCGGTGCGCTCGACAGCGATGATTCCCGGGTGATGATTGAATCTCTTCAGCGGCTGGGCGTGGCGATCGAAAATCAGCACGCAACCGGGCTCGCCGTGTCTGGTTTGAACTCGAGTGTCAGCGTAACCGGACAATCGCCTCACTCGTTTTCAGTGCCAGGCGAAACCATCGAATTGTTTGTTGGCAATAGCGGCACAACCATTCGGTTCTTGACAGCGGCCTTGGCGATTGCTGGTGGCGATTATCGCCTGACAGGTGTCCCACGCATGCACCAGCGACCGATTGGAGATCTGGTCACAGCCCTCAAACAGCTGGGTGCCAGGGTCAACACGGAAAGTCCCGAAGGCTGCCCGCCCGTTGCGATCGCCAGTGAAAGATGTCCGGGAGGGACGACGATCGTGCGCGGAAACATCTCCAGTCAATACCTCAGCGGATTGATGCTGGCGGCACCGCTTGCCGAAGGCACCGTCGAGATTCATGTTGCGGGAGAATTGGTTTCCAAGCCCTACGTTGAGATGACGGCGGCCGTGATGAAGGCGTTCGGAGTCAACTGTCAGATGAATCCCGGGTTCAGCCAGTTTGTCGTCGAGGCAGGCCAGCACTACCGGGCTCGTGATTACGTGATTGAACCCGATGCTTCTGCCGCGAGTTACTTTTGGGCGCAGCCGCCATTTGTGGGGGCACGATCAAGGTCACTGGCCTGAGCAAAGATTCCCTTCAAGGCGACGTGGCGTTTGCCAATTGCCTGGCTGATACGGGCTGCGAAGTCTTGTTCGAGGACGATGGAATTTCCGTGACAGGTCCAGCGACCAAAGCACTGGACGTCGAGATGTCCGATATCAGCGATACCGTGCAAACGATGGCCGCGGTGGCTCTGTTCCTGCCGTCGACGACAACGATCCGGGGAGTAGCTCACAACCGCGTCAAAGAAACGGACCGGATTGGAAATCTGGCGATTGAACTCCGCAAGTTCGGCGCGAAAGTCGACGAACTGCCCGACGGACTGGCGATTCATCCCGGACCGTTGCGTGGCGCCGAAATTGAGACGTACGATGACCATCGCATGGCGATGAGTTTGTCACTGGTTGGGCTTCGGCAACCGGGTGTGGTGATCATGGGCCCTGAATGTGTTTCAAAGACCTATCCGAATTTCTATTCGGATTTGGAGAAAATCAGGCACCGATCGAACATCTGATGTGGGATCATTGCAAGGCTCGAATTTTCATCAACAAGTCCATTCCAATCGCTTCATCGAGTTGCCGAGCCCCACCTTCGCAATAATTCCAGTCGAGTGTCGCACTCTGGGCTTCGACTATTCCAACAATGTCTTGATCATCTTGCGGGCGACAAGGCAATACCGGATGCCATGTAATTCGATTTGGTCGACGATTTCACGCAGAACCGTCTGAAACCGATTTTCCATCACGTGTCTTGTCCAGAGCGTTAAAGATTGCAACCAATTGGACGTGCGATCGAATCTTGTTTCCTTTGCGAATGATTCGTACTTCAGCGGAATGTCCCAGATGTCGTCGTGCTTGAATGAGCGTATCGCTGATGTCGGCATAACGCTGGAATTTGTTTTGACAACAACGCCGACAATTCACCTGCATTCGCTTCGCGACGGCTGCGTCATAAGACTCATAGTCATGCTGAGGTGCGAAGGTCATTGGGTATCAACATTCCAGAAAAACCGTAATCTGTGGCAATCGCTGTGAGGGCGGCTCGAATCAGAAATCTCGAACGAGAGCCTAGGATAGGTTACCAAATCGGTCAACTGATCGGTTGCGCAGACAATTCGCCATCATTTTCAACTGAAGAGGCCCCCATTTATAAATATTTGGTTGTTCCCGTGCGAATATGACTGAAACACCAAGCCAACTTGCATCTGTTCCACCCACAAAGCTGGAAACATCGGGGCGGATGGGCGGGTATGTTATGGGGCTCCCGGGGCTCCAAAAAATAAACCACTGGGATTTCCAGAGGAATTTTTTGTATACTAGGGCAAACCATACCAACAGCCTCCCCGCCCTCGCTCCAGCATTTGTCACCATTCACACAGCACCAGTACACGAAACACTAATAATGCCCCAACTCAAGCAACCAGTTCCGTTAATGATCTTCGCCATCACCTTCGCCACAGTTGTGTGGGTCGGTTTTCCACACGCGGTTGTCGTAGCCAATTGCGATATCCCGGGTCAACAACAGGCAGAAACCCAAGACGCTCAAGTCGCAGACGCCCCGAAAAAAATCGAAGATGAAGTAGACGAACTAAAAAACGGATACGACAAAGAAACCAATCTGGCCTCCTTCGACAAAGTCTGGGAGACCATCAAGAACACGCATTGGGACGAAGATCTGGTCGGACAAAGCTGGGACGACGCGAAGGCCAAGTACCGACCCCAAGCCGAAAAAGCCACTTCGATCAACGAAATGCGCGATGTGATGGAAGGTCTGATCAGCGAGTTGGGGCAATCTCATTTTGGAATCATTCCTGCTTCTTCGTACGATGTTGTGGACGGCAGCGGTGGCGGCAACGCGGACACGGGGCTGACATTTCGCGCAGTTGGCGATGAAATTTTGGTAACCAGGGTTCGCCCCGGTTCGGCTGCGGAAAAAGCCGGAGTCAAAACGGGATGGGCAGTGAACAGGATTCGTGACAAGGACGTTGCTGAAATATCCGACAAAGTTCGCGCGGCGGCTCATGGACCCATTCGATTTGAAACACTGGCAGCGCTGGCGATCCAAAAAACAACCTCGGGCGACACGGGCGACACGGTCAACTTGGTCATGACCGATGACAACGGCGAAACGCGCGAGCTTGAGCTGGAACTCGAAGTCCCGGAAGGAACCACCGCGCCTGTCTTTGGCAATTTGCCACCGATCAAGGTTACCCTGGAATCGAAAACGCTCGAAGGCAATATCGGTTATTTTTCGTTCAGCGCCTTTTTTGATCCGATGAGGATCATGCCGGCGTTTCGCGAATTCCTTCAGGACGAAAATCACAACCAGGGAATCGTGATTGACTTGCGCGGCAATGTCGGTGGCATCGCCGGCATGACCATGGGAATGGCATCCGCGATTTCTGATTCTTCAACCGAATTGGGAATCATGAGGATGAAAGGCACGGAACTGAAATTCGCGGTCAATGAGGCGGCAGATCCTGTTACGTGTCCCGTGGCCATCCTGATCGACGAGTGTTCCATCTCGTCCGCCGAGATTCTCTCGGGAGGCTTGCAGGACATTGGAATGGGCAGAGTTTTTGGTAGCCGTTCGGCCGGATTGGCTTTACCCTCAACCGTCATGAAACTGCCCAACGGCGATGGATTCCAATACGCCATCGCGGATTACAAATCGGCATCCGGCAAATCGTTGGAAATGGATGGCGTGACGCCCGACGAACCCGTTGCCTTGTCAAAAGACCTTCTGCTTCGAGAAAATGATCCCGTCTTGATGCGAGCTTTGCAGTGGATCAAACAACAAAACGAAAACAAGTAATCAATCTTTAATTGGGGAACACATGAAACTTAATATCAGATTTCTAATGGCTGCGGCAGTTGTTATTATCATGGGCTGGCAGCCAGCCAATGCGCAGGAAGCTGCCGTGGGGCCAGGACAAAGATCTCCCGACCGCTGAATCCATCTTGAAGACGTACATGGAAAAAACCGGCGGTGCCGAAAAGTACCAGGCGATCAAATCTCAACGGGCCACAGGCACGATGACGGTCCCCTCCCAGGGAATTAGCGGCAAAGTGGCAGTAATCAGCGTCGTGCCCAACAAAGTTGCCGTCAAAGTCGAGATCGAAGGTATCGGCACGATCGAAAGCGGAGCCAACGGTGAATTCGCCTGGGAAAACTCGGCGATCATGGGCCCCCGTGTGATCGATAACGAAAAAGAAGCCGCCGTCATCATGGAACAGAGCAACATGGAGCGAATTTTTGAACCAGAAAAATTCTACAAAGCGATGGAAACGGTCGGCACCGAAGAGGTCGATGGAAAAAAATGTTACAGAGTCGAACTGACAACTCAGCAGGACGAGAAAATCGAAAGTTTCTACGAAGTCGATTCGGGCCTCGAGCTAAAGAACGTCCGAACGGTTCAGTCGCAGATGGGACCCATCACGTTGCAATCTTATTCCAGTGACTATCGCGACGTGGATGGAATCAAAACTCCGTTCAAAGTCGAGCAGAAACTCGATACCGGGATGGTGCTGCAGATAATCAGTATGGACAAGGTCGAGTTTAACGTCGATGTACCCAGCGATGCATTTGCGATTCCTGAACCTGTTCAGAAATTGATCGACAAGAAAGCTGAAAAAGCGGCCGACAAAGAAGCCGCCGGTGTTGACAAGTAACCGCAACCATGGCGGTTACGCCCTTCGCTGACATCCTTGGACGACAATGGGACGCGAACTCGCGTCCCGTTTTTTTTGCCCCCGAATCGTGCCGGGATTATATTGGTTGTGCATTGGCAAAAAGCAGTTGTAAAACAGGATTCAGCTGCCACAATGGAATAATCAATCAATTGATTTGGGGCTGGGGCAAATGGATATTGATTTCGAATCGTCCGGACCGGAAGTTTCTCTCACAGAATCAAAAGACTCATTCCGGCAACGGCAGTGTGATTGTTGCGGTGGCCGGCAATTCAACAAGCACGGACGGTTTCATCCGTTCATGATCCATTGGGTGCTCAACCCCGGTCTGGCGTTAAATGAACTCTTGATCGGTCAGCGCGTGGCCGAAGAAATCTATTTCTGCAAACAATGTGGTGGCTGGTTTCGACATCAGGGTCAATTCGTCGAATGCTCTGCCTGCCGAGGTTTTCACAACGCCAAAATCTGGGATGGATGCAAGTTTGGAAACTGGATGGGTTTGGTTTGCCCTGATTGCGGCGCCATGATTCCTTGTTTGTTAAATTTGACTTCTGCGGTTGTCCTGGTGCTGCTGTACCCTGTCGTGCGTCCGCTATCCTCCTGGTTCCAGCCGCGCTATCGGCAATGGGCAAAACAGCGGACGGTCAAGTCCCGGCAAACCATGGAAGCTGATGAAACGTTCAATATCGGCCAGGTCGAATGAAGGACGTTTAATATCCATCACGCCGAGGTTGTGAGTTAATTGATGACTCGACTCTTGACCGTAACTGTGTCTGTCTCAGACACGGAAAAACCGCGACTCGGTTGCGGCGTCAGTCTCGGGGACAGCCTGACGTGCGTTGATCTTCGCTTTGTCCGGTTTGTTCCCAACAGGGAGCGACTTGCGGGGCATCCAGTTCAAATTGGACGGTCGCTCAACTATCATGGGTGCACGTCCAGCGCAGGATGTCGTCGAACCTGATCCGCTTCGTGCTGGAATAATCAATTTGGTTACTTCCTGTTTTCCCCCAAAGAGTTGTCAAATGATCAACCGCACGACCGCCTGTCTGCGACAAGTCCTCTGTTTCGTTTGGGTCGGCTTGCTTCCAATCGCCGGAATGGCCGGTGACGGGCTGAATCTGGAAAAAGGCGACCACATCTGCATCATTGGTAACACGCTGGCCGACCGCATGCAGCACGATGGTTGGCTGGAGGCCAATATTCAAGCCCGTTTTCCCGAACACGAATTGGTGTTTCGCAATCTCGGATTTTCGGCCGACACGTTAACCCTTCGCTTGCGTTCCCAGGACTTTGGCAGCCCCCAGCATCACCTTGGCAAGAACAAAGCCGACGTGGTTTTCCTGATGTTCGGTTACAACGAATCTTTCGCGGGCGAGGCAGGCCTGGAAGAATTTAAAACGCAGCTGGACGCAGAAATCAGATTGCATCGGGCGGCCAAATACAACGGCAAATCCGCGCCGCGGTTGGTCGTCTTTTCGCCGATTGCCCACGAAGACCTGCACAGCCCCGATTTGCCCGACGGCAAAGCAAATAACGAGCGGCTGGCCATTTATTCCGCGGCAATGCAGAAAGTCGCGTCTGCAAACGGCGTTTCATTCGTTGACCTGTTCAACCCAACTCTGGCGGCTTTTGCGGCCGGCGATGGGCCCTATACCATTAACGGCATCCACTCTGAATTCCCGCGGCAACGAATTGGTCGCGAAAATCACTTGCGACGCGCTGTTTGGCGCTGGCGATGCACAACTGGACAAAGAACAACTGGAAAATATTCGCGCTGCCGTCACCCAGAAAAACTTCTACTGGTACAACCTGTACCGCACAGTCGACGGCTATTCGATTTTTGGTGGCCGCGCGGATCTGAAATTTACCAACGGCCAAACCAATCGCGTGGTGATGCAACGTGAATTGGAAATCCTGCAACAGTTGACCGACAATCGTGACCCGGCAGTCTGGGCTGCGGCGCAGGGCAAACCGTACACCGTCGACGACAGCAACACACCCGATTTCATTCCCGTGATTACCAACAAGCCGGGGACGGGCCCTGACGGCGAGCATGTTTTCCTCTCTGGTGAAGAAGCGGCCCGGCAAATGAAGCTGCTTGATGGATTCCAGGTCAATCTGTTCGCCTCCGAAGAACAGTTTCCCGAGTTGATCAACCCGGTGCAAATGGCGTTCGACACCAAGGGCCGCCTGTTTGTCGCGGCTTGGCAAAGCTATCCGCACTGGAAACCCAAAAACGAGATGAATGACAAACTGCTGATTCTCGAAGACACCGACGGTGACGGCCGCGCGGACGAATGCAAGACGTTTGCCGACGGCCTGCACAATCCGACTGGTTTTGAGTTTTGGGGTGGAGGCGTATTCGTCGCGATGGCGCCCGAGATTTTGTTTCTCGAGGATACCGATGGCGACGATGTTGCCGACAAACGAACGATCGTACTGCACGGATTGGATACCGCCGATACGCACCACACCGCCAATTCATTTACACTTGGCCCGGGTGGCGGCCTCTATTTTCAGGAGGGGACTTTTCATCACACGCAAGTCGAAACACCTTACGGTCCCCCCGTGCGAAGTGCCAATGGCGCCGTCTATCGGTACGACCCGCGGACGCAACAATTCAGGGTGTACACTCCCAAAACCTACGCGAATCCGCACGGCCATGTTTTTGACCGCTGGGGACAAGACATTATCCACGATGGCACCGGCGCGGACCCCTACCACGGCACCCTGATCTCAAGTCACCTGGAATTTCCTGACAAACACGGCAGCGCGCCGATGGTCTACGAGCGACGCACCCGACCGTTGCCCGCTTCCGAAATTTTGTCCAGCCGTCATTTTCCCGACGACATGCAGGATGAGTTGCTGGTCGAAAACGTCATCGGCGATTTGGGAATCCTCCGCTACAAGATTTCGGACGATGGCTCCAGCCTGCAGGGCGAAGAACTCGAACCGTTGCTGTTGAGTGACGATCAGAACTTTCGCCCGGTCGATATGGAGTTTGGTCCACGCGGTGAACTGTTCTTCACCGATTGGGCAAATCCCATCATTGGTCACATGCAACACAACATTCGCGACCCGAATCGCGACCACAGTCATGGTCGAGTTTTCAGAATTACGCATGTCAGCCGGCCACTGGGTGAACGCGAAACGATCGCGGGGCTGCCCCTGCCCCGTTTGCTCAATGGACTGATGTCGTCTGACAACCGGTTACGCCATCGAACTCGGATTGAATTGAGTGGGCGTGACAGCAAACAGGTGATGGCCGCCACCGATCAGTGGGTAAAAGGCCTGAATCGCCAGGATCCTAATTATCAGCAACACTTGCTTGAAGCGCTGTGGGTTCACCAACAACACAACACGGTGGATGAAGCGTTATTGGAAAATTGTTTGAATTCGCCCGACTTCCGAGTTCAAGCCGCGGCCACCAAAGTTCTGTGTTATTGGCGCGAAAAGATTCCTGATTCGGCGTCGCGAATGTTGAAAATGGCAGCAGACGATAGCCCGCGTGTTCGCTTGGAAGCGTTACGCGCGGCAAGCTTTTTTCCCACAGCCGACGGTTTGCCAATCATGGTCGAAGTTTTTGGCAAGCCAACGGATAAATATCTGGATTGGTTGGCCCAGGAAGTCTTGCGGGCGTTGCCCAACTGGCAGGAAACGCTTGTCAAAAACAACTTGCTGGCTGGCTCCAACTCGATCGCGGCTGATTTTTTCCTGAGCCGGCTTACTTCGGTGGAAGTTCAGCGACTGCCGATGGATCGAGTTGTCTGTCAGCACCTCTTGTTGCGCTCAGGTATTGGTGAAGCCACGCGCGGGGAGGCTGTCAAAAAGCTTGCCGAGTTGGACAACAAAAGCGAAATTCAACAACTCGTGGAAACCGTGCAGCAAATCGATCCGGAATCAACCGACTCGACCGTCGTCAATGAACTGGTTCGCCTTCTGGCTGCCCGCTCACCTGATGAACTGGCGAGCATCCGGGGGCGACTGTTGGACATGGCCTCTTCGGCTAAACTCCCGGTCCTGCGACAAATCGGATACATCGGTGCGATGACGGCTGATCAAAATACTGATTCGGTCTGGCAGATAGCCTTTCAGTCACCCGCCGCAACGCAGGATCTGCTCTCAGCGATGCCGTTGATCCCCGATCCGAATTTGCAGAACCAGCTTTATCCGCACGCGGCGACGATTTTGAACGACAAGCAAACTATCTTGAAACAGGGCGACAGCAACTCGGTTCGAGGAAGATTTGTGCGGATCGGATTGCCGGGGCCCAAAAGAACGCTGACGCTTGCCGAAGTTCAGGTACTTTCCAATGGGGAGAACGTTGCGCTGGCCGGAACAGCGACCCAATCCGACACCGCGCACGGCGGAGTTGCCTCGCGCGCCATCGACGGAAACACATCCGGAGAATTTGAAGATGGTGGTCAAACCCATACACCTGAAAACCGTCCCGATCCGTGGTGGGAAATCGATCTTGGGGGTTCGCAGGATATCGAAGAGATAAAAATCTATAACCGCACGGGCTCGCTCGCAAAACGCTTGGACGGATTTACATTGAAAATTCTGGATGATAATCGCCAGACCGTGTTCATCAGGAAGGACCAGCCGGCACCAGAAAAAAGTGTCGAGTTTGGTATCGGGGCGACATCACCGGTCGTGAAAGTCCGCCGGGCTGCGATGGATGCAATTGCCTGCGTTCGCGGAAAAGAAACCGAAGCGTTTGAAACATTGAGCACATTTATCATCAATGATGTGGATCAAAATACCGCAATCTCCGCCATCCAGCGGATTCCCAAGCGATTCTGGCCGGCCGAACGGGCCTCGGAACTGGTCGAAATCGTAATGTCCAAATTGCGCGAAACACCCGCCTCGGCCCGGAACGGAACCGAGGCGACGGAAGCCATGCGCTTGGCCGATTCCCTCTCAACATTAATGGAAAATCAAGCCAGTGCCGAGAAGGTTCGTTCGGAATTGGCTGACCTGGGCGTGCGCACGATCAAAATCGGAACCGTGCCTCATCGGATGGCTTACGACAACGAGCTGATCGTGGTCAAAGCGGGCAAGCCCATCGAAATCATTTTCGAGAACTCCGACATGATGCCACACAACCTGGTGATTACCAAACCGGGCAGGATGGCCGCGATCGGCATGCAGGCCGAAGCCGAAGCGACTCAACCCGAGGCGATCAAAAACGACTATGTCCCCAAGTCCAGTGACATTCTCCTGTCCAGTCACCTGATGCAGCCGGGACACAGTCAACACTTGACGTTTGACGTCCCGACCGAGCCGGGCGTCTATCCGTATGTCTGCACGTATCCGGGACATTGGCGGCGGATGTTCGGCATCTTGATGGTCGTCAAAGATCCCGCCGCCTATACGGCTGGTCCAGACAAATACATGGCTGCGAACAACCTGGAGATCAAAGACGAATTGCTCAAGCTGGTGATGCGTACAAAAACCGAATGGCAATTTGCGGATTTCGAAGGCTCGTTCGACGGAGCCGATAGCGAATTTGTTTCGTCGCGCAATTTCAATTCCGGCAAACAGATGTTCCAGCTGGCCAGTTGCATTTCCTGCCACAAGATCAACGGCGAAGGCTATGAAATCGGTCCGGATCTCACCAAGGATCTGGACCCCAAGTGGACCGCTAAAGAAATTTTGCAGGAGATCATCGAGCCTTCCAAAAAGATCGACGAAAAATATCAGTCGCGAATCATCGCTTTGGAAACGGGCGAAACGGTCTCTGGCATCGTCACGTTCGAAGATGACGACATCATCAAGTTAGTCGAAAATCCGCTGGTCGCCAGCGAACCGCGGATCATCGAAAAGTTTGCCATCGAGGACGAGCGAAAATCGGAAGTCAGTGCGATGCCAAAGGGTTTGCTTGATACATTAACCCGTAAGGAAATACTTGATCTTGTGGCCTATATCGTGGCCAAGGGCGATCCCGAGCATCATCTTTTTAAAAACGGCGATCATGCCAAACACGGGCAATAAGTCTCAGCCGCGAAATCGAAAACGAAGGCGGCGCGAGATCAGGGCAAAAGCTGTTCTTTCGCAAAGTGCCGGACATGCACGGTTCCCTCTGGCATGTGTGTCTTCTCATCTTTGAAACATCAAGACGAAAGTATTCTATCGCGGCGGGGGATGTTTGTTGTTGGCTTGCCAACCTGGGGTTGCACCGACGCTCGCTTAAGCTCGGTCGGCTGACCCCAGGCTAACAAATGCCGTTTCTCCGCAGCTAATAGAGCGCGTGAGATTGGTTGAACGTACCTGTCAAACACCGTTGGATCAGGACGCAAAGCAACTCGCGTCCTGACCTTTTGCCTGTGACTGCCGACTATTCATCGTCGTCTTCGTCGTCGTCTTCGTCGTCGTCTTCACCATCGTCGTCATCGAACCGTTTATAGACGGTCATCTCGGGTGTGCGTTCATCGCTGTCAACCAAGCCATGAAACTCGTGCCATTGGTTGTTGTGTATTTTGAAAATATAGGAAAAGGGTCCTGGATTGGCTTGCCCTTTGTTCGGCCCAGCTGTCATCGTCATGTTTCGATATGTAAAGACACTTACGCCCTCAACATTTGAGATCTCAAAGTCCACGGTCCATTGGGCGATCAATTCGTCTCCGCGATAACGAGAAACAGTTTCTTTGTTGCCCTTGATCTCTTTGATTGAAAGAAGCTTTTCATCGTTTCTCTCCAAAGTTAATTTCCATTTGCCTTGGGCCTTTTCCAGGACTTTCTTGGCAATTTTGCTGCTCGCTTGAGTGGCGTCGTGTTCCTGGGCAAGACCAACATTGGCCAGGATCAAAGTCAACCCGATAGCTAATGCGCGATTCATCGAAATCTCCTATTTGTGAAATTCCCGTTACAGCAAATCATGTAACTTTTGGGACATTATAACGAACCGGTTTGCCATCGTGCTGTCAGATCAATTAAGTTTTCGAGAATTATCCGTGGCTGATAATCACTGAACCGCGAGTCTGACATACTGTCGATTTCAATTGCTGAAGAACCCTGACTTGGAAGTTGACTAAGGTGTCAATGAAGGAGGGGTCAGCACCAGCGTTTTTGTCGAGTCCCGACCATTTTGCTTTCTACCCTTTGCCGATTGATGTTCGTTAGGAACCGATCGTGAAGAAATCATCGGGAAGGCCGTCGCCGTCTTCGTCATCGTCATTGCCAGTCCAGAATTGGAACCAATCCGGACTGTCAAGTTCGACCTCGGCGCGGTAACTGCCAAAGCCGAGAAACAGATTTTTCTCTGGTTCGATCCCTTTTAGGTGCCAATGCTTTGTGTTGGGCCGAATAGCGCCAATCTCGCTTTCAACAAGGATACGTTTCGTGGTAAAAATGGTTGGACAGGAGCAATCGGAGCAACAGAGACTACGTAACGTGGCTTCGTTTCCTCTGTTGACTCCTGTTCAATTTTTTTTCTATGCGCCAATCTCGCTTTCAACAAGGATACGTTTCGTGGTAAAAATGGTTGGACAGGAGCAATCGGAGCAACAGAGACTACGTAACGTGGCTTCGTTTCCTCTGTTGACTCCTGTTCAATATCGCGTTTCCACGTCAGGTGACTTGCCCTTTCGGCAGTCGTCACTTTTCGTGGAGCAACTGTTTGAAATCTTCTCGATCGCGAAGAACGGTGTATTCTTCGTCTTCCAGAAGTTCCTTCCTGGCGCTCGGCGTTGAATATTCGTCGCCGACGACAACGCGACGCAGCATGCCAACGGCTTTTTCGCTGTATTTGTCTGCCAAAGCGACTCGTTCTGATTCTGCAATCGTTTCATCATCCAGCACCGCTTGAGCCGAAAGTGCGTAGGCCGAAGCGGCCCAGGCCCAACCTGACCAACCGGATTCCACTTCGTCAGTCGGTTGCAGGCAATGTGCATCAGCCAGCTTGATTGCATCTTTGTACTCTTTGGCGGACGCTTTGACGTATGCACGAAGTAGCTCGCGGAACAGCGTGTAGCGGCTGTCTGCCGCCTTTTCGGAATCGATGGTTGCAATTTGGTCCATGCAGCGCAGCATGTCTGCCGGGCGTTCAAGTTGGCGCCCATAGATGCCGACCGACCAATCCAGAAGGTCCAACAGCTGTCCTTTGACCATCTCGTGGTCTGGCTTTTCAGCGAGGACACCAATAAACAACCCGTTCGCCCGTTCATAGTAATCAGCGGCTTTATCAAACTCATTCAGCTTTTCGCACGATCTCCCGCAATACATGTAGTTCAGGCCCAGCGTAACGGAGCGTTCCAAAGCATTGGGTCGCGCCAATTCACCGTTCTTCAGCAAACTGTCGATCGACTCTTCAAACATCACAACCGATTGGTCGTAGTCGCCGGTTTCTAACAAAACATGAGCAAGCATGTAATGCGTATTCGTGCGGAAGCTAATCGCTTTGGCGTTTTTCGGATCCTGTTGCAAAACCTCGTCGAGAACTGCGATCGCTTCGTGGGCAAACTCGATAGACTTCTTCGGTTCATCACCTTGCGATAAGACAATACCCGAATTGCAAAGGTTGCCAGCCAGCGCAATTTTTAGATCCACATCATCCGGGTACGCTTCAGCGAGCTCTTCGAGTACCTCTCGTGCATACACCAGTCCGTTAAGAACTCCATTTTCGTTTTCATCAAAAAAACTGGAGCGCCGTAACGCGGTCAAAGAATCGGCAAATTGCTTGCCAACCATTTTTGTTGTTTCGTGTTCCACACCGTAAATTTCCTTGGCCATGTTCCAGGCCTTTCGCAGATTGGATTGGGAGTCCAGATAATTCTCCAGGCGTGCAAAGTGGCGTCCGAACTGCTGGCTGGCAGAGACTGCATAAGGATGGGAAGCAGCGTCTGACTGTTCGAAGATTTCAAGGGCTTGCTTGAATAGCCGTTCGGCCTCCTCATCCTGTCCCAGTTTCGAGCAAAGTGATCCCAACATCGTTTTCGTGGCGCAGACATTAAGGTGGTGATCGCCATGTTTTTCGATTTCCCGCTCCAGTGTTTCCTCAAGCAGCTTCGCCGCTTCGCCGAACCTTTTTGCCGGCATGTATGCACGAGCCAAACGACTCATCGTTTCCAATGTGACTACATCATCGGCTGGAAGTGTTTCTTCACAGAGAGCCAACTCACGTTCCAAAACACTGATCGCTTGCTCAGTTTTTCCGGTGTTCATTAAGAACAGTCCCAACCGCGATCTGGCATCAATGGATGTCACATCGGTCAATCCCAGTTCACGTTCCCGGATGGGAATCTCACGTTGCACAAATTCGAGAGCCTTTTCGTGCTGGCCCAAATTGCAGTACCCGGTTGAGAGTATTTTGTATATTTCTGCGGCAACCAATGGTTCATTGCTGAATCGGTCTTTGATTTTGTCGGCCGCCGAGTCAAACACCTCACGCAATTTGATGTCACGATTGGGTTGCCGGATCGTCTTTCGCAACGGATCCGCTTGTAGCAAAACATCTTCGTTCCAGAACTGTTCGACCGCTTGTGCAATTCGGGTCTGGCGCTCGGCTTCGCTCGCCGCATTCGTTGCCCGAATGGCTTGCCAGGTTGTGCCAATGATGCCCAACAGCAAGGCTGTTGCGACGATTATTCCGAACGCGAGGCCGTCTTGTTGCGTCGTGCAAACTTTCGGAATCGATAGGTCGCGACGGGGGACCTGCGTTAACCGGTTCGTTGTTCAAAATAACGATCAATTTCCGCGGCAAATTCATCAGCCGTCGCATAGCGGCGAGTGCGATCCTTGTCGATCGCTTTCATCACGATCCAGTCCAAATCGCCACGCAAGATCGAATTCAGCTTGTCCGTGCTCGTTGTTCGGTTGGTCGCCGCTTGGGCCGCGCTGGCCGAAGCATGCAGTTTGGTGCTGGGTTTGGTCGGCTCCTCTTCTCGAATCATCCGCAATGTTTCATCCAGTGCCTGGCTCTTGAGTCGCTGTCGCTCAAATGGCGGCTCGCCCGCCAATAACTCGTAGAGTACCGCGCCCAGGGAATAAACGTCGCTGCGCGTGTCGATGTCCAGCTGATTGAACTGAGCCTGCTCGGGAGACATGTATTCCAATGTTCCCACGATCTGGCCAAACTGCGTGAACATCGTTTTCTCTGTCAGTTCTTCACCCGTTGCCTTGGCGACACCAAAGTCGATCACCTTCGGCACGGGTCGATCGTCGTACATCGCAACCAACACGTTGGACGGCTTCAGGTCACGGTGAATGATCCCTTTTTGATGGGCGTGCTGAACGGCGTGACAGATTTGTTGAAAAAGTTTCAGGCGATTCTCGATATCCAATTTTTGTTCGTCACAGAACTGGGTGATTGGTTTTCCCTTGACCAGTTCCATCACGAAATAGGGTTGGCCTGATTCTGCTGTGCCTGCATCAAGTACCTTGGCGATATTCGGGTGATCCATCACCGCCAGCGCCTGGCGTTCAGCCTCAAAGCGGGCAATGACCTGTTTGCTGTCCATGCCCTGTTTGATGAGTTTGATAGCAACCCGACGCTTGACCGGTTCGACTTGCTGGGCCATGTACACGGTGCCCATCCCGCCTTCGCCAATCGGTTCGAGCAGCTTGTAGGGACCAACGGTTGTGCCGCACAATTCGCTTGGGTCATCGTGAGGATCGATTACATTGGCTGGCTTTGTTCCACCCAGGAATTCGCCGGCGTCATGATGGGCCCGCAGCAGTTCTTCGACTTCGCGCCGCAAATGGACGTCGTCATGGCAGGCTTCCTCCAGAAACTGCTCTACCGCTTCGGTAGATTCGCGTTCGCAGGCCGCGGCGAAAATTTCGCGGATTTTGATGTTAGCCTGGTTCATTGGGTTTCCCAAAAAATGTACAGGAAATTAGTTTAACTGCGTGGGCATCGCCCCGCGCGTTTGAAGGCGTAACAAGCGCGGCCCGATGGGCAACGCGGTTAAACGAAGATCAGGATCCGGCGTGTCCCTCTGGGTCGTCTCACCGCTCATGTATGGTTTTGACCACGGATGGACACGGATAAACACGGATTTGAAGCGTTGGTATCCGTGTTCATTTGTGTTCATCCGTGGTCGTTTTTTTGGTTGGTTACCGAGCAACCGGCACTGGAGTATGCAAAAGTCTCACTCCCCGTTTTTCCACTGGGCAAAGAGATCGTCCAGCTTAATAGTTATTGTTTCTTTGGGTTCCTTTACCAGCCGATTTCTTTAGTCCACGACTCGGGCTTGCCCCGATCGAGACCTGTTCCATACCAGATCGAATCAATCACAACGCACTTCACTGCCCGGCTTGCCCGGGTGGGACGATGTTCCCTGCTTCGCAAGCTAACCTTGTAAAACATCGCTCCACGCAGGCAAGCTGCCATGGTGGCGGTATTGGGGTACTCGAATCTGGTTGTGAACACTGCTCCACGCAGGCAAGCTGCGATGGTGGCATACAATGTTAAATCCGCTATCCATAACACTTAAAGCTAGTCGAACTACAAATCGAGAGACTGGGGCATCAAGCTGGACGTAACGCCCTACTTTCTTCGAACTTCAAACTCTTATTGGCCGATGGTCCAGATGAACTGATCGGTGTTGGATGAAAACTGTTGTCGTGGATTGGTGGACTGGTATCGGATACGGGCTTCAATGTACATCGTGCCCGGTTCCACAAATCGTGACAAATCGCCAGTGGCTTCAATCGTAACCGTGGAATCCATGAAACGGGTGGCCGCTCGTGTGTCGACTTGCTCCCATGCAGCGGCGACGTAATCGAACAACTCAATCGTCTGGTTGACCTGCGATCGGGCGAACACGGCGCCTTCAAGAGTCACTTCCAATGATGCAGGAGTTGCCACGGGGCTGATTGATTTGACCTCGAATTCAGTCCGCGACTGAATGTCGGCCGTTGCCCGTTGCAGCGCCAGGTCGGCGTTATCACTTTCGGCAAGTTCCGCGACGCCTCCTGAAACGGAAGTGCCGCGAGTGACGGACAACGAATCGGGAACAATCGTGGTAACATCTGCTATCAACGTGGCCACGAACGCCTCTGGATCGCCGTTGATGTTGGTTCCATTCCCGATGATTGTGCGTCCGTCGGCGGAAATACGGACTGCCTCGTGCAAGCGTGTCCAATGCGAGAGGTCGTCACCCTGGGCAATCAACATCACCGTCAACTCGCCTCGAACAAGCTCCCGTCCATCATGTCCAAAGTAAATATCCCCGAAAAAGTTCACATCGCCGCGCCAGTTAAAATTGTAGCCGCCTGTGGTTATCAACAATTCGGGCACCGTGGTCGGATTTTGCTGGTAGCGTTCGAAGTCAAATCGAATCGGACCTCCCGGCACCTTGTTGCGGCCACGGCCAGTTTCAAACTGAAACCCCGTGACAATCCCGAGGTCGTTGATGCCAGAAAAGGCAAGTGGTTGAAACTCAGGGAATTCGTGAACGACATAGCCTAAACCGATAGGCTCGATGATTTGTGCAGGTACATCACCGCCTCCACATACGATGACACCATCGTTATTGATGTCTCTTGGCGGGATTGTACCCCCCGTATCAACAGGCTCATAGTTGTTGGCCGGGTCATACACGATGACCCCGCCCGATAGTTTTCCGACCACGACTCCATGATCATTAATGCGACCGCTAAAGGACGTATCGGTGTTGCCGAAAGAGGAAAGAAGCTGGAATGTTGGGTTGGGACCCAGTGGGTCATGAAGTACATAATACCGATTGACGACATTGGGGTCGATATTTGTCGCGGTTCCGACAATTTGATTACTCTCGTTAATTCCGGTCGCATTTTGGGCGAACCATTCTACGGTCGGGCTATTCGTTTCCAAATCCACCCATTCGGCAGTATTGTCGAGGTGGTTGAGATCATACATCCGCCCTGTCGCGTGCACATACATGAATGCATTGTCGAGGTGGTTGAGATCATACGTCCGCCCAACGACAACACCCATCTCATTGACGTCAGAGGGCCTTAGGTTATGAGTAGGTGGCCATTCTGGGGGCCAAATCGTATTTTCCTCGTCTAATACCGTTAATTCATATTGCGGTGGGCCTGGTAACAACCGCAGCCGGAAGCACGGCAACGCTCATGAGAATGACGGCAACTGTCGCGCCGAGCTCTTTGAGCGGCCTCGAGAAATTCGCTTTTGATTTCACGTGACGATTCTTTAAATATCTCATCGTGTTGGTCCTTGAATCTGGTTCATTTATGGACGGTCGGGGGGAGCGAAGAATACGCCACCAAATGTCACCACCCGCTACAGGCCAATGCTCTGATTTGGCCCGAGCTGCGCCAGAATTTTTCCAAAATCGCAAGGAATATTTCTTGTCGAATACTGGAATTGGCTCAAGACGCCGACTCTCGGAACAACCAGGCCTCCGGCTTCGATCCAACGGTAAGCCTTATAGCCACTCGCGCTGCGCCTCGTCCAACCACTACTTTGTGTCCAATAAAACGGTTCGCCCCAGTGTGCCGCAATGACCGCACCGTCAGCTGACATGCCGGCTGCGGTAAGAGCGGGGAGACCCGGCGGTAGTCCCAAGCCAGTCATTCCGTCGGCTGGAGTCCAGCGATAGACTTCAGTCCATCCCCCCAAGACCTCGCCACCACCACTCACAATCGTCCCGTCATCGGATAGGCCATTCGCGGAGCTTGCAAAATTGCCACCTGGTAAATCCCCGAGGCCGATCATGCCACCGGCTTGACTCCACATCCAGCAATCAACGCCAGATCGGAGAACGGACCGGTGATCCGTTCTCCGACTCAGTGACAATCTGGCTGACTAGTCGTCGTCCATGATTGTCACGGTTCCAAGGGATTGGGTGATGGTTGCTCCAGAGGCATTGGACAAGGTAATCGTAAAGTCTTCATTTAACTCGCTGGCGTTGTCACCGATGATTTCAAAGGCCACGGTTTGGCTGGTGATCCCCGGGGCAAACACCAGATCACCCGAAGTAGGGTCGATCATCCGGTAATCCCGATTCCTTTTGGCCCGTCCGTCGGAGACCTGGTAAGAAACTTCGACCGTGCCGCTGGGCGTTCCGCTTAGCGTCACCGTAAATTGACCTGGTGTGTCGTTTCGCTTGTCACCTTCGACGATCGTATCACCGTCGACCGAGAGCGTCGCCGCGGAAACTTCGTCGTCCTGGTTGGTAACGCCTACCAGCACGGGTGCCACATTCTCGTAGTCCGATCCGACGGGCGCATCACTGACGGCCAGTTCGATGAAATATTCCTGGTCCCCATCGGCTTCGGAATCGTCGACTCCCGAAACAGTTACGTCCTGGGGCAAATCCCAGTTTGTATCGTCAAATGTCAGGCTGGATACTGCCGCAAGACCCTCACTCTCATCCAGTGACATAACGCCAACGGTTACGGAGCCTCCTGGTGCCGTATTCAACTGGACGGTGAACGCGGCGCTGCCGCCGGCTTCCGTCGTGACGCGGTTGCTATCCGGCGTGGCTGTGATCCCGGGATCGGGTGTTACCGAGATCGGGGTCAGGAAGAATCCAAGCGAGCCATCACCACGAACGATAATCTGTCCTTGATCGTTGATTCCATTGGGCTGGGCCCCGTTGCTGGCCAGCCATTTGGCTTCGTCGTCGGGCGAGGCAAACACGACGAGTTGATCAAGCGCGTAGGGACCTGGGTTTTCAAGTCCTTCCAGGTAAACGTACGCTCGGCCAATTGTGAACGCAACGTCGCCGCCCTCGTTCACGTCGGAGAAAAGATCGTTCCCCGATTCGGCAATAAACGGGTCGGCGACCAACCGATCCTCTAAGTTTTCGCCATCCGGATCATATTGAAATCGGACTGTTCCGCCGGGAACCCGGTTTCTGCCTCGCCCCGTGCTGGGCCGCGACCCACTGATTTGCCTGGAGTCGTTAATTCCCCCAAAATCATGGCCCTCGAAAATGTGTACCCCGTCTACCCCGTTTTGTCCATAAATGAAGCTGCCGTCGGGATTAATGCCAATGGGTGAAATGACAGCCCCACCAAGCCCTCCAACCGTCGCGCCAACCACAATGTCCCCATGAATGTTGATTTCCTCGGGCCCTAGTGATTCCGAAAGATCCGGGACGGGAATACCAACGGGAGTGTAGGGCGGATCTGTTCGCGGATCCAACACAACGATCTGCGCCCCCCCTGTGCCGACCACAACCCCATTATCATTGATGGCCAACCCCCACACGTTGAGGTCATCCAATCTGGGAAGCAGTTTGAAAATTGGGTTCGGCCCTAATGGGTTTTCAAGAACAAAGACTCTCTCTGACTCAATTCCATTGAGGGCATTTCCCACAATCTGATTGCTCTCGTTGATGCCTCTCGCCTCGTCAGCAAACCAGGATGGCGCCCCTACATCCCCTTGATCCCACATATCGCCTGTGTCCAGATCGATCCACATGGCACCGGCAAGATTGGCGAGATCTATCATGGTCCCGGTACCCGGCTCATTTCCGGGCACATACAGATGTGGACTGGAGTACTTACCCAGCACGGTCAATCCCGAGTTGTTGATATCGGTTGGCCGAAAAGACTCACCCTGATCGTTTTCCATAGTGGTTACGAGATATCGAGGTGGATCCTGGGCAGTAGCGAGCGAACCCAACAGCATACACGTGGCGACCCCGACCATGATCGCCGCAGAAACGGAACGTTGCAGGCAGAGAAACATCCTTGGCGAACATACCTTCATCGAATGAAGCGAAAAGCGTTGCATGGTCGGTACTCCCTTGTTCGCGTTGAAATGAAAACCCGGATGCCTCCAAGCGCGCGACTTGCGATGTGCATCCCTCAACTCGGATTTCTCCAAGTCCACTTGCCAATGCGCTATCTGAGAGTATTTCGCGCCAGTATTCATTAAAGAAACTGAAAAAACTGGTCAGCTGTGGCCTAAGACGCCAACTCCCGGAATAACCAAGCCCGGGCAAAGGCCCAATTGCGGTCCGCAGATCGCCGAGCGACGCCTAGCGATTGGGCCGCCTCGGCCAAGGAGAGGCCCCCGAAAAAACGAAGTTTGATCAAGTCCGCGCAGTCCGGATATTCCTGGCTGAGTCGTTCCAGGGCTTCGTCGATTGCCAACACATCTTCGTCAGGCGAATCGATCGCGAATTCGACTTTCGACCAATCGATTCGATGACGCTCACCACCCCGCTTGACTCTGCGTTTATTGCGGGCGCGATCGACCAGGATTCGCCGCATCGCTTCGGCAGCGGCGGCAAAGAAGTGGCCCCGATTATCCCAATTGCCATCGTCTTCGCTTCCCACCAGCCGCAAATACGCTTCGTGGACCAGCGCCGTTGCCTGCAATGTCTGGCCCGGCTTTTCATTGGCCAATCGCTGGCGTGCCAAGACCCGCAGCTCTTCATAGACAAGCGGGAGCAATTTATCGGAAGCGGCAGGATCGCCTTGTTCGATCGCGTTGAGAATTTGAGTCACGTCGGTCATGGACGCCATGATAACCGACGAATTGACGGTGTGCGATCATGAAAAAACGACGTTCGCACTCAAAATTCGGTCACAAAAAAACCGTGCGACCCACAGGACCGCACGGATTTTGTTATATCAAGTTGAGCGAATCAATTAAGGACGAGAGTCCTTCTTTTCTGCCTTGGCCCCGTCGCCGGAATCCGCAGGCTTGTCGTCTTCTTCCTCGTCGTGGTTGGACAAATCGACCTCGTGCCCCATTTCCGCCAACAACGTCGTCAAGGCTTCGTCCAGCTCGTCACCGCGCTTGTTCTTGTACCGAATCACGCCTTTTTCATCGAGGACGTAAATCGTCGGCCAGCCGGTTACATTCCACTCCGTGGAAATGGGACCCCGCGTACCTTCTTCGCCATTCCAGAAGCTGCGCCAAGTGATATTTTTTTCTTTCATCGTCTCGCGGAGCTTTTCACGATCTTTGTCACTATTGACACCGATCAATGCAAATGGTTTGTCCGCCAGTTTCTTCACGAGCGACCGCTCATGAGGGTACATTGCCCGGCAAGGCGGTCACCAATCTCCCCAGAAATCCAACATGACCACCTTGCCGCGATAATCGCTCAGTTTGAACGATTCGCCGTCAACGTCTTCCCCCTCGATATCGGGAGCAACTTTTCCAATGGACAAATATCGCAGTGCGAACAGTGCTTTTTCTGCGCGCTCGCTCAGCAGCGTGTCACGAGGACCTACCACATCCGGGTATTCATTGATTACCGCGGTAAATAACGTCTCGACTTCCTGGTCGTTCTGCACAAAGTTTTTCAGATACGCGACCCCGTCTTCGCCAAGCGCATTGGCAGCCCGCGGGTCGTCGGCCAGTTCGACCATTTCAGGCAGTCGACTAAGGTAATTAGCCAAGGTATAGGTTGCCGTTCCCTTGACATCATCATGAGGTGATTTTTCGATCAATACTCGTAACCGCTGTTCAATCTGCGGATTGGGTATCCCGCCAGCAATCGACGCACAAAGATCTTTCATCTCCGGGCGCTCAATGAATTTGTCGAACAATTGAGCGATGGCCGAGTCGTAGGTCTCCCCTTCGCGGACGTTGGTCACCACCCAGTCGAGAGCTTCAAAGCTGGCCGGATCGTCAGGGCTTTCATCGACGATTGCCAGTAATTCGCCCGCAACCTGTGCGGCATCCGGACTCAGTTCCTCACGAATCTTGTTTCTCTCGTCAGCATTCGAAGCTTTTCGGTAAGCGGTCATGAACGCCTTCTGCTCCGCCTCATATTTGGCAGTGAGCTCACTAATTCTTTCCGAGGCGGTGGCAACAACTTCCGACGTGGATTCTACCTCCGGCGCCATTACCTCGGGTACCACTGCCTCGGGTACCTCGCTTGCAATGGCGGGCGACTCGGTTGGCACATTGGGTGCCGTCGAGGCCTCCGGCTCGGACTTTTTAGGTTCGCAGGATGCGAACAACAGGACCGCGAGTGCAACTGGCACAAATTTGGAAAGTCGATTCATCGTGATCACCCGTCACAAATACTGAGATTGTTCGAAGGCCCAAGTATACTTGGAAGAAACTGTATCTGGAAACCCTTCAAATCAAAAAATAGCGGACTCCGGGACCCGGATTAACAGGTTAAACCCTGATCCTGGATTCGTCGCAGCCATATTTGGTTCGCATTGGTTAAGTTGGCGAGCGGGCGAAGACGTTCCCCGCGCGGCCAGACGAAACACGCGGGAAAAGTCAACCTCAACCTAATACGGCAAATCGGAAATCACTTCGCCATGATTGCGGGTGCCCATTTGAGCAAAGCTAACCGGATCAATCGAATCGCGCACGACATGCACCGAACCATCGGCAAGCACAAAGTTGGTCGCGCCGCCGAGGTGCACGCTGCTGAATTGAGCAAAAGGATGTTCATCTGTATTCGGTGGCTCTGCCGCCCAGCCAACGATCCGCCAGGTGGGAAGCTGCGCTCCGTGCACCACGCCGACCCACGACGAATCCATTTCTAACGAGTTGCGTTCGCCAACCATCAAGGTCTGACTCGTTCCGTCGTCGATATCGTCCAATCGCACGCGGCTGTTCCAGTACAACACGCCGCCGCCGTCGTACTGGGAACCTTCATCGTACAGGTGGGGACACTTGTCGGCGGGCGGGTTGTAGGGATCCCAGGTCAAACCCAACGAGCCAACATAATTGGATTCCGCAATCTCCAGCGGGAGATGATCAGAGCCGTTGGGATCGAGAACACGTGCGGGCTCCAGTGAGAACGTTTTCTTGGTCCGAGCCTGATCGCTGGGGCAAAAGTAACTTTGGATGTTGTACTTGATCGGATCCAGGTGACGGGGGTCTTCGATCAACAAATCCAGATCCATGGATTCGTACAAGTTGTTTTGTTCCATTTGTGGCAAGATGGCTGCTGCCCAGCCCCAACCAGGCAGCCCGACATGCGAACTCGATTTCCAACCGGGAGGCAAATGGCCTTGCGAGTCATGATAATTGTGCATGGCCAGCCCGATCTGATGCAGGTTGTTTGCGCACGACACGCGACGGGCCGCTTCACGAATCTGCTGGACCGCAGGTAAGAGCATCGCAATCAGGATGCCAATGATGGCGATGACGACCAGCAACTCGATCAAGGTAAAAGCTGTTCTTGACGGACGATGCGACATGGTTACCCCTTCTCAAAATGCCCCACGACGATTTTACGGGTAAACAACTGCGGACGTCAAGAAAAATGAGCGATCAGCTCAAAATATGTCTATTGGGCGTTATTGAGTTGAGAAATCATGGCAGTTTTGATCTTACTCGTAGTCTTCCACTTAAATACCAGACCGTAACGCGGCTTGGAAATCTAGAACGGGATGTCGGATTCGTCGTAGCTGGCACCTTCGTCGAATGCGGCGTTGGCGTCTTCGGCATTGTCACTGGACGGTGTCGATTTTGGTTTTGCCGCGCTACCGCTGAGGACCTTGAAACTCAACGCCTCGGCATTGAGAAAATACTTGACTTCGCTACCCGCGTCTTTTTGCCATTTTCGACCGCTGAGCCGATAGGTAATTTCGACGTCGTCCCCCAGCTTGAGTTCGTCCGACGGTATCACAACTTTCCTGGATAAATTCCACCGGGACGTAGTTCGTAAACCGGCTGGTGTCCTGTTCCAAAACCACCTGGCGTTTGCGAAAGCCCTTTTGCCCGTACGATTTTGTTTCATCAATGTGATGCACGATTCCGCGAACGATTGCTTGGCTCATATCAACTTCTCTTCGTTACTTGCGATGGATTGATTTGTCGAATTCCACACTTGTATGATAGTGGTTAATGCTCGAATTCGAAATAAGCCAGACAAACGTGGCATTTGTGCCGCAAGATCCTTCACAAAATCGGCAAACATCGGATAATTGTGGCTGTTCGCAAGGGTGCTGTTGAACAAGAATCAGAGTTGATGCACAATCGTGATCCATCCGAACCCCGTCCGTGTGAAGTTAAACCGGCATGTCCCAAACTGAACCACTCGCATCGGGCCGCAAACGCCGCGACATCCCCAAGGGCACCTGGATTCAGTGCCTGGGATGTAAATCGGCGATCTTTCGCAAGGAAGCGGAGAAAAGGCTCCGCGTCTGTCCCTGAATGCGACTATCACATGTACGTGTCGGGTCCCGAGCGAATTGAGCAGGTGCTGGACGAGGGAACGTTTGAAGAATGGGATGGCAATCTGGTATCTGGCGATCCGCTGGAGTTTTCAGACAAATCGCGAACCTACGTGGAGCGGTTGGCTGCCGAACAAAAAAAGACGGGACTTACAGATGCCGTCTTGACCGGCACAGGCATGATTCGCGCCCGTCGCGTCGCGATCGGCATCACGGATTCGCAGTTCATCATGGGCAGCATGGGCTCGGTGGTTGGCGAGCGGCTGACGCGGCTGGTCGAGAGGGCGACCGAGCAAAAGCTCCCTCTGATTATCATTTCCGGTTCCGGCGGAGGAGCCCGCATGCATGAAGGCATTTTGTCGCTGATGCAAATGGCGAAAGTGTCCGCAGCACTGGCTCGTTACGATATGTCCGGCGGCCTCTTTATCAGCGTGCTGACCAACCCCACCATGGGCGGCGTCGCGGCCAGTTTTGCATCGCTTGGTGATATCGTCTTTGCAGAACCCAAGGCGCTGATCGGTTTCGCCGGACCAAGAACGATCAAAGCAACGATTCGGATTGAGTTACCCGAAGGTTTTCAGACCAGCGAGTTCCTGCTGAAGCACGGCTTTATTGACCGCATCGTGCATCGCGAGAAACTGAAATCGGAAATCGCCCGGACGATCGACTATTGCGGCAAGTAACCGCTGCGGGGATCTCCAGCAGCCATTGGTACCAAAGCTCGCGATTTCTTCTGCTGTTGTTTGAGTTATAATATCAAAACGGCTATCACCTGCCGCTTGTTGTTCGACGAACGGATCGCATGGGACTATTAGACAGAGTTAAAGGCGTCTTTGGACGGAGAGAATCGACAACCTATCTCGATGTCTCAGCACGATTTCGTATTGATCGCCACGCGTTTACCGGAACAATGTCCAAGTTCCATGTGGCAACCGAAATTGGTACCAACAAGAAAATGGGGATCAAGTTTCTCGACAAAGAGAAAACCGAATTTTTCAACTCCCGGTTCAAAGGCCTGAAGAAGCCCTCCGAAGGCCAAATCGCGATGCAAATGCACCACCCTCGCATCGTGGAAACGTATCAATTCGGCAAAACGACGCAGGGTCAAGAGTATATCCTGATGGAGTACATCAATGGTCCCGGATTAAATACGTTGATCAAACACCGCGACGAAAAACTGATTGCCAATCGAATGAAACTCATTCGGCAAATGGGGGAAGCCGTTCAAGCAGTTCACGATGCAGGATTTATTCACCGCGATATCTGCCCCCGTAATTTTATCTGCAATAAATCTGTTACCGGGCTCAAACTGATTGACTTTGGATTGACCGTTCCCAATGAGGCTCCCTATCGTCTGCCCGGGAACCGTACCGGGACTCCGCAGTACATGGCACCGGAAATTGTGCGCCGCCGCGAGACGGATGAGCGCGTCGATATTTTTGCGTTCGGGGTGACCGTTTATAAAATTCTGACGTTCGAGCATCCCTGGCGATCAACCGATACGACCGGCAAAGCAGCGTTGGTGCACGACTCGCAAGAGCCGGACGACATTCGCATTCACCGCCCGAATTTGAACTCAAAGCTCAGCCGACATGATTCACAAGTGCCTGGAAGTAAATCCTGCCAAAAGACTTTCCAACTGCAAGCTGTTTCTGGCAACCATCCGCGATGTCAAAACCGAAGATTCCACGTAAATAACGACTCGACCCCCTGGGCGTTAAAGGAAGAAGTGGCCAACGAATTTAGCCGGCGCCTGCGGTATTGACGTTATAGATTTTTTTTCGCCCGCTTACCCGCTCGCAACGCGAACTTGTCCTTGATCGCTACCAGGCAAAATTCTTGACGATTGAACGCCAGTTGCCTCGCTTTTGCGACCTGAAATCCCATCTTCCTGACGCGTTCCAAATACGCGGGTATCTGTTCAACCAATTCCCAATCCGTCAGCTTCAATGTCAAAATCAATCCGCGGATATCCACTGCTTCATAGGCCACGATGTCGCGAACGGTGTCGAGTGTGTAATTGGGCGCGATATTCAAATCCGCCAACAACCATTTGACATCCTTGAAGTCCTTCTTTTTTACTTCCCGCCCCCGCCGCCGCACATACGTCAGATTTTCGTGGGCCTCAATTTCCGGTTCCAGTTCCGCCGGGTCAATCGCGATGACTTTCGCACCCATTTCCAGCAGCAACTCGCAGGCACCTCCCGGCGCGGCCCCGATTTCGGCGCACACATCGCCCGCTGCAATCTTGATGCCCGACCACAACAATGCTTCTTTGAGTTTGTAATAGGCGCGACTTGCCCTCTCCTGTGACGTGTCAACGATCGGGACACCACCCGGCCAACGACTTTGCCGCGTTACCGTCCAGTGATAGCCGAACCACCACTCGTTGGGTTTGACCAGCACGACATCAAAAACTTTTTGATCGACCTGGGCAACTCGGTTAATCGCGACCTGGCGTTTTTTCAGTTCCTCATGGTTGGCGAACAACTCTCCGATTGTGGCAGCCAACACAGTTGTCCCGGGTTCAAATCCTTTTGTGCCGGGCGTTACCGATTCACGTTCATACACGTGCAGGTGGCGACACTCGTCCCACGCCTCATGGCGGCAGATTTCGGCGACAAGTTGATTGGCGTCTTCGCCGCTGACTTTTCCCAAACTCCAGCCATACGTTCTCGCGAGCGTCACTGGCAAACTGAATCGCTCGGGTAATGAATCGGGTTCAACTTTAAAGGTCAAAAAACCTGGCAGTGAGAAGGCCAGTCGAAATCCGGGTAACTCGAGAATCTCTTTGCGGGCTGCCGCCTCCGCGCCTGCTTGGCAAATGACAAATACGAACGAGGGAACTGCGTTTTTGGACATGCGGATTTGATTGTCTCGGCGCCACGGAAAGCCAAATGCTATCACATTGGCCAAGCAGGCAGCAGCCCAGCCGTTCAACCAAACGTAGAACCTGCCAAAGGAACACCGATTTTGATTGATATTGGAGCCATTTTGCCAATGGGATAGACTTGTCGTCCATGCAGTCCTGTCGACCCACAGCGCACGGTCATTGAAACAGTAGCCGGCATCGTGCGGCGACATCTGACAGCTAACAAGGGTGTCTGGCAAAAATGAATTTGCCCAGCCATCACGAATCGCCCTGTCGAAATCCTGAATTTCGGCGGGCACACAGGGAAGCTATGACGGGCGCAAGGAGGTCTCCTGATGGCAGAAGCAGTAAAATTTATTCACGCGGCGGACTTTCACCTGGACGAGCCCATTCACGGCTTGGCTGAACTTCCAACCCACCTCAAATCCGCGTTGGCCAACGCACCGTATGATGCGGCCAAGCGGGTGTTTGACCTGGCAATCGCGGAACGCGTCGACTTCGTGCTGTTGGCAGGCGACTTGTTCAACATGGAACTGGCCGGTCCGCGCTCGGCCGCTTTCATCCTTAGCCAGTTCGAACGTCTGGCGGACAAGGACATCCAGGTTTATTGGTGTGGCGGTTCGGTCGATCAACCCGATCGCTGGCCAAGTGCAATTGACCTTCCGGAAAATGTGTTGACGTTTAATTCGTCGTACGTTGAACAGATTGAACACCGGCGGGAAGGTGAAATCATCGCCACGATTTATGCCAGCGGCTTTGACGAACGCAAGCGGAACCCTCGCGATTTTGCCGCCGATGTCAATGATCCTTTTTCAATCGCGTTGGCATTCGGTGAACTTGATTCGTCTCAAATCGCCGAAAGTCACATTCGTTATTGGGCGTTGGGTGGACGACACAAAGCCAACAAGCTTGAAACGACCGGCTCGGTCGTCGCCTACCCAGGAACCACCCAGGGACGTTCGCCGGAGGAGTTTGGACCGCATGGCTGTAAACTTTGTCGCGTCGATTCGGCAGGCAAACTGCGGATCCAAAACGTAGAGACGGATACGGTTCGCTGGAAACCCCAAACGGTCGCCATTTCTGAAACGGTCAATCTCGACGAACTCAAAGACGCGCTTTCCGAACGCGCCCTTAAGCTGGCGGTGGAAACCAACGACATGACTTACCTGGTCAACTGGCAACTGAAGACGTCAGGCCCATTCAATCCGGCCATTCATAATCGTGCCTGGTCTGCAGAACTGCTCGAGTGGTTGCGCGATGAATTTGGTAGATCGGATCGGGGCGTCTGGTCGGTTGAGGTACAAGTGGATGCTCCCGAGGCGCTGCCGGCTGGCTGGTACGAAGAGGACACGATCCTCGGCGAGTACTTGCGTGCCGTGGGGCGATACCAGAGCGACGATTCGTTGAAACTTACTTTGCACGATTATTTGCCCAGTTCTGTCCAGGACGACGCCATGGCCGGTATCGGGCATGTGGTCCATGAACAGCGTGAAGCAACCTTGCGAGCCGCCGCGCTCGTGGGCATGGAATACCTGGCGGTCGGCCGGGAACCCCTTGAGCCCGAACCAATCAAGGCAACTTGAACAACGACAAACCCGATATGACACGACCAATCCCACATGTTTATTAACGCCACAATCTGGTTGAGCTGCACTGACATGAGGTCAGCTGCCGTGCCCGGAGGGCGTGAACAAAACGGCGACAAGGAGCAAGCGCGGTGAAAATTACAGATCTCCAGGTAGACGGCTTTGGTGTTTGGAAAGGCCTCACGGTCGAGTCACTCTCGGATGACATCACCGTTTTCCATGGACAAAACGAAGCCGGCAAAACAACCTTGATGCAGTTCATTCGCTCAATGTTGTTTGGTTTTTCAGAAGATCGCCGTGAAAAATACATGCCGCCGGTTTACGGTGGCTTGGCCGGCGGCTCGATGGAAGTCGACAGCCCGATCGGCCAATTCGAGGTCCAACGCCACGTTGACCCCAATCGCATCAACGACCCCACCGGCGATCTGGCCGTTACCGATATGCGCGATGGATCTGTTCACGGGCGGGCACAGCTTGGAAACCTGCTGAATGATATCGATGAATCGATCTTCAATAACGTGTTCGCGATTGGATTGCGTGAAATCCAGGAACTCGGTGCCCTGAACAGCACCGACGCGGCCGAACACCTGTACAAGCTGACCAGCGGACTCGATCGCGTCTCCCTGATTGATGTAATGCGCGACCAAACCGCCCGCCGCGAAGCGATCTGGTCCACGCAACCGAAAAACGAATCACGTTTGAAAAAACTCGGCGAGCGGCGAAAGAAGTTGTTGCGCGAAGTTGACGATCTGAAACAGAAATCAAAACGCTGGTCGCGAATTGCCGCACAAACAACTGACGTCTCCAATCAACTCGAAGACATCTCCCGGGAAATTGCCAAACTCGATCGAGAAGCCCGCTTGGTTGAAATCTCCACGCAAATCAGCGACCGCTGGCAAACCCGCCGCAATCTTGACGACCAGATCAACTCGTTCGGAAGTCTGCCTGACCTTCGCGACATTGCGATCGAACAACTTGATCGCCTGAATGAACGGATCGCCCAACACAAAGACCGCATCGGTCAAATCAAGCTTCATCGTAAAGCAATCAAGGACGAAGCACTCAAGTTACCAATTAATCGCAAGGTCTGGGCTCAAAAAACACGAATCGAAGCAATCTCCGAACACTCCCCGTGGGTGGAATCACTTCATCGCCAAGCCAGCCGGCTGCGGAACGAAGTCGACACACTGGAAAACAGTCTCGTGGGAGAAGTCGACGGCTTGGGCAACCAGCTCAAGATTCGCACCAAGGACGTCAAGGACCTGGAAAACCGCGGCCTGGTATCGTTAAAGACGACTGCGAAAAAGGTTCTTGAACAACGCGAACTTCTGAAACGATTGAAACAGGAACTGGAAAAAACCCGTTTCGAACTCGGCCAGAACGAAGAACGACTCGGCGCCAATCTCAGCGAAGGGGGCGCAGCCACCTCGCTGGAAGACACCAGCCGCTACGTCAGTCGACTGCGTCGCCGCATCGAACTCGAAGAGAAGATTGAAAAACTCAATCGGTCCCGTTCCGACCTCGAACGCGAAATTGACGACGTCGTCAACGAGCAGGTCTTGCCGGTGGGCAAACTTGCGATCATCGGCATCGTCTTCATCGCCGGGATTATCCTGTTCGGCTTCGGCTTGCTGGACATCGTCAACGAAGGTCGATTTGGTCGCGCTGCCCAGGAGTTGGGTGCCTTGTTGATGTTAATGGGATTGATCTGCGGATTCGTGTCTGCTGGACTCAAGTATCATTGGGAACGAGTCGCCAAAGACGAACTGGATGACTTCCGCCATCAAATTGACATTATCCGCCAGCAACTAAAACGATCGAAAGCCGAACGCGACGAAGTTGAACGTCAACTTCCCGAGTCGGTCGGGCGTTGGGACCTGGAACTGCAAGACGCCGAATCACGTCTGGCCCGGATCGAGGACCTCGTTCCCGCTGGAAAATCGTTTGCAGCACACCCGGACCCGCCTCGAAGATGTGCGCCGCCGGATCGCGCAACAGGAACACGAAGTGCAACAAGTCGAGGAAATCTGGCGGGCGGCGCTACGAACAGCGGGCCTGCCCGAGACCCTCGAACCGCTGCAGCTCAAGGAGATCACTCAGCGGGCTGGCCGGATTTCGGGTTATCACACCCGACTGGACCAGTACAAACTGGAACTGATCGAGCGCGACAAGGAACTCAAAGCACTTTCACAACGTACCGAGCAGCTGTTTCAGGATTGCGGGCTGGAATTCTCCAGCGACGACTTGCTGGACCGCCTGCACCAGTTGACCCACGCACTGCACGAGCAACGTGCGCTCGTCACGACGCGTAAAGAACTGGCCGCCAAGTACCGCGGGATGCGATCGAGGATCGCCAAGGGCCAGCGTGAATTGGAACGACTCCTGGGACAAAAAACCCGCCTGCTCGCCAAAGTTGGGGCGGTCGACGAAAACGACTACCGCCAATTTGCAGTCAAACATGAACAACGACAACAACTGATTGTTCGCCGCGACAACATCTCGGAGCAAATCAAGGCTGCGCTGGGTACCCATTTCGAAGAATCGGATTTGTCCGAGTACCTCGACGCTTACGGCATCACCGGACTTGAGAAACGCTGGGAAGCCATTCAAGCCGAAATCGAGCGCGTGAAGGTACAACAGACGAAACTGCATCAACAGCGGGGCGAGTTCCTGCAGGAAGTCAAAATGCTCGGTGAGGATTCGCGACTGGACGAAGCTCGCCTCGAGCTCAACGCCATCGAAACCGAGATCAACCAGCTTAAACGGCAGTGGCAGATCCTGGCCACCAGCACGAAAATGCTGGAGACCATTCGGGAGAGTTTTGAGTCAAAACGACAACCCGAAACACTCAGGGAAGCCTCCGTTTACCTGGAACGATTGACCGAGGGACATTACACCCGTATCTGGACCCGGTTGGTTGGCGAAGAACTGCTGGTTGACAATGCCAAGGATGAGACGATTACCGTCGACAAACTCAGCCGTGGGACCCGCGAAGCGGTCTATTTGAGCTTGAGGTTGGCCCTCGTGGGCGCGTACGCCCGCCGCGGCGCCGTGTTGCCAATGGTCCTGGACGACGTGCTGGTTAACTTTGACTCCCAGCGCGCCCGGGCCGCCGCCGAACTGTTGTGTGAGTTCTCACGCAATGGCTACCAGATCCTGATGTTTACCTGCCACGAGCACATGAGCGATCTGTTTGATTCGCTTGACGCGAAGGTCAAAGTCCTGCCGCCGCATCGCGAAGTGTTTGAAAACCAGGCGACCATCTACGATTACCGGGGCCGTGCGGCAAGCATCCCGATCCAACCGGTCCCGGCCGCCAAGCCGATCGTAGAAACGGTTCCCGAGCCGCTACCGGCCCGCGAAGAACGCCTTTCACCACCAAAATTGCTTGTCCAGTCGTACGTAAATCTGGATACCGAGCCCTATGATGCCGACCTGAAGTATGAATTGTCGGCGGTTGCGGAAGACCAAAAACTCGAAAAACGGTTGCGCCACGAACTTGTCTACGTTTCCCCCAACCTGGAATCTCCTGTTGATATTTCGGGGAACGAACACATCTGGTTTGAAACGACCACGCCGGTCCAATTGTAACAACCTGTCCCGCCCGCTCTTTGCGAAAACTCGGCAAAACTGGCATGCGTAGGGCCCAAACGCGGGCTCTACTTCCGGTCCAGGCGTCACAGGCGTCACAAAATTCCCGCCCCGGGTTGTGGCCGACCGGTCACTTGTAATGTTTCCATGCTTCTTTCCAAGTGCGAATTGTATCACTTGAATCAAACCTGATTCCTGTGACACGCAGGCCTGTCAAGCTTTGCGTGCAAAAACAATTAATCCGCACGACTATCTTATCTGCCTGGAAACAAAAGAACAAAATGCGAAACGCAAACAGGTCGTTAAAGTTTCCTGTTCGAGCGCCGTCACTTGTTCGTCAGAACAGACTCGCCGCGCGGAATAAATGCAACCGTTCGCCAAGATTCCGTGCGATCACTTTTGACATTCGTCGATGAATCCCTGTGCACGCACAGCAGATACCTATCGTGCAGGTTATCAAGGATGTGCAACAACAAACCTGGCAAGGATTCGCGTTCTCCCCGAAGCAGATTTTTCGCGTGGCTTGTAGATACCGCAAGATAGCGCCCTGGACGATCCGGGGTAAATCTGTTTGCAAAGCCAAGAATGGCAGGTAACGGGGCGAAAGATGGAACTGAGCTATTTCGATGAGGAGAAACAGAATGATTTTTCGATGTTTGAAAGTCGTTGCTGTCGCCGCCGTCATGACGTTGAGTACCAATGCGTTCGCAGTTCAGGACTGTGGTTGTGCAGCTCAAAACGTCAGTTATGGTTACGACAGCGCGTCGACTTGTGGGCGAGGCACATCGTATGCTTACGCAGCTTCATTGTGGAGTGACTATTGTCAAGACGATTGTTCCTACCATGGATGCAGTGGCAGTTGCAAACTAGGCGGACTGTTTAAAAACCGCAAGAACCTGGGCCACTTTGGTTGCGACGGCGGATGTGGCGGTGGCTGCGACAACGGATGTGGTGGCGGCTGCGACAGTGGGTGTGGTGGCGGTCATTTCGGCGGGCGGCTCAAAGGCGGCCTCCACCGTGGCGGCAGCGATTGTGGCTGTGCGACGGCCATGCCGGCGCCCCTGCCAGTTGCCAGTGACTGTGGATGTGCTTCCGATTGCGGCGGCGGATGCAGCAAAAAATCCTGCAAACTGGGCAGCCGACTTGGCAGCCGCAAAAATTCCTGCGGTAGCTCCTGCGGCGGTCATGGACTACTGACGAACATCTTTAACGGACGCGGCGGCGACGCCTGCTGCGAAGCACCCGCGCCTGCCTGCGGATGTGGCGATAGCGGCAGACACAGCTGCGGATTATTTTCGCGATTCGGCCACCGCGATGGCGGTGACACTGGATGTTACACCAGTTGCGGATGCGACACCGGATGCAGCACTGGCCGCACGGGATTTTTGTCACGGCTTCACAGCCGCAACGATGATTGTGGATGCGCTGACCCCTGCGGAGGCAGCAGCGGATGCCAACTATGTGGCAAGATCAAAGGCCTGTTTTCCCGAAACGGCAGCCGGCACAACAATGATTGTGGATGCGAGCCAAACTGTGGATGCGAGACGAGCTGTGGATGCGAGACGAGCTGTGGATGCGAGTCGAGCGGTGGATGCCAGGTGTGCGGCAAATTCAAAGGCCTGTTTTCGCGAATCGGTAGCCGACGTAACGATGGTTGCGGATGCGACACGGGCTGCGGATGCGACACGGGCTGCGGATGCGATAGTGGTTGCGGTGGTGGACTATTCAACCGCTCACGCAGTCGCAAATGTTCGTGCGGCGGCGGGTTGTTCCATCGCAATAGCGCCGCGACTTGCGGCACACCGAACGGTTATTTCAACCAGTGCTGCGGTGGCTCGGGTGAATTCCAGAGCGCCGTCCAGGGCCAAATCACCGGCAGTTGCGGATGCAGCGGATGCCCATCCAGGCCGGTTGGCTATCAATCACCGGTTCAGAACTTTAACAACTCATCAACCGGTGTCAATGTTGACTCGGCTGCCAACGCATCTGATCCGGCGGTGAAAGCTAACACGACGACTTCTTCCGACGTCGTGGGCGAAGCTGTCCAACAGGGATTTGTTCCGTCTTACAACAGCAGCAATTGACCAAAACTCGATCGGAATACGCGAAAGTTCGAACCCCATGGCCATTCGGCCAAGGGGTTTTTTTTGTTGAAATTTTCAATTGGCCTAATTTGCTTGACTCGGCACCCATGTCTGTGCGATGCTATAGACCACAGGGGCCGAGACAAGGAACATGAAATGCAGAGGTATTACCAGCCATCTTTGATGTGCGTTGCGGTTGCCAAAGGCCAGTCGATCTGGCGGGCAAACAAAGACTTGATCGCAGTTCTCATGGCAACAATGACGGTGGCTTTTGTTTTGCCGGTGGAACTTGTGGCACAAACCGGCTCGCCTGCGGAACGAGTTCGGGCCCATATTGAAGCAGGCGAATTTCCCGTTGCGATTGACTTGGTCAACTCGCTTCCCACCGAACAGGCGGATGTTTTCCGCCAGCAGATTGCCTCGGCTCAATCGAAACTTGGCGCCTGCGCTGCGGCCCTGAAGTCAGCCAGCGCGATTTCGGACGATCGGCAGAGATCGCAGGCCTTCACGGTACTCGCCAATTACATGCCGCCCCAAAACGAGTCGCCAGCAGGAAACTCGCCGCGAGGCTTGGGGCGACCGGCTCCAGCAGGTGCCGGCAATCTCGGAGGAATCACCGAAGCTGATTTCTTCAACTTGATTGAGTTGATCAAAACCACGATCAGTCCGGACAGCTGGGACGATGCCAATGGTGACGGCACCATTCAGGCGTACCCGTCCGGTGTCTATGTCGACAGTTCGGGACTCCTTAAGAAACTGAAGGTCGATGGGACGAATTTAAGTGAGTTGCGATCGCAGGCGCGGAGCGATTCGGGCAATCGTCGCACAAATTTTCCGAGCGACCTGCGGAAGGTTTCTCTGACCCGGCTGGAACGGGCCGCGCAGTTGGCAGCTGCCCAGGGACGGCAGCTTGACGAAGACATGCTGAACCTGGCAGGAATTTACGCGGTGCAGTATCTCATGGTCTTTCCGGAAACGGGCGAAGTCGTCATCGCCGGTCCGGCGGGTCCGTGGGCGCCAGACATCGAAGGACGTCCGATCAATGAAATGACCGGCAAACCCGTATTGCAACTCGACGATTTGGTCGTTTGTCTACGCAATGCTTACGAGAACAATGGAAAATTCGGTTGTGCGATTACGCCTCGCGAACGAAACCTCGCTGAAACCAAACGGGTTTTGGCGACCTCGAACAAGCGTGGTAAGGCTTGGCGAGACCTGCTGCAAAAAACACTTGGCCGCCAGGATGTTTCCGTTTTTGGCGTTGATCCGCAAACCCATGCCGGCCGCGTGCTGGTTGAAGCCGACTATCGGATGAAGCTGGTCGGAATGGGACTCGAGCCATCGATTCCCGAGATTCCCAGCTATCTTTCACGCGTCGAATTGCAACCTGATGGAGCGTTGCCCCCCATGGATGTTGTGCGCTGGTGGTTCACGCTCAACTACGACGATGTCACGGCGGACGAAAACCGCGAAACATTTTCGTTTGCGGGAAAAGGGGTAAAGGTCTTGAGCGAAAACGAAATGATCGACGATTTGGGCCGGCGAATTCACACCGGCACATCGTCCGGTCCCACCAGGGAATTCGCCCGTGACTTCACCCGCCATTTTGAAAAAATCGCCGCCGAGTATCCGATTTACAACCAGTTGAAAAACATCTTTGATTTGGCTTTGGTGACCTCGTTGATTCGCCACCAGGGACTTGCGGATCGAGCTAACTGGCAACCAACGTTTTTTGGAACTAATGGCCGCCAGTTGACCTATCAACCGGAACTGGAACCCGCGCCGCGAGAAGTTGATTCAGTGATCAATCATCGAGTCATCACCGAACGCAAGGAATCCTCAACGCTGAAACACACGATTGTCGGCGTGAGCGGCGGCATTCGATTTGATGCCCTTGAAGCAATTTCCACGGACGCGATCAAGCTCGACGCTGGCTTGTCTGGCAATGCCGCCCAGTCCAGGCCCGAAAAAGATGCGACCAACTGGTGGTGGGATTAAGAGAATTACGAGCGCGAGAACTTGCAAAGCTGCGGGCCAAAGTCCGCAGCTTTTTTTACGTCGTGAACAGTAGTTCAACTCCCAGCCGCAGGCGCCGGCTAATTCTCCATTTTTTGAACCCAAAGGTTGCGAATTCGCTTGACTTGGATGCCACGATGGCCGGTGCCTGCGAAAATGAATGCTCCGTCGCTACCGCCACAGATGATCGTCGGCGAAGGGATGAATCGGTGCGTCGAATTTTGTGGCTGGCATCGAATCGAGACAGGCATTGGCCAGGCGCAAGTCAGCTTTCGTCGTGACCTTGATGTTCAGTGGCGAGCCCTTCACGATGGCAACTGTGTGGCCAGCCCTTTCAGCCAACTGGGCTTCGTCGGTCGGATTGAAGTCGCCTCGCTTGGCATACAGGTCTTGAATCAGCGTTCGTTGGAAGACCTGTGGCGTCTGAGCGAGATACAGACCTGCCCGGTCTTCGGTGGAATCAACCTGTTGTCCATCGCGCGACCGTTTTACCGTGCTGTATACGGGAATTGCCGGAATAGCGGCGCCGTGTTTGGTCGCCGCCGAAAAAACGGAATCCACCAAGTCGCCATGCAGGCAAGGTCGAGCGGCATCATGGATTGCCACGTACTCAACGGCAGGATCGACTTTCGCCAGTGCGTTTTGCACGGAATCGGCGCGCTGCTGGCCGCCGATCGCGATTTCGATGCCCATGACGGCGAGATTGGGACCAAACCGGGACAGAAAATCTTCCTTGTCGTCGGCCCCGATCACGATGATCAGCTGCTTGACATCGGAACGCTTTAAAAACAGTTCGGCGGAATGCAGCCAGACCGCTTTCCGTTTCAAGACAGCGAAAGGCTTTTTGTAGTTGGGATCCCGGAACCGCTCACTTTTTCCAGCCGCTGCCAGGATGACTGAATACGTTGGCAAGATACTGATCCAAAAAAAAAGCAAGCGGCTAAATGTCGAACCCCCTTAACCTCTAGTCTTCCATCCCCAATGTCAAGGGAACAATCAAGGTTTTGTCGCCGCGGAGAATTTTGACGCTGACGGTTTGGTTAGGTTTTAACTGCTCCAGTGCTTCTTGAAGGTCATCCGTGGTTTCGGTTGGAATGTCATTAATTGCAAGCAAGTGATCCGCAGCTTCTTTGGCGACACGTTGCTGCCGGTACATCACGCCACCGATTCTTTCCACACGTGACTCGACCTTGATCCCGCGTAACCCGGCTTGGGCGGCCGGTCCTCCGGGAACCACCCGTGCGATTCCCAGCCCATTTCTATCCTTGAAGAACATGTCGACCCCAATGGTGGCCCGTTGCACCTTGCCAAATTGGATCAACTGAGGCAACACGCGGCGAATCGTGTTGACAGGAACTGCAAATCCGACACCTGTGTTTTCGCCGGTAAGCGTCGCGATCGCAGTGTTCATCCCCACCAGTCGCCCCGAATTATCCATCAACGGTCCTCCCGAGTTACCCTGGTTAAGGGCCGCATCAAGCTGAATGATGTTTTTCATCATCCGCCCACTCTTGGATCTCAGCGACCGTCCCAGGCTGGAAATGATGCCGACGGTCATGGTTCGCTCCAGCCCAAACGGGTTGCCAATCGCAAGAACCTTTTGACCGACACGCAAGTTGCCCGATTCTCCCAGGCGAACCGGGAATAGCAACTCTTCAGGCGCGTTGATCTGCAACACGGCAACGTCATTGGCCGGATCGGCGCCAATGACTTTGGCGGGAAACGGGTCGCCCTCAAACAGGGTCACCGAGATGTAATCGCTGCCGGCGATGACGTGATAGTTGGTGACAATATGCCCTTCTCGGTCGAGCACCCACCCGGAACCGGAGCCTTCATCGGGCTCAGCGTGCATGAACCACAAATCCGAGCGATTGATTTTTGTATCGATGTTGACAACGCTTCGATTGAAATTCTCGTAGACATCAATGTTGGCTTTTTCTTCCAGGCTGAACTGTCGTTCGCCGCCAAGATCGCCCGCGATTCCCGGGTTGCCGATTTGGCGAATCGCAGCTGGCCCCAGATTTTGCTGCTGGGAGACCGGCTGTTGGAATACGGATGGCTCGGTCAGCAAGGGTTGGTTCGCATGCCCCGGTGAAACGCCCTCCACGATAGCCAGTGCAAAGATCGCCCCAAAAAAAGCTGACAAGAGACTACAAATCAGTACGGTTCTCATTTTTCAGGCTCCTTAACTGTTGTATCGCCAACCATTCGCCATCAATGCTTGGTTATAAGTCGTGGTCACACCTAACGAATCCCAGTTAAAAAATGGGAACCGTTCGGATTTACGCGAATTATTTGAAATCCATGGAGTTTGGGCAAGGCAAATTAGAGTCATTGGGAAATTCGCCCTACCGGGATCGTTCTTGGGGGACGTAGACCGCGCTCTCGACATTTTCGCCGTCACGATCATGGTAATCCTAAAAAACCGGGTCGTGAACGCAAGGTTTGTCTAACTGTTAGCCATTGCCCATCAGGAAATGTTTGGCCATCGCCGATATTCCACCACGACTCGATATTTTTCCATGGAGATGAACGCAATGGCACGGATGTTTGCCAGATGTATTTTTGCGGCTTTGCTAATTCTGTCGACGACGCTACCTTGCTCAGCCGAACAGATTCTCGAAGAGGTGTCCATCGGTGGGTTTACCTGGAACCTGAACGAGTTGTCATCTCCGTTGATGCAGTTTCCAGATCAACCAGGACAGCCACGGGGATTTCAGTGGCAGACGGCAGATTGCCGTTTTTCGAGAGGTTCCAGGAACGGTCAGTTCCAGGGATCGGTTGCGAATGCGGCGGGAAATCAATCGGTTGCTGAACATTCGAACACGATTTTTGGACCGTTTCTTTATTCCCACCCTGAATGGTTGTTTAACGCGCTTCGTCCCCCGCAACGATGCTACGTAATCCCAAATGAAAAGGCAATTGCGCAGGTTGCATCGCCAGTGCGGACCCAAGGCAATGCGGAGAGCGGTCGTGGCTTGTGGAACCTTGCCAGCGTGTCAGGGATTGCATCCAACATCATGCAAGTCGCGTCCGACAAGGTGACGCCGCTGCTAACGAATTTTGCCAAAGGCATTTTTCAAACGGCCAGCTTCACAGCCCAGCATGCGAGATTTCCGATCGACAGCTTTCCCATTCAATCCGTAAAGTCTGTGAATCGACGAGTTTGTAGTCTGAACGTCGCTCATCGTTCGGAGACCAATCCGCTGCGTGTTGCCGAGCGACTTAAACCGGCTTTGTTGCCCATCGAATCAGCTGCGAACTACGACACGTTCGCCAACGACGGGAGATTTTCAAACCCCAATACACACATCGGCGCAGCCAGGAAGATGGCCCGGCACAAGCAACCGGAGCGCATGGATATGTACTGGAACTACTATTCCGATTGTGATCGCTGGAATGTTGTCATCGCCAGAGGCATCGCCAATCCCGCTGGAACCTCCCTGGCAACTAACAGCTCAAATTCACTATTTGAGCGGTTCGGTCAGCTTGTTGCCTCAGCCGCCAACCTTGATAATTGGTTGTTGCGAGCCGTCCGACAGCTGGAATCCCAGAGCGAAATGATCGGCCGCGACTGTCAAGCGACATGGAAAGAGATCGAAGTTCACTTGTTGCAGGCTTCTTTTGCCAAGTCGAATGGAACTGTGCAAAACATCCATTATTCCACCAAAATTCGGAACCCCGATTAAGCGCCACCTCGATGGCTTGGAATCAACCGTCGGTTTTGTTGCGTTCCAATACACCTAACTGTTCAAAATGTCCCGGAAACGCGCAATGCTGACCTTACTTCTGATTCTCTGGTTGGCGGACCGATGGCGTTCTCCGAATTCATTTTTGGACGTCCGGCTTCGCTCCAGTTCCAAAAACGTGGCGGGCGCGACGATATAGAAGTTCGTCGAAAAATGGGAGAAAACATGCGTTTACATCGAAAAAACAGCCAATCAAGGCTCAATTTCTCGCCCGAGATGTTGCATTGAGGAGGAGAATTTCGCAAATTTCAATTGCCCAACTGGCGACCGTACGTCGAACTTTGGGAACCGTTTCTGCCCGAAAACGGCCTGGAATTTGAACAGATGTGGATTTGGGCGCAAAAATTGCATCGATTGTATAAGATTGAAATCGGAATTGGAGTGGATTCTCCTGTGGAAGTCGCCTTCGCGTGCCCGCATTCGTGTGAGGCTGGTTCCGCCAAGACGCCAAAGACAACGTTATTTTACGAGCCTTAACGGATTTCCGGATTAGTCAAGCCAAGCAAATTCGGGTTTTTTTGGTGGCGTAGAAATTGGTATCAAATAGAATGAAAACATGGTCAATTTCGGGCCATTAACGTGTTAAGACAAGTCGAGGGTTTGCGTTTTTGGAAATGCAAAATTCCCTTAAGCAAGGGCTAACGAATTAGCCTTGTTGAATTAATTTTTCGTGTTGGAGTCTGATATGTCCGTTCGCAGCTGTACCAAGATGGCGTTTCGAGGAATGCTGTTCGCCGTTTTGGCAATTTGCTTGCAATCCGTTTCACTGGCCAACAACCTGTTTGGCCCGGGTAGCTACGAAGGTCCCAGAATGGCCACCTTTGATAGTGCATCCGGCGAAACGACTTTCGCGTTGAGTTTGTCGCCGAAAGTCGACGTCCCACAACGGGCAAGCGATATTGTGATCTATGTCGATACCTCAGCCTCGCAAACGGGTGTGTTCAAAGATGACTCCATCGCCACGTTGGAGCAATTGATCAAAAGCCTCAATGCAGACGACCGGGTCAAACTGGTTGCGATGGACATTGAGCCGGTTGTGTTTACCAAGAACTTTGTCAGCCCCGACAGCTCGGAACTGGCGGTCGCGGTTGAAAATCTGAGGCAGCGGGTCTCGCTGGGTTCCACCGATGTGAACTTGATGTTGACGACGGCTCCTGAGCATTTTTCGAACACGCAAGATCGCAACAAGAACGTAATTTACATCGGGGACGGCGTGACTCGCAATGAGTTGTTGAAGACCCCGAAATTTGAAGAGACCGTCGACAATCTGGTTCAGAACCAGGTTTCGGTATCCAGCTATGCGATTGGCCCGGAGCGAAACATCGAGTTGATGGCCGCACTGGCCAACCACACGGGGGGCAACTATTTCGTCGACAGTGACGACGAACTGACAATGCGAAACGGGGCCATTGGTTTGGCCCAGACCGTTCACGGTTCCGTGTTCTGGCCGACCGATGCAAAAATGCCCGCGCAGATCGCAGAAGCCTTTCCAAAGACGCTGCCCCCACTGAGAACGGATCGCGACGCAATTCTGATCGGAACCCTGAAAGAACGCGGCGATCTTGATTTCTCGGTTGAAGGTCAAATCGACGGCCAAGTCGAGACGTTAACCTGGACCGTCACAGCCGAAGAATCACAAGACGATTTTTCATTCCTGCCGAAATTGCTGCAAAACGCGCGCTCCAACGGTGGGATGAGCTTGCCCACTGCCGGTTCGGAGGGACTGCGCGAAGCAGCCCGCGTCATCATGGCCCAGTCCCGTGAGTTAAGCGAACTCGGCGGTCATGCCCTGGCCACAGGAAATATTGATGCCGCCAAACAACTTGCTTCCGCAGCACTCAAAACGGATCCAACCAATACGGAAGCCAGCCTGATTGCAGAAGCAGCTCGCTACAGGATCCAGGACGACAATCCGTTTGCGCCAAAACAACCCGCACCGGCGGAACCTATGCAGGATGAGCCTGCACCGGCCGAACCACCTTCGGCAGAACCACCCGCCGCCGAACCGCCGGTTGAAGATGCTCCGCTGACGGACGACGGATCGACGCCGATTCCCGCTCCCGAAGAAGACTTGACGGCACCGATGCCGGAAGCCGATGCACCGATCGACCAAACCCAACCGGGTCAGCCTCAAATCATCGACACTCCCGACAGCTTCCGGGCGGTCGATCCCAATTTCTCGCAGAACCAGATCGACGACCTGCTCCGGCAAGGTGCGACCGCTGGCGCTCAAGACTTGATTCTTGACGAAGAACAAAGAATCAAAATCATGACTGAGAAAATTACAGCCCAGGTTCAATTCGAATTGACACGAGCCCGGGAAGAATTGGCGACCGCTCCTGCCAAGGCGATTGAACGCATCAAAAACATGCTGGAAATCCTTGACCAGACGACTGCGATCGACCCCAATCGAAAACAGGATCTGCGCAATCGACTGGTTTCCGCGTTAATGTCCAGTCGACAGCGAAAACTCGAATTCGATGACGCCGAGGCACTTGCCCAACAGAATGAAGCCGTTGCCATCGAGCAACAGCGAAGCATTCGAGATTACGAGCGACAACAGGAAGACCTCTCCCAATTGATCAACCGGTTCCAGTCGTTGATGGACGAGGGACGGTATGACGAAGCTCGCGCAGTGACTTACAAAGCGCTTACGATTGATCCCCGACTGGCAGCGGGAGTTGTCGCCGATGAATCGTCGCGAGTTGAACGGGCCTACACGCAGCAATATGAATTGCGTCGCCTGCGTCAGCTGAACTTGCTGGCCACGCTTTACGAGACCGAAAAATCAGCGGTCGCATTTCCTGGCAACCCGCCGCTGGTATTCCCACCTGCCGCAGAATGGGCTCGGAAAGTTGCACTTCGTGAAAAATACAAAGACGTCCGGCTGTCAGGTAACGACAAAGATGAAGAAATCCTGCGGGCCTTGGACGAATCTGCATTCTTTGACTTTGAAGAAACCGAATTTGTCGACGTAATGGACAAACTCCGGACAGATTACCGTATCAACGTCGTACTTGATTCAACCGCAAAGGACGACTCGCTGCAGGAAGACACACCGGTTACGTTCAAGATCAACGGGATCCGGCTCAAAAATGCACTCCGCTTGATGCTCAAAGACTACAACGCGACCTTTATCGTTCGCAATGAAGTTCTCCGCATCATCTCGCTGGATGTTGCCAGTGATCCTGAGTATTTCGTGACCAACGTGTTTAACGTCGGCGACCTGGTGGCACCCCGTAACAATCCCGGTGGGGGCGGCGGCGGTGGTGGTGGCTTTGGCGGCGGCGGTGGCGGTCGCGGCGGCGGTGGTCTCGGTGGCGGAGGTGGTCTCGGCGGTGGCGGCGGATTCGGCGGTGGCGGCGGCGGTGGCGGAATTTTCTGCATCGACGATTCGCTGTCTGGAACCACCAAACCCCAACCGACTGACGAGGTGTCCTCGCGACGACAGGCGACTCGCATTTTGACGGTTGACGTTCAACCAGGTCAAACCCAGCTCGACGCCTGGACAAATTACTTTGCAAACAACCACGCCTCGCCTCGCGACGTCCGTGCGACGATTCGCCGCCTGATGACACAAAAGGACTCGGATCAGGTGATCGCGATCATTCAGGGTGCCATGAAAAACAACCAGATCGAATTCTGGATGTACGAGGCACTTGTCCTGGCAATGCAAATTGCCGATTATCCGCAAGCCGACATTGAACGTGCCATGATGTCGACGGTCGACCTCGCTGGCAACGTGGATGATATTCTCATTGCCGCCAATTACATGGCCAACAACGGGATGGAGAAACGTGCCATTGGCTTGCTCCAAAATCTGGCGGATCCAACTGCGATTGACCCCGAGCCGTTCGTCATCGGACTCGCCGCGGCACAACGAATCAACGATGTCGAGGGGATTGAGTGGGCGACGCTGGGGATTCTCAGCAAAGCCTGGCCCAAACATCGGAATATTGTCAAAAAAGCAATTTACGCCGCCGAGAGCGTGCGAAAACAACTTGCCAGCGAAGGCAGGACCGAAGAGCTCAAGCGTTACAACAACCAGTTGGATGAAGCCCTGTATCGCGATTGCATCATCAAAGTCAGCGTGGACCGGTGATGCCGACGTCGATATCTACGTCGAGGAACCCGGCGGAACCGTTTGTTCACGCCAAACTCCCCGCACGACCGCCGGCGGTATCTTGATGGGAGATGATTACGCGGCCTATGACCAAAAGGGCGAAATGGCTGAGTACTATGTGCTGCCAAGAGGATTTTCTGGCGATTACCGCCTGTTGATCCGTAAAGTCTGGGGCGAAGTCGCTGCCGGCAAAGTCTCGGTCTCGATTTACAACCATTTCCGCACCGACAAGGAAATCAGCCAACAAAAAATGCTCGAGGTCGATGAAAAAGGGACGCTGGTCCTGTTCGAACTCAAAGACGGACGCCTCCGCGAGTCGTTAGATGAACACAAAATTCAAACGATTGCCGACGAACAGTTCGTCGTGGACCGGCGAGCCCTGGCGCAACAACTGGCTGATGGTTATTCATCCAGCGCTGCCAGTGAATACTATCAGTCAGAAGCGGAAACACCCCAGTTAGAAGGCCAACCGGTAGTTTCAAGGCGCAACAGCAATCTTCTGAGACCCGGCGCGGTGGGTTACCGACCAGAGATTACCCAGATTTTTGAGGGTAGTTTCATGTTCGTGAACCACGCAACCACCTCTGACCGGTTGTACGTGATGGTGAGCGCTTCCCCGTTTTTCACGCAAATTACGCGTGTCGACACCTTTAACATCTTCGGCAACGCCCAAAACGCTACCGGCACAGGTGGTGCTGGAATCGGTGGTGGCGGCATCGGTGGCGGTGGCATCGGTGGCGGTGGCGCCGGTGGTATTGGCGGCGGCGGCGCGGGCGGCGCCGGCGGCGGATTGTTTTAAACAGGCTTCAAATTGACGAGCTCGACAGCCACTTGAGAATTTCAAGTGGCTTTTTTTCGCGCGTAAATCAAGCCGCCTTGATCGACAGCGAATTTTCCGCGTTTGTTGGTTAAAGCAACGGACTTACCAAACGCATCGTGTTTTCGAGAAACCGTTGCCTGAAATTCCGAGACGCCCATTGCACCGAATCCAGAAGGTCGGAGTCGTCGATGTACGATTGCTGAAGCTGGCGAAGCTGTTTGGCAAATTCCTGGTCGTAAACAAAACAGGAAATTTCATAATTAATCCACAGGCTTCGCATATCCAGATTGGCGGTCCCGAATTTCGAAATCCGGCCATCGACCGTGATTGACTTGGTGTGCAGCAGTCCGCCGCGAAAAAGGTAGATCTGCACTCCGACGTTCAACAGGTCATCAAAGTACGATCGACTGGCATGGCGCGTCAGAAATGAATCTACTTTTTCTGGCACAATCAACGAAACTTTGACGCCTCGTCCCGCCGCCCCGCGGATCGCCCGCAGCAATGACTCGTCGGGAACCAGATAGGGCGTCGTCATCACGAGCTCGTCCTGGGCGGAATTCACCAAGGCCAGGATCATCTGCAGCAGTCCATCCCCGGATTGTCCCGGTCCCGATGGAAATACCTGGATGTCGACCGAACCTTCGGGTTCGATCGCGCGCAGCGATTGATTTCGGACCACTTCTTCCAATGTCTCTCCCGTTTCGAGCAGCCAGTCGCCGATCATCGTCGCAGCCAGCAACGAAACAACCGATCCTCGAACTCGGATCATCGCGTCGACCCACTGCCCGACGTCTGCGTCCTGTTTAAAGCAACTCGGATCCACCAGGTTCATGCTGCCGGTCCAGGCAACCTGGCCATCGACAACGACGATCTTGCGATGGACACGCAAATCGGTACGCCCGACAAAGGTTCGAAAAAAACCAACTGGCAGGGCTGGTAGCAAATGGACGCCCGCTGCCTTCAGTCGCCCGGGTTGTTTGCTTTTCCACCATGGACGGGCACCTAATGCGTCGATTAGCACGCCGCAATTCACACCACGCCCGGCAGCTCGAATGACTGCTTCCAGTACTTCATCGGCAATACCGCCCTCGTTCCAGATATAGAACTCCATCAGCACAGTCTTTTCAGCCGTGTCGATTTCACGAGCAATCGCCCGTAGAATATCGGGTGTGTTCGAAAACAACTCTAAACTGCTGCCACTGACCGCGGAAAAACTGTTTGATTGGAGCGCCAAGCGATTCATGGCGGCCGCAGCAGGTGGGTGTTTGGACCACTGAACTTCTTTAATTTCCGTTTGCCGTATTGCGTTGGCGATTTTGTCATAATCGGTTCGCAAGGCCTCGATTCGCCGACCGCGGCGGTTTCCGATTCGCCGTTCCCCGATCATCAAATAAAGCAGAGCCCCGAAAAACGGCAACGTCGCGATGACGACCAGCCACGAAAGCGCCACCCCCGTCGCAGGACGCATCATGATGACTCGAACTCCCAGCCCAATGACGATCGACCAATGCAAGATGATTGTCAAAGTCGAAGGATTCAAAAGGAATTCGACAAACTTCACTGGCATCTCCCTGCATCTAATCTCGATTCAATTACGTTCCCCGACAAGATGGTATCGCTTAGGCCAGAATCTCGTAAACCACCCTCGGGTCGGGAGGGCGAGGGTCGGGAGGGCGAGGCTCCGTCCGAGCCTTCATCGGAAGGGCGAGGGTCGGGAGAGCGAGGCTGTCGGGAGGGCGAGGCTCCGTCCGAGCTTTTATCGGGAGGGCGAGGGTCGGGAGGGCGAGGCTCCGTCCGAGCCTTCATCGGGAGAGCGAGGGTCGGGAGGGCGAGGCTCCTCCGAGCCTTCATCGGAAGGGCGAGGGTCGGGAGAGCGAGGCTCCGTCCGAGCCATTATCGGAAGGGCGAGGGTCGGGAGAGCGAGGCTCCGTCCGAGCCTTTATCGGAAGGGCGAGGGTCGGGAGGGCGAGGCTCCGTCCGAGCCTTCATCGGAAGGGCGAGGATCGGGAGGGCGAGGCTCCGTCCGAGCTTTCATCGGAAGCGCGAGGGTCGGGAGGGCGAGGCTCCGTCCGAGCTTTCATCGGGAGGGCGAGGATCGGGAGGACGAGGCTCCGTCCGAGCCTTGATCGGAAGGGCGAGGATCGGGAGAGCGAGGCTCCGTCCGAGCCTTCATCGGAAGGGCGAGGATCGGGAGGGCGAGGCTCCGTCCGAGCCATTATCGGAAGGGCGAGGGTCGGGAGGGCGAGGCTCCGTCCGAGCCTTCATCGGAAGGGCGAGGGTCGGGAGGGCGAGGCTCCGTCCGAGCTTTCATCGGAAGGGCGAGGGTCGGGAGGGCGAGGCTCCGTCCGAGCTTTCATCGGAAGGGCGAGGATCGGGAGGGCGAGGCTCCGTCCGAGCCTTCATCGGAAGGGCGAGGGTCGGGAGGGCGAGGCTCCGTCCGAGCCTTCATCGGAAGGGCGAGGGTCGGGAGGGCGAGGCTCCGTCCGAGCTTTCATCGGAAGGGCGAGGGTCGGGAGGGCGAGGCTCCGTCCGAGCCTTCATCGGAAGGGCGAGGATCGGGAGGGCGAGGCTCCGTCCGAGCTTTCATCGGAAGGGCGAGGGTCGGGAGGGCGAGGCTCCGTCCGAGCCTTCATCGGAAGGGCGAGGGTCGGGAGGGCGAGGCTCCGTCCGAGCCTTCATCGGAAGCGCGAGGGTCGGGAGAGCGAGGCTCCGTCCGAGCCTTCATCGGAAGGGCGAGGGTCGGGAGGGCGAGGCTCCGTCCGAGCAGCCCTCGAGTAATTGGATATTGTTCCTCCCCAACGGTAACTCCCGGCAGGAGAAACCCACGGGAAGGCGGCCAAGTGATTGGAGCCGTGATTTGTGAACCGAACAGCAGTCTCGGCAATTGCCCGAAAGCAGACCTGCCAACCTGAACTACAACAGACCTTCGATCGGTTGGCCTTCACATATTTTCATCGGGCGGCCGATGGGCGTGTCCAATTCCTTGTGATAACTAATCCCCAGCGCACTGAAAATAGTCGCATGGACATCTTCCACTGGATGCGAATCTTTCACCTCTTTGAGCCGTTCTGCCGAGGTTGCATCGCGTTTGGGATGCGGCGACGTTTCGCCGATTACTCGGCCACCCTGGATTCCTCCGCCCGCGATCGCCAGGCTGAATCCCTGCGGCCAATGATCGCGGCCGCCAAGCGGGTTCAAATAGGGCGTTCTGCCGAACTCGCCCCCACAAACGACCACCGTCGATTTTAACAAATCTCGACGCTTGAGTTCCTTGATTAAGGATGCCAGCGCCGGGTCAAGAATGTCGATGCGTCCGGCCTGTAGTTCATGATTGTTGGCGTGCGTGTCCCAACCGCCAAGCGTAATTTCAACACAACGCACTCCCGTTTCTATCAGCCGAATGGCAGCGAGGCAGCCTCGCCCAAACGGGGTGTCGCCAAATTGCATGCGTTCCGCCCCGGGCACCTGACTCACATCAAATGCCTTGATTTGCTCCGATGACATCATTTTCAGGGCCGCGTCGAGGTTGTGATTTCCCAAAGTTCCCTGGACGACCTTGTTCTTGATTCGGCGTTGCATGAACTGTTGGTCGATCATCCGCAGGTCCTGGATTCGCTCCAATTGACGCTTCTGTTCCACCTGCACCTTGATATCCGGAACAGGCTCAGCCGGATCGAAGACTTTGAACGCGTCGTAAGCATCTCCCAGGTAACCGCCACGTGCGGGTGCTTGCCCGGGCAAGATGGAAACGTGGCGGGGGATATCCACCACCTGCTCCGATTCATCCCGTAGTTCATGGCAAATCACGCTGCCAATCGCAGGATGAACAAGCGTCGGGTCAGGTCGAAAGCCAGTCTTGATGTTGTAGACCGCCCTCAGATGGTCGCCTTCCTTGCTGGTGACGCCGCGAATCAGGGAGATTGAATCCATTTGTTCGGCCGTCTGTTCGAAACCATCGCCAATCATGATGTCAGGCACGTTCGTGTTACGTGCGATGCTGCCGGCCGCAATTTCTGTGCCCGGGTGCGGATCAAAGGTTTCCAACTGGCTAGGTGCGCCTTCCAGCCACAGCACGATCAACGATTTTGCCGGCGCACGTGCCTTTTCTTCCTCCCGAGCCAGTGTTGTCGCCAAGGGCGTTAACCAGGAAAGCCCGCTGAGCCCTGCCAAGCGCAAAATCGAGCGGCGACTGAAATGTTCCTGGCTGCCGCACGCGTGATTGTCGATTTCTCGAGTCATCTTAGTGATTCCAGACAAATTCGATACTGTTAATTAACGTCCAGTACAAGTCCTGCACTTGTTCCGCATACGCTTCACCCGTTAGTCCGTCCAGGCGAGCGGCAAAGTACGCCCGTTCCTGTTCGGTGGGACGACGCGTCAGCGTCGCCAGGTACACTGTTTCAATCGATTTGTTGATGTCGGGAGAAAGCACCCCAACGTGCTGTGGCGAATTCAGCCCACTTTGCAATCGTTCCTTGATCATTTCACCATTGAGCATCAACAACCGCTGCGTTACGGTTTCGCCTCGGGCCTGGAATTCGTCCTCGCCCGCGTCGCCATATCGTGTAACAAACTCGTTTTGTTGGCCGAATTTGGCCAACTGTTGGATGATGTGGGCCGTCGCATCGATCGTCGTCAAAGAAGTCGATTGAATCACAGCTCCGGCAACTTGATCCGGTCGCAACCTTACCAGAGGGAACACCATCCAGTTGTGGTCATGCTCCGCAGTGATTTCAAAGTCCGCTTCGCTGTCGCGTTGAAACGTCGCGGTTTCTGCAATCACGCGAATCAATCGCTGCAGGTTGAAATCGTGGGCCACAAAGTCATCCACCAGAACCTCCATGGCCGGTGGAAAGGGACCTACTAACGGAATGTCATCGACCGGTTCAACCATCGGCTTGCCACACATGATTGCCCACACGCGATTAACGGCGGCCCGCGCAAACGGTCGATTTTCCGGATGAGTGACCCATTTCGCCAGCCGATGGATTAGGCTCGCTTCGCTGCCGTCGACTAATTCGCGATGGAACGGAACCGACGGCTCGATCACCGTGTCTTTGTCCTCGTGCAGCAGTTGGTAGGCGTAGTCCCGGTCACCCCCTTCGGTAATCCCCAACAATGAAATATTGGCGTTGGCGAAAAAAGCCGCCAGCGAATGAAAATCCGTTTGCAGCCCACCGGCTGGATCTTCCTCGGAACCGAGATTGATCGTCCCCAGAAAATCGTCGTGGCACTGGAGACAGTCAATACGCATGCCAAGCATTGCCCGCGAGGTGCGGCCTGCCAGGAGAATTGGATCGGGAACCCCACTATCCGCAATTGTTTTGGTGTAAAAATTTACCGCTGGCGTGTCGGTCCAGAGGCCACGTTCGGTCAACAACTCCCGGACAATCAAATCATAACGCTCGTTCTCATCAAGTTTGTCACTCAACCACTTGGTGAAGCGATGGCGACGAAAAACAAGGAAGGGCCCATCTTCCACTCCGACAAACGCCCGCGCCAGCCGTTCTGCAAGCTGGTTGCTGGTGCGGCGATCTTCCAGCAAGTGGGAAACCCACCAGTGAATTTGGTGGCCCGGCTGTTGGCCCTCGAACTCGCGGATCTCCTGCAATGACGGAAGTGTGCCGGTCAGCCCCAACGACAGCCGCCGGGCAATCGTCAAATCGTCAGCCCGGTCGGCCGTTTGGATGGCAAGTCCGCTGTGTTCCCAACCGGCCACAAACGCGGCATCGACGGAACGCGCGACGTCAACGATGTCCTGTTGTCCCGGTGAATCAGGATTGAAGGACTTCGGCTGCCGCACGCGATCCGCTGCCATCAAGAAAATTGTGAGCAGCGCAAAACCGACGATCGCGGCGTTCAAGAACAACAGGTTTTTTGCCCAAGCGAGTTTTCTCATTTGCTCGTTAACTCAAAAAACGGTGAAACCCAACGTCCCCGACTGTGGTTATCCTAGTAGAGTTACCCACAACGAGTGAAACGGGTTTTGAGAATCCCGGAATCCCGGACCCGAAATCCCGATTAAACTGAACCAAATGCGGCGATATGGGTGAATTTCCAGCAAATTTTGGCGAAACATGCGAGCGGGGAGCGGTAGCCCAACCGCCGCTTGGCCCACCGCGCGTGATTCAAGCGACGGCTGGACCGATTGAGATCAACCGCCCAACCGGACGAAGTTGGGTGTTTCGAGTCATCGACTTCTTCGGTTGGCTGGCTTCACGCCTGTTTGGGATCATCAGCATCGTCTTCCTGTTGGCCGTTGGCGCCAACATTCCCATCGTGCAGTTTTTGAGCTTCGGGTATTTACTGGAAGTTACCGGGCGACTGGCCCGCGGTCAAAACTTGCAAACCGCGTTCATTGGTCTGGCAAAGGCAGCCCGCATCGGTAGCGCGATACTGGGGGCGTGGTTGTGGCTGATTCCGGTTCGATTCGTATCCCAGTTATCGCTGGAAGCTTATTTGATTGATCCAACCAGTCCGCAGACGCGTTTGATGCGCGGCCTGGTGATTGTGATGATTGTGTTGACGGTCGGTCACATCGCGGCAGCGTGGTTCTGCGGCGGCAAGTTGAGATATTTCTTTTGGCCCGTTGTAGCGCCGATTTCGTTTGCGGTTTGGACGGCCCGCCGTTTTGCCGGCTCCAGTTTTTTTCGCCGCGTGCTGGGCATCACCGTAGGCTGGTTGTCGCCCCATCTCGTCGACAATATTTGCAACGCGCAGCCAATCGCGGATTGGTTTCTGCCGGCTATCTTACTGAAGAAAATCCGCCGCGGGGGCGCGTATCAAGCGGCTCGTGACGGATTTTGGAATTTCTTTGCGCAACTGAACCTCGGCTATTATTTCAGACTTGGCATCAAGGGATTTGTTGGCACGGGCTTGTGGCTGTTGATACCAACGGCGTTGCTGGTTGTTTCTACGAGTCTCGACGGTGCAGCCGCCGTAATCACCGGATTAGTCGGTGGCTTGATTGCGATTCCGGTGTTTTCAGTTCTCCCATTTCTGCAAGCCCACTTTGCCGTCGAGGGAAAAATGCGGCGATTCCTGGAAGTCAAACCGGTGGTGAAGAATATTGGCAAAGCTCCGTTTGCTCACGTGCTCGCTTTGTTGTTGACATTGGTGTTCGCGCTACCCTTGTTCCTGTTGAAGATTGAAGAAATCCCCGCGGAATTGTTGTGGACACTCAGCGTGGTATTCGTGGTATTTACCTGGCCCGCCAGGATTATCGTGGGCTGGGCCTACGCCCTGGGAACAAAACGGGAACAACCCCATCGCTGGTGGATTCGCTACCCAATTCTCACACTTGCGGTTCCGATTTGCTTTGCGTTTGTTTTTGTGTTGTTTTTTACGCGCTACATTACCTGGAATGGCGCGCTGAGCCTGATCGAGAATCACGTGTTCCTGTTGCCTGCGCCGTTCTGGTTGTCGTCTTAATTCCAGAAACCCGCCACGTAGATGATCAGGAAGATCACTCCCATGAACCCGATGACCCAGACGGCCGAGCGAAACGAATGAATGACGATTTCGCGCAAATACTCGTGACGCGTGCCACCATACACGAGGCTGACCGCCACGATCAGCGGCAAAGCATACCAGGCGCGGGCAAAGGCGACTTGGGAGATCAGCAGCGGCGAACTTGATAATAGTGTCCAGCAGGCCAAACTGCTCAGACTCGCGGCCAGAATTCCAGGCAACATCGTTATTCCTTTGACTTTTTCTTGCGGCGTGATTCCATCTGCTCTTTTTGTTCCGGTGTCAAAATGGCGGGGCCGGCAAACGCATCGTAAATGACGAGAAAATTCAACAAGCCGGCAATCACCGTATATAACGTCCCGATTTCGAACCGATGTTTCAACTCCGAATGCCACTGCCCCAGTACATCGTTGCGATCCTGATAAATCGGGCCGGCAGGAGGTGCCATGAATCCGTCTTTAAACGTTTCCATATCGGGCGGCAGCGTACTTTTGTCTTTAACTTGTGCAAACGACATATTGGTTGTCAGACCGTCGTCCCCGCGGAGCATCGTCCCTTCTGGATATCGTTCGCACAATACAAACAGCGGTGGTGAACCGTCGCTGGTGACAATCGCTTGAGCAATCGCGGGCAACACCGGTGCACCGATTCCAAGTTGGCAAATGTACTGCCACCTGAAATCGCCACTTTCAAAAGACGCATAAACAACACGGGCATTTCCCAGTGCCAATCCAAAAAAGAAGATGCTGAGAATGCAGATCATGAACAAAAAACCTTTGGCATATCGCCGCTGGTAGAAATGTCCCGCCCCGGGCCACAGCCAAGCCAAAAAGGCGGCCCAATACGGATCGCGAAGATTGACCACGACCGGTTCGCCCGATTCCTGCGGATAGATTATCTCAGTCATAATGGACAAGCCCGGTTCAACCCTGATAGAAATTAATTCGCCGCAGCCACTAGCAGCCTCGGTCGAGTTTCGCATTCAAAATGCAGAATCGCTATTCTATCTGTCCGACGCGAATAAACCAGATCAAACCAACGCTTGCCGAAACATGTCTCGACGATTTTTCGCTCCCGATGCGGTCCCCAGCCGCGATTTTCTGATGACGGGCGACCAGGCACACCATCTGGCCAATGTGATGCGCTTTCAGCCCGGAGAACAGATCGTTTTATTCGACGGCAAAGGCCACGAATTCCCCGCGACCATCCTCGAAACGAGCAAAAAACAAGTCCGCCTCAAAGTCGGGCCTGCGAACGCCACCGAGAGCGTTCCAAACATCAAATTGTCCGTGGCGGTTTCACTTCCCAAAGGAGACCGTCAAAAGTTTCTGGTTGAAAAGCTCGTGGAACTTGGCGCAGCGCGATTAATTCCACTGAAAACGGACCGGAGCGTTGCCGCCGCCAGTCCCAAAGTTGTCGCCCGAATCAAGTCACAGATTGTCGAAGCCAGTAAACAGTGTGGACGCAACCTGTTGATGCACGTCGAGTCTGAACAAACATTTGCTGAACTCAACAAGCTCGTTGCTCAATCCCCACGCGTACAGCTCCTCATTGCGACTCCAGGAGCCGATGCGATTCTCGCTAATCTTGACCCAGGTCCGGTCGAAGAAATCGTCATTGCAATCGGTCCCGAAGGTGGATTTACCCCTGAGGAGCAAAGTATGGCGATCGCCAGCGGCTGGAGCGAAGTCAGCCTGGGTGCCAATATCCTCAGAATCGAAACCGCCGCGATCGCCGCGACCGTGTTGGTCCAGGCAAAACAAGTCTCAAAAAAAACGGGCTGATCGAATTTATTGCTTTGGTCAATTCCCACAGGAAAGGCATGTGGCCGGCCAAAAGTGGGTGACTCCTGCCGGGAGTTACCCGTCGAGCTGAACCGCATCCTTTTACTGGAAGGCCTAAACCAAAGACGATACTGATTCGACTGTCGAGTCGCTTCCGGAAGAAGCGACCCACTCAAGCTGGGCGATCGCAGTTTTTTTCGTTTTTGAGCTAAACGCGGCTACGCCTTATTATTTTCCAGCGTCGCTGTTTGACTCCGCGTCATCCGTGTTTGCTTCCAACCTTTCGATCACTCCGAATAGATGGCCACCCACCTCGTTATGCGACCAGGTTCCCGCGTACTTGTTGTTGCGGATGATCACTCGCGCGTCGAAGACTCCCATTAAGGGGATCAACATTTTGTCGACGGCAATCACGGGTGAGTCGTCAACCCATTTGATTTTCAGCGGAGGCAAATCGACGGTCTTGTCTTTGTCGCCATATTTAATGCGGGCGGTCAGCAACCACGAATCGCCCCCGGCGTGTTTGGCTTTGGTGATCTCGTAGGTTTCCGGGTTAAGTTGCTGATTTTCCTGACCCACGATGGTGAAATTGCCGGTCCATTTCGAACCAGTCAGATATCGTTCAAGTTTATCCATTAACGCCTGGTCGACTGCCGGCGTCGGGGCCGTGTCGGGGCTGGCCGCGGGCGGGTGGCTGCTTGCGGCAGACTCCTGGGCTTCGACGGCGTTCACGCCGGTCATCAAAACCATCAATCCGCAGGCAATGTGTTGAAAAGCACGGTACATTTGCGCCTCGCAATTTCCCATAAAAGTATTTGACTCAGTTTAACACCCAGTATCCTACATCCCGGCAACGAAAACAACTTGCTGGCGTTAACCCGCCCGAATGAGCGTTTTTTTGCCTCGCACCGCCCAGGATCGGCGATTGGTGTTGATCAAAGTTGGTAGTCTTTATAATCTACGCAGGATAAGTGAACCGACAAGGTTCGTGGAATTCGTTGCCCGCGCGAAGGAGCTTGCGTGTTCGTTGCTGCTACTACTGACTGCCTCGAAAATTTGCCTCTCGATGAAGCAATCGAAAAACTTGCTCACCTTGAATTCACCAACATCGAAATCGCGATCAGGGAAGATGGGCAGCATTTGAAACCGTCGCAGGTATTGAGCGATTTTCAGGGAGCCTGTGACATTTGTCAGTCAACCCGACGCTTGAACGTCGTTGGATACGGCTTGGGAATTCATGCCGAGGGTGAAGAATATTTCACGACGTTTACCGAGTGCTGCAAACTCGCCAAAGCCACGCGGGTTGTAACCCTGACGGTCGAGGCGGGTGAACATGGGACGCCGTTTAACGAAGAAGTTGAGCGGTATAAACGACTTGTAAAAATTGCCGAACGACACGGAGTTCGGGTCGGGATGCGGACCCGGGTGGGCAGGCTGTCCGACGATCCGGATACCGTTTCGGTAATTTGTGGCCATGTCAAAGGCCTGGGGTTGGCCATCGATCCCAGTCATTATCTGTACGGAAAAGACAATCCGTCAAACTACGATCATCTGATCGGTTATGTGCAAAACGTCTATTTGCGCGATTCGACCAAAGACAATTTGCAGGTACGAGTAGGGCAGGGCGTTGTCGATTACGGCAAGTTGATCAACATGCTTCGCAAAGTCAGATACGGACGCGCGTTGTGCGTTGATATCAAACCTGAAGCCGACATCGATCACGACGGCGAATTGCGGAAATTACGATTGCTGTTGGAAAGTCTGCTGATCGTCTGAGGTGGATTACAGTTACCAGTCGGCAGTGCGCGTAAGTCTCGACTCAGAGAGTCAAGCTACGCGCATTCCACTTCACTCCAGCGTCTCGATGATCAACGGCATGTCGCTTTTGGGATCGTCGACTCGTAAGGCGATTTTTCCGTCCAGAACTTTTTCAATCAGCTGCCCGACAATTTCCGAGCGCCAGCCGCTGGCGAGATCGGGTTGTTCATCCAATTCCACCATTCCCAATCGCCAAGCGGCAAGTTTTCTGACGTCCTGAGCAGTACCGACGAGGCTGGAAGCGATATTGGCTCGGCGACATACCACATTCAGCGCCGTCGTCAGAAATTGTCCCAACAATCCCAGGCTCATGGCTTTCGTGCGTGGCAAACGCTCCGGCCATTGGTCTTTCGGCAATTCCAGCGCCCGCTCAACGGCTTCCCCGATCGGCTGCAGCGCTCCATTGGCAGTCCGGGATTCCATGCCACGAATCGCCTTCAGCCGCTTCATGTCGGCCGTGCCGCGTTTGGCAACTTCGATTAACAGATCGTCGGGCAAAATTCGTTTCGGAGAACGATCTCTGCGGCAAGCTTCCTGGTCGCGCCAAATCCAGATTTCGCGTACGATCGCCAACGCCTGCCGATTCAGGTTGGTAATTCCCGCTACGCGCTGCCACTGCGGTTCTGTTTCCGATTTGATCAAGCCATCTTCCCAGAGAGTGATTTCTTCCTCCAGCCAACTGGTTCGTTCCATGTCTTTCAGTCGCTGCATCAGCTTTTTGTAAAGGGGTTCCAGATGAATGACATCTTGCAACGCGTAATCGATTTGCATCTCCGAAAGCGGACGACGTTTCCAGTCCGTTCTGGTCTCTCCCTTGTCGATCGTCTTGTTCAGCAGTCGCGATATCAGGTTTCCATAGGACGCGGGATAGTCGAACCCGACGAAGCCGGCTGCCAACTGCACGTCGAATAATCGGGAAGGGCGTTGGCCAACGGCTCGGTAACAGAACAGAAACTCTTCGCGGGCGGCGTGGGCGATCGTGACATGGGAACCATCAACCAGCAACTCCCAAAAAGGTGTCACGTCCTTGACGGCCAGCGTGTCGATGATGGCCAGTTCTTTTCCCGCGGCAACTTGCAGTAAACACAATTCCGGGCGATAACGGTTTTCTGAAACGAATTCAGTATCAAACCCGATAAATTCGTGATCTCTCACTCGGTCGCAAAACTGAGCCAGCTGGGCAGGCGTTTTGATGTGATCGTACTTCGCCGTAGCCGGCATGGTAAACTTTTCGGTGATTTTGGCTGACAGATCCCGGCAACGACGTCGTGTGCGTCAGCAGGAGAAACTTGACTCGATGATCAAACGGTCCTTAAAGCTTAACTTTTCCCGCAAATCCTGAATAGTTGCCGTCATGATCCCAAAATTGTTGGTCAGCGTCCGGGATGCGAACGAGGCCCTCCTGGTCAGCCAGTACGGGATCGGCATCATTGACGCGAAAGAGCCTCGTGCCGGCTCGCTGGGAAAGGTGCCCGATGTCGAGCTGCGGGAAGTACTAAAAGTTGTGCCGCCTGGTCAAAATCTGAGCCTGGCGCTGGGTGAACTCGACGCTTCCAACGCATTTGACTGGGACCACCAATTGTTGGCCCAATTCGATTACGCCAAAATCGGGTTGTCCCGGGCTGCCGATCGACGGGATTGGGAGGCGGACCTGTTCAATTTAATGTCGCGTTTGCCGGCGAACGTCTCCCGCGTCGCGGTCGCCTACGTGGACTACGAGAGGTGTCGTGCGCCCCGGATTGCGCAAGTTATTTCGGCCGGCATCGGATGCGGATGCACCTCGGTACTTTTGGATACATACGGCAAGTCGGCTGGTGATCTGTTCGCTTATTTGGACTTGCCTCAACTCCGGCAGATTGTCCGTGAAATAAAAGCGCATGAAATGCAGGTGGTCGTCGCCGGATCAATTTCCAATCGTACGCTGCCAGCCGTACTGGATTGCGAGCCGGATTTTGTTGGCGTCCGCGGTGCGGTTTGTCAGGGCGGGCGCGAAAGCCGGATCGATGAAACCGAGCTATCCCGTTTTGTCAACCTTTTTCTGAAATTGCGAGAGACAAAATTTTCGCATCCAAACGCGTTGCGGGATGATTTGGATTAGACATGATTATGAATTCATCAGTTAAAAGAAAATTTCAGCGATGATTTTTTTTGAACCGCCGCAAAATGCTTGACACGAGCACAATGATTTGCATATTTGATCGGGTTACGAGCAGCCCGGATTTCGGATTGAGAGCAGAGATTGGTTTCGGGCAGGAGGGTTTGCAGGTTGTTTGAGGAACAACGGCCAGCAAAACGGACTCCGACAACATGGATGAACTAACGTGGTGGAGTTGCCAGATCGTTTCAATTGTCTTCGCAAAGGAACTAACTGTGCCAGAATCAGTTTTAGAAGCAATCAAACAGGGACAGTGGGATTATGAACCTGAAACGGTAAAGGGAGAAGATTTCGAATGCACACCGGCACTGCCTGGAACTTCAGAAAAAGTCAGCAAACTCGCTCAACGGGCACTTGATGGATTGCCTTTGTGGCATCCAGATGACAGACTATCGTTTGATGAGTCTGACGAAGCTCTTACCTAGGTCTCGAGTCCCGCCTGTCCATTCCGCCCGAGATAGATGACTCGAGATCTGTACCTCCCGCCTCACGTTCAAGCAAAGAATTGGAATGGCAAAATTTAACATCGAAGTCCAACACCAACTCGAACGCGACGTGGTAGTTACCAGACTAAGAAATTTTTCGGACGAAATGCGTGACCGGGTCATGGTCCAGGTTTCCGAGGTCACCGAGGAGTGGGACGAACAGGGCAACCTGAACTTTTCCTTCAAGGCGATGGGATTCAAAGTCTCGGGTCAGATGGTCACCTGTGAAAAGCAGGTGACCGTCGTCGGCGATTTGCCCTTCGCCGCCCTCCCCTTCCGAGGCGCAATTGAGTCCCAGGTCAAAGAGAAAATTCGGGAAGTGATTGCCTAAAGAGGAGCGGTGTTTCCAGACAGGCAAACAAGAATGGTACCGGCCGCAGGGATTGCAAGCGGATTGACCTGATAACGATCCCCATCTCACTGAACAAAACCCAAGGCTTCCGTGTCATCCAGTAGCGAACCCAAACTTGGCACGTTATCCACGCTTTCAATTGGCATCGGCGGGATGGTCGGCGGCGGGATCTTTGCCGTTACCGGTCTGACGATTGAAGTCACCAAAGGCGGCGCGCCGATTGCCTTTTTAATCGCCGGAATTGTGGCACTGCTCACCAGTTACTCGTACCTCAAGTTGACGCTTCGCTACCCCGGCGAAGGAGGCACGGTTGATTTTCTGAACCGTGGTTTCGGTGGCGGTATTGTGACAGGGGCAGCGAATATCCTGCTGCTCATGAGCTATGTGGTTTTGGTTGCTGTCTATGCCTATGCATTCGGCAGCTATGGCGTCGGCTTTTTTCCGGCTGCCGATCGGGATTTCTGGCGTCACTTTCTCAGCAGTGGCGTGATTGTCGGTTTGGTGATTGTAAATGTCTTCGCCGCGAATCTGGTTCTGCGATCGGAGAATTGGTTTAATGTCGTCAAGATGCTGTTACTGGCGGCGTTCATCGTGGCAGGATTGCTGACACCGATGGAGTGGACGCGGCTGAGTCCGGAGCACTACGTGACGCCAATGGGTCTGGTCTCCGGCGCAATGCTGATTTTTCTCAACTACGAGGGCTTCGAGTTGATAGCCAACGCATCCAAGGATGTTGCCAACCCCAAGCGATCGTTACCCATTGCTTTTGTCGGCGGAGTCTTGTTGGTTATCGTCCTCTACATGCTGATTGTGACCGTCGTGGTTGGTCATTTGAGTTTCGCCGAGGTGGCCAAAGACGCGGATACGGCTTTGTCTGTGGCGGCTCAGGATATCATGGGCAAAACCGGGTTTATCGCCATTGCGATTGCGGCGTTGCTGGCAACGAGTTCGGCGATCAACGCAACTTGCTTCAGCACTGGACGCTTGGCCTATATTGTCGCCAAGACCGGCGAATTACCGACCGAGCTGGAACGGTCATTTCTCCGCCAACATTTTGAAGGGACGGTCATAACCGGGGCGCTGGCACTGGTGGTCGCCAATTTTGTACCGCTGGAGGCGATCGCCACGATGGGCAGTGCCGGATTCCTGCTTATATTCACGGCGATCAATGTCGCCAACGTTCGCCTGGCCCGCGAGACCAACAGTCAGGCCTGGCTGTCAGGTTTGGCGGCTCTTGCCACTGGCTTCGCCTTGATCGTCCTCTGCGTTAAGGTCGATGAAAATCCGGCGACCCGAAACCACTTGTGGATCCTGGTTGGCACGATCCTGGGCTCGTTCGCGATTGAATACGTCTATCGCACGATTACGGGACGCAAAAAACAAAGGGACGCCGACACAACCTGCTCAGATTCCAAAAACGAAATTTAGGAAAAACATTTCTATTTACCTCCCAGGAGCCTTCAGATGTCCAAACAAAAAAAGCATTCACACGGCAACGAAAAACACGGTCACCATCACGAAGGTGCCGAGCATGGCGGCGCGAAAAAGAAAATGCTGCACCACGACTGGAGATTTTGGACCGCCATCGTGCTGATGGGGCTGGCCATTCTTGCCTATGTCGTGTCATTCGACGAGTCGTTTCGGCCCGGCGGCGGCGAGCAACCCGAAGTGCCCGCGGCGGCCGAATAGGTAACGATGTCAAACGAATCAATCTGGAGACGCAATGCCACTGCATGAAAAAGATTCTGTACGTGATCGGCTGAACGACGACATTTACGGCTCAGCTGATCTTGCTGTCAGCATGCCGAAGTACAAGATGCCTGACTTCGAGCATGACCCGCGACACGCCTACTCCGTGGTGCACGATGAATTGATGCTGGACGGCAACTCGCGGCAGAATCTGGCCACCTTCTGCCAGACTTGGGCCGAACCTGAAGTCCACACGCTCATGGACGAGTGCATGGACAAGAACATGATCGACAAGGACGAATATCCCCAATGTGCAGAGATCGAATCCCGTTGCGTTCACATGTTGGCCGATTTATGGAACTCGCCCGCAGCAGCCAACACGGTGGGTTGCTCGACGACCGGTTCCAGCGAAGCAGCCATGTTGGCCGGAATGGCGATGAAATGGCGGTGGCGCTCGAAGCAAAAAGCTGCCGGCAAACCGACCGACAAGCCTAACATGATCTGCGGCCCCGTCCAGATTTGTTGGCACAAGTTTGCTCGCTACTGGGACATTGAACTGCGCGAAATCCCGATGGAAAAAGGTCGGTTGATCATGTCGCCCGCAGAAGTACTCAAACGCTGCGACGAAAACACAATTGGCGTGGTACCCACACTCGGCGTCACGTTCACTTGCCAGTACGAACCGGTGACAGAAATCGCCGAAGCGCTGGACAAACTGCAAGCGGAGACCGGACTCGATATACCGATGCATGTCGATGGCGCCAGCGGCGGGTTTTTGGCACCGTTCTGCGCACCCGACCTGGTGTGGGATTTTCGCCTTGAGCGAGTCAAGTCGATCAACAGTTCCGGCCACAAGTTTGGTCTCGCGCCGTTGGGTGTTGGCTGGGTAGTGTGGCGCGAGAAACAGGATCTTCCCGAGGACCTGGTTTTTCACGTCAACTATCTCGGTGGTGATATGATCGACTTCGCCCTGAACTTCTCGCGTCCCGGTGGGTCAATCGTTGCGCAGTACTACAACTTTTTGCGTTTGGGCAAAGAAGGGTATCGCAAGATCCATACCGCTTGTTACACAACTGCGGAGTACCTGGCCGGTGAGATCGAAAAGCTGGGGCCGTTTGAAATCCTCCACGGCGGACAAATGGACGCTGGAATCCCGGCTCTCTGCTGGCGTCTGAAGGACGAAGTGGCCGCGGGTTTTACACTGTACGACTTCGCCAGCGCGCTCCGAGCACGCGGATGGCAGGTGCCGGCCTATTCCATGCCGGCTAATCGGCAGGATCTGGTGGTACAACGAATCCTTGTTCGCCGCGGCGTCAGCCGCGATCTGGCCAGTCTGTTAGTCGATGACATGAAACGATCGCTTGACTTCTTTGACAAGCATCCGGTACACGCCTCAATGACGGCCGAGGAAGCCGGAGGCTTCAAGCATTAGTGCCAGTAGGGCAGTAACTCAAAAACCAAGGGGACCATGCAATGATACACATTTCAGATCTAGGTAAGCACGCTCATCGTTTTTTTGCAGATAAAGAAGGCCACGTGCCGGAACCGGGCGACCATTGGCGGAACATGAAGATCGACCATGGTGAAAATGATCCCGACGAAGAAGGAATCAGCGAGGAAGAGCGGCAACGGCGAATCAAATTCCTGAACGAGCACTGGTGGCCGAACGTCATTGCCCAGGTGGCCAAAGAAAAAGAGGAACTGTCCAAATTACCGGGTGGTAATCCGGTCCCAAAGTGGCGCGATGAACTCCTGCAGCAGCCGCCCGACCCACACGGATTTCGAGTCGAATTGCCTTGAAAACATCGGTTTCAACTCTTGAACGATGGACACTCCCATGGTTCGCTGGTTTTGCCCATTTGCGAGCGGAGCGGCATGTGTTTGATTGAATGACGCGTCTGCACCATTCGCTGCTCGAACAACGTCGGCACGCGACACAAAACGTCGAGACGACCAACGGCGAGCAGGACTTCAAAACGAAATGACGCAGTCGACCGCCGCCATAAACTGATTGCGATTGGTTCCATCCCCGAGGGGTAACGCCGTCGCGGATCCTATTTGTCGTTTAACCGCGTGCCCATCGGGCCGCGCTTGTCACGCCGGCAAAAGCGCGGGGCGTTGCCCACGCGGTTAAACGAAAATACCCGTAAAAACCTATTCCATAATCCGCTACGGCGTTGCCCGAAGGGACCGGGCGGAACACCGGCGTCGGCGTCGAACGAATCCCAGCGGATCTCCGGGCGGATCAAAACGTTGGCACTCCGCTGGTAGTTTACCCCGCAGGTAAGTGCGTAATACGTTCCCGGGCCCGCCGTTGGCGAAATGATCACTCCATCGATATCGTCAAACCATTCAAATCGCAGCCCACCATTCCACTGGTCATCGAATTGGTACGTCGCGTATTGAACTACGTTGTACCAATAGGCGGTTGCGCCTCCGGCTGCCAATTCCTGTTGTGCACCAAAGTCGCTCGTTATCGCGTAGCTCCATGATGGGTTAATGGTCTTCTTCGAGCACGATGCTTTGAAGGTACCGGGTTGCAGTGCCGGAATCATTTTCATTACCGACGTCGAAGACGAATTCGATGGATGTTGAATTATCGTGGCTGTTCCAACCAAATCCACCGAACGTGTCCAAGTCCGTGTTGTTGGCTTCCCAGTTCAACATCCCGCGATGAAAGCCGGCAAAGAATTTCAGTTGCTGATTGACTGTTCGCTCAAACATCATCCCGGTCATTTGAGGCGTTTCAAAGCTGAAACCGAAGCCGTAAGTATTCGAATAAAACTGATCCTCGACCGGGACCGGAGACTCATAACCCAGCGGGCTGTAAAAATGGCCAACTGGATGTCTGTGCTCTTGACGCACTCCAAGTAAATCAGCTTCAAGTTGCAAAAAAAGGAAATGCACTTCGCAAATCGCCGTAGGTCAATTTAAATATTGCTCAGAGCCAGTCTCTCTACGTTGGGACCGACAATTTACTGCTGCGACCGCCTGTGCCGAATTATCCGCATAACCGTTACAGCCTGACAGTGTCGCCCCTTCCGGGTGCATTTCAAATGAATTGGATTGTATCGCTAGTCGGAATCGTGTCGATGAGGAGGATGATGCGTCTTGGTACCGTGATGAGTCCTGGAACGGTGGTATGAATAGCTTGGCTTCTGGAATTCGTAAATGCCATGGTTGGGTGGCCCTGCCATTTGGTACGGGCAACTGCATCCTGGGTGTCGTGATACTGTCGACGATTTTCACCATGGGTGGTTGTTCGCTGCCGCAATGGTACCGAAATGGATTCAAGGTCGGGCCCAACTACTGCAAACCCGCGGCGGCGGTCGAGTCGCAGTGGATCGACTTCCAGCACGATCCCCGGATCAGCGAAGACCCGGTTGATACGAGTGCCTGGTGGACGGTATTCAATGATCCGATCCTGAATGAACTGGTCGAGACGACGGCGCGACAGAACCTGACGTTGCGCGTGGCGGGAACGCGAATCCTGCAAGCGCAGGCTGTGCGGGGAATTGCCGCCGGCAACCTGTTTCCCCAGGTTCAGCAGGCATTTGGAAGCTACGACCGGGTGCAAGCCAGCGAGACGATTGCCAATTCCCCACCCGTCCAGATTTTCGATACGTGGACGTCGGGATTTAACCTGGCCTGGGAAGTTGACTTTTGGGGGCGATATCGGCGCGGGCTGGAATCAGCCGATGCTGCCCTGGACGCCAGTATCGAAGGCTACGATAACGTGTTGGTCTTGTTGCTTTCCGATGTGGCTTCCACGTATGTTCAGATTCGCACGATCCAGGAACAACTGCGGCTGGTCCGGGAAAACGTGGATCTGCAGGAGCAATCACTGAAAATTGCCCAGGCCCAGTTTGATGCCGGCCAGGCTGACGCATCCGACACGCTGCAAACCCGCAATAACGTGGAACAGACACGGGCCCTGATCCCTGGTCTGGAAGCGGCCCTGCGTCAGGCCAATAATGCGCTATGTATTCTGCTGGGTGAACCACCCTTCGATCTGGTGACCGAATTGGGTGAGGCACCCATCCCCATTGCGCCGCCAGACGTTGCGTTGGGGATTCCGGCCGAGTTACTGCGCCGTCGTCCGGACATTCGCCAAGCAGAGCGAATTGTTGCCGCGCAGTGTGCTCTAATCGGTGTCGCTGAGTCGGACCTGTATCCCCAGTTTACCATCAGCGGCGTATTGCAATGGCAGGCGCGGGATCTGACCGAGCTGTTCGAGCCAGCCAGCGTCGGAGGAGCCGTGGGACCGGCGTTTGTCTGGAATATTTTGAACTACGGCCGCATTGAAAATTCCGTGCGACAACAGCAGGCTTTGTTCGAAGAGGCAGTGTTCAATTACCAGGATACGGTGCTCAAGGCCCAGCGCGAGGCCGAGGACTCGATTGTAGGATTCCTCAAGACGCAGGACCAGACCGAACAATTGCAGCTGGCCGTCAACGACATTCAAGAGTTAAACAGCGTATTGTTGACGCAAGCCAATGCCGGTGCGACCGACTTCAACCGCGTCTTTGTGGTACAGGCCCAAACCACCGTTCAACAAAACAATCTGGCCGCCAGCCAAGGAGAAATTGCCCTGAACCTGATCCGCATTTATCGGGCGTTAGGCGGTGGTTGGCAAATTCGTTTGGCTGACTGTAAAGTCGCAACTGGGACCGATGCGCCAGTGTTGCTGAACGAATCGGCTTCTGCGTTGGAAATGGAACCTGTTCAGGTAGTGGAACCTGCTTCCGTCCCTGTGGACCAGCCCGCCTCAGAAAATCGGTGAAAAATCTACATTGCCAAACAAACCGCTGCCTCGCTGAACATTGAATATGACAAGTCAAACTCACAGAAAACGTCGCGATCCATTGCAGGTTTCAGGCATCAAGCGAGCCAAATTGCGGGACAACGTTTTCCCACGGGATTGGCCAAAGTGGATCCTGGTCGCAATGGTCATTGCTTTTTTGGGTCAGGATGTATCCGCGTTGGATTGTCAGCAGCGGATCGGCGATGAACCGTACGACGGCTGTCGTCAGACTGTATGCCGGTCAAATGACTACTGTCCCAAACCGATTCCCTGTTTCGCCCATCCCAAAATGACCAGCTGTCCTGGAAATTATTGTGACAAGCCGACGCCCTGCATTGCGGTTCCCCCTGAATCGAGCTGCCCGGATGACTATCGTTCAAAACCGGTGCCGGAATTGTGTTGCGTGTTGCCCTGTGAAATTGAACGGGCACCGAGAGAAATAACATCGAAGAGTAAAACCAATCGACCGTGCCGCTGTCGACCTCGACCAAACAAGGTTGAAGTAGCTGAAGCGTGTTGCGTGGATGATTATTGTCGCAAGCCGCTGCCCTGTCTTGCGAGGCCGGATTAACTACTCCGAAGGAGTTATAGCTAGTGGCTGTAACCCCCTATCGGGGTAACAGTTGTTATCTCGACTGATGTAATACGATGAGCCGCACGCGGGAGGGTAAACGAATGTGTGCAGCCCCAATGATCAGGGTTCAGGGTTTGCTGTGTGGCAACGATTTGGACAGCGTGAAGTTTTTGGTTAATACAAGCACGTAACGCAAGGGCGCAAGCCAGTGAGTCATTTACACCAAAACCCACTCGCTTGCGCGTTTTGATGTGCGCTTTTTAGTTCCGGAGGAACGTCATGTGACAGCCTGGGACGTTAGTCCGAGGTTTAGGTTCCCCGCCCATCCTTGAGTCGCGGAGCGACGACACATGTTTTGCTATTGTCTACACGTGCCGTCCCGCTGGGACACACTTGCGCGTTTTGATGTTGCGCTGTTTTGGAAACCCGACGCGTAAGCGAGGGAAAACCGGTATTGATCCAAATCCTCGCTAACGCATCGGGTTACCATTTCCAAGGAAATCCAGTGCTGGCGCAACATCAAAACTGGCGCGTCGTGCTTGTATTATCGGCAATTCATGCCAAAACTGGCGCATTCCAACTAAGGCACCGGCAAAAAGTACATCCACTTTTTCATACGCACTGCAACCTTGCTGATCATGGCAAACGGTTTTCCCCAGTCCGTGTAAATTGCAACGACTCCGGGAGATCCCATTTCCAACAGTTCTATCGGTTCTCCTTCGTCCGGCCGGATTTTCACAGCCAGATATCCGGGCGAGCCGATGGACGCGGCGGAAGGGAGCTTCCCGCCGGTAGTAAACTGCCCTTCGCCGGTTGCTTGAATCACGTTTGTAACGGTGCCGCGAAAGAGCCGGCCGGGCTGGCTTTTAAATGCCATTTCAACCTTTTGGCCAGGTTTAACGTGAATGAGAGTCTGGGCAGAAAAAGGTGCCACGATGAACGTTTCTGTGGTGTCGACGAACGAGCCGACTGAGGCCAGTGGCATGGGCACAACGTAGGTCCCGACCCGGATCTGCCAATCGGTAACAAATCCATCAGCAGGCGCCATGACGGTACATTCAGCGAGGTCGAATTGCGCCATTTGCAATTGGGATTCGACACTGTTGACCGTATCGTTTGCTGCCGCCAATCCGCTACGAGCCTGCTCCTCGCTGGCCTGAGTAACTTGCAAGGTCGCCAGCGCCGCCGCGTGGTCTTCTTCGGCCTGCACCATTTTCAGTTTGGAGATGGCTTGCGGGTTTTCTTTTTGAATGGCGACCGCCACATCCAAGGCTGCTTGGGTTGCCGTGACGTTTGCTTCCGCTTTCCTGACGTTGGCTTCTGCGACCCGTACGGTCGCAGACATTTGTGTCACGTTGCTTTTTGCTGCCTGTAGCTGGGCCTGCACTTGATCAAGCGCGTATTGATACGGTTTGGGATCGATCTGAAACAGGGTGTCACCCTTTTTGAGCGGGACATTCGGTTGGGCTGGAATACTGATGATCTGGCCCTTGACATAGGGAACCAATTGGACAACGTAACGACTCACCACGGCTTTCGGTGAAAGGGGCGCCGCGATTGTCCACAGGATGACGATTCCCCCAAGCAGCACGACGCCGATGGTCGCCATCAATGCGATCGACCATGGCCCCGGCTTGACCTTGAAGACCTTGAACACCAGTACGACGGCTGCGACGTATATGATGGTAATGAATGCGATCACGACACTGACCCTCCATCCCTGCCTGGATTTTCCGGACGCGGCTGAACAAACGCCCACACAAAAGCGATTGGCCAAAGCGCACCCAGGGTAAACAGGCTGATCCAGCCGGCGGCCTTGATCGCAGCAGCCTGTGGGTGTTTGCGGGCGGTGGCGATTCGTCCTGGCAAACCGCCGATCACAACAATGATTATCACAACCGCTGCAAACAACACGCCCATGACGACAAAGGCAAAATAATCAAAAACGTCCAGCTCGCTCATGTTTTTCCTGATCGCCGATCGGCTGCGTGGCACTCGACTGATTTCATAACCTTTGCATTATACCCAGGGGATTCAGGGACCTACTGGCCGGTCTGGCTTTTTGCCCGAAATGTTTGAGCAACTTCTCACGACGGCCACCGTAACGCCGAGAGCGTGATGGCAATGCGCGAAAATCCTCTCAATGCCGGAGACCGATTCACCAGGTACAACCGGCATGATCTCAACTCATGTCCTATCCGAGAATTCGAAGTCTTGAGACTAATTGATCTGCAACTAGACTATATGATTGGCCACCGCGCAACATCCGGTCGGCATCGAATGCAACTCAGGGTGGAGCTATGAAACTTGGTTTTTGGGACTACGTGACGTTCCTCTGTTTTTTTGGGGTTGGGGTTGGCTTCGTGGCACTACTAGTGTTGTTACTTGGCTTGCCAGGGCGGATCGCCCATGCCCGCAGGCACCCTGAAGCAGAGGCGGTAAACATGATGGGCTGGGTCGGATTCATGGCCGTCGTCCCCTGGATCCAAGCGCTTATTTGGGCGTTCAAGCCGACCGACGTCGTCGACATCCGCCGATTTCCGCGAGAGGAACAAGCGGCAGAGGAAGAGGAATACGAGAAGGTCGAAGCAGCGAAACGTTGGAAAAAGAAACCCGCCACGCCTTCCGAACCAGCGCCTGCTCCAGAGCCCGAGCCGCCACCCGCTCCCGAGCTTGACAAGAATTCATAAGAGGCAACACATTGCTATTGGGACTGGTAATCACGTTCGGGTACCTCGCACTTGTTTGGCTAGTTTTTTTCAAGTTCAAATGGCTGAAGTTCTCCATGGCATGGGGCGTGGTGTCAACGCTGTTCGGAGTGCACCTGCTGTTGATTTTCCTGATCGGAGTCCGGTTCACCGCTCCGTATTCAAAGACAGCTCATGTCGTCCAACATACCATTCAACTCACGCCTCGACTGAATGAGCCGACGCTCGTGACGGCGGTTCTGGTGGAACCGAATGTGCCGGTCAAGAAAGGCCAACCGCTGTTTCAGTTTGATCGCCGGTTGTACGAGTACAAGGTGGATGCCGCCAAGGCCCAGCTTGCCGCCGCCGAGCAAGATGTTCTGGAGTTAAAGGCTGCGGTGGACGCCGCTACCGCCGCGGTTGACGAAGCTCGGGCCAAACGGGAAACCCTGCAAGCCGCTCTTGTCGCGGCGACGGCATCGGTTTCTGAGGCCAAGGCCAAGCAAGCCACCCTGAAATCTGCCTTGGATGCGGCGATCGCGACCTTGACTGAGGCCAAGGCCAGTCAAGTGTTCTCCCAGCAGTCTCTGAAGATCGCCGAACGAGTGAAGGAAGAAAATACAAGCGCAATCAGCAAACTGCGATATGACCAATCAAATTCCGATCTGAACAAGGTCAATGCAGCAGTTCAAGTCGCCCAAGCGAACGTGGAGCAAGCCCGCTCGGCCTACGGCCCGGAGGCCGAGGCGGCCATCAACGTCGCGGTTGCCAACGAAGCAAGGGTGCTGGCCGCTGGCAAGGAAGCCGAGGCCGCGGTTGCCATCGCGAAGGCCAACTTGAATCAGGCCCGACTCGCGTACGAATCGCAGATTAATGGCGAGAACACGGCCGTCGCGATGTACAAAGCTGAATTGGACGAGGCTTTGTACTACCTGCAAAACACGACCATGGTGGCTCCCGCGGATGGCTATATCATTAATTTGCAAGTCCAGCCCGGGATGGTGGCCGGGATCGTTCGCTTTGGCGCAATCGCCACCTTCATCATCGATGCCGACCGATACGTGCTGGCCACCTACACCCAGGAACAACTGAAATGGGTCAAGGACGGACAACCGGTGGAGGTTGCATTCGATCTGTATCCCGGTCAGATTTTTGACGGCAAGGTAAAAAATATTTGGCAAGGAAGTGGCGTTGGCCAAATGCTGCCCAGCGGCGACTTGCCGACGTTCAATCCCGAGCTACCCAAAACCCCACAAGGATTATTTGCGGTTCAAATTGTGATGAACGACGCGGATCAGTCAAAGTTTCCGATTGGAGCGCAAGGGGCCGCCGCGATCTATACGGGGACTGGCGGATTTGCCGATCTTCGCAAGATCGGCATCCGCGGTTACACCTGGCTGAATTGGCTTTATCCGCTGAATTGATAACCCGACAATTCTCGGTCGGAAAGTCACTCGACATCCGTCAGGTTGACCTGCCCTGACTCAGCGCGGCTGTGAGATTATTAAGCGTCGAAGTTCCAGCGGTCCAATGGAAATGTGACGCGTGAGCGAAGGGCATCATGTTACAAGTTGGCACCTCGCCTATGCGTCGGGCTTCAAAAAATCACAGCCTCCGCGTGGCAGGCATCCCAACCTGGCCAGATCGGGATGCCGAGCAGGTAGACCTGCAGTGCCAGCCAGATGCAAATGCATCGGAATTGCGTTTAGTGAGAAAACGCGTTCTTGAGTTTTTCTTCCTGCTCTTGCGACAGGTTGGTTGAAATGATTTCAAACTGCGGCGCGGCCTTGAAGGCTTCCACAACGCGATCCTCCGTCACTTGCCCGACCAGCAAGAATAGCGAGGACGTTCCTTCGGTGACCTTGCCACGCACGTTTTCGATGAAATCCTTGCCGATACCGTAATCCGACCATGAGGCGCTGAGGGCTCCCATGGCGGCACCCCAAGCAGCGCCGAGAAAAGGGACGAAGAAGATCCAGCCGATCAGCATGCCCCAAAAGGCGCCGTACCAGGCACCGCCGCAGGCGCCCTGGCCGTGACGGGTCTTCGGCCGCTTTTTGCCTTTGGGCCAAGTCACGGTCGCCACATCCTGGATTTCCAGCAGATGTTCCTTCTGCAATTGGGCTGCGATCGCCAGCCCCTCGTCGGCGCCCTCGGGCGTGTCAAACTTCAAAACTACAATTGTAGATGCCATAGTCATTTTTCCTTTTAGTCATAGTTAACATACGTTGGTAATAAAGCATAAGGATTTACCACCCTTTCGAGTGGAGGTCGTGAAGTCTAATGTTTCGGTAAGTCAGGGTTTGAATTATGTGGCCGCCTTCCCGTGGGTTACTCCTGCCGGGAGTTACCTCTCGAGAGGACCAGCATCCAATTAATGGAAGGCGAAAACCAAAGAAAACGCTGATTCGAATGTCTGATCGCATCCGGCAGAAGCGACCCACTTAAACTGCACGACCTCGGAGCGTCCGACTCTCCCGGAGAGAGAGTGACGTATGGTTCGTTCATAGCGGCGGCGACAGCGGAGTTCCGCCAATCAATTCGCAGATCGCGCAACTCGTTTTCGCAACGATTTCTACTCGCGGCCGCCTTCCAGTTTCTTCAGGCCATCCTCAAGCTTCTTGATCTCCTCGGGTGACAACTGAGGTCGATCAATTTTGATTGTCAACTTGTTGAACTCGGCGGTAAGTGGAAACGGCGGCTTGTAATCCGCATCGTTCACGCCGGTGATCGTATCGGAGCCGATGTCGAAGCTCTCGTCCCATTGCAGGATGATGGGGATCGTTTTCTCCATCTGCTTTGTAGCGACCACATTGCCGTCGACCTTCAGCGTACCGGTTCCGCCCTTGCCGATGCCGGCGAAGCTGTTGTAGGCCATCGTGCCCACGCCGAGGCCGTCATACTTGAAGTCGAACTCCAGGATGTGCCGGCCGGGAGTGAGCGAGGCAGGACCTTCCCATTTCACTCGCTCGAGATCAAGCAAGTTCCACAAGAATACCGGTTTTCCCTTGAGCAGGTAGAACCCAAATCCTGCGAAACGCCCACCGGACGTCACAATCATGCCCTCGGCTCCGCCGTCGGGAACGGTGATGTCCGCAGTAATGGTGTAAGAGGTATCAAGCAGATACGGGGCATCCCCCTGGGGCAGCCCGGTCATGAGCTGATTGTAGACCATCGTGTTGCGACCGGCCGTAAGGCTCGGACGCGCGGCTGCGACCCGGGCGCCGACCGAAGCGTTCAGCGGAAGGACCTGATACTTCTTGGCCTCTTCCAGGAACATCGCCCGCATTTCTGTGACCTTCTCGGGGTGATCCGCGGCGATGTCATTGGTCTGGTTCCAGTCCGTGTGCAGATCGTAGAGCTGGAACACCTGGTTATTGAGCGGGTCCGGGTTCGCCTCGCCAAAGGCGTCCCACGGCGCGCGATTGACCTTGGTGCTCATGAGCCACCCGTCGTGATACATCGCATACTGGCCCATCATCTCGAAATATTGCGTAGTGTGTCTGGAGGGTGCCTTGGCATTGGCCGCGTCGAAGGTGTAGGCGTAGCTCGTCCCCTCGATCGGCTTTTGCTTGATCCCGTCCACGACTTCGGGTGCCGGGATGCCGGTGACTTCCAGGATTGTAGGGACGTGGTCGATGACATGCATGAACTGATCCCGAATCCCCCCCTTATCCTTGATGCGCGCCGGCCATTGGATCACCATGTTTTGTCCGGTTCCCCCGAGCCGCGAAGCGTTCTGCTTGAACCAATCGAACGGGGTGTCAAACGCCCAGGACCAGCCGGCCGTCATGTGGTTGTAAGCGAATTCCGTGCCCCAGGCTTCGTAGAACTTCATCTGCACGTCCACAGGTGGCGCGACGCCATTGAAAAACGCGACCTCGCTGAACGTGCCAAGTGGTCCCCCCTCGGCGCTGGTGCCGTTGTCGCCGTTCTGATAGATGACGAGCGTGTTGTCCAGCTTGCCGAGGTCCTCAAAATGCTGGATCACGCGACCGATTTCATGGTCGCTGTAGGCGACGAAGGCGGCGAACACTTCAGCCTGACGGATGAAGAGCTTCTGCGCCTCGGGTGAGAGTTCTTCCCAAGGCGTCAGGATTTCCTTCGGCCAGGGAGTCAATTCCAAACCCGGGGGAATGACCCCTAGTTTCTTCTGATTCTCGAATATCCGCTCGCGCAGCTTTTCGTAGCCATCGTCGAACAGGTGCATCGCGCTGATCTTGTCCACCCACTCCTTGGTTGGGTGATGCGGCGCGTGCGTGGCTCCTGGGCAGTAATGAAGGAAGATCGGTTGGGAAGGATCGGATTGATGAATCCGGTCCATCCATGCGATGGCGTCGTCGGCCATCGCGGTGACCAGATTCCAGTCGCTCTCTTTGCCGGTGACCGGCCAGATTTTTGCGTTCGGATCCGATCGGTCCATCTGCAAGGTGCCCTCGTGACCGATCCACGGATAGATCTGCGTCGTGTTCCGGAACAGGTTGGGTCCCCATTGGTTCGCATCGCCGCCGACGAAGCCGTAGAAGTAATCGAAGCCCATGCCGGTCGGCCACTGGGTGAATGGCCCGGCCTGACTGGCTTCGTAGGTCGGCGTATTGTGGTTTTTGCCGAACCAGCTCGTCGCGTAGCCGTTGTCGCGCAGGATGCGTCCGATCGTCGCGTTGTCGGCGCCGATGACGCTGTTGTAGCCGGGGAATCCCGTGGCCTGCTCGGCGATGACGCCGAAGCCCACCGAGTGGTGGTTGCGTCCCGTGATCAGAGCCGCCCGTGTCGGCGAGCAGAGCGCCGTGGAGAAGATTCGGTTGTACCGCAGGCCGTTCTTGGCAACGCGGTCCATCGTCGGCGTCGGAACGACTCCGCCGAACGTGCCGGGCACGCCGAAGCCGGCGTCATCGGTCAGAATGAGCAGGACGTTCGGTGCATCCTTGGGCGGCACGATCCGTGGCGGCCACCACTCTTTCGATTGCATCGCGTTGTCATTAATCACGCCACCAAATTTCGGTGCGGGCGGCGGGAGTTGTTTACCATCGATGGTTGTTGTGGCACTGGGTGATCCAAGCGTGCCGGTGACTTCCTGCGCAGATGCAGACGAGAATGTCGCCAGGGGCAAAACGGCCAATAACCCAAGCAAGAAATGTTTCGTTAGTAATTTCATGAGCCCAGTACCCCTCGTTAATATTCAACTGATGATCGAACTGCTGCGCAAAACCCGTCTTATTTGAACCATTTGATTTTACATTGCAAGCGGTTGCGCAAAGCAAACAGCAATGGAGCACATCAAGTAGGCTCCACGGTCAGCTTGACGCGCGCGAAAAGTCCCTGCCGGACCAGCCGGCAGTGACTCCCGTTCACATTCGTCAATGAGCGATCTTAACAGTTTCTTAACGAAATCGGGCTGACAAGTAACGATCAACCATTCGACGCGTTCCCCGCTCCGCCGCTGCCAGATTCATTTGGCTTTTTGAGCCGTACCAACAACATCTGTTCGGTACGATCGGCGCCAAAATGGATCAAGACAGGCGCCTCTTCCTTCGTCAGGTTATACAGGCCGGTCTCGATGACTTCCGATTTGTCATCACCGATTGTGAAGGCAACTCGCTGCGTCTTTTTATCCAAGGCGCCCTGGATGATCTGAGTTTTGTCGGTCGAGTTGTCCGTGTAGTTGCCACGGATGATGCCCTGCTTGTTAATTGCCAACTGCACGGTCACGTTTGACGAAGTTTGATCCGGTTTGGCCAACGCAAAAACTCCCAACGGCAGCCAATTGCCATCGGGTGACGCATCTGCCTTGGCACCCGAGGACGCCAAATTTTCTGCCGAATCGTAATACTGTTTCGATGTGCCCGCGTCATAACCGTTGACGTAGACGTTGTTATTTTGATAAGTCACGTTGGAACCGTAATCGTAGGACACAGGTGCCGTTGAGTCACAATCCGTGTAAGCGCCAGCGGACGCCCAAGTCGCGGCAGTCCAAGCCGCGGCGGTACCCCAAGCAGCCGCGCACCAGGCATCCGGGTGAGCTGCATACCACCCGGTGCCGAAACAACCCCAGGCAGTGTAGTTGCCACGAACCGCTGCGCCACAAGTGTATCGACCTGTCGGTGAAACACGGGCAAACCCGGCCGCGACGCCACCGTAGGGTCCTACCGCCGCGCCGCGTGCGGCAACTCCACCGTACGGTCCGCGGACGGCGGCACCTGCAACCTGGCCACCGTCAGGGCCAATGGCTCTGCCGCGGGCTGCCGAATAACCATACGCATTGCGGCCAGCTTCGCCCGCCGCGACCCCGCCATCGGGGCCAGCGGCCACGCCGGCTGCCCGCGCATCACCGTATGAATTTCGCGCCGCTCCACCAGCAGCAAAGCCACCGTCTGGACCAAACCCTGACGCCGCGCAGCCGCTGCATTGCCATACGAATCGCGGGCACCGCCAAAGGCAGCGACGCCACCGTCAGCTCCGCGGGCCACGCCTTGTGCTGCTCCTCCGCCGTCGGCGCCGGACACACCACGACCTGCCGCAACGGTCCCGTCCGCTGATTCACCAACTCCACGAAAGGCCGTGTTGCCTTGAGGGCCGGTGATACTTGTACCGTATCCGGTTCCGCCATTGGCGCCGGTTTGCATCCCCCGGTTGATCTGAACATTGTTGCCGTCGTAACTCTTGGGAGTATTGGAACTCAAGCTGTGCATACCTCCGTCGGAGGGCATGCCCAGGAAGCTGTTGAGTTGGCTGCGACTGGCCGCACCGCCTGAAAAGTTGTCGCCGAAGCTGTCTCGCGACATCCCTCCGCCGCCGCCTATCCACGGTTACCGCCTCCGCCAATGCCGCCGCCGAATCCTGCCCCGATCACCGCCTCCCGCCAAACCGCCAAGACCGCCGCCTGACCACGTCACCGCCTCGCCACCGAGACCGCCGCCACCGCCGAACCGCCGCCTAATCCTCGTCGCCGCCGCCGCCAAACCGCCGCCGCCACCGAGACCGCCGCCTAAACCACGGTCACCGCCGCCGCCAAAACCGCCGCCACCAAAGCCGCCGCCGCCAAAGCCGCCGCCGCCACCGAAGCCGCCGCCACCAAAACTGCGACCGCCACCGCCCCCAAGCCACCACCGCCAAAGCCGCCACCGCCAAATCCGCGGCCACCTCCGCCCCCGCCGAATCCTCGACCCCAGCTGTCAAGCAAGGGCAGACAGAATATCAAGCTGAGTGTAACGACTGTCAAAAAGAATTTCCGAAACATGATTGTGTTCCTCGTTGTTTTTTGACTGTATGTGTTTTGTTGTTGAGGATGTTGGGGGTCCTGTATTTTCCTGGCGAAGCAACCGCAGAGCCGTTTCGGCAATCTTGTTGGTTCAACAACCCTCACCCGCGCCCTTTGTCAACCCGCTCCGGGCCTGAGAGCCGACACTCTCAGAGGGAGAGTAGAGTTATGAATTCAAATTCGCGTACTTTTTGTCGCCCCATCCATTCATTGGCGTCTCATGACGACTTCATCGGTGTCGGGAAATTCGATGTCTCCGATTCTGCGCTGGAACGATTGCCAGACGTAGGCATTGTCATCCAGCCGCGTGAGTGTGTTCGTCGAAGCGGTACTGACTCCGGCTCCCGTCATGCCACGCATTACGGCCGTCCAGCCTCCCTCGTGGGCACTCCAGACACCCACCGCATGTCCGCCATCGGGGCTGAAATCCCATGACTGAACCTGCCCTTGCTGCGGGTTGAACCCGATCAGCTGAACACCGGAGGCGGTTGTCTGATCGGGTTGCGTCACCGTGTATTTTCGCTCGACGAAACTCTTGTTCGCGACCCAGCGGCAAACCGATTCGATCTTGACGCCTTGTTCTTCCGCCACCCAGGTACCAATCAGCCATTCCAGGTCACTGATATTTTGCCAGCCCGATGTCGCTTCGATGCGAAAGTCGCGAACCGTTGACATCAGCCATTGGCCATCGACTTTGACATGGACGACCGTGTACTTGCTGGTCGCCGGCGCTCCGGGAGGTGCGGGATCAAGCATGGCGCGTCCATCTTCGATCGCCACGTTGTCCCCCAGCATTCTCAGTGAGTCGATCACGACGCGAATCTTGTGGCCGTTTTGATTGGCAAAGAAATTCGCGTATTCGCTCTTCAATCGCGTCGCGACCGGAAATCGTCCGACCCGTTTCGTCGATATAATCGCCATCGATTTTCCACAATGCCGCGACGGCTTTGGCGTCGGCCTTGTTGAACGCCTCCTCGAACGCGAGTGACGATTTGCGAATCGCATCCAAATCGCTTTCTTCCGACGATGTTTTGCCGACGGGCGCAACTTGGCGTTGCTATTTGCGGGGGATTAACCTGAGCCGGGTTAACCTGGACCTGTTTAACCTGAGGTTGCGTTATCGGACGTTGTTCTTGCGCCGACAAAGTCGTCACGAAAAAAGCAAATCCCACGATCAAAAAAATTCGAATCATCATGTTGTAAAATTCCTCGTTCGAAGAAGATCAGACTTATTAGACATCCTACTTGACCCGTAACTTACCGGCCTAAATAAAAATTTTACTTCCCAGATTTGAATTACCAGAACGAGAAAGTCGCAGCTGGAAACTCCCCTGCAGGGTGCCCGTTTAATTTGGCGGCTTTCCGCCCGTACCTGGTCGCTGTGGGGTGGCGGTCGCGTCGTTCCCATGATGGGTCAAACGCGATTTCAATGATATCATCCGGTTGAAATTCTCGACCGAGAGTATCCAGTCCGGCATGACTGATTGACTTAAGGATGGCTCCGATCGGCGAGTTCCACGAAAACTTTTGTCAGATGTCTGAGGATCCTGGTGTGCCACAAATACTGCAACTGAATCGAAAAACCAACGACGAGTCCAACCCCGTTAAGTGGATCGACCTGGATTTGCGCGACAGCGACACAACTGATTGGATCGAAAACAAGTCCGGTTTGTCCGCCGAAGTGGCTCAGCGGTTGTTGGATCGTGACGAAATGAATCGGCGTGAAGTGTATGACGATGGAATGTTGATCTGTTTTCACATGCGAAAAATCGAGCCGGGCGCGGATCAAGATGATCAGCAATCGAACCGAATCTGGATCGAGCGAGACCGTTTCATTACGGTTCGCTCAGAGGCGAACCCGGCTGTTGATGCTCTTCGTGCCGCCGCACAGGATAAGACCAGCCATTGGGAGCCTTATCAAATCCTCGCATTTTTGCTGCGAGCCAGCGTGAAGCAACTTGAACCGTTGATCAACGAAATATTCAGCAAAACCACCAAGCTCGAAGATCAAATCCTGGAGGCAGACGATGATGATGACATCGACGACGAATTGAACGTCATTCGACGTCAAACGATGCGAACGCGGCGGCATTCTCGTCATGTTGCGCAATCTGCTCGGATTCGTAACTGTCGATGACACGCTTCCGATCAGCAAGAAAGAGCTGCGCGCTCTGGAATCGGCCAAGCGGCAGGTTTTGGGCTACCTCGAAAGCCTAGAAGAATGCCATGAAAGAGCCCAGCTGTTGCATGATCAAATCGAATCCCAGATGGCGGACCGATTAAATCGTATTACCTACAACTTGAACATCCTGGCCACGGTATTTTTGCCCTTGGGTTTTTTGACGGGACTGTTCGGGATGAGCGTTGCGGGCATCCCGGATGCGCACAATCCATGGGCGTTTGCAATTATTTGCGTCGTGATGATATTCATGGCGATCGCCTCCTGGATGTTCCTCCGTTGGCGACGCTGGATCTGAATGTGAAGAAACGTGATGCCTGATTACGACGAGCTCTGAATCCCGTTTGCAGTACTGGCTCCGGATTCTCGAGTCAGACGAACAGTGGCGTTGGCCCTATCTGGCAGGCTCAACGCGGTTAAGAACGTCGCGAGTCGCACCCGGCAGGAGCGACCCACTGGTCCAACAGCAACGTGTCGATTTGCCTTGCCTGAAAAGACGTCGGAACGAGACAATTGCATTTCCCATGAAAGTCTCCTAAAGTGTTGGGGAGTGAACCCGAAATGTTCGGGTGACCGGTAGTCATCTGCCCGCGCTGAACTTAATCAAATAAAGTCGACACAAGGAGAATTCGAATGACGATTGAAATCAAAGAAAACTTTGACCAGCATCTTCTGGAAGTGAAAGCCAGCGGGAAGCTTTCGGCAGAGGACTATCACGACTTTTGAACCGGCCGTCGAGCGGTTGATCGACACAGGCAAAATCAAGATTCTGTTTGAGATGCACGACTTTCATGGCTGGGAAATGGGAGCCATGTGGGAAGACATAAAATTTGCGACCAAGCACTGTCGCGACGTAGAACGAATCGCAATGATTGGCGACAAGAAATGGGAAAAGTGGATGGCAACCATTTGCAAACCATTCACCATGTCCAAAATCAAATATTTTGAGGACGGGCAGCAGGACGAGGCGAAAAAGTGGCTGGCAGAAGCCTGATGATCGTTTGGAACGGCGAGTAATCCGGCCTTCGGCTCCGTCTTCGTGCCATCACAGACTTCGTCGATAGAATTGCCCGGTTCACGGAATTTGAAAAGGTATACTTATGAGTGAATCCGCCAAGCCTGTGCCGGTCGAAAAATCTAAATACGCCACACCGCGGAAACTACAGTTCTACGCGTTGTGTGGCATGTTGTTGCTGGCGCTGGTTGGGATGGGGTTAAGCCAGGCATTGGAAAAAGGTGCCTGGTGGTACTGGTTGTTCGTCATCGTTGTCTATGCGGCTCTGGGGCTCTGGCGAAGCACGAGTAGAGGCAAGGAGGCAGGATACAATCAATTCGCAAAGTTGATAACTCGTGAGCTGGGTCACTGGGCGATCCTGTTGGCGTTTTTGGGACTCGTGTTATTGCTCGAACGCCAAGAGATCATTCCCCGCTCAGCGGCTTCAGACATCTCGCTTCTCTTGCTGGCGCTTACTTGTTGCTTGGCCGGTGTACACTTCGATTGGCTGCTGTTGATCGTCGGGATCGTCTTGACCATTATGTTGGTGGCCATGTCGACACTCGAACAATACACGCTTGTGTTGTGGGTGATCATGATCCTGGTGGCGATCGGGGCTGCTGCGATCTTTTATTTCAAATCGAAATCGGGTGGGTCAGCCATCGAGTCGTTTGAATAGACTGAATGGTCAGGCGGAGGACGCTGGGGTTTGATAGCGCGAGCAAAACAAAACAGTAACGAGATTCCCTCTCTATTGGTTAACACGGCTCCGCAGATATCGCAGACAACTTTGCCATGGCCAGCCATTCAGACACTAGCTTGACCTCGCCACGCCAATTCGTTTGCCCCACAATCCTGGTGGCAAAAATCAGTGATTTGGGCGGCGTTTTTAGGGCTGTTGTATGTGCTGCACGAGTTTTTTCTGATTGGCTTTTTGACTTTTTTGGTTTGTTTCATCGTACGAGCCCTGGTTGGATTTCTGGCTCGAAGAATTTCGCCCCATGGCGCCTCCCATGGCTTGGATTTAACACTTACATTTTCGGTATTGTTAGGGATTTGCCTGGTGCTTTACGGACTGGGACGCTACTTTGTCCCGCCCGTCATTCGAGAAGGCAAAAGCCTGGTCGCACAACTTCAACATACCAGCGCCGCCGAGCTACAAAACATTTTGCTGGCCAACACGGTTGGAGCTTGGCAATTCCATCGCCAGTTTGGGACGCCGCCAGATCAGCGATATCAAACTGAGTTCAAAAAGTTCCAGGAATCCGGTCGCAACGGCGAAGGACTGTATCGTTCGTTTCCACAACTTGAAGCCAGGATGCAAGCTGATTTCGAGGCAAATTACGAACACGCCCAGGTTTTACATTTGCAGTCAACCGATTCCACGGGGTCTGCGTTGCCCAAAGAATCCGACAGTGCATCCCAGCCGGAACCGTTAATATCGCCTCAAGAGTGGTCTGATTTTCGCAAGTCTTCCGACTATCAGTCGCGATTTAAGGAATTTTATGAACAGGCCCATCAGGAAGATCCTGCCGCAGTACCGATTGACTATTCATTCTTTCAACGTCTGTCTGCGGCCTATCCGGAAGGTGAATCCGCTTTTCAGGCGGCGGTTCGCCAACACTACTCTGCAAACCCGGAAACGATTGCGGATCAGGAGCATGATTTTGAAACGGCAACTAAACTGGAACTTGCTCAACGATGGTGGGCCACAAGTCATGTCGCCGATTGGGTTCGCGATCATGCCAAAAATGATGGTCCTAAAGTTTTCGAAAGCGTCGTTGGCTGGTTTGACCAGGCTCTCAGCCACTTTGTACGAGTTCCGATCCAGGTCGTAACGGCTTTGGTGCTTTCGATTTTCATGTTGATCGAATGGCCGGGCATGAAACGGGGGATGCAGGACCTGCGCAATACGAGATTGCGACCGGTATTTGACGAGATCGTACCAAGCGTCGTCGCGCTGGGCAAACTGATCGGCAAAACATTTCAAGGGCAGGCGCTGATTGCCGCGTTCAATGCGCTGCTAACGCTGTCTGCCATGTGGTTGATTGGCGTAAAATACAAATTTGTGCTCGCGCTGGCTGTTTTCGTATTCAGTTTCATACCCGTGGTGGGTGTGATTCTGTCGGGACTTCCGATTTGCGTTGTTGCCGTCCTGCAACCCGGCGGTTCATTGTTGATGGTGCTGCAAGTGGTTATTGCGATTGCCATCATTCACATGATCGAGGGCACCGTGTTGGCGCCGCGCATCATTGGTAAGATTGGTCATTTGCATCCGGTGCTGGTGATCGTTATCTTGTTGGTCGCTGAACATTTCTTTGGAATGTGGGGGCTGATCCTGGGTGTTCCCGTGGCGATCTATATCATCCGGGTGATGATTCTGCAGGCGCCCATCCCGGGTATTTATGATCCTGACAAAGCGGAAGCCTGGTCCAGTAATCGATTATGAGCGAACACTTACAAGCCATCGCGACCGTTCTTTCGCTGGTCAATCCAGCGATCTGTGCGGCCATGTTTTCGAAGATTGAATCCGGTCGCAGCTCCAGTGCCAAAATGGCGGATGCCATCAAAGTTGGCATTGCCATAGTGGTCATTCTGGGCCTGGCCGCATTATTCGGTGCGAAAGCACTTCACGTATTTGGTGTTTCGCTGGATGCCTTCAGTGTGGCGGGCGGATTTGTGTTGGCGTGGATGGGTTTTGGTATGATCAAAGGCGACGTCACCAACTCCAAGTCCTCCGCAGCTGGTGATTCGGATGCATCGCTTTCACCCTTAATTCTTTTTGCCGCCAGTCCCGGAACGATCACCGGAGTCATCACGCTGGCCGTGGCTCATTCAAAAATGGACGTACCCATCACGGCCCTGATTGCCATCGCCGTCACCGTAGTTGTCACCGTTGCGGCCATGTTATTGGTCGCGTTTTTCGGGAGCAAAACTCAGGGCGGCTTGGCTCGTGAAACCATCACTCATCTGATGGGACTCATCGTGCTCGCGATGGGCGTGCAATTTGGACTGACGGGACTCAGAAATTTCATGGGATGACACCATTCTGTGAACGGGTGTCGCGTGAGATCGACGAAGTAATCGCGGAGGGCGACATTGAACTACCAGTTATTGTCGGTCGTTGCGGCGTTTGCACTGGTTTACAGCCTGATCGCGTCGCGATTACAGCGCACGATCGTCAGCGGTGCGCTGGTCTACGTTTTCGTCGGATTCTTGTGCGGCCCCGATGGTTTCGGGCTGGTTAATATCGAGATTGAAGGTGAAGGGCTCAAGACGCTTGCCGAATTGACGTTAGCACTCGTTCTCTTTACAGATTCGGCGAATACGAATCTGAACTGGCTGCGCCGGATAGAGTCGATATCGGCACGGCTGCTGCTCGTTGGATTGCCGCTCACGATTGCGTTGGGATTTCTCGTTGGCTGGTTATTATTCGACGGTCTGGAACTATTTGAAATTGCAATGCTGGCCACGATGCTGGCGCCTACCGACGCGGCACTGGGCAAAGCAGTTGTCACCAACGAAGCTGTTCCCGAGCCGGTGCGGGAAAGTCTGAACCTGGAAAGTGGCTTGAATGATGGCATCTGTGTTCCCGTTTTATTGTTCTTCCTATCGCTGGCCATCGGTGAAATGGGCGTGAACGAGGCAGCGAGCTTGGCTGTCCGACTGCCACTGCAGGCCATCGGAATCGGCCTGTTGATCGGGATCGTGGGCGGCGGGCTGGGAAGCTGGGCATTGAAAATTTGTGCCCAGCGCCAATGGATCGCCGGCACGTGGTTGCAAGTGCCCGTGATCGCCTTGGCGCTGTCATGTTTTGCCATTACCCAGCTATGGGGCGGTAGTGGTTTTATCGCCTGTTTCATCGGCGGACTCGTTTTTGGCGCGCTGTGCAAGAAACACAAACAGCAATATTTGGACGCGGCGGAAGGCTCGGGCGACGTATTGGCCATGGTGACCTGGTTTGTGTCTGGAGCGGCAGCGATTGGATTAAGCTGGGAGTTCATGAATTGGAAGGTTGTCGTTTACGCGTTGTCAAGTCTGACCTTTGTTCGCATGTTGCCCGTCTACCTTTGCTTGTCGGGCTTGAGGCAGGCCACCGACACCAAGCTATTCATCGGCTGGTTCGGCCCGCGCGGACTGGCCAGTATCGTATTTGTCTTCATCGTGCTGGATGAGAATCTTCCCGGCAGAAATATCCTGTTGCCCACCGTTACGTGGACCATCCTGTTGAGTATTTTCCTGCATGGGCTGACCGCCAATCCGCTGGCGCAATGGTACGGCAAACGGGTCCAAGAGCGGGGTGGCAAAATATAGCGATGAGACAAACGGCGGAGACCGCCTTGTCACATTGACTATTCGACGGTCACGCTTTTTGCCAGGTTTCGCGGCTTGTCGACGTCACAACCTCGAGCGACGGCGATGTGATACGACAGCAACTGCAAGTGGAATCGCCGTGACGATCGGCTGCAGAAACTCTTCCACGTGCGGCACATAAATCACGTCATCCGCTACTTCGGCGACACGTTCATCACCTATTCCGGCAATCGCGATGACAGGTCCACCGCGGGCCTTGATCTCTTCGAGGTTGGACATCACCTTTTCGTAAATAAAGCCCTGCGGCATCACGAACACGCTGGGGGTCTTTTCATCCACCAGCGCGATAGGACCATGCTTCATCTCGGCCGCGGGATAACCTTCGGCGTGAATGTAGCTGATCTCTTTCAATTTCAAGGCACCTTCCAGCGCGGTGGGAAAATTGTAGTTGCGGCCCAGGTACAGGAAATTATTACAATCTGCGTATTTTTCCGCGATCATCTTGACGTGGTTGTTGGATCCCAACGCGGTCTGAATATGGTCAGGTAACTCCCGGATTTGTTCGATCATCGCGCGCCCGGCGTTGTAGCCCAGGTGACGAAGTCGTCCAAAATACAGCGCCAACATGGACAGCGCCAGGCACTGAGATGTATACGCCTTGGTGGAGGCCACCCCAATTTCCGGACCCGCATGTAAATAGATTCCGCCGTCTGCTTCCTGGGCGATGGTACTACCCACGACGTTGCAGATTGCCAGAGTCGCGTGCCCTTTGCGCTTCATTTCCCGCAGCGCCCCCAGCGTGTCGGCCGTTTCGCCGCTTTGCGTGATCGCGAACACCAAGGTGTTGTGATCCATCGGAGGATTTCGATACCGCAGCTCACTGGCGTATTCGACTTCGACAGGAATTTGGGCGATTTCTTCCATCAAGTATTCGCCGACCAGAGCAGAGTGCCAACTGGTTCCGCAAGCCGTGAAGACAATTCTCTTGACTTTCAAAAGTTCCTGCGGCGTCAGGTTAAGACCTCCGAAAACGGCGGTCGCATCGTCTTCATTCAGGCGACCGCGCATTGTATTTTTTAACGACTCGGGCTGCTCAAAAATCTCCTTGAGCATGTAGTGGGCGTAACCGTCCAATTCTACCTGTCTGGATTCAAGATCCAGTTGTTGTACATCATGCACAATCACGCCCTGATCGCGATGCGAAACCTGCAGCGTGTCCGCCGTCAACATTGCGACCTGGTGATCGGCCAGATAAACAATCCGATCGGTATACCCCACCAACGGAGAGGCATCGCTTGCCAGAAAATGCTCACCATCCCCGATACCAATAACCAGCGGGCTACCCAGCCGCGCGGCAAAAATCGCGTCCGGCCATTGTTTGAAGACGATTGCCAGCCCAAAAGTTCCTCGTAATTGCGAAATCGCGTCTTTAATGGAGTCAATGGCGAGCTGGTGGGTGGCGATTTGTCCGTTGCTAAATCGTCGCATGCGAACTTTGACCGATTCGGCCACCAGGTGGGCGATGACCTCGGTGTCGGTTTCAGAATTAAAGCGATAACCTTTTTGCTTCAATTGCGTGCGTAGTTCAGCGAAATTCTCGATAACACCGTTGTGAACCAACGCCAGAACATCGTCGCCCCCCAGGTGCGGATGCGCGTTGGTGATCGTTGCTGCACCGTGGGTCGCCCAACGGGTATGTCCGATGCCGACTCGCGAACGACAAGGCGCATGGGAAATCTCGCTCACAAGACTGGAAATCCGCCCGACGGATTTGGTGATGTTGATCTCCTGCGATTCGTCAATCGTCGCGGTTCCCGCACTGTCGTACCCGCGGTATTCCAACCGTCGCAGGCCTTCAATCAGAAAATCCTGAGCGATTCGCGAACCTGCGTAACCAACTATCCCGCACATATGATTGTCCCATGTTTAAATTTCAAGGATGTTACCTTCAAAAGTTGCAATCGGAAGCTTGACGCCAACCCTACCCGCGGTTCCAACGAACGAAATTCGGCGCCCCGCGGGAGTCCACTCGCCACTATTTATCGTAATCGAGAGCCCCCCCTTTTGTAGCGAATTTGATTGGAATTAGCTAGTGAGACGTCATTGTGAGGGGTCAAATCGTATGTGAAAACGGGTTATTGCCCACCGCCAAAACATGGGACATGGCCAATTTGCAATTCTCGTTTCCTATCGCATACTCTTTCGAAGCCTGCTGTGAATTCCATCCCCGACCTGGAGAACCGCTGAGTGGATCTGAGAGCTGAGGTAATTGCCATTGGCGACGAAATGACCAGCGGCCAGAGGCTCGATACAAACTCCCGGTGGCTCAGCCAAAGGTTGTGTGAGCTGGGGGTCGAAGTCGCGTTTCATACGACGGTGGGTGATAACCATGATGACAACGTCGCGGCGTTTCGAATCGCGGCCGAGCGGGCCGACATCGTGGTGGCAACCGGCGGTTTGGGTCCCACGGCCGACGATTTGACGCGTCAGGCGATCGCCGAGGCGGCCAAAGTTGGGCTTGAACTTCACGCCGAAGCGATTGAGCACATTCGCCGAATCTTCGCCCGCTATTCACGGGAAATGCCCGAAAGCAACAAAATCCAGGCGTATTTTCCGGTTGGCTCGCGTGTGATCGACAACCCGGAAGGGACCGCGCCGGGAATCGATTTTGATTTTCCACGCAAAGAAAAATCGGCCTGTCGTATCTTCGCCTTGCCTGGCGTTCCGGCCGAAATGAAACAAATGTGGGCCGCCACCGTCGGTCCCACAATCAGGAGCCTGACCGGTGAAGGCCACGTCATTCATCATCATGTACTCAATTGTTTCGGTGTCGGCGAAAGCGAAGTTGAATCCATGTTGCCAAACATGATCGCTCGCGATCGCAACCCGCGTGTTGGAATTACGGCCAGCTTTGCAACCATTTCACTGCGCGTTTCGGCCCGCGATACAACCATTGAAAAATGCCAACAGCAAATGGAACCCACGCTCCAACAGATCCGGCAGATCCTGGGTTCGTTAATCTTCGGCGAAAACGACCAACAGCTTCAAGATATCATCCATCATCAACTGGTTCGGTTGGACAAGACCATCGCAATTGTCGATTGTGGGCTGAAAGGGGACGTAGCCAGATCCCTCTTGTCGGTGGAGGATGAATCCAAACTCGTCGTGACCGGGGGATTGGTCCTGAATGAAACCGGGGGCGCAACCTGGCTGCAGACCGAGTCGTTCGACGCACGAACCGCCGCCAGAAAGATACGCTCCGAGTTTTCCAGTGACATTGGTTTGGCGATTGGTGAAATTCGGCCACCCAGCAATTCCGATCCGCGTGCCTTGTTTGACTTGGCGATTGACAGTCCGCTTGGTTGTACTGCGAGAGAATTATCTCATGCGGGCCATACAGCGATTCGCCAACAACGCAGTGTAAAACAGGTCCTGAACGAACTGCGATTGTGGCTGGTGTCTGGGAAACGATTGATTCGCGGCCCGCAACCCAGCAAGTGGATTCGCGCGTCCAAATCGACATCTTGAGCGACTTCGAGCGGTTCGTAGAACCCGGCACACTGTGCATGGAGGCAAGAGTTCGATTTCAATCGACCAATCCACGACAACAGTTTTCATCCAACACGGACCAATTCGCATGGTTCATTGGAGACTAGTGAAACCAGGGTTAAGTTTAACATCGGACTCAAGCCAAAAGCCCGCGTAGAGAACATCGTGTTCTCGTTAGCGAGTCGTTTCGTTCGATTCATCCGAACGACCAAAGTCTGTCATGAAGCCGTCAGCAATGGCGGCTAACATGGCACCCGTTTAGGCGCTTTGAAATCGTCTAAACAAGCGAGAAAACCGTTTCGAAGTTATAGCGACCAAACGACAGGTCGAAATGCAACTCGAAATCGTTTCCCAGTTCCGCGAAGAAGTCGTCGACCACATCCTGTTCATCAAAGCTGACGAGCGGCTGGTCGATTTCCGTTTCGGAGTTTGTGACGTCGGCGCCTGAATCGGCAATCAAGTCACATGTCCCGGGCTCGAGTTCGGGAACCGTCGCCAGGTCCGAAGTGGAATTGTCGCCGACTGTCACCGGTGCTGCGGTGGCGCAGGTATCCCAGGCGTCGATCACAGGGTCTTGCAACTGGTCCTCTATCGAATCAACCAAATCCGTTTCCGGTTCCGGATCTGCGGTCAGTTGAGCAATCGCTTCGCCAGCGATGGCGTCAACCAGTTCGACATTGGCCGGTCCGTCCGCGATGTCGGTCTGAATCACGTCGCCGTCGGTTTCCCCAATTTGGCAATCGACCTCCGAGACCGGATCAACGATCAAGTCGGCTGCAGCCGGTTCATCCGTCGCCAACAATTCGTCACACGTATCGACCAGTTCCGAATCGGGGTCGGTTTCTGGTTGGTCCGTGTCGGCGATGACTTCCAGATCCGATGGATCGCCGGTTGACGGTTCGCCGTCCTGGTTGTCAGTCGTTTGTTCAACAACCATTTCCGGATTCCAACATTTCCGGATTCACATCTTCCGTTGGTGCTGCATCCGGATCTGCAGATTCTGCAGCCGAATCACAATCAACGATATCTTCAGCCAGCGATTCCGGACCTGGTGTCAGATTCAGGCCAAAATTGTACGTCCCTGTTTGGCCCTCTCCGGCAGCCAGAGACACGAAGTATTCCTGGCCTTCGCTGACGTCAAACGAAATCTGCAACATCTCGTTGGTTGCACCCTGGGCAAGAATGTTGCCCTCCGCATCCTGGATGCTGACGCCCAGTCCGATCCGTGCGTCGTCAACCGTCTCGTGCAACTCCAATGTCATTTCGCCAGTGGAGGTCGCCGTGAAACGAAACGTATTGATATCGCCGGCCGACTCCAGACGTCCTGACAACTCGGCCTGATTCTCAACCAGTTCCAACTCGGTCGAGTCGCTGCCAACTGCATCAGCGTGCTGATCCACATGGGCCGCGAAACCGGCAGTCAACTGAAAATGGCCTTCGCAATTCGCGTCATCCGACGAGATCGTGAGTTGATATGTTTCGCCCTCTTCAACTTCGAACGACAACATATCAAATCCCTCGAGCCCCCCGCCCTGCGTTTCGATGACCTCGCCTTGACTGTTCGTTACAGAAAGCGAAGCGTGCGCATTGCCAAAGGACGATGCGAGCACAACGTCAACCATCCCGTTACCGGTAGCCGTAAACTCAAGCGATTCGGTCGGGTTTTCGGCGCTGAGTGCACCAAAATAACCGTCCATGCCATCGGCCAGATCCAAAATGCGTGGATCCAGGTCTGGCATCGTTTCCGTTTCAGCGACGGGATCCGATTCGGTAACCGTATCGGAAACCGCAGCGTCCGCGGGACAATCAAACGCAGCCACTTCGCATTGGGCTGGTTCCATTGCCTCCACTTCGGGCATGGCCTGCATGCAGAAGTCTGCTGCCAGCAACCGACGTCCCTCAAGACTTTCGAAACCAAAACGGCGACTCAGTTTTCTCTTCTTCATCTCTCTCCCGGCCAATCAGGCCGCTCCTGAAAAAACAAGAAACTCTAAAAACCGAGCCAGTCGCCGTTTGCACAAACTGTGCCCGGAAGGAAGAAAAAGATGTTGAGTCTGTTTTTGCGGCGTCAAAACGCGGGTTTCAATTTGCCATCACGTAAAATCAACAAACGCCAGCGGGATTATCTACAACCTGTTACGTGATGGCAGGCACAGGCGTCGTGATGATCTATTCGTGGTTGACCGTGTTTTTTTGATTGGAAAAATGACCCGCTTTCAGCTAAAGTTGAGCCCAGGTGCAGGGAGAGGCATCGCGAGCATCGGAACATGCTCGCGGTCTACCAGCATTTAATGCCGAACAGCCCATGCACGAATTGCAAAAACCAGAAATTGAAATCAAGCAGTTGCTCGATTTCGTGTCGCGACAGGGTGCGTCCGATCTGCATCTGAAAGTCGGTTATCCGCCCTACGTCCGCATTGGCGGCCACCTCAAAAAGACGGATTCTCCGCCGATCCCCGACACGCAGTACATGGAACAGATGATGGCTGCGTTGTTGCCTCCCGGGCGACATGCAGAATACGACAAAACGGGAGGAGTCGACTTTGCCGTTCATTCGGACTTCGGCGACCGTTTTCGAATCAATCTTTATCGGACCGGCGGCGATATGCACGCGGCCCTGCGGCGAGTTCAAAACAAGATTCCTGATTTTGACGAACTGCATCTGCCGGAAGTTTATCGCGAGACAATTTCAAAAACGCTCGTCGGACTGGTTTTGGTCAGCGGGGTCACCGGCAGCGGAAAAAGTTCGACGCTGGCGGCGATGCTGGACTACATCAACGTGCATCGAAATCTGCATGTGATCACGATCGAAGACCCAATCGAATACCGGTTTACTCCTAAAAATTGCATTATTTCGCAACGTGAAATCGGCATCGATGTTCCGACGTTTCCGGAAGCATTGCGGTACGTCGTTCGTCAGGACCCCGATTTGATCATGATCGGGGAAATGCGCGACAAGGAAACGATGTTGGCGGCGTTAATGGCAGCCGAGACGGGGCATCTTGTGTTGGGTTCCATCCACAGCAGCGATGTGCAGCAGACGTTTTCCCGGATCCTCGAGTTCTTTGACCGTGACGAACATACGTTTATCCGCAGTTCGCTGGCCAACAGTTTGACAGCCATCATGTGCCAACGACTGCTTCCCGGAGTAGAAGAAGGCACGCGGTATCCTTCGACAGAAGTGCTACTGGGAACTTCGCTTGTCAAGGAAAAAATTGTACACGAAGAAGATGAAGATTTGCCAGCGATCGTCAACACGAGCACGGAAGAGGGAATGCGGAGCTTCACGTATTCATTGGTACAGTTGATCAAGGCCGAAACGATCACGCGCGAGACCGCGATGGACTATGCCCCCAATCGTGATGCACTAAAATCGATGCTCAAGGGGATCACCTCGAGCGAAGGATTGATCGGCAGGCTGCGCAAGTAGTAGTTTTATTCCAAGCGATGGTTCGATGACAAATTCGATTTTTAGATTATTGATGACCGCTTGCCTGTTCGGTTTGCTCGGGCCCACGTTGTCGAAAGCGCAGCCCCAATATGAAATTATCAGCCTTGGTCTGGCAGGTGAATCGGTAAGTGGTGGTCAGGCGATTTCGGAGGATGGTCAATTTGCAGCCGGTTTTACTGACAACGATCCATTTTTGTGGCAAACCGGAGTCGGCACGACGGGGCTGCCGTCCGCTGCCGGTCGAACGTACAGCACGCCGTGGGGCGTGAACAATGCCGGAACGATCGCCGGGATTGGAGCGACAACGTTTTTTGGGTCGAATGCCCTACCGATAATCTGGCAAAACGGAGCCGCGATTCCATTGGAATTGCCCAGCGGGCAGACTTTGGGTCGGGCCTATGCGATCAACAACAGCGAGCTTGTCGTTGGATCTGTGAACGGTGGGTCACTTGAGATTGCCGCGACGTTTTCACCAAGCGGTCCGGGAACGATTCTGACCCAAACGCTTGCCGGCGGTGTCCTGAGAACAGCTTACGGCGTCAATGACGCGGGTCGGATTGTTGGCCAGGCACTCGATCCAAACAACGCGGCTGTGATCAAGGGGTTTTACCTCGATCCAGGCGACACGGAAGCGTCCGACGTCGGAGCGCTGACGGGACTTGGACACAACAGTGCCATCGCGTTTGATGTCAGCAGCAATGGATTGATCACGGGATCCAGTTCAATCAACGGGGGGGCCGACGGTCGCCCCTTCTTGTGGAGTGAAGGTATCGGGATGGTCGAGATTCCTCTGCCCACGGACACGTCCACGGGCAGCGGGCGCGGCGTCAATGCCAGTGGTTGGGTCGTCGGAACCGCGGGAGGTGTCTTTGCGATTCCGTTTTTGAACGACGGGACAGCGACTTACCGCCTACATGATCTGATGACCACAGGAGGAACGGGGTGGGACTTGCAGACCGGTACGTCCAACGGTGCATTTTCAATCGCAGACGATGGAACCATCGTCGGCCGTGGGTTGTTGAACGGTCAGCTGACTGCCTTCGCGATGGTACTGATTCCGTCGGGACCGGTGTTGGTTCCGGTCGATTCGTTCGAAGTGCTCCGGGGCATGTATGCGTCCGGTGGCGTGGCCGATCTTGAATTGAGCGATAACGTCGACCTCTCGGTGCGCCGCAGCCCAACCGGAATTCAGTCGGTAGTCGAGCTTGAACTTAAAGGTGTCAGTCCAACCGAAACGCCGACGATGTTGGAATTTACGCTGGAGGCTTCGATGTTTGCGCGGTCGACCGTGAATCAGACGATCTGGCTGTTTGACTATGTGGCGGGCGACTTTGAACAACTCGACATGCGCGAGGCAGCCAGCTTTACGACCTTGGTTACAACCGTCACGCCTGCGGGCGATCTCTCCAGATTTGTGCAACCAGGTACCGGGTGTGTCCAAGCGAAGGTGCTCTTTCAATCGGTCAATCCACGACAGCAATTTACAGCCAACATCGATCAGATCATCTGGCAGGTCGAGTGACCAGGTCACGCTGGAATTGGGATTCTCGAACCACGGCCATTTTACGGCGTTTGGCAAGATTCCATCCGGCTGGCGAAGCGGTCGCTGGGTGAATCACGGTTAGATCGATTCGCGAGAAAGATATGTCAGGGCGAGCTTGCAGAATCAAACAGGTAAGCTCGATCGACCGGTACGATGGATCCAATTCGCGAAGTGGATCAGAAATCAGGAATTCGTGGGGTTGATCACCGTTTGCGTTTGTGGCTGATGCCGGCGGGTTGAATTCCATTCCCGACGTCCATGGCTGCCACGAAATCAGTTGGTTGATTCTCGCTTGAATAGTCGGCGAACTGGAGTACCGCACGATGCAATGCACTTTTCCAACTTCCTGACCAACATCGCATTGATAAATTTGACCCAAAGACATGATCTGCATCTCAACGAATTTCTGCAGCGGAACATAGTTGCGGCCAAATTTCCTTTTGCAAATCAGTTCGTGGGCTCTCAAGACCCGATCGGTCGAGTTGTAAAAGATTTCGCAATGCTCAATCAGGCTACCGATGGTCGGAGAGTTTGCGGCCAACGTCGTAAAATCGCAATCGAGGGCAGGGGCGATCAATGCAACTCGATATCCGTGGTCCCCGGTGAAGTGGGTCGGATCATTACGCTGCATGGCCGTCAATGTCATTTGCGCTCCCAGGCTGTATCCGATTACGGTCACGTTTCGATCATGTAGCACGCCCAGCGTCAGCGCGAGCGTTGTACCAAGTTGCACAGAACGGACGGATTTGATGAAGTAATCCTTGATGAAACGGGCAGACTCCCGATCGGATTTCCATTGCCAGATTACCAACCGAACCGGTTTGCGGGCACGACAATTTTTGAACAGATTTCGATAAACCTGGACGCCCCGCGTGAGCGACCAGCGGTCGTCGGTTAAATCACCGTGGACGAAGAAAACCGTCTCTTTGGATGAATCCGCCAAATGCCCAGAGGCCAGGTTATCCAGTGTCGAGGGATTCCAGTTGCCGTTTTCGAATTTCTTGACGCTGATGAGCGACAGATCGCTTGGGCAATGATGACTGTTGCGGGCGTTGATCAGCCAGATTTCGTCCAGTTCATTGACCTGTACCGATTGACGAATGCCAAAACATGCCTTGAATTCAACGATTCCGCGCAATGCTCCAGCCGCGTCAAATCCCGTGTCACGCAACCGAATTGCCGATTCGCGTAACAGGTCGGTTGCTGGTGTATCCTGCGCCATTCCGCTTGAGGTTGCAGTCAACAGTAAGATGGCCGTCAAGCTGATCTGTAATCCAAGGATGTTGTGCAACCGGCGCATAGTGTAATCGTGTGACAAATAGAGATTAAGTCGACTGTTGTTGGTTGTTGCTTCCACGCGACAGGCGGTCGGCAAATACCCGCAGAAACATAGGTTACTAAATAAGGCCAAGGTGATTTTGCAGAAATATGTTGAGAAAAATTACCGCGTTTAACTTGCACATCATGAATCATGTTGTACGTTTTCAGACCACAACATAGAAGCAAAGGGTTAGGGTGAGGCAAATGATTAACAAGACAATCTGTTTAATAACGTGCGCAACGGCGCTGGTGCTTTATAGCGGTTGTGCGAATGGTCCGCTTCGCAATTGGTGCCGTGGCGCGACTTGCAACACCTGCCAGCCTCCTGTTGGCCAGCCAATCGGCTGCGGTACGAATTACGCTCCCATGTGCGAGTCGGGCGTGTGCGGGGCCGCACCGGTCAATGTGAATCCCGGGATGGAAATGCCGGCTGACAATGGTCCCTATCTGGAAGCACCCGGGTTTATTCCTCAGTCATCAGCACCCTATTATTCGGGACCGGGCAGTTCACCCGTAATGAGTGAGACCGGTTATTCCCCCGCCATGGGCTCCGGAATCGAGGTTCCGTCGACGAATGTTTATGGTTCGCGAAAGTTCAAAAATACATCGTGGGCACCACCCTCGCTCGGAATATTTCGTGGGTGGGGCAATCACAATTAGTTCCAGCCAACGGCTGAAACAACTTCATGGAAGTTGAAAATCGGACAGGTAAATCCTGAGCTTGTCTGACCCTAAACTCCCACAACGGCAGAGAATTCTCTGCCGTTTTTGCGTTTTCCTGACAGTCTAATTTTCGTCGGACGGTTTATCACTCGTCGTCCAATTGGTACTGAATTAACGATTGGCATGGTTGTTTTGCCGGTTTCTTGCGACGGCCAAACCAAAAAAAGCAGGATTCGGCCATCGCCACCCAACTTGCCCGGTGCCCCCAGCGTAAAATAGAAGTTTCGCTGTTTGGGTCAAAACTGGATTGTGTATATGGCAATGGGTCCGTTTTCGATAAAGTCCTTGGCTGCCGTCCTGTGGTTGGGTGTTGGCATCGTGCTTGTCGGCGCCAGCGGCCAGGAACCCGAGTCCGGTGGTGCCGCTGGCACGGTTGGGAAGGCCCCGCAGGTTACCACTTCCAACGCTGGTATAACCCTGGTAATCCGGCCAAGTACAAATGGAAAGTCGGCGCAAAAATTGTGACCGGCAACAATGCGTGCCGGGACATGCTGGTAACCATTCCCGTTCCGACGGCCTGGCCGGAGCAAACGGTTGAGGTCGTTGAAGAGAACGTTCCCAGCCTGGTTCACGACGTGACCTATCGGGACCTCGACAGCGGCGTCAAACAACTAGTGATCAAAATTCGTACCGTGCCACCCAATACGATCCTGGAGCTGGATTGGACGTTTGCCGTCGAGGTGAATGAAATCGTCGCGCCGCTCGATACGAAGGGGTTTACCGTCCCGGAAAAATTGGACAAGGAATTGAAACAGTATCTTGGCGTCGGCCCGGGCATCAGTTACCGCAACGCCAAGCTCCGAAAACAGGTCAAGGAGATTGTCACGGACCGGGAAACGGCGTGGCAGCAAGTCGAAGCCATCTACGACTGGGTTCGAGAAAACGTGGAATTTCGTGAGGGGGAGCCGCAGGAAAGCCTGAGTGTTTTCCGGGCAAAATCGGGTTGTGCCGAAGATCTGGTCGGGTTGTTTGTGGCCATGTGTCGGGCTCACGACGTTCCGGCCCGCATGGTTTGGGTGGAAGGACATCAACTGGCCGAGTTTTATTTGGTCGACTCGGAAAACAAAGGCCACTGGTTTCCCTGCAACGTCGCCGGGCTGCGCGATTTTGGTGGCAACTCGGATCCGAGAATCATCCTCCAAAAAGGGGACAACGTTAAAGTCCCCGAAAAAGAGCAACGGCAAAAATACGTCGCTGAGTTTGTAACTGGCAGTGGCAAGTCGAAGCCGGCAGTCGGTTTTGTCCGCGAACTGTTACCTGACTGACAACCCACATCGTCAGCCAACGACAGAAACGAAAGAGTCCTGTGAAAATTCACCGCAAATCAATTTGGTTAACGGCCAGCCTATTACTGTTGTTGCTGGCGTGGCCGGTGAACCATTCACTCGCGATTGATGAAACGGGTTCTGCCTTACACCAGGATACGAGGGAGTCCGCTTCACCCCCGCCATCCAACGGCGTCAAATTCGTAGATCCCGAAGACCTGGATTGGGAGATTGGGGTTCGTATTACGGCCAATGGCAATGCGTCGGGCATTACGGCGACAGCGCCAATTCCGGTGGATTGGCCAGAACAACAAGTTGAAATCGTCTCGCAACACAAATCCGATCCGGTCGGTCGAATCTCGATCAAGAACCTGACCAATGACTCCAGGCAAATGCTATGCAAAATCAACCGGTTGGAATCGGGCCAGGTTGCGGAAGCCGTAGTGCGATTGAGGATCACGAAGAGCCATATTGCGGCGCCGGCCGACCCGTCCCAACTCAAATTTGCAACCACGGTTCCATCCCGGCTGAAACAATACCTGCGCCCCAGCCCGTTCATCGAAAGTCAGGATCCACGCATTCGAAAAATTGCAGCGGAAATTGGAGTGGCTGAGGGACTCACCGACTGGCAGCGTGTCGAGTCGATCTACCAGTGGGTTCGAGAAAATGTTGAATACAAATTCGACACACAGATTCACAGTTGCCTGGAGGCCATCGATTCGGGACATGGCGATTGCGAAGAACTATCCTCGTTGTTCATTGCCATTTGCCGTGCCAAGGGGATTCCCGCGCGGGCAGTCTGGATTCCCGGTCACACCTATCCCGAATTCTATCTGACCGACGACGCTGGCAATGATCACTGGATTCCCTGCCAGGCGGCGGGAACGTACCAGTTTGGTGCGATGACCGAATCCCGCCCAATCCTGCAAAAGGGGGATCGGTTCAAGTTGCCCGGCAATCCCCAGCCCCTGCGCTACATTCAGCCTGTTCTGGTGGCCAAGGATGCGGCGGGATCACTGGGTTTTGAGTTCATCAACCGCGAAGCTGACGGCGAGGCGTCCCAGGTTGAATCGACGGGGCGCGACCGCTGATTTTGTGTGTCCGGTTGCCACTGTCGGTCTACACTGCGAGAATTGCAGCGCTGGGTAGTGTTGATTGATGTCGCTTCGGTTGTTTCAGATCAACCGCCGGGCACTAGCCCTTGGTTTTGGTGGTTGGATCGGCGTCAAACGGACGCGATTGCGTTGCGACTGATATTCAATAATCGCTTCCTGGTTAAAACAACTGCCCTCGCGGAAAATAGTTTCTCGGCCAGAGTGAACCAATGAGTTCCGGTACAACAAAAAAGACGACCAAAAAGAAAAAAATCACGGTTCCACAGCTGGTGGCAATGAAGGCGGCGGGGGCGTAAAGATCACCATGCTCACTGCCTACGATTACACGATGGCCAGCATGTTGGATGCGGCTGGCGTGGACACCCTGCTGGTCGGCGACAGTATGGCAATGGTGGTTCAGGGCCACGAAAACACTTTGCCTGTGACGCTCGACGAAATCATTTATCACGCCGAGATGGTAGGAAGGGCTGCGAAAACTTCGCTCGTTGTCGTGGATATCCCGTTTCCCATCAATCATCATGGTGTCTATAACACCGTCATGGCCGCAGGGCGGATCCTGAAAGAGACGCGTTGCCAGGCCGTGAAACTTGAAGGCGGCGCCGATCAGGCCAACGTAATTCACGCCCTCGTGGCGGCAGGAATTCCCGTGATGGCCCATGTTGGGCTGAGGCCGCAAAGTGTGCACACAATGGGTGGCTACAAGGTTCAGCGCGATCATGAACAACTGGTGAAAGATGCGACGGCCGCTCAGGAAGCGGGAGCGTTCAGCATCGTGCTCGAGTGCATTCCATCGGAAATCGCCAAGGACCTGACCGCGCGGCTAAAAATTCCGACGATTGGTATCGGCGCCGGGCCTGAATGCGATGGGCAAGTGCTCGTGATCAACGACATGATTGGAATGACGACGGGATATGTTCCGAGTTTCGCGAAAGCCTACGCGGACGTCAAAAAAATCATCACCGAAGCAACCAAACAATGGTGCGAAGACGTCAGGCAAGAAACTTTCCCTGATCACAACCATTCGTTTTGATCGGCAACCTCACGGGGTCGGAGTCTTTTTGACGAAATTGGAAACCGAGTCTTTTCATTCAACCAAAAGGACTCCCGCCCCCCTTAACGCCCCCCTTAACGCCTCAACGGCCGGAGACGGAAACTTCGAGGATCAACGGGAAATGATCGGAACCACCATCCTTCCCCAAATGTCGAGTGTGGACATGTACCTGATCGGACACAAACGCGTGGTCGATTGGAATGCGACAAGGCCACAGTCCAGTCGGCCAGCTTGGCTGAAGTCCAAATCCTTGCCGGCTGTCTCGGTATCCGGTTCGCTTGATAAAGTCACCCAGGTACGGCGACCAGGGGGTGCAATTGAAATCACCCATCACAATCGTTGGTTCGTCGGTTCGACTCAGCAACGATGACATTTCCGCAAGTTGGTCATTGCGAATCTGCAGTCGAATCCGATCTGTTGGCGAAAGCGTATGGATTCCGGCAATTCGCAATCGTTGGTCACCCACCTGGACGTCAACGAAAATCACAGGGCTATCCGTTGCGGTCCGGACCAATTGATCAACTTCGCTCGATACGAACGGTAGTTTGCTGAAAATGGCAACACCAAAGCCATGCCAACGTGGTTCGGTGACGCGATAAGGATAACGCTCGTTAAGCTGTTGCAGGGTCTTCGGCCAGTGGCCGCAGTATTCCAGCACGGTCACCACGTCCGGATCTTCGTCCTCGATCACCTGGATTACCTGCCTGGCCGTGCTGATTGTCTGCCAGGACGTTGAACGACATCAACTTGACCGTCACGGTCCCAACCGGTGGCTGATCAGCCGGAAAATAGATCGAGAAGACGCCGCTGGCGCACCAAACCGTCGCCGCTGTAAGCAGCAGGCTCCACTTCGGTTGTTTCAGGAGCCATAGCAAAAACGGAAACGGAAGCAACATCGCCAGAATTTGCGCGCGAAAGTTGCCGACCAGCTCGGCAAGGAAAAAATATCGACTGAATTGTGAAAAGACCAACAAGCCAAGTGGAAACAATGACAGCGTCACCACGAAAATGGTCATGCAGCTTTTCACCGGGAAGCCCCCGAGACCTCTTTTGGCTGTCGACTGGCAAAGTGCCCGACGTCGTACCCGACATAATTGACCGCTGAATGGAGACTGAATGGACCGCGGAACACGAGCGACACTTGCCTTGGTTTTATGCCGTCGCTCGTTTGCGGGCCTGGTACAAGTACGGGTTCAGCGTCGGGTCATTATACATCTTGAACTGGCGATATGTCCGGTGTCTTTTTCTGCCGGCGAAAATATCGTCCAAAAGATGTTGCAGCGATAGCGACAAATCGTCCCTTTGCAGCAGACATACCGCGATTTTCTGCTCGACTGATTCAAAATGTGACGCGTCAACGTCCTTCCGTCTCCAGTTGCTCGCGCAAATGAAAAATTCGCAGAGCCAGGATTGACAGTCGATCGACAGCACTTCCCGGCGTTTCGGTGTTCAACGGAGCATCGCCACTGGTCTGGATCCCGTCACGCTCTAGCATCGCCGTGATATCGTCGTCAATTTTTTCAATCCAGTCGTTTCGCTGTTGATTGAAGCGGTCGATGGAACGCTTGACTCTGGCAATCTCCCGGTCGCTAACGTCCAGGCTGCGAGCAATGTCCTCTTCGTGCCACAGTTGAAAATTGAACCCGTGTTGTTGGCAAACCGTGCCCAGCAAACCAACATAGGGATTGTCAATTTCCTGCTGGTGCCACCGCGCAACCGTTTCCTGTTGCAGCGTTGTAAGTTGACGCACGTCAATCGGGCAGTTGCCGCGATTCATTTCTTTGCCATTTCGTTGGGATTCCGTTCACGAATCATGGATTCTAAGCCACTACCCAAAAAAACTACAAGACTTGTCGCGTGATAAAAGAAACCGCGGGCGATTTTCGCAAACAATTGATTGGTTAATTGCAATTCGTGCCGTATCATGGCGTGGGTTTGAGTCGTCGTGCTCGTATCCACCGTCAGCTAGCATTTTCAGGAATCAGGTAATGGAAAAATCAAATCGTTTCTGCCGACGGCGGATCGCGTGGCCTTCGTGCATCGCTTGTCTGACGTTTTCCTGTTTCGCGACGCTGGTTCACGTTGAGTTGAACGCGCAGCCCGGGCAGGTTCAGGAAGAAACGGTCACGAGCGATTCAACAGAGATGTCTCAGCCCACGTTTGACGGGAAGGCGGCCTTCGAGACGCTCAAGGAAGTCTGCGCGATCGGGCCGCGCGTCAGCGGCTCGCCGGGTATGCGGCAACAACAGGAACTGCTCAAGTCCCATTTTGAATCGCTGGGTGGGCAGGTTTATTTGCAGAAATTCAATGTGCGACATCCTGAAAATGGCAACCTTGTCGAGTTGGCGAACTTGGGTGTCAGATTTCACCCCGAACGCAAACAGCGGTTGCTAGTTTGTTGCCATTACGACACCCGACCGTTTCCAGATCAGGACAAAGTCAATCCCAGGGGCAAATTCATCGGTGCCAATGATGGCGCCAGCGGTGTGGCCTTGCTGCATGAGCTGGGAAAACACATGCCGGCTTTGGAAGGCAAATTCGGCGTCGATTTCATGTTCTTTGACGCGGAAGAATTTGTTTTTGTGTACCGTCGTGATCCGATGTTTCTGGGGTCGACTTTTTTTGCCAACCAATACGCGGCGGGGCAGTGGCCAGCAAATTATACTTATGCCGTTTTGGTTGACATGATCGGCGACAAAAATCTCGAGATCTATTACGAAGGAAACAGCATGGAATTTGCGCCGCGATTGACGCGCAGTATCTGGGGAGTTGCCAGTCGGTTGGGCGTGAAGGCATTTGTACCCGAGGAGCGCCACAAGATTCGCGACGATCATCTGCCGCTGAACTCGATTGCCCGCATTCGCACGTGCGACATCATCGACTTTGACTATCCGACGGCCGAATCAAAAAACGCATTTTGGCATACGGAGCAGGACATTCCGGAGAACTGTTCCGCCGATTCGCTCACGCAAGTCGGCTGGGTCATGCTTGAATGGTTGAAAGAGATGGAGAAGTTGAATTGAAGTCGTGGCGGTACACCGGAGATTCGTTGATTGCCGAGGTCCTAACCCTTGCGATGGTCGGCGACGATTCGACCCGAATGTACATGCTGTTGTTTGGGTTGGCGGCTTTTTCAGGCGGAATCGTGCTGATGTTTCGCCATCAACGCAGCTTTCGGGAAGCCAGTCAACGAACCACGGACGAGCGGTTGCGGTTGTTTGAATTGCGTAAATTTCGGCGACGGATGACGGCCAGCAGCATGATCTCGGCAATTGGCGTTATGCTGGCTTCGCTGTACTGGGCCGATGATCCACGCGTGTTCGCGATTCTCATTTCGCTGGTGCTGGTCGCGTTGTTAGGTGTGCTGGGATTGGCTTTCCTGGATTTGTTCAGCGTGGGGCTGCAGCAACTCGCTCACCCGGATGACTCCGCCCGGCAGGCGATGGTTGAAGAATACCTGCGAAAACGGAAGGAACAAAATGGGGATGCAGAACAAGACGATGACCCGAGTTCCCAGTAAGGGGTCGGGAGTCTTTTGGCAAATTTCGTGTGCTTTGTCGCAGGCTCTCGACTCGCGTGTCACGAGCAAGTCTCAAGTCGCGGTACAAAAGACTCCCGACCCCCTCGTTTCGCCAACTCACTTGGTTTTGCGCAGTTCCTTGCGAATGACAAGTTTCAATCCGGACCAGGTGTCATCCACGGCACAAACCTTGATATCGACCAGGCCCATCGGCAACGCGACTTCGCGGATCGTATCTTCGGTAATCGTCGAGGGCAAACCGGATGTCTTTTTGGGCCACGAAACCCAGATCATGCCGTCCTGTTTGATCTGCTTTTGACAGATCTTTAGTTGCCTGGCCAACTCGGTTTTCGATGAGGTGAACAAATGCCACAGGTCGACATTGTTTCTGAGCCCGGTTGAAAGTTCCACGTTTTCCGGGAGGGGTTGGATCAATGATTCGTAATCCGGAGGCGCATTTTTGGTTTTGATGCGAAATCCCGTTTTGATCCCGAGTTTTTTAACCAGTGGAGTTCCAGAGTATCCGGGCATCAAACTTCGACATCGCTAAAGAATAAAACGGCTCAGATCCTCGTCATCCGCCACTTTGCTCAACCGATCCTTGACGTATTGGGCGTTGATCGTGACGCTTCCCATTTTCATGCCGGGTGCTTCAAAGCTGAGCTCTTCCAGCAAGTGTTCGAGTATCGTATACAACCGCCGGGCCCCGATATTCTGAGTCGACTGGTTGACTTGATCGGCATAGTTGGCGAGTTCCTCGACGGCATCCGCGGTAAACTCAAGTGTCACGCCCTCGGTTCCGAGCAACGCGGCGTACTGGCGGGTAAGCGAGTTTTTGGGTTCGGTCAGAATCCGGACAAAGTCTTCTTTGGTAAGGTCTCGCAGTTCCACTCGAATCGGAAAGCGCCCCTGCAACTCGGGCATCAACTCGCTGGGACTGTGACGATGGAAGGCCCCGGCGGCAACAAACAGGATATGATCGGTTTTTACGTAGCCATATCTCGTTTGAACCGTTGTCCCTTCGACGATGGGCAGCAGATCGCGTTGGACACCCTGCCGGGAAACGTCGGCGCCTTTTCCTTCGCTGGCGATGACTTTGTCGAGCTCATCGAGAAAGATAATGCCCATGTTTTCGGCGTGTTCGATCGCCTTGCCATTTATTTTCTCGTCATCGAGAAGTGCATCGCATTCCTGATCGAAAATGATTTTGCGAGCGTCCGCAACGCTCAGTTCACGCGTGATCCGGTTTTTGGGCATGATTTTTTCAAACATTCCCTGGATATCCATATCCATGTGATCCACGCCAATCCCACCCAGCATCACGGGCGCGGATTTTTGTTCGATATTCAACTCGACTTTGCGATTTTCCAATTCGCCATCGGCCAGCATTTTGGCCATCTTCTTGCGAGTTCGCTCGAACGACTCGGAGTCATTGGCCGCGGCGTCGTCAGCGGCGTCCAGATTGGTCGTTGCCGAAAACTCGTATTGCACGGGCTTGGGGCATAGCAATTCCAACAGACGTTTTTCGGTGCGTACCTCGGCGTCCTGTTTGACGCTTTCGCGTTCGCTGGAACGCACGAGTCCAATCGAGTTTTCGACAAGTTCCCGCACCATGCTCTCGACGTCCCGTCCATAATAACCAACTTCCGTGTACTTCGTTGCTTCCACCTTGATAAACGGGGCGTTCGTCAATTTGGCTAGGCGACGGGCGATTTCGGTTTTTCCGACTCCCGTCGAGCCAATCATCAAGATGTTCTTCGGGGCGACCTCGTTTTTCATTTCGTCACCAAGTTGCTGCCGCCGCCAACGATTGCGGATGGCAATCGCAATTGCGCGTTTGGCGTCGGCCTGGCCAACGATATATTTGTCCAACTGGGCGACGAGTTCCCTGGGGGTCAAAGGGGCTGCGATTCCCGGTGCGGATTTGGCCATTTTCTCCTCGACCATCGTTTGTTCAGTTACGCCGGGCACGGCAACTCCTCGACCATGATATTGGTGTTGGTGTAGATGTCAATTTCTCCGGATATTTGCAATGACTCTTTGACAATTTCTTTGGCACCCAATTGGCTATGCTTCTTCAGAGCACGGGCTGCCGCGACGGCGTAGTTCGCACCAGACCCAATGCCCACGATCCCGTCAGATGGTTGAATGACGTCGCCGGTGCCACTGACCAGCAACGTGTGTCGGCCATCGGTGACCGTCAACATCGCTTCCAGTTGCCGAAGTGCCTTGTCAGTTCGCCAGAGTTTTGCCAATTCAATCGCCGCCCGCGGGAGATTGTTCGGAGATTCTTTCAGGTGTTTTTCAAATCGCTCCAGCAGCGAAAAAGCATCGGCGGTGCTACCGGCAAACCCACACAAGACCTTTCCATCCAGCAATTTTCGAATTTTCGAAGCGTCGGATTTCATGACGGCCGTCCCAAGTGTAACTTGTCCGTCGCCGCCCATGGCCACTGTCCCCTTATGGTTCACCGTCAAGATTGTCGTTGCGTGAAATTTCATGCCCTGATCGTTATTTGTTTGCAAGGTCGGAATAAACAAGCGAGTTGTCACTAAAGTATTTTGGGACCGAAGCAAACAAGCCGGGATGTCAAAGAGGTTGCCAAGTAAACGTCCTGCAAGCCACAATCTTAACCGAAACGTGATTGCATTCCAGTGCCGCCGTTGAGATGATCCGCTTTCGCCGCTATCGTTTTATCTGGAATAGTTCGTGACCACCCAAGTCCCTCAAGAACCAAAAACAATGGCCAGCCGCAGCCCCCTTTTGATGAATCGCGACGATTCTGCCGTATTAGTAATAGACGTCCAGGAAAAACTGGTACCTCATATTGCCGGTAATGAGCGAATGCTATGGAACATTGGGCGGTTGCTGGACGGGGCCAGGACACTCGGCGTCAAAGTGGTGGCGACGGAGCAGTATCCGCGAGGGCTGGGCCCGACCGTCCCGTCACTGGCCGGAAAACTCGAATCTGCAATACCCGCCAAAACCATGTTCAGCTGCCGCGAGTGCGCTCCATTGGTCGCCCAGCTGAAGTCGGAAAACATTTGCCATCTGGTGCTCGTGGGAATCGAAACTCATGTTTGCGTGGCGCAAACGGCGCTCGATTTCATGGCCGCCGGATTTGACGTGTTCATCTGCGTCGACGCCACTGGCTCACGGTTTGAGATCGACCGGGAGACCGCCTTGCGCCGGTTGGAATATTCGGGAGCCACGCCGACAACCACCGAGGCGGTATTGTTCGAATGGTGCGAAACGGCCGATAGCGCCGAGTTCAAGGCGATCAGCAAATTGGTTCAGCAAACTGGTCCAACTTCGTAGGCGCAGCCAAGGGAGCGGCCGTCTTGTTGCGAACGCCTTTCCCAACCAAAACCCTCTTTGTCGAAAAGAAGTTTGACTCTCCCCAACCCTATTCAATTTCCCAACGAATCTGATCGATGTTGGCCGTAAACGCGGCTCGATTACCCGACGCGATGTACTTGATTCGGGCGTTGATTTGGCCCGTTCCGGCAACGACAAACCGTGACAAATCACCGGTCGGCGTGGCGACTGTGACCTGGTCAGAAAAACGGCTGGCCGGTCGCGAGTCAATTACTTCGTACTGCTGTGTTTGCAGATTCCACAACTCGATTACCTGGGTCACCGGCGGCCTTGCAAAGACACCGGATTCGACGGTTATTGACATCGAAGTTGGCTGCGCACAATTGGCCGTTGCCTCGACATTCAACGCAATCGCGGCTTGTATGGAAGCCACATCACGCGTTACCGACAGATCGACATCGTCACTGTCAAACAAGTCGGCGACATCTCCCGACTGGACAACGCCCTGGTCGATATCGAGCGAAGTAAACGAGCCAACGGACTCTTTGACGGTTAATGAGGCGTAGTCGTGAAACGTCTCGTCAGCCTGTCGTTCCGCATAAACCAGGAACCGCACGACTCCATTGGCATCGACATAATCGCAGAAATTGGCACGAATAATACCCACCAGTTCTCCATCTTCATTGCCGGCCCAACTGTCGAGGTAACGATTTTGAGCCAACATAAACCCGGTGCCGTCACCCCATTGTTGCTGAGCCACATTCCAGATGTACAGTTCGGCTTGCGTGCAGCGATCGGCATAGCCTTCCCATCGCATCACCAATTCGTCAATCGTGTTCACGTCTTCTTCGATGGTGAACGAAAACACGTGCGTCGATTCGCTCGAAGAAGCGGGAACCGGGGAGATATATCGATTCGAATCGCTATCGCCGCCGGTTGCATTGGAAGTCGCCAATCTTAAGTAGTCCAGCGAACTGATCTGGGCAGCAACGGAAACGGGATTCCCGTCGATCGCGGCCCAGCTGGTCGTTGAGGAGCCAAACACCCATTTGTTAACGCCCGCCCCCGTTCCAAAATCGTAGGTTGTTTGGGTCCCGGGTGAAATCATGAAACGCTCACTCGTGGCCATTGCCGCATCCGAGTCAGTCGAGGTGGCAACCACCCGGATCAGCGACTTGGCTGAAAATTCGTCGGGAACCGTCCACTCGTATGCACCCGTGTTGCCAACGGTATCAATCAGATTCCAGTTGTGACCGTCGTCGATCGAATAGTACAAATCAATCGTGGGTACTTCGGCGTTGTTCGTATCGGTTGCCGACCAGCGAATCGTCTCCACATTACCGGCGATCATCAAATCGTTGGCAACGGGAGAGATGATGTTTGCCGCCGGGACACTATCGGTATAGCGTGGCACCTGCATCACGACGCAATGAATCGCGCCCGCGGCAGGAATAATATCGATACACTGAATGGGTATGATCTCAACTCCGGGTCCCGCCGCCGCTTGCCAGATCGCCAACGCCGCAGCATCTTCGTCGTTGTAGGCAGAAAATCCGCCGGGGACGAGAGCCGTCCCATAGGCGGGAACAAAAATCCTGTCATTGACTCGAAACGCGTTCGCGTACGTATAGTGTGTGCTGCCCACATTCCATGCCGGTGGGCGGAAGACTTCGAAACCGAGTGCTTCCATGTAGGGCACCGCATTGTTCGTAATGCTGATTGCCGTCGGATTCGAACCGGGTTGGAATTCAGAAATGATGACCGTGTCTTCGTCAACCAGGTACATCCACATGTCGACGTGGCCGGTTCCGTCAACGCTGTCAGGCAACTGCGGCAGAATGTGAAGCGTGTCGATGCCCTGAAAGTTCCCGTACAGTTCCCGAATCAGGTTCTCATCGAAACCCGCGCTGGACGGGTTGTCCAGGGAAACCAGCGACGTCACGAAACCCGAACGGTTGGGGCCTGGCTGAAAATTGCCGCCAGAATAGTACAGCCCCATATCGGCCGAATCATATCCAAAATTGTCATCCCCGACTTGAGTCGGCATGAAATTATCCAGGGGCCGCGTCGGATAATAATGACTGTCCGCGATTGTCAGCGTATTGTTGCGCCACACAAAATGAGGACCGTAATCCCTGATCCAGATCGATTCTGAAGGTTGAATTAAAAACTCGACTTTGCTCAAGTCCGCCCCAGCCGCCGCAAATGCATTGGCCGCGGTCGTACTTTGGCTGGTACTCGTAACCACGACGTAGGCAATCTCATCGTGAGTCGGGTCTGACGTTAGCGCGACGACCATTGCCGTCACGACATTGGTCCATTGTCCACTGGCGTACTTATATAACACGCCTTTCACCGGATCATATTCGGGCGGTGAAGCAACGCTCGAGTTGACCGGACCCAACGCTGATAATTCGACGGCATGGGGATACAGCGACTGATTCGGATTGTAAGGCGTCCCTCCCTCCCGAACTCGAGGCAACGGATCATCGACATTGGCTTTTTGTCCCGAGACTTCCGTTGTGAGGCCTGCCAACACAACGATCACGAGTGACAAAACGAGTTTCAGAATATACATCCACATTGAGAGCCTGCTTTATACAAAATCCGGGATATTGACCGGTGAGGTGCGCAAATCACTCTATCAATAAGAATGGCCATCAACTGGAATGTCAAGTGAATCTACTTCAAATGAGCATTCACAACTGGTTCTTTCTTTCCTGGTGTCCTTTAGTACGATGATTCTGTCAAAGTTGGCAATTCCATCGAGAAAACAAATGATCGATTCGTTCAAGAGACTATCGCTCTACCTGATCGTATTGTTGGTCGGAAACCTGGTGCTAATCCAACCGCTCGCGGTAGCTCAAAACAATGTGGAGCCAAAGCAGCCGAAGGCGACTGAGAAGAAGTTAGACGAGCAGGAGCCGGCTGAGAAAAAATCTGACGAAAAGCCCGACGTCGAATCGACTCAAGATGAAAAAGCTGAATCCGACGCACCGCCGAAACCTCAAGTCAAGCCAGTTGATGACTCGCCACCGGCACCCAAACCAGCCACAGCAGCCGCCCCACCGGATCCTCAGCAACCGACGCAATCTGAGGCAGCCAAACCGGCCGAGATGGCTGCTGAACCGATACCCGATGAATCCGCTCAAGCCGAGCAAACTGCGTCAGATGAATCCGACTTAACCGCCGCTGACGAGGGTGAACTATTGAAAAACGGTTCGTTTGAAAATCAAACCGATGGTCAGCCGGACAACTGGGTATTTCCGCCGATAAGTCGCGAACGCGGAGCCGTTTTCAAGCTGGACGACGACAACCCACTGAGCGGTAAATTTTCAGGGTTGGTGGACACGACGAAAGCTGACTTTGGTGTTGAGAATGGTTTTGTTTCAATAAATCAATACCCGGATCCAGCCCAACTAAGTGGTAAACGGATTCGGTTTCGAGCGGCCGTCCGCGCGGATGAACTCGTCGAGAATGGACGTGCCCAACTGTGGCTGCGCGTTGACCGCCCACGGCAGAAATCCAGGCCCGTGATGGGCGCGTTCGACAACATGGCCAATCGGCCGATCACTTCCAAAGAGTGGGAACACTACGATATTGTCGCTGACATTGACGACGATGCAAACCGCGTGACGGTCGGGATGCTGGTGATTGGCAAAGCAAAAGTCTGGATCGACGACGCGTCGATTGAGATTGTCGATGACCAGACAGCAACGACGACAGGCATTTTCGGGTCGGTGGCGGCGGACGCTCCCCAACAGCCGTTCTTCACAGCTTGGCTCTGGCTGGTCCTGATCGTGCTCGTGTTGTTTGCTGTTTCTCAGGCAAGAAACAGTTTCGCACAGCGGTTTGCATTGCGGTTTTCCTGCATTTACTGGTTGTTGTATTGCTTTCCGACTCTGATCGTTGGCATTGGAGGCAGTGTGCTGGCTACGCTGACCAGATTCAATGTCAACGTGGAAACGGCAAGCGAACGTCTGGGAAGGCTTGTCGAAGGAGAAAAGTATTACACTGGCGAAGCGGTTCAATGGGTCGCTGCGAATCTGTTCAAGATGCAAGGCAAACTCGTCTTGCCCAACGGCAGCGGCGATACGACCTTTGCCTACATTCGCGTCTTGATCTGTTTTTGTGCGGCGTTGCTGGTCGCGATCGCCTGGTCATCTGTCTATTGGCGAAAACAAGATCAAACTTCGCTACGAGACCTGTTGAGAAGTTACCTGCGGTACGTGTTAGCCCTGACGATGTTGGGGTATGGCTTGCACAAGGCCGGTTTCAGCATGACTCAATTCGCGGTCGATGGCGTGCCCAGCGAGCTTCAGTTGAGCCGCACATACGGCGATTCGTCACCGATGGGGCTGCTGTGGACATTTATGGCAGCATCGCCCGCTTATACCTTTTTTGCCGGGCTGGGCGAAGTCATCGGGGGATTGTTGCTGGTATTTCGCCGAACAGCGACGCTGGGCGCATTGGTTGTGTTTGGCGTGATGCTGAATGTCATGATGTTGAATTTTTGCTATGACGTACCGGTGAAGCAGTATTCGTTCCACTTGCTGGTGATGGCATTGATCGTGATTTTGCCGGACCTGCCAAGGCTGGCCAACGTGCTGCTCTGGAATCGGGCGGCCGAACCGTCCCATCTGCTGATTCCGCCCTACACCAATGTGATCACGATTTGGATTCATCGGCTATTGAAAGCGGTCGTCGTTGTTCTGTGCGTTTGCCTTGCCCGTTTATGACCATGTCAAAAAAGAAGCTTGCCTACGAACGCCCGGCAGCCGTCGAGTCAGAGCATTTATTGCTCAACCGGGGCTTTCGTTGGATCAACGAGTATCCGTTCAATCGGTAGTCGTGTACTCAACCCTCACCGGCCGCCTGGTTCGCATCACGACCAGTCCCCCGATAATCAGGGCTCCGCCGAGCAACTGCATGGCAAACGGCACTTCACCAATCATCAACCAGCTGGCCAACATCGCGATCAGCGGCACGAGATTTTGAAAACCGGCGGCCAATCCCGGCCCGATTACCTTGACACCGTAATTCCACATCGCATAGGCCAAACCGGTTGAAAATACGCCCGAGTAACATAAGGCCGCCAGCAGCAGCGGGTCCGAAAAAACGGCATGCGTTTGTGCCACCGCGTGGAAAGCCAGCAACAGGTGCAAGGGAACGGTCACGGCGATCCCGAAAAACGCTAACGCGATCGGGGAAATGTTTTTCATGATGGGACGGCTGATTACCGATCCGAGTGCCCATGAAAATGCGGCCGCGGAAACCAGCAGGTTGCCCGTGACCGTGTTGGCCGATGCTCCTGATTGCTGCTTGCCCAGCGTCACGACGATCGTTCCGCCGAGAGCCACGGCCAAGCCGACCCAAGCCAGGCGACCGAGCCGTTCGTGCAACAGCAAAAATGCCAGCACTGCAATCCACACGGGAATTGCCGACATGATAAACGCCGTGTTGGTGGCGGACGTCGACTTGATACCCAACAGGAACAGAACCTGGTAACCAAACCCGGTAAACAACGCAAACGCAATGACGTTGAACCATTGCCGTGCGACTGGTAACGCGGAAGGCGTTCGGTCGATTATCCGGGCTCGTTGCCACCAGCTGAACAAGCCGAGCACAATCGCGGACAGAGTGAGTCGATAAGCATTGAACAGATACTCGTCCATCCGGCTGAGCGCAAACTTCATGATGGGCATATTCACGCCCCAGATCAGCGCAACCAGCAGCAGATTCACATCGGCCAGTAATTGCCGACGGAGCTTGGCGGTATTTGGCTGAGCGGCGGTGATGTTGGCGGTGTAGTCACGTAGGGTATCGGCTTGAGAGTTGGACTAACAAAGGGTGGGTCGGGAGTCTTTTTTGGTCAAAGTCGTCTTTTGTTTGATTACGTTTCATCAAAAAACTCCGGCCCCCTCAATGCAATTCTCGACTCAGAGAGTCAAGCTACGGTGCGGTTGCGACTCGATTCAGAGCGTCAAGCTACGAACGAAAAAGAGGGCGAAGCTTTCACCGAGCGATCGGCTCGGCAAAAACTTCGCCCTCAAGTTGGAGAGCGAATGAACGCAAGTCTTACGGAGTGATCGTCCAGATCGCCTGGTCCGTGTTCGAAGAGAATCCGGCACGAGCAATGTCGGCTCGGTAGCGAATGCGGGCCTGCATCTCAAGTGTCGTTGGATCAACAAACCGGGACAAATCCCCACCAGGAGCGGCGACAACCGTCAGGTCCGGGTTTGGAGTTCGGTTGGCATTACGCTCGTCAACAATTTCAAAGGCATTCGTGACGTAGTTAAACAATTCGATCCTTTGAACCACGTTCGGACGAGAAACACATTTCCCTTCCAGCGTGAATTCAAGTGCTGATGGCGAAGCCGTTGGGCTGGTTGCCGTCAGAACGAACTGAGTGACTGCATTAATCGAGCCTGGGTCACGGAAAATGACCAAGTTAGAATTGTCACTGTTTTCCAGCTCCGGAAGTCCGCCAGCGCTGATAATACCGGGTGAAACAGAAAGCGTTTCCGCGGCAACCGTTACTGGCTGGTCAACGAATACGGCCAGGCTGAAGTCGTCGTAATAGATGGTTTGAGCGCCATTGGAAAACAGGTCGACTGCGCCAATCGCATTTGCTCCAGCGCCAGAGCCCCGGTTTGCCCATGACTGACCACTGTTTAGCAACATGCCATCGTAGTACTGATCCAGCGTGTCATTGTCCAAGTCAATGACCATTCGAATTTGTACCCATTGATCAAAAATGATCGGAGTGTTCACAGCTGCATCAAAATCGTCAGTGAGAACATCATTGGCGCCACTGAAGAGGAGTTCGACACTCCAATTGTAGGGGCCACCGTCATTGTAGATGTTGTTCATGATGAAATACTGATCGCCGCCGGTGCCGGCAGGTATGTACTGGTTAACAGTTACATCCCATTTGCCCGAGGTTGGATTTCCCAATTGGTTAACACAGTCAGCTGTGGGACCAATTGAGACGGAGTTCGGAGCAGAGTTGGATTGTGCGTTGGAAACGACGCCGACTGCGGCGGGTGAGTTATCCCAGCCTTGCCAGCCATTGACACCATCCAAGCCTTGGCCATTGGCATAGCCATCAAAGTTGTCAAAAAATTGTGCTTGCGTCGTGTTGACGCAAACTACACCCAGCGCCATCACCAGCGCGGATGTAAGAAGTCGAGGCAGTAATTGTTTCATAATGGATTCCCCCAAAACACATGTTAAAAATGGACGTAGCAAAAATTCAAGACACACAAACATTGCTCGCGAAAAGGCCAATCGCACGCAATTGTCCCGCACCCTGTCGTGTACTCAGTCAACTTAATCTTGCGTTAACAGAGAGTCAATCATTTGCATCGTCAAAACCCCAAGAAAAAAAGCCAACTGGGCCGAAACTTGGGCCAATTTCGCAAATGCCCAGTAGAATGTCGTAAATGCATCGCCTCCGAATCAATGCACTTCGCTGCCGATGAATTAACGGCATACGTTGTTCTCGCACAGGCTACCCGGGCGGAAAAAGGGGGGTTGACTTTTCAAATTTTGCAGCTCCGGCTGGCGACTTATGGGACCGCAGGCGTCTTGCCAAGTCTCAGTACTTTTTCCGTTCACCAAAATGGATGACAATTCTGCGACAGCAAAGCGCCCATTTGTCCCACCGCCGAATTGAACTGGAATCATCATGAAGCCGCCCCAGTTTCCAGCTGGCCCGAATGTCGAATTAGAAACGATTTCGGTGGACGTAAAATCGCGACTTGTCGATGAATTGGCCAACGCGCCCCAAGCCATCCGGGCCAGCGTTGACGGATTGACAGAATTGCAACTGGAAAACAAATACATTAATTGGACGGTGCGGCAAATTGTGCACCACTTGGCAGACAGTCACATCAACTGTTACGTCCGATACAAATGGGCGTTAACTGAAGCATCGCCGCTGATCAAGAGTTACAACGAAACCAAATGGTCGGAGGTCGTCGACGCCAGGACTCAACCTATTGAACCATCATTGACCATCCTTGACGGCATTCACGCTCGTTGGAGTCAGCTCGTTCGCGATTTGAGCGACGAACAAATGCAGCTGACTTTTTTTCATCCGGAATTGATGAAATCAGTTTCGCTACGCGAGACGCTGCCTTCTTATGTTTGGCACACGCGGCATCATACGGTGCAGATCCTGTGGGTTCGCGAACGGTACGGGTTGTAAGCAGCAGCGGAAGATTTCGAGCCCTCCAGCTTCCGGACAGGAAAGCTATTCGGCATTTCCCTACTCCTCTAGACGGGCGCGGGCAGATCTCGTTTGGCGAAAATGTGCGCCCCCCACTGGTAAAACAAAGCGCCCAGTCCGAACAACACCAGGCAATCCCCCAGCGGGCCGACCCCCACCAACTCGCCGGAATTGCCGTACTGGCCAAGCCACCAAATCGCACCTGGCTGCGACTGACCAAGTTCGATCGCCGAAGCAGGATCATAATATCCGAAAAAACTACAGTGAATTACCCACTTGTATCGCGCGACTGCCATTCCGAGGATTTTCAACATTGCCCCCGCAAAATAAAACGCGGCAACGATTCCCAGCGTTCGCCAGCGGTAGCGGTCCCAGGAGGAGCACCACGCTGCGAATCCGGCCAGAAAAAAGCCGACAAAAAACAGGTTTACGATCCCAGGTAAAAACATCAACGGGTTGACTTCGGTCACCATCGCCACGGTTTCGACTTGGGGTTTCAAAAACGTCAATGGAACCCGGATGTCAATTAACGGAACACGAAATTCGGGGTAAGTCGATTCTTCGACGCTGGTCGTCCAAATTCCAATCGACATGCCTGCCCAGGTTAACAGCACCAACAACACCAACCCAATGATCGTATAGGTCGCATGCGTCCAGTAAATGTGTCGGCGGCTAACGGGTTGCGCCAGCAACATCTCCATCGTGCCGCGACTCAGTTCACCGCTGACGACGTCGGAGCCACGAACCAACACCCAGGCGCTCACAAACAGGACCAACATCGGTTCGTCCAACGTCAGCGCGGTTCGACCCAGGTAGGAAACCAGCCAGTCAAAGTCGACCGTGGCAAATTTTCGCCAGTCATTTGGCAGCAAGTCGATGATTTGCTTGAATTGGGCCGTGTCGAGTTCACCCACAATCCAGGTTCGAAACCAGCAGAAGGAAAACACGCCAATCGCGCACATGACGAACAGCAGCGCCCCATCAACAATATATTTTCTCAGCAGTGCAGCGTTCATACCGGCTCCGTCGTGGTGGCTGCGAGCGTGGGGCGGTGATACTGATCGTAGACCGACCTTAGCCCGATCGGTTGAACATAAATGTCCTGCAAATTTGCGTTGGCCAGCCAGTGCAGCACGGCTGAAAGCTCTCCCGGTGTTTCGATTTGCACGCGACCTTGTTCTTCCCGGATGGTCAGCAGCGCCTTCAGATGCTCGGGAATCTCTGGTAGCGATCCCGAAACTCTGGCGTTAATCCGGTGCTTTCGCATCAGCTCATTCATGCATTGCATGTGTACCAGCTTTCCTCCGCGGAGGATTGCCACGCGGTCGCAAGCGTCTTCAATTTCAGACAGCACATGCGACGAGAACAAAACCGTCCGACCAGCTTGCCGAGCTTCATCAACCAGTTTGATGATTTCACCGCGCACCGTCGGATCAAGATTGGCAGTCGGTTCATCCAGGATCAACAGCGGCGCTGAGGACGCCAGGCAAACGGATAAAGCCAATTTTTGACGCATCCCGGTGGACATGAACCCAACTAACCGCGAAATATCCAGCTCCAACCGTTCGGCCAGACGAAGTGCCGTTTGATAGTCTGCATCGGTCCGCATATCACAAAAGAATTTGAGCACTTGCCTGCCCCGCATCATCCTGAACAGCCTCGCGTCGCCCGGTAAATAAGAAACCCGCTGATGAACTGCGACCGGCCGTAACGTGCAGTCGATTCCGTCAATGATGGCGGAACCGCTATCGGGAGTCAGAAACCCCAGCAGCAAACGAATCAGCGTCGATTTTCCCGCACCGTTGGGTCCCAGCAAACCAAAAACTTCGCCGCGCTGGACCGTTAAACTGCATTGGTCAAGGGCGGTGAACGAACCGAAACGTTTCGTCAGGTCCCTGGTTTCGACGAATGGCGGGTTCATATCGAATATCTTGCAATTTTCATTTTGCAATTTCTATTTTTCATTCTGTTCCGGTATTCGAATGAGTCACTTACGTCGATGCTCACTCACTGGCGCGTTTTGATGTTGCGCTATTTTGGTAACCCACGCGTGGGTTTTGACCATGCAGTGTTTAGGTCCGGCGAGGCTGCGAGTTTAGTCCTGCATTGCCGCGTCTGTCCCAAACTCGAAAAAAGCCACGACTCGGACGCGGTGTCAGTCTGGGACAGACTGACCTACGTAAGATAACACAGCCTCGGCGGGCCAAAACAACTTGTGAAAACATCACCTTAAGCCTTTTAGGGCTGGCACAACAACGAATTGTGTCGGTCCTTTCAGGCTTGACTTAACCGCTCCCGCTAACGCATGAGGATACCACTTCCGGGGAATTCCAGTGCTAACGCAAGGGAGTCTTACCCATCAATCGCCGTAATAGGCCTATTTGTCCGGCATGCAGCATCTCATGTCCACCCGCAAATAGCAGGGCGCCGTAACGCGTGGCAAACGCCGCATGCGGTGGTTCGGACGGTTCGTCCAGCTGTTCACCGTCAAATTGAGGGACTTCCGTCAAGACTTGCTGGTGGACTCGGTCCATGACATCGCGGATCTCCTGCGGGTCGGGATAGATGCTCCGATCCGCTTGAGGTTCCGTCCCCCGCAGGAACAATTTTCGAAACTTCCCGGACATCAATTGCGCATCGACTTCCCGATCGCGGCCGCGTTGACGAAATAACATCAATCCGTATTCAGCCATGGCGATATGACCGGCCTGCCAAGCGATATGCGTCGTGAAATCTTCAGTCGACTCGGCCGGTGTCCAAAACCACTCGTCGTCGGTCAAGTCTTCCAGTAGCGACAGCGTGTACCGCCGAACGAACTCGACGTTTTTAACGACGGTTTCGAGTCGCGGGGAAATGTTGGCAGTAACGCCCGTTTCGTGAGCAAAGATCGTCATTTCAAAACGCTGTCCAAAAAAATTATGGCGGGCTTTTCTAATGTGGCACGGATCTCCGAGATGTGGTTGAAGCAACTTACACATCCCGGAGGTCTGTGCCACAATCCATGCTCGGTGGCGACCACCGAGCTACTTTATCCATTCAACTCAAAGATTGCTTCGACTTCTACCATCACTCCCAGAGGCAAACCGCTCATCCCGACGGCGCTGCGTCGCCGACACCTGCATCTTCGCCGAAAACTTCTTTCATCAGATCGCTGATTCCATTAACGACCGCGGGGTGCTGTTCGAAATCATGGGCAGCGTTGACCATGCCGACAATCTTGATAACCCGTTTGATTTTATCAAGAGAGCCCAGGTGCTGCCGCAGTGTCGAAAATATGGCCAGCCCACATTGTCGAGCCGCATTGTAGCCATCTTCTTTTTCAACGCCGTTGCGGCCCACGCAGCCGGTAATCAACGACCCATCAGGCAACAACGGTATATGACCCGACGTGTAGCAAATATTTCCCACCGTGATCGCAGGCTTGTAAACCCCCACTGCTTGAGGCGGAGGAGGAAGTTCATAGCCAAGTTCCGTTAGTTTTTTGTCAGGGCTCATTACTGTGTCGTGTTTGCGGTGGAGTTAAAACATTCGATTATCAAAAATGCCAGACAAGAAGCTAGAGGGCCAGCCGAATTCCATCCTTGATTAGGCGCGGGCCCATCGAGCCGCGGCGGTCACGCCGGCAAAGCGCGGAGCGTTGCCACCGCCTTTCAAACGACAAGCCTGCCTTGCTCGAACAGGAAAATGTCTCCGTCGCATTAACATTTCTGGCTGTCAGCGTTTATACTCCATGTTTGGCAAACTGATCCTGGCTGACAGAGTCTTCTGACCATGACGCTGACTCGCACAAAAACAATCACACTTCGATTACTAATTCTGGTTTTCGCTCCGTTTTTTTTGCGATGTAGCACGGGCCAGGAACCTGATGAACAGGTTCGAGAACTGCTGGACAAAGTGGCTCAACACGTCGAGCAGAAGGAATACAATCAGGCCTCCAAAATCCTGGGTGAGATTCTCAAAGCCGACCAGGAAAATGCCGAAGCCTGGCAAATGCTGGGTTATACTCTGCAGTCGGCTGGCGATCTTGACCGGGCGATTGTGATTCACAAGAAAGCTGCCACTTTCGAGACCTCCAAAATCTCCGCGTACTACAATCTCGCCTGCGCTTATGCGCTGAAAAACCAGACGCCACTTGCACTTGAGTATTTGGAAAAAGCACTGGAAGCTGGCTTCGGTGACGAGTCACTGCTCAAACAGGATCCGGATCTCGAGTCGATCCGGGGTGACAAGAAATTTACAGCTCTGTTAGCCCGGTATGCTACGCCGCCACCGCGTGTCAACTATTTCCGGCCGACCAGTCTGGTCGGTCAATGGGAAGTCACCTCGGGGGCTTATGTTGGCAAAAAACTGTCGCGGGGGCAATTGCCGATCCCGACCAAGATCACCGAGGATTTGATCAGCCTGGAAGTCGACAGCAAGGAAATCGTGATGAGTTACAGTCTGGATCTTTCCAAGCGGCCTGTCGAGATTGATCTCAAGTTTCTCAAAGGCAAAGAAAAATACCGCGACTGCAAAGGTATCGTCGATTTCAACGGAGATCTGGCAACGCTCTGTTATCAGTCCACGGGCGGGGAGCGTCCAACGGTCTATGTTTCGTCTGCCAGAGAGGGCAATGTACTGCTGGAAATGAGACGTAAGGAAGCCACGATCGACCGTGCCGAACTGGTCGGAGACTGGACAATCGACAAGGGTTTTCGTGGAAGTAACGCCATCGACAAGGAACGACTGTTGCTGGGTATCTCGATTGGCGAGCGGGAGATGCAGCTGCCGGGAAGCAACGGCTCAAATTTGGTCGTCCATTACCAAATCGACTCGACCAAGACCCCGGCGACGATCGACATGGTGCTGACGGAGCCCGAAACAGGTCGGCGAATTTCCAACGGTTTGGGCATTATCCAGTTGCGAAATCAGCGACTGATGATTTGCTACGATTCCACTGGAAAAGTCCGCCCCGTTAAATTCGCCACAACGAAAAAGGATGGGTTCTTCCTCTTTACCCTCCAACCGGCTGAGTAGTTTCATCAGAACCGGCGTTCCTTGCCGATTGGCCCAAATTGCGCAACGTTAGCCAACGCCAAAAAACACGATACAATGAGCGGTCTAACAGTGTAAAATCTGGGCGTCGAGGGGCGACTGATGGCTCGACGCATCGTCCTGTTCATTTTGGAGAAACCTATGAGAAATCAGTTTTCGTTGCGAACAATGATCGGCCAAGCGTCGCTTGTCGGTATGGCCGCGTGCACCGTGTTACTTTTTACTTTCGGTAATACGGCCTTCGCGCAAGAAAAATCCACGGACAAAGTCCAGGAGCAAGAAAAACTTTCGGTCGACGAGCTGTTGGAAGAAGCCCAACAAACAATGCGTCAGGAAGAGTATCAAGAGGCGGCCGCACTGTTTCAAAAAGTTGTCGATCAAGACGCGACGATCGGCATCGCCTGGCAACAGCTCGGCTTTTGCCTGCATTCTGCGGGTGACCTGGATGCGGCCATTCCGGCTCACAAAAAAGCCGCGACCTTCGATCAATACAAACCAGTATCGCTCTACAACCTCGGTTGCGCTTACGCTCTCAAAAAGGATGCTGACAAGGCGTTTGATTACCTGAATCAGGCAGCCGCCGCCGGATTTGACCAGGTTAGCCATATCGAAGGCGATTCGGATCTCGATGGAATTCGTGATGACGCGCAATTTGAAAAATTTATGGCCGTCGTGAAAGGTGAACAAAAACCCGCCGCCCAGGACGAGAAGAAGAAATCATCTGCCTCGCTGGCGGGAACCTGGAAAGTTGAATCCGGTTCCCGGATGGGCAACAAGTCTGCCGAAGATGAACTTCCGCCGGCGATCACAATTGACGACAAAGTCATTCGAATTCCCACGCCCGATGGCCAGGAATTCGTCATGTCTTACAAAATCGACGCCTCAAAAAAGCCCATCGCAATTGATATGGCGATCGAAGAAGGCCCGGCTCCCGAGTCCAAGGCCCTCGGAATTATCAAGCTGGACGGCGACAAAGTGACGCTGTGCTACGATCCCACCGGCCAGACGCGTCCCGACGAATTTGCGTCCACCGAGGATGACGGGTTTCATCTGTTCGTCATGAAGAAAATACCGGCCACTTTCGATGCTGCCAAACTGGTGGGCGACTGGACCTATATTTCCGGTTCACGCTCCGGCGAAGAGGTTGAAAAAGATCATCTCGCGGGTCAAACCGTCAAGATTACCAAGGACGAGATCACGATCCCTGCCGGTCCCGACATGAAATTCGTCATGTCTTACGAAATTGACACGACCAAGTCTCCCGTAGCCGTGAACATGAAAATCAAAGAAGGTCCAGCTCCCGAAGGTAGTGAAGCAGTTGGGATCATCAAGATGGAAGGCGACAAGATCTGGTTATGCTATGACGCGATGAGCGGCAAACGACCGGAGAAATTTGAAACGACCGAGGAGAACGGTTATTTTCTGTTCAACTTGAAAAAGGTCGTCGTCGATTAACGAACAATCGTAATTGAGAATCTTTCCCACGGGCCAGTGGCAATTGCTGCTGGCCTTTTTAGTTTGGCCACAGACCGTTGTGCGCAGCGGATTACCCACGGTGTGAACGCTCACGCTACGCGTGCGAAATTTCAAACCCCCGGTCGGCTCTTCATCGCCGCGAGGATCTCCTCGACGCCCACCACCGGAGCTTGGCAGCCGGTCGCGTCGCAGATGTAGAGCGTCACACGGTTGTCGATGGCGACTTTACCATCCAGCACATTGGCGATCGCCCCGGTCGTAGTTCCCGGCTGCTCTGTTTGGCAGATCACCTGCGAAGAAGGGTTCCATTCTTTTTGCAAAGCAGCAAGTGACGCGGCGATGTCCGCTTCATTCTCGGCGACCAGCACGAATTCTTTCGCATCGTCGAGATATTGTTCAATCGCAATCAACATTTGTCCGCTTGCCAGTGGCGAACGCTTGATCAGCGAAAGCGATGCCGACATGGTTCGCTCGGCGATCTCCAGCCAATCCGTGCGGCCCGTCAATCGTCCCAGCCGCACCAGCGACAACGCGGCCATTGCATTTCCGCTGGGTGTCGAGCTGTCTTGAAAAACCTTGGAGCGGGCGATCAGTTGTTCATGATCGTCGGCGGTGAAAAAGAAACCACCGAATTCCTCGTCCCAAAAATGCGAGACCATTTGTTCCGCCAAGCTGGCTGCCCGGTCGACCCATCGAACATCAAAATCAAATTGATAAACTTCGAGGAGAGCCAAAATCAGGTAAGCATAATCATCGAGATACGCGTCCAGTTTAGCTTGTCCGTTTCGCCAGGTGTGCAACAACCGACCGTCCCTTTTTGCGAAATTTTGCCAGATAAATTCGGCTGCCTGCGCGGCGGCAGCGCCATATTTGGGTTCGTCGAGGATTACCCCGGCCCTGGCCAGCGCGTGAATGGCCAGCGCGTTCCAGCTGACAAGCACCTTGTCATCAAGCCCAGGCCGGATTCGACGATCGCGGACTTCCAATAATTTTTTCCGCGCAGTTCGCATCTCGGCACGCAAATCCTGTTTGTCCATGCCGGCTTGATCCGCGAATTGCTGGAAGGAAGCTGTCATGTTCAAGATGTTGTGGCCTTCGAAATTGCCGGCGGCGGTCACGTTGTAAAGTTCGCAAAATCGGCGGCCGATTTCAGGGCCCAGGATGTCGAGGATTTCCTGCTTCGACCAAACGTAGAATTTTCCTTCTTCGCCTTCGCTGTCAGCGTCCTCGGAACTGTAGAATGCACCGCCCTCATCCGTTACATAGCCCAGCACGTAATCCAGCGTCTTGCGGGCAATGCCGGAGTAAAAGTCATCGCCCGTGGCAGCAAACATCTCCGTATAGACGTCGGCTAACAGCGCGTTGTCGTACAGCATCTTTTCAAAGTGCGGGACAAGCCACTTTTCGTCGACGGTGTAACGGGCAAATCCCCCGGCGAGGTGGTCAAAGATACCGCCATAGGCCATTTTCTTGCAGTTGATACGCACCATCTCCAGCAATCCCTCGCGGCCCAAAGGAGCGTCCGATTTCCAAGAACGCGACAGCAAAGTCAACAACCTCAGGTCCATCGCATGCGGAAACTTGGGGGCTCCGCCGAACCCACCGTTTTCATAGTCGAAACTTTGGGCAAGTACTTGAGCCGCGTTGGCTAATAAATCGCGACCGGGTTTTTCGACGCTGGCTGCGACTTCGTTTTCATTCAGCCAATCGGTAATGCGCTTGGATTGTGTTGTGACCTGATCGCGCCGCGATGAGTAGGCATCCAGCACGCCGTGCAGCACTTGATCAAAACCGGGCATTCCCAGCCGTGACTTGGGTGGCCAATACGTACCACCGAAAAAAACTTCCTGCGTCGGTGTCAAGAACACGCTCAGCGGCCAGCCGCCACCTCCTCCGCGCAGGGCCATTACGGCATTCATATAAATCTGGTCAAGATCCGGGCGCTCTTCGCGATCGACTTTTATACTGACAAAATTTTCGTTCAACACGCGGGCGATCGAATCGTCTTCGAATGATTCGTGTTCCATGACGTGGCACCAATGACACGCCGAATAACCGATCGACAAAAAGATCGGTTTATCTTCGTCGCGAGCTTTTTGCAATGCTTCGGCACCCCACGGAAACCAATCAACCGGGTTGTGGGCATGTTGCAACAAGTACGGGCTGGTTTCGTTCGCCAGCCGGTTGGGTTTTGCAGTTCGTTTGGTCGTCGACGAATCGGTCATCATGAATTCCTGTTTGAAGGTTCATGAGCCTTTTTAACATCGTGTTCACGCCAGGGAAATGCATGGGTGGCAATTCGTTACCGCGGCCGGATATAAGCACGGGCACGATACAAGCACGCGGCCAGCGAGCTGGGTTTCCTCGCGATTACGGACTCCCTGGCTTGCGGTACGAGCTTGTATTTGCACGAATGTGGCAGTGTCCAGTTAGTCATTCCTGCTGATGCTGATGTCGAGTCTCAAATCCGTTTTGATTCAGCCAGTCCTGCCAGACGTGAGCGGAATCTTCGGAAGTCAGGCCGATTGTCAGCCAGTCGTTGCATTGGAGACTCAAATCGATGTGGCCATTATGATCCGCCGTGGAAACCTGGCAGCCGAGCATTTTAAACGTCTCCACCAAGGCATCGGCGTGGTCTTTGTCGTCAAGATGAGCAGTCCGCGGTTTGGGCAATTTGAAGCTGACCGTCGGCAGACTGGTATTTTCCGGCGGATTCAAAGCAACCGTGTCGATCCCGATCAGGTCCAGATATTTTTGCCATTGAACCAGTTGCTGATTGGTATCGACTCGCATGGATTGCCAGTTGGGACAGACAAAGTCGCACGTCAACGTGCCCTTCGTGTTCAAACGATGATGCTTCAATGCCAAGGCCCTGCAAAGTATCGATGGTGTGTTGAGCTTGTTCCTTATTGCTGGCATGAAAATTCTGCCATTCGGGCTGGCGGAAGTTGACGATCATGCTGCTTGTTTTGACTTGTTGGATCGTGCTTTCCGCCGCTGGATTTTGGGTTGAATCAGCGGGGATTTGCGAACTGGTCTCAGGGTTCGGGCTGGCGACTGAGGCCCCGTTTCCAGTGGAGGTTGCGCAAGATTTCTTCGGTAGCTGGCTCCTGCTTCATCGGCGCGCATGGGGAAGCGAGTGCGGTTGCTGTCGCGTACAAGTCTCGACGTCAAACAAGGACGCACACGGTGAGGATGCTGAAAGTCGGTTGGACCCTCCTCTGTCGCTGCCGTCCAATTCAAACTTGGAGCGTCTCCAATAGCGAATAGGCTACTCGAGACAAGTCCACGACTGCTTCCAATGACAGCACAAGGCCGCGACCTGCTCAGCAAAGAGCGTCGAGCTGATCTTTCCCGAAACAGCGTCGAACTCACTATCAGCTCGATTGGCGAATTCATCGAGAAGCTATCGGGGCTTCCGCGAAGTCTGGCTATCTGCGTTGGCCCTGTTGACGACTTGTTCAGGTGCGATGGTGCGGGCATTCTGCGCGCTGTATCTGACGGAGAAATCGGGTTCCGCGATGCCGAAGCGGACGCATGATGAGCGTCTCTATGGCGTCGGCGCGATAGTGGAGGTTCGTCGGCGGTCGCCTCACCAACTGGGTCGGTCCGGTGCGCCTGCAAATCGTGATGTCGCTGTTGTTGGCGCCGTTGTATCGGCGATTCCCTTGTTTGGCAGCTGGCGAAGGCATCGCCTGCGCTATTTCTCTGATGAGCTGTTTTCTGAAGTGGCTCGGCCGCCGACCAGACGGCAATTGCCCAGTTTACGCCCATTGCACCTGGTCCAAGGGCTACCGCACTTCACGGAATGGCGGCGCATTCCGGGATATCGGCCGGACCAGCATTGGAGGCTACCTCCGCGGACATCAATCTTCTCGCATTTTCGTGGGCAACGCCGTGTCGACGTGGCCGGCGCGGTGAGCCTATTATTCTTTCGGATTGTCGCTGTACTCCAAGCCATGACGGAAGAAGCGAAAGCTGGCGGTTGAAAATGTGACAACCGATATTCGCCGCCCGCTATTGGACCGAAGTCCTGGCCTTCCTGGGCCTGTTGCTGTTCGCCAGCATCGTGTTCTTCAGTTTCGGCATGTACCGTTTATATCCGCAGCCATTCCGGCATTTCAAAACCAGGACTGGCAAGCTGTACGAAGTTACACCGTTTCTGATCGTCACATTTGAAATGGTTTTAATTGACTACATCCGCGACATGAATTCCATGAAGATCATTGCCTGGGGAACTCTCGACGTGCTCGGATTTGGAATCATGCCGTTCGACGTCGGTCTGGTTTTGTGTTTCTCGATGGTGATCATCACGGTCGGTGAGATGATGTCGATGCCGATCGCGCGGGTTGGGGTTGGACAGCGCAGCGAGCGGGAAATCTGGCGCGATGCACACGGTTGGTTCACAATGACGTATTCGCTGGTGGCGTGATGGCGCCCACGCTGGCGGCTCGATCGACGACAAGGAGAAGATCTGATCTGGTATTCGGGGATCGCGATCGTGTTCGTGGTCCTGGTTTGGTTTTTATGCGTCGCGAGGAGGTTGAAGCTGCGGGTTGAGGGTGAGAGTCAGAGCCAGTCGAGAGCTCGAGAGTCGAGAGTCGACCGACAACCGGGACCCAGTACCGAGTACCCAGCCCAGACCCAGCAACCAGGCCGGCTCGGGTGTTCTAACGGGAGCGGATCGGCGCCGGTCGTCGAGCACAGAAGCAACTGGCCGGGCGCGGACACCGCGATCTTGGCCGAACCTGTCAACTTCTCGATCGAGTGCCGATTTGAATGGCCGTGTTGCCGCTTTTTCCGCTGCAAACACCTGCCGGGAATCAGTTCCATGCTGGAGAAGGTCGTCGACTTGATTAGAATCGGAGGCGAGTCAAGAAACTAACGAATGAACTACGTGCGTTAAATCAACGTGATCACCACTTCCCTGATGCTTGCTCCATGTTCATTCGCAACAGGAAAAACTGATGTTTAGAAATGGCCTCTTTCGTTCGCGTGGCTGGTCATCTGGATTGCGGGCGGCTCTCCTGCCAATGCCGATATTTCATTGGCAAAGATATTTTCTGACCATATGGTCCTGCAAAGGAACAGTACGGTAAAGATCTGGGGAATGGCTGATCCGGGTAACAAACTTGTACTCAGTTTTGACGGCCAGAAGGTGGGTGCCGTGGCCGACACATTTGGACGCTGGTGGACTCTGGTAAAAACACCTGACGCCGGTGGGCCCGTATGAAATTGAGGTATCGGTGGAAGATCGCGATCCAAAAATCCGGATCAACGACGTGATGATCGGTGAAGTCTGGATTTGCTCTGGCCAGTCCAACATGGAGTGGCCCGTTTCCCATGCGCTTAACGCTGCAACGGAACTGAAGCAATCAAAAAACTTCCCGAACATCCGTTTATTCACGGTCGAAAAACATGCGACCGACCAACCGTTGAACGAGTTTAACAAAACGATCCCGTGGGACTGCTGTTCACCTGACTCGGTCAAGAATTTTTCAGCCGTGGCCTATTTTTTTGCCAGAGAAATCTCCAAAAAACTGAACGTGCCGATTGGTCTGATCAACACATCGTGGGGCGGTACGCCTTGCGAATCCTGGATTTCAAGGCCGGCGATGGATGGAGTGACGGAACTGGCGCCGTTGCTGCGGCACTGGGACGAAAACAAAGTGGACCCGAACAGCCCCTACCGTCCGGGCAATATCTATAACGGCATGCTGGCGCCCTTGATTGGTTTCAAGTTTCGTGGCGTTATCTGGTACCAAGGCGAATCGAATGTCGGCCGCGGGCAACAGTATGCGACGTTGTTTCCGACCTTGATCAACAGTTGGCGACGCGAACTGGCAGGCGGTGATGAGTTTCCATTTTATTTCGTCCAATTGGCCCCCTACCGTTACGACGGCCGCACTCCCGAGGCGTTGCCGGAAGTTTGGGACGCTCAGCTGAAAACGACACAGAATATTCCGAATACCGGGATGGTGGTCACGACGGATATTGGTGATGTCAAAGACATCCATCCAATCAACAAACAGGAGGTTGGCCGCCGCCTGGCCTTGTGGGCGGTTGCCCAAACCTATGACAGTGAAATTCCTGAAGAGGAAAAGGTCACGCAGTATATTGGCCCCCGGTTTGAATCGCTGTCGATCAACAAAGACAAGGTCCGAATCACGTTTCGCAACGCCAAAGACGGGCTGATCTCTAAAGATAACGAACCGCTGAAGTACTTCTCGGTTTGTGGCGCCGACAAGGTCTTTTATTCGGCGACCGCAGAGATCGAAGGAGATGCCGTCATTGTCAGCTCGACCGAGGTGGACGAACCGATTGCCGTCCGATTTGCGTGGGAAGACACTGCCGAACCAAATCTTTTTGATAAAACAAACCTGCCTGCCTCTCCGTTTCGTACTGACGAATTCGATTTGCAATCAAAAGGCGTGAATTTCTAAGTTGTTGTTGTCATATTCCCGCCAGAATTTTTGCAGCCAAGCCGCCGAATTTTGCTAAACTGCAGCTTCGTCTCGTAATTGATATTCCAAACCCCAGTTTTATTCTGTTGAACGCATGAGCACAGACTCGACCCCCGTGGAAGACCAGGATTCGCAATCCGCATCGGACGCACCCCACGCGACGACCGCCTCAAGCATCGGCGACCTCCCCTGGACGGCGAGACATCTGTCACCCAACCGACGTCTGGCCGGCGAAACAAAGACCGAAACGACGGCCGCCAAGTCGGCAGTAAAAATTGCGATCGGTTCCCAGCGTGATGTAGTTACCGCTGCCATGGCGAAACCAAAGGCTGTCCAAGCGGCCCTCGCCACGCCATTGCAATTGGGTGAGCCGCCTGCAGCACCGGTGATCGAACCTGAAATCAAGTCGGAAGACGGATTGAGTGACAATCTCGACGCCGAAATCGAAGCCATCATGATGGATTTTTCGATGGACGATGTCGTGCAGTCAACGCAGACCAGCGATGCAGAATTGGAGCCCCGCTCGCGTCTGAAGGCGACGGTCGCGAAACTGCATGGCGAACATGTGTTCTTCAACCTGCCAGGACAGTCCGAAGGCATTGCTTCACTTGCCCAGTTCACGACGGCCCCGGAAGTCGGCATGGAACTGGAGGTGATCGTACGCGATTTGAACAAAGAAGACGGACTGTACGAACTCAGTATTCCCGGCTCGTCGATTAACGTGGCCGAGTGGAGTGACATCAACGAAGGCGATGTCGTCGAAGCGGTCGTGACGGGCTCCAATTCGGGTGGACTGGAAGCTGCGGTCAACAAGTTGCAGGGATTTATCCCGGCCAGCCAGATCGACCGGTTTCGAGTCGAGAATTTCGATGACTATGTCGGCAAACGGTTGCAATGTGTCGTCGTCGAGGTCAACCCGGAAAAAAGAAAACTGATCATCAGCCATCGCGGCATGTTGGAGCGCGAAAGCGAAGCGAAACGCAAAGAACTGATCGCAACGCTCGAGGTCGGCCAGCTGCATGAAGGAATCGTTACCAAATTGATGGACTTCGGTGCGTTCGTCGACATCGGCGGGATGGAAGGTCTGATCCATATCAGCAAACTGAGCTGGACGCGGGTCAAACATCCGCAGGAAGTTTTGTCGGAAGGTCAAAAGGTAAACGTCAAGATTGACAAGTACGACAAAGAGACCGGCAAACTGTCGCTCTCGTATCGCGACACGCTTGACCATCCCTGGGAAAACATTCAGGAAAAATACCATCCCAACGATATCGTGACGGGGTCGCGTCACCAAAGTCACTCAGTTCGGTGCGTTCGTGGAACTGGAACAGTGGCATCGAAGGCCTCGTTCACATCAGCGAAATTGACTACAAACGGGTCGTCGCCGTCAAGAACTACGTCAACGAAGGCGATGAGGTGGAAGTCAAGATCCTCTCCATCGATCCCGAAAACAACAAGATGAGCCTCTCGATGAAGGCGACCCAGGCTCCCCCAAAACCCGCATCGCAGGTCAAAGAGGAAGCGGAACAGGAAGACCTGCCTCTGCGCGAGCAAATCGTTCCCAAGCATGAGGGACCACTGAAGGGCGGTCGCGATCGCGAATCGGGCGGCGAACAATTTGGGCTGAAGTGGTAGTTGCAGGTCGCTCCATGTTCTGGCAATTCATCGCAAGGCCGCTGATGTTTTGCCTCCCGCCGGAATCGGCTCACTATTTTTCAATGGGCGTTTTTTCCAGCACACTCAGATTTCCGTTCGTCGGGCACGTCCTGCAAAAACGCCACGCCGTTGCCGCGCCCTGAGCTGGAAAGCGAATTGTTCGGGCTGACGTTCGCTAACCCCGTCGGGTTGGCAGCCGGTTTTGACAAGGACGCTCGCTGGTACAACGAGCTGGCCACCTTGGGATTTGGACACGTCGAAGTCGGCACGATCACGGGCAAACCCCAATCGGGAAACGACAAACCGCGACTGTTCCGGTTGACGGCCGATAACGCGTTGATCAATCGCATGGGTTTCAACAACCAGGGTGCCGACCTCGCAGCCCGTCGACTGGCCAGATCGGGCCGAAGGTATCCCGAGGTTGTGCTGGGTATCAACTTGGGTAAGAGCAAAGTCGTACCCGTCGAGACCGCTTCGGAGGATTACCTGTTCAGTTTCGAACGGCTATTCGACTATGCCGATTACTTTACGATCAATGTCAGTTCGCCCAATACGCCCGGCCTGCGGACGTTGCAAAACCGCGAGCCGCTGGTCGAATTGCTGACCGCAGTCGATCGGCTCAATCGGCAGCTTGCCGAAGACCACGAGGTTAGACGCAAGCCCATCCTGCTGAAAATTGCTCCCGATCTGACCGACGGGCAGTTGGAGGACATCGTGTCGATCGCCCGGGAAACTTCTATCGACGGAATTATCGCAACCAATACCACGATTTCCCGGGAAGGACTCAAAACGGACGAATCCAAAATCGCCGCCATCGGTGCCGGTGGGTTATCCGGGGCTCCCGTCAGGCTTCGGGCACGGCACGTCGTTTCTTCGCTTTACCGACAGCTCGACGGCAAAATTCCGATCGTTGGTGTCGGCGGAATTTTCAACGGCGATGACGCGTGGCAGATGATTCTCAGCGGTGCCTCTTTGCTGCAGTTATATACGGGGTTTATTTATGGCGGCCCGTCAGTCGTCCGCGACATCAACCGATACCTGTTAGCTCAACTTCAACAGCACGGACTGGCAAAGATACAAATGGCAGTCGGCGAAAAGGACAAATTCGGTTAGATTGCGGCCTGTAGGCGTGCCTGTCCCAGGCTCGCGCACACGTAGGCGTGCCTGTCCCAGGCTCGCTTTGATAAGATATTATCCGTCTGGGACAGACGGACCTACGTTAACAGACGGACCTACGTTACCCATCGATATCTATGCCAACCAACGGTCAACACGACGACACTTCTGATTTACCTGAACAAGCGGTCCAGCTGGCCGCTGAAATTCTTCGCGCCTCGCGGGCCCGCGAAACGTCCGAAGAACGATCGCGATCGGCCATGATGGCCCGCATGATGCAAGACGAAGCAGGTAAAAAGTTCACGATTGCCATGGCCGATCAGGTCTTGCGGATGAAACGTCCCGCCCGTGCCGCCAAACGCATGGCCAGCCTGATCCAGGAATATGGTGTTCCCAAATATTTCAGCAGCTTTGATCGGTTCGCACTTTCGCTCGGAAGCACGGTCGCCGGCCTGATCCCCGCGACGGTGATGCCGTTCGTCAAATCCAAAGTCCGCAAGGATTCTGAACACGTTATCATCTCGGCGGAAGAAAAAGATTTTGCCAAATACCTGGCCTACCGAAAACGGGAAGACATCCGGGTCAACTTCAATCAACTTGGGCGAAGCGGTCTTGGGTGACCAGGAAGCCGATCGGCGGTTGCACGATAACGAACGGCGATTGCTGGAACCCGGTGTCGACTACATTTCAATCAAACTTTCTTCGATCGTCAGCCAGATCAGTCTGACCGGCTATCGCCAAACGCTGGAAACAATCAAACCTCGCCTGCGAACGATTTACCGCGCCGCGATCAAAGGCGGCGGAACGGCCGGTCCCAAATTTGTCAACCTGGACATGGAAGAATACCGCGACTTGCATTTGACGGTCGACGTTTTTCGCGAAGTACTCGATGAGCCCGAATTTGAAAAACTGGAAGCCGGCATCGTGTTGCAGGCTTATCTTCCCGACTCGTTTCTGGTGTTGCAATCGCTGACACAGTGGGCCCGGAGCGGCAACAACGGTCAGGAGCTTCCATCAAGATTCGCCTGGTCAAAGGCGCCAACCTTGCCATGGAAACGGTCGAAGCCAGCCTTGAGGATTGGCCGCGGGCCACTTTTCACACCAAACTCGAAGTCGATGCGAATTACAAACGGATGCTGGAGTTTGCCACGCGACCCGAAAATGCTCGCGCCGTCCGAATTGGCGTGGGCAGCCATAACCTGTTTGATGTGGCCTACGCACTGTTGCTGCGCAAGCAACGCGGCGTGGCAGACCGGTTGGAATTCGAGATGCTCGAAGGCATGGCGAACGCACAGGCCCTCGAGGTTCGCCAACGTTCCGGAAACTTGATCGTCTACGCGCCGGTAGTGCTGGACGCCGAGTTTGAAGCGGCGGTTGCCTACCTCGTGCGACGACTGGACGAAAACACCGAACCCGGCAGCTTTCTCGGCGCCTTGTTTGCACTGCAGGAAGGTACGCCCGAATGGAATTCCCAGCGCGATGCGTTTCTTGAATCGTGCCGACTGTCCCGCGATCCGAATTTGCTCGCCCATTCGCAGCGGACTCAAAATCGTTTGACCGAAAACCCGGAGCCTTCGCCGGCGGATGCCCCTTTTCAAAACATTCCCAACACCGATTTTTCGCTGCCCACCAACCGGCGGTGGGCTGAAAAAATTATTGAGGCGTGGAAAAACAAGACAATTGAACCGATTCCCATTCAGATTGGCGGACAATTCAAAACGGAGAAATTGACCGGCATGGGATCCGACCCCTCTCGTCCCGGTCACCAAGCCTACCAGTTCGCGCAAGCCGACGCAGACGACATTGATCAGGCGATTGCCGCGGCAGTCGCGGCAAAGCCAGCCTGGTCGGGCAAGAGTATTGCCGAGCGGGCGACCATTCTGCGTCAAGTGGCTGCCGAGTTCGCCCGGCAGCGCGGCGATTCGATCGGCGCCATGTTGCTGGATGCAGGCAAGAACATCAAACAGGCCGATGTTGAAATCAGCGAAGCGATCGATTTCGCCAATTACTACTCCCGGGGCCTGGATGACCAAGGCTGGTTCGACGGGACCAGCGCGTCGCCGCTGGGTGTGGTCGTGGTCACGCCGCCGTGGAATTTTCCTTATGCGATTCCGGCAGGTGGCGTGTTGGCCGCGCTGATGGCCGGAAATACCGTGATTCTGAAACCGGCTCGCGAATCGGTATTGACAGCCTGGATGTTGGCGCAGCAGTTTTGGAACGCGGGCGTGCCCAAAGAGGTCTTGCAGTTTGCACCGACGGTCGATGGGCAAACCGGCAAGCGGCTGATCTCGGATGATCGCGTCGATGCCGTGATTCTGACCGGCAGTATTTTTACAGCGCAGCTGTTCCAATCGTGGCGACCCCGATTGCGACTGTACGCGGAAACCAGTGGTAAAAACAGCATGATCATTTCGGCGGCGGCCGATCTTGACCTGGCGGTGAAAGACCTGGTGCAGGGTGCGTTCGGGCACGCGGGTCAAAAATGTTCGGCGACGAGCCTGGCGTTGGTGCAGGCGGAAGTCTACGACCAACCGTTGTTCATGGGAAAACTGAAAGACGCCGCGGAAAGCATGACGATCGGTGGTTCCTGGAATCCCTCGGCCCAATTGACACCGGTGATTCGAAAACCAGACGAAACACTGGAACGCGGCTTGACGCGCCTGGAAGCCGGAGAAACCTGGCTGCTGGAACCGCGGATGATTGATAACAATCCCTGTCATTGGAGTCCCGGAATTCGGCTGGGGGTCCATCCGGGTTCGTGGTACCACGTGAACGAGTGTTTCGGGCCCGTGTTGGGGCTGATTCGCGTCGAAAGTTTTGCCGAAGCCATTGAAATTCAGAACAGCAGCAAATTTGGCTTGACCGGCGGACTGCATTCGCTTGATCCGGAAGAAGTCGAAGTGTGGCGTGAAAAAGTCGAGGTCGGAAACGCGTACATCAACCGCTCAACCACGGGGGCGATTGTCCGCCGCCAACCTTTTGGCGGCTGGAAAGATTCGTGCGTTGGTCCGGGGCCGAAAGCGGGCGGGCCAAATTACGTGGCCGCGTTTTGTAAATGGACGGAATCCGAGTTGCCGCGTTTGCGCGACAAACCAGGCGCTGCAATCGCGTCACTGGTTAAACAACTTTCGACCCTGCTCGACGCTGACGCGGCCGCGAGGTTAATGGCCAGCGCGGAAAATTACGCGTATTGGTGGAACCGGGAATTTTCGCGGGAACACGATCCGTCGCAGCTGCATGGAGAAACGAATGACTTCCGCTACCGGGCACGACCGTGGCATTTGATTCGTTTGCAGTCAGCCGACGCGCTGGATGTCGCGCAGATTTTTCAGTTGGCGATCGCCTGCGCGACCGTCGGAACGGATTTGAAAATCAGTGTTTCCGGTCCCGTTGGCTGGGGAGAGTTGCTCGCGCGCGTTGCAGCGGTGGAGGTTGTAATCGAATCCGCAGCGGAACTTGTCGACCGTTTGAAATCGCTCAAGGGCGGTACACTCCGCATCTTGGGGGAATTTGACGAGCAACAATTTGCCCCGGCTGAGATCGGCAACATCCCGATCATTGATTCGCACGTGTTGGCCAACGGCCGTATCGAGTTGCTGAACTATATGAAAGAGCAGTCAGTATCCGAAACCGTGCATCGGTACGGGAATATTGTGTAATCTTATTGAGCTCGGTGGTCCCCACCGACGTATCGCTGAGGGTTTCACGTGGCCCCCAAGCGTAAATTTTGATGTTGCGATACTTGCCCAAATTTTAATCTCGCATGCCAAACACCGCATTTATTTGCCGTTTCCGGAAAAATTATTGCTCAGCGGACGCGAATCACCGCGTTGTTTGCTATTTGTGATTTGACGGAGAAACGGACAATAGGGAGTTCGTTGGTAAGCCATCCGTTCGACGGCTTATCCATAATCAATTGATGACGCACGTTCTACACTTCCTCATGGACGGCATCAACAGGAAGTGTCAATTTTACAAAGGAGCATTCGATGCTCGTTCTATCTCGCCGCGAATCGGAAAAGATCCTGTTTCCCACCCTTGGAATTTCTGTTGAAGTTCTCAACATTCAGGGACGTAAAGCCAAAATCGGTATCGATGCACCCGCCAACATTCCGGTACTCCGGCATGAATGCGCCGTCAAAGATGGCAAACTCGGCAGAAGCATCGCCGGCCAGGGAATTGAGTTCACGTCCGACTTGATTGAGTCGAATCAGAAGCTGAGTGAACTGTTTCACGTCATTCACAAACGGCTGGACAGCGCCGCCAGTACATTAAATGAGCTTCACCAAAGCGTTGAGCACAATAGTGATGTGAATCTGGCTTCGCAAGAGATCATGTCGAATCTGTTCAAGGAACTCCGCTCATTGGAGTCAGAAGCCAACAAAGTTCTGGAAGGATCAGGAATTTTTGTGAACGATCCCACGCAGGCCTTGCTGGTCGAGGACGGAGCTTGCGAACGAAAATTGTTAGGCGGCTATCTGGAGTTGAGCGGATTTGAAGTAATCACCGCGGAAGACGGCCAGGACGCGCTCGATTATTTGTCGTTGCATTCGCCCCCGGACGTGGTGTTGCTGGATATGATGATGCCCCGGATGAACGGCCCCGCTTTCGTGCAGCAAGTCCGTTCCAATCCCGACCTGAATGGCCTGAGCATTTTTGCGATTAGCGGCAACTCACAAGCCGAAATTGAAAAATCGTTTGGCGCGACCGTGGTCGACCGCTGGTTCAGTAAACCAATCTCCCCAAAGGAATTGGTCAGTGAAATCGCTCAATACCTGACGAACAAAGCCCTCTTGGCGTAGTGGGCGTTAAGGTCGAGCGGCAGGCCGCGAGGCCCAAGCCAGCCAGTGCCGTCGACCTTTGTTTTTTCAGGCCGAGGAACGTTCGCGTTGTTACCGGCGGGCTTGCGCCACCGTCCGCTAGTTCATTCGACGAGTGTCCCATCCATGTCCGCTGCCCCATTCCGCATAGCCTGCCGAGCCATTGGTCTAATGCAGCCTCGGTTGGACTTTCTAGTAGCTGAAATGCCTGATCTGTTCGCCTTTTTCTCCGATCGTTGTCATCGCTTCGATGCCGACTTCCAGATGAACGTCGGCGTAACGGTCAGTAACGCTGCGGTCGGACACCTGTGACTTCACGCCGTCGGGCGTGATCGGAACATCCGAGACCAGTAACAACGCGCCGCGTGAAATCTGATTGTAGTGGCCGACAATAAAAATCGTGGCAGTCTCCATATCGACCCCGATGCAACTCATCCGCACCATCCGCTGACGAAATTCATCGTCGTGTTCCCACAAGCGCCGGTTCGTCGTGTAGATCACACCCGTTCGATAGTCGAACTTCCGTTCCACTAACCGATCCGAGACAAACTTGTGCAGTTTGAACGAGGGTAACGCGGGGACCATCGCCGGAAAATAGTCGAGGCTGGTGCCTTCGCCCCGGATCGCGGCAATCGGCAGGATAAAATGGCCGATTTCGGTCGACCGTTTCAATCCGCCGCATTTGCCAAGAAACAATACGCCTTCAGGTTCACGGGCAATCAGCAGATCCATGATCGTGGCCGCATTCGCCGAACCGATCCCGAAATTGACGATCGATAACCCGGCATTGTTGGTGGCAGCCTGCATCGGTTTCCCTTCACCGGTTATCTGGCAACCAAACTTGTCGGCAAACTGCCGCACGTAATAGTCAAAATTCGTGAGCAGAATGTAGTCACCAAACTGATCCAGCTCCATTCCTGTGTAGCGTGGCAACCAGTTTTTGGCAATTTCCAGCCGGCTGTAGCTTCCAACCATGGATCGTCACTCAAAAAATTTCAAATTTGTCATGCCGGTATTGTTCCAGATTTGGGCCAATCGAGAAAGCCACGTGATTGCCGGATCAACAACCGCCAAATGAATCGGCCGAACGTGGTTAGCTAACTTGTGTCGACGCGAACGATCCAATAATCTTTAAAGGAATTGGAACAGTGCGATCGCGTACTGAGACGTTGTGAAATCCAAAACCAGGGTGATCATGGCCACGGGCAATAAAACGGATTTGGGCGAAATCTCAATTAAAGACGGTCCTTATCCGGAACTGACCTGGGTGGCCGTGTTTGTGGGTTGGGCGATCGGGGCCCTGATCGCGGTCTCGATTGGCTACGCCGCGTTGATCCTCGGATTCTCGATCGAGGGCTCCGAATTGGCCGCGATTCTGGGCTGGGGTGTTTTGCGGGGCGTGATGCGCCGCACCAGCATTGTCGAAAACAACATCAACCAGACGATCGCCTCGGCCGTCAACGGGGCGTCGTCGGGAATCATGTTCACGGTTCCTGCCTTGTTTATTCTCGCGCGCACCGAGGGATTGGAGACGGTCGATGACTTTGACCTGAACTTGATCCTGCTGATCATCTTTGCCTCGATCACCGGATGTATTCTCGGGCTGGCATTCGTCATTCCGTTGCGGAAACAAATGATCGACTTTGACCGGCTGGCCTTTCCCGGTGGGATTGCCGTGGCCACGATCCTGAAATCGCCTGGCGCGGGGATGAAAAAGGCGATGCTGCTGGTATTTGGAGCGATCGTCTCCGGCATGATTCATCTGCTGGTGTTGATCACGATGGGTGATGAACACGATTGGTTGGCCGGCGCTCAACTCGGCTTGCCGCCAATGTTGAATATCGTGTTTTACATCTCGATCATGACGATTGGCGTTGGATTTCTGTCTGGCAAAGGCGGATTCTGGTTCGGCGCCGGTGGATTCATTTGCTACTTCGTCCTGTCGCCTATGCTGCAATATCTGGGCACCGACAGTGTCCGGGAAATCGTGTCCAATCCAAACGCGATGCGTCTGCAATTGTACCGGCCAACGGGAATCGGCATGTTGATCGGTGCGGCCGTGGGCGGGATCGTGGCGGCGTTCCCATTGATCCGCAGCGCGATTCACTCGATGCACGCCGCCAGCATGGAAAAAGCAACTGACCTGGCGTCGCAGAATGATGAGATGCCAATTTTCCTGTTGTACGGCGCCATCGTTGGCGGGGCACTGGCCTTGATTGCGATTGCGTTCTTGTCGTCGAACGAAATGACGTTGTGGCGAGCCGCATTGATGGCAGTCCTGGGAACGTTGTGGATCTGGGTTGCCGGCGTCATTGTGTCCGAGTGTATTGGTCGCACCAACTGGTCGCCGCTTTCGGGCATGACCCTGATTGCGGTCACGATCGTGGTCCTGATTGCCAAAGCGGGAATGACGGATCCGGCGGCGGTGGTCAGCTCAATTGTCGTGGGCGTCGCAATTTGCCTGGCCGTTTCGCAGGCTCAGCGACATGATGCTGGACCTGAAATCGGGATACCTTATTGGTGCGGTGCCACGGCGTCAACAGATGGCGCAATATATTGGTTGTTGGCTGGGACCTTGCATCGTAATTTTCCTCATGCTGCTATTGAACCAGCAATATGAAATAGGCAGTGACAAACTACCCGCGCCCCAGGCGACTGCCCTCGCATCCGTGGTTGATGGCATCATGAGCGATGATGTTCCCAGCTATCGCTACACCGCCGGAGCTGGACTGGGATTGTTGTTGGCCTTCAGCGGACTGGGGGGAATCGGTGTGCTGGTCGGACTCGGTTTTTACATGCCATTCAACATCGTCATGACCTACACCGTGGGCAACTTCCTGCGAATCGTCTCCGATACCTGGCTGGGCAAAAAATTCAGCCACGATGTCGGAATTCCCATCGCTGCGGGATTGATCGTTGGCGAAGCGCTGGTGGGAGTCGGATATGCGCTGGTCATGGTGTTTGGATAGTCGGATTAACTTTGGAAAGCAAAATCATGAACGGTCCACGAGTTCTCGGTCAAATCCTGTTGTGGCTCGGTTTTTTGTCAGCAGCGTTAGCGGCCTGCAGTCAAAAAGAGCTCGACTTTTTGCCGGACACCGAAAAAGCGTCACTCCAAAAGCTGGCGGACGGCGCATCGCTCTCCCAGTCGGAGCTCGATCAGAAGATTGACAAGAAAATCGAGGAATTGTCTTCGGACGAACTTGACGAATTGTGCGATGCGATTGCCCCAATTCTGGAACAACGAGCAGCGGATGCAAAACGACTCGCGCGACTGACGGGCAGACCGACCGCCGAGCTTTCGCCAGCAGAACTGGACGAATACGTGAATTTCGTAATTCCAATGTTGAAGGAAAATGCTGTTGCGCGGGCCGAAGTTGAGGCCGCTAAACAGGCGGGAACATACTCCGAGCCGGCCGCGCAGGACAAGAAAGTTGCCAAGTCTTTCGGCAAAAAAGAATTCATTGCCAAGCGCACCTCGTTGATCGCCAACAAATGGCCGACCGTCAACTGGCTGTGGTATGGTCTATCGATGGTGTTTGGAGTTTTTGGCGTCGTGCTGTTACGCAAGACTTCAAAATCATCCATCACCGAATCGTCTCGTGTTTCGGAAGAGTACTCGATCCTGGAGGGCAGTCTCGCGGAACTGCGGCAACGAATTGGCGAGCTGAAAACCAACCTGGACAAGCTGGCCCCACACGACGTCGTCGAATTTATCGACGAAACATGTCTGGAACCATTTTCTGATTTTGCCGATGCACGCAACGCGTTGATTCAGCGATTCGGCTTGCAGGCGTTTGCCGAGATCATGACTCAGTTTGCCAGCGGCGAAAGGTATTTGAATCGCGCCTGGTCAGCCGCCGCCGACGGTTACATGAACGAGGCGCGGGACAGTGTCACTCGCTCGGATGCTCATATCGCACGGGCCAGTGAGCTGCTCGCCAAATACGACTTGGAGAGCAAGACGCTGGTGTAGGCAGGCCACAGATCAATTCGGGAAACCCGGCCCGACCATGTCAAACGGGATTTGCCACAAAAAACACGAAAATCCGCAAAAAGCCGTTCGCCAGGTTGGCCCTTGATTTGGCTATTCTTCCACTCGACAGCATGCTGTGGCTGTCATCCCTTCGGGATGAGCGTATCTGGGCATTGAGTTACCGTTGGTATTCGGTCCGCTCGACCACCGGCTAATGGCTTGGATGCCTCCGGCATGAAATAATTGTGCGTCCGAAAAACGTATTCGCGTGGACAGAACAAGTCTCCGGTCTCCGATCTCCGGTCTTCGATTTGGATCACGCTCCCATGAACGCCCATTTTAGAATTTCGCCGATCCTGGGCGTTTTGCCTTGCCAGAGAATACCCACGCGGAAAATTCGGGCGGCCAGAAATACGATGAAGATCGTGGCCAACATCGTCATGACCAGACCGACAATCGGCTGCCACCAGGGCAATGTCGTTCCGGTAGCCATCCGCAGCATCATGGTGGTCGGCGTCGCCGGCGGGAAGAGTGAAAATCCCGTTGCCATCGGCCCCAGCGGATCGCGAATGATAAAAATCCACACAAACATCGGACTCATCAGCAACATCCAAACCGGTAACAGCATCGATTGGGCTTCCTTGAGCTGCGAAACCGAAGCTCCCACCGCCATGAAGATAGAGGCGTAGAACAGCACGCCGACGACCTGGAAAACAATGAACCAGGGAGCCAGCTCGAACGGGATCTGATCGGTCCAGCCACGGTACGCACACAGGAGATAGGCGCCGCCCAGGTAAATCAGAAAAACCGTTAACGAACCGGCCACCGTTCCAAGCAATTTGCCGGTCATCAACTGCATCGGATTGGCGCTGCCCAGCAATACCTCGGCGATACGTTGCGATTTTTCTTCGAGTACACTTTCGAGCATCGGCTGAGAAGCCATGAAGATGACCATGAACATGAACATCATCACGCCCATGGGCAAGAAGATCGCCTTCATCGCATCCGACTCTTCGGCACTGCGAATGCTGCCATCGGTCGACCTCTCGACCAGGCCCATGCCCACGACGGGGAGTGGAATACTGGCCTGTTGAACCAACACCGGGCTGATACCGGCGTCCTCAAGCCGTTTGGTTTTGATCGTTTCGTTGATGACCTGATTGATCCAGCCTTTGGCGTCGGAGAGACTGGCGTCCTGGGCAAAAAACCGGATCTTGCCGCATTGTCCGACGCGTCGGCCGGGTCGGACATTTTTGAATTGAGCACTTCACCCGGGATATCCACGAACGCATAGAGATCCTGATTTTTGATCCGATCGGACAACGACACGCGGAGGTCGTCGTCCATGGTCTGGGGGTCAATCTCCTCAATGATGTATTCTTCCCGGACAGAACCAGGCGAACTATCCATCAAGTCCGAGGCGGCGTCGTCACTCATGTTCCTGATCATCTTGTTGCGTGCGGCAGCCGAGTTCTCGATCGCCGCCAGAAATTCGCCCGTTTCATCCGAAACCGCGATTTTTCGTTGTTTGATTTCGCCCACGTTTTGCAGCATTTCCATGGCAATAATCCCGCCCCCCATCAGGATCGGCATCATGATGATCGAAGCGACAAAGGCCTTGGTGCCAACCATGGCCCGATATTCCCGGATCGCAATTGTCAAAATTTTTCTCATGTCATCGTCGTTGATAGAGGCACTGACGGGGATGAACTCAGCGCGAAAGCTACGCGGATCATTTGACAATATAGCAACCCGGCTAGTCGATCGAAACTACGGCGACGGCCGGGGAACGCAATCTCAAGGCCGCAAATTACATCAGACCGGGCGGCAATCCGTTCGGGAATTTTTCATCGATGATGTTGCGAATGTGCTTGCGACGATTTTCGGGACGTGGGTGAGTGCTCATGAACTCCGGCGGAGCACCTCCTCGTCCTTCTGATTTTTCGAGAATGTCCATCACTTCAAGCATGTGTTCCGGGTCGTAGCCCGCCAGTACCATGAGAACAATGCCCCACCGATCAGCCTCCAGTTCGTCTGCGCGACCGTATTTCATGTTGATCATGTTTCCGATGGCCTCGGCTGCTTGGGCACCGCTGATATCACCACTGGCCACGCCGGCAGCACCAACGATACCCTGAATCAAACCACCTTTGGCCATTCGCTGGGCGCTGTGGCGTTCCAACACGTGGCCAATCTCGTGGCCAAGTACGCCCGCAAGCTGGCCAGCATGGTCCATGCGACTGTACAACGCTTCGGTAATGAAAACCTGCCCGCCTGGAAGTGCAAACGCGTTTACCACCTCGTAATCGGCCAGCAGATGAAAATCAAACGGATAGGGTATCGACCTGCCTTGTCGCTCAAGTGAGTTTCTCAAAGCTTCAACCAGTCGCATTCCCATTTGGTCAACATTTCGAGTTGCTTGCGCATCACGCGAGAGACCTTGGTGTTGGGCTGCCATTTCGGGTGCGGCCGTCAATCCCATACGAATTTCGTCGGCGACCGATAAATTGCCGACTCTCTGTTTTTCACCCGTGACAGGGTTAACATCCGAGTTACTGAGAAAGCTGATCACTGAGAACAGTACGATCGCGCCGGCGATAACCAGCCGCATCTTCCAAGCTGATCCGCTGCTTTGGCGCCGTGGGCGAGATTGCCGTTGCTGGGGTGGATAATAGCTCATTTGCTGCTCGTGGTGCATAAGGATATGGCACGTTCATGATATCCAATCTCACCCGTTTCGAAACACCCGCGCCACAACCTTGCGAGCAGCACTGCCGCGGAGCATCGGGGCCAATTTGCCGGGTTACTTCGGTCCCGTGGTTGTACTGCTTGGTCAGTCTGCCGCAGCGGATTGACTCCGCAGCGAAGTCGCGGACATTCCGCCTCTGGGACAGATGCGGCTACGACAAGTCTTGCTCGCTATTTGTCGATGCCTTTGAGCTCACGCATCTTCTGGTTCAGGGCTTCGACCTGTTGCTGTGCCTCGGACTGCACGCTGCGAGCAAAGGTCGCCTGTTCCTCAAGTTGAGCGAGCTTTTCGGCCGCTTCCTCGGCAGCAGCTTCCTTCGCAGCGTACGCTTCGCGAGCGGCCTGAAGCTCGTTCCTGATGGCATCCAGCTGGGCAATAAAATCGATTTCGCTTTGCCATCGTTGCACGTTGGCGAGGGATTGTTGAACCGTTTGTTCGACCGCGTCAAGCGCCTGCCGTTGTTGGGCCAGCTGATCATTCATGGTCCCAATCTGCGATTCCAGTTCGGTTATCTGCGTCGCGGCGGTTTCCAATTCGGGTCTCGTCTGATCAATGGCGGCGGTGAGTTGCTCAATTAATTGACCCGTTGCCGCCTTCTTTTGATCCGATTGCGTTACGAGGGTGTTGAGCTCGTCGACTCGCGCGAACACCTGTTTTGTTTTTTCTCCCAGTGTGTCCGCGGTGGTTTGCAATTCAGCGTCACTGGGGAGTGCCTTGGCCGCCTCCAGCGCTTTGGTGAAAGCCTCCTGGATCAGCGGTTTGGCCTCGATATTCTCAGCCAGCTCGTGTCGCCATCGATCTTGTTCGGCAACCGTCGAAGCGAACTGCTTGTGGGCGGTGGCAAGCTGGCTTTCCAGTTGAGCAAGCTTTGACTGGACGGTTTGCTGTTGCTGTTGGGCTTGTTGTAACGAACCGGAAAGTTCCGCGAGCTGTTTTGTCGATTCTGTCACGGCATCGGCAAGCGGCGCGAGTTGCTGTTGCCGCTGCTGGACTTCCGACTGGGCCAAACTCAACCGCTCAGCCAGGGTAGGCGGATTCGGATCCAAAGTTCCAACCGATGCGGCTTCGGCGTCGTTCCAAACGCGCACGATGCCGGTCCAATCGCCAACCATCACACGTTTGGATTCGTTGCAGTAGGTGGCTTCGACGGCAACGTCGGTCAGGCCCTCATATTGAGCAAGCTGACTTCCGTCCTGGTTCCATTTCCGTCCCAGGTGATCGCGACCGCACGTGAACAGAGTCCCATCCAAACCGAATTCAATGGATGTCACACCCGGAGCATGACTGTTCCAGGCCTTGATTTGATTGCCGTTTTCAACCTCCCAAAGTCGTATCGAGGTATCTTCGCTGGCCGTGGCAATGACTTTGCCATCGATTCTCCAGGACAGGTCGCTGATCATGCCGGTGTGAGCCTTGAGGGTCAGGTGTTCGCTGCCGTCTTCGGCATACCACAGTTGGACGCCCCCATTCCGATCGCCGGAAGCCAGGAATTTGCCATCCGGACTGAATTCGATCGCAGTGACCCAATCCGTGTGTTTTTTGAGTTCGTACCGCAAACTTCCATCGGCGGTTGAAAATACCTTCACCAGTTTCTGCGGGCCGCCCAGCGCTATCAAGGTCTGGTCAGGACTGATGTCGGCAGCCAGGACGGCATCCAGTTCGTCGCCGATTTGCGCGATTTCCTCGCCCGCCAAGACATTCCAGAGTGTAACGTTTCCGCGCGCCCCGTTGATTCCACCGCCCGCAATCAATACCGATCCATTGCGACTGAAACGTAACGAGTCGGCTTGTCCCGTGGTGGGAAGTACGCCAACGAGCTGCAACGACTGGGTGTTGTACAGCAACACCTGATGGGGCGCAGCAATCGCAACGATCGGTGCCCAAGGGCTGGCTGCCATGGCGGTCACAGCGGACGCGCGTTCGGTTCGCAGGGCCGGTTCCAGGGGCATACGGGCAGGCAGCGGCAACACTTCGGGACGCGTCGTCGGTGCTGCGGACATCGCCATCTCGAATTTCGGCTTAAGCGTGGCCTTGCTGCTTTTGTTTTCCAGAGCTCCGCCTTCAATCCACCGTTTGACCAACGCAATTTCCGCGTCGGGTATTTTCCCGGAGGGTGGCATATTGGGGCTATCTTCGTAACTGATTAACGAAAAAAGATAGCTGCTGCCGGCATCACCCGGCTCGATTCCGGAACCGCTGCCGCCACCTTCCAGCAAGCTGGACAGGTGGGTCACGTCGAGGTCGCCCGATTTTTTTGTCGGGTTGTGACAGGTTGAACAGCGGTTTCGCAACAGGGGACCGATGTGGTCGTCGAAAGTAATGATTTCGTCCTGAGTCGGTTCGTCCGCCGCAGCCGTCAGGCAGCAGGAAAGGACGAATAACGTGAGCACAAATGAAAATGTCGCACTCAATTTAATCCACCGCTGCGGAAAACGACGGCAAAACGTTCCGCACAACTCCGCAAGATCCTCCACCTCGTTCCTTGGTTCAGGATCACACAAAATCGGATCTTCGATCGTAATTCCGAAAACGGAATGACGAGAAAGACGAAAAGGCTTCATGAAGAAATGAATATGCATATCAATGGTTGAAAACGAATTCCCTGGAATTTAACAGAGCCCAAAACAGGTCTTCTAAAGCCTGTTGCCTGTCCCCGGAAGCGTCGATCTCGCTGAAAATCGACTCGTATTCGGGGGCGATTGGTTTGCGAGCCAGGCAACGCAAATAAAGTTCGTCAACGATCTGTTCGTTTGACTTTTCTTCGTCGATCAGTCGTTTGACCACGTTACCCTGTTTGATCTTGTTGTGCACCGAGTCGCCGTTCAGCAAATGCAGGGCCTGCGACAGGTTTGGTTCGGTGACAACCTCGCAGGAGCAAACCGATTCACGCTTGGCTCGTCCAAACGTGGTCAAGAAATAACTGGACGTATTTCCATCGGCGATTTGCACGGCTCGCGCGCCCAGCGGCAGACCGCGGAATTTATCCTGGGTTTCTGTAATGCGACTGATGACATCCAACAGAACTTCGGCCCGAATCCGCCGCAGGGATGCATGCGAGAAATTCGCATCGTCCGATGCGTTGGTTTCATTGGTGGCAGTGCTCAACTGATACGTGTTTGAATTGCAAATATCACGGACGAGCGCTTTGAAGTCGAATTTGTATTCCGCAAATTTGTGTCCCAGCTCGGCCAGCAGTTCCGGGTTAACCGGAGGATTGCTGACACGCACATCGTCGACTTCGTGAACGATGCCGCGCCCGAAAAAGTGGGCCCAAACCATGTTGGCCAGGTTTTTTGAGAAATAGGGATTGTCGGCCGACGTCAGCCACTGAGCCATCACCACCCGCCGATCACGACGGTTGAGTTCGGGCACATCACCGCCGAGAAATTTTGGCGCCATGTCCTGCTGGGTAACAGGATGTTTGGTCTCGCCGCCTCCCCGATTGAACACAATCTGCTCACGCGGATCTTCGGCCTGTTTGCGAGCCAGTTGGGCAAAGAACGCTGCAAAGCTGTAATAGTCATCCATCGTCCAGCGGTCGAACGGGTGATTGTGACACTGGGCGCATTGAATTCGCATTCCCATGAAAACCTGGGCGACGTTCTCCGCGACTTTGAGGTTATTTTGTTCGTTCTGGTAATAGTTCGTGGCCGGATTGGTGAACGTGCCGCCTTCGCTGCCCAGCAAAGACCGAATCATCTCATCGACGGGAACTTCCTCGGCGATCTGCTGCTGCAGCCAATTGTAGTAGAGCAACGTCGATTTGTAGCTGACTTGTTGCGTGGAGCGAATTTGCAGCAACTCAGACCACTTCATCACCCACAGCTCGACAAATTCTTTCCTCTCCAGCAGTTGGTCAACCAGCCGGGCCCGCTTGTCCGGATTTTCGTCCGCGATGAAATCAAGCACTTCGCCGGCTGTCGGAGCCATCCCGCAAATATCGAGATAAACGCGACGAATGAATTCGTTGTCCGTGCACAAGTCGGAGGGTTGAATTCTCAGCTTGCGGAGTTTTTCGTTGATGAACTTGTCGATATAGTTTTGTTCACTGACGTCATTCCAGGTGAAATCGAGCGCTTTGGGCAGCGTCACAAAGTCGACCCCGACGGTATGCGTATCAAAACGAGCCATGACGAATGCTTCGCCCCGATTTTTGGCAGTTACGACACCCGCTTGCGAAACCTCCGCAGCGTTGTCATTGTTGGTGCTGAAATAGGATAGCGACGTGACATCCCGGTCGGTACCGTCAGAGTAGGAGGCGACGACCGACAGCTGTTGCGTTTCTTCCGGTCCATCAAACAGGCAGTGGTTGGGATAGACGGTAATTCCCGTGACCGTTGGAACCGGACCTGGATCGTTGGGCGCGCCATTGCGAAGCCATTCCATCAGCGTTTCGTGATATTCCGAGCCGGGTTTGAATCGAGCGCCGCCGCTGTGCGGGACTGCCTCGGTTGATTTGGCAATCAACATGCATTCGGCTGGCGTCGCGAGGTTGATCCGCCGCCCCAACATTTCACGCGTCAATCGATAATAGTCCCCTTGTGGATCAAATCCGAAAAGCGAAAGTCGAAATCCGTCTTTGCCGCGGGCCGCACCGTGGCAACTCCCGGAATTGCATCCGGATTTTGCAAACACAGGCATCACGTCGTTCTTGAAGCTGATCGCTGGACGAATCGCCGCGTCGGTTACCTTGATGGGGTACGTCGACCGCAAATTCACCGATCGAAATCGTCAATTGTGTTTCGCCATCCAAAATCGGGTACAACAGATTGCTGCTGCGTCGAACCAGTTCGGGATTTGCAATTGACCATTCCGATTCATGTGTGACGTCGCGGGTAATTCCGTTGGCATACACAAGCTGGCAAACGACCGACTGCGAATCACGATTGGTCGTGAGCTCGATTTGTCGGGGGAATACGAGCAATTTTGTCGGCATCGCTTCGCCGGAGACTGGTTTGTTGACTGCCAGTATCGTTGGATTGGATTTCGCGTCGCCGGGCATCCCTGCGAGATCACCGTCAGGATTCTCGACGGTCGTGGCGCTGGTCATGTTCGCTAACACCAAGCCCGCGAAAACTGCGATTGAAATCCGCTTTGTCAGTCGCCTGAAATGTTTGTTCGTCATTGAGGTTGCCCTGGGTCAGGGTGTTGGTCAGCAGCTTTCGTTGCGTCTGGTGAGGCGTTATCAGTCACTTCCTGTGTGGGCGGCGGAATCGGCTTGGTGATTTGCAGTTCGCTGCCGCCTGCTCTGGAAACAACCTGTTCGCCATTGTGAGTAATCGTTACGCGGCAGAACATCGATCCATGTTTGCCAACCGGACTTTGGTCGGTCGTTGTCACGTCAAAAGCGAGTTCGCTGGTGTCCTTGGTGAACGTCAACGGCGGAATCTTGATCTGGGGCGGAACGCCTAAAATCTCGGCGGTCGCTTCGCCTTCAAACGGCACGATTTGATTGAGCTTACACTCGATTCGCGTCGATTCGCCCTGCACACATTTGGCGCGCTGCATTTCAAACGTCACAAATGGTTCGGCAATTTCAAGCTCTGCCAGTTGTGTCGAAACCCAGGCAGCGCCGTTTACATCGCTCCAGCCGATTGCGTAAACCGGCCATTTGCCAATTTTCGCGTTACCGTTGGCGTCGAGCGGGTAATCGACTTCCGCGTTTCGCCTTTTGGAATGACTACCTCGGGCCTCGTCCCAATTCCGGGCGGTCGAAACGGAAACTGAATCCGAATCTCGCCGTCAAATCCTTCACCGCGGGTGGCCACGATTTTCAACGATTTGGAACCATCGCGAACGATTGGCGCGGCCGGTTGAACGATCTCGAGCTGAAACGGAACTTTTTCAATCACCGCCATTGCCAGGCGGTCGACTTGGCTGGCGAAGTAACGAGTGTTGTTTGGTTCGCCCAGAGCGAATTCCGCGATGTTGACAAAGCTCCCGGTGATCTGGCTATTTTCATCCACAGGCCGGCCTTTGAAATCAACTAACCCTCCGGCCAATTCGGCGTCAGGGCTGGCCTCGAACACGACCGGCATCGAGTTGAGCTGATCATTCATCGGTGGAGCATACATTTTTATTCCGGGTGGCAATTCTTCTTCAATCAGTTTCAATGCGCCACCAAAATTTTCGCGGTTGGCATTGATGAGCGTGCCAAACCGGTTGCCTTGGGGAATCGCGATCTGCTGGCGTTGCTGAGAATATCGATCAACTCGTGGAATGTCCAACGTCAATCTGGGGGTTACGGTTGTAAGTTCGACGCGATAGACGAAATCGGGTTGCCCCCGTTGCAGGTGATCACGAACCCGCAGGAAATATTCTCCGTCAGCCGGCGATTGAAAGCGTACATAGCAGTCGGGACGCCGGGCATCGTCGTCACCGACGATGGGCTTTTTGTCAGGGCCAAAAATGTTAACGACCGGATCAAGTCCCGACCCGATCCGCCTGGCAAAGCACTCGACGTCAAACACCTGATCCTTGAGGGCCGAGAACTTGAAAAAGTCGTCATCGCCTTCGGTCTCAATAATTCCGTTGATCGCAATCGGTAGTTGAAGGGCTTCACCAGCCTGTGAGAATTTTTCGTTTGGTTCCTGTTCCATGTGATTGGCGACGTCCGAGATTCGAAACGCAACAGGCGACGGCACGATCCCCAACGCATCCTGGAAAAAATATCCGCTACGGAAGGATTCTTTGCGTGGCACCTGAATTTCCTGTTTGATGTTTCCCAAGGCGTCCCCGATGAAGGTAACCTCCAGCGTCTCGCCGGCTTTTCCTCCCGCCGGAAACGCGATACCCGGGTCGCGGAAACTCTCCGACGTGCAGTCGATAACGACAATTTTCATTCCCGCCGTACGACGTCTCGCGAACAACCACGAAGTAGTCCCCGTCGGCGGGGACCTTGATACTGATGAACCCGTCCTGTTTGAACTGGGGCGTGTCGTCCGAGACAGCAAGCTCAAATCGATCCTGGTTCAAAACGGCAATGAACGGATCGAACATCGCGCCCAGTCGAATCGCTTCGACCTCGACCGACAGTCGTTGGTCCTGTTTGGCAGTAACAACGAAGTAGTCCACGTCTTCGTTCAAGATGACGCCATTGATCGTAGTATTCAACTCGATTTTCTGGGCGGTCTCGATCGAGTTGTTGGATTCTGTCTCGGATTGCTCCGCGAGCGCACCGACGTAAAACGAGCGGTAATCCGAGATTCCGGAGCGGGTGCGAACCTGGGCCAGGTGTTCACCCAAGCGACAGTCGGCAGCAACCTTGATAGTGACATTGATATTGTTGGCGTCGAGAGGCTCAATCTTCGTGACTTCGATGCCTGCGTCATACAGGAAGATTTCTTCCGCGTCGTTCAGCCGGGCGCCGGTGAATTTGAGCGTGTGCTCGCCGCCGCGCTGGATTCCACGGGGCAGAATCAGCGACAGGCTGGGTGAGGAGCGCCAGGCCGGTGCGATCCATGCCCACGCGCAAGTTGCCTGCAGCATGAACGCGAGAAAGACTGCCAATACGGCAAATTTGCGAAAAGGATTCATAAAGCGAACAGTTCAGTTAGACAAGTAGCTCGGTGCGAACTTGCCCCCCATTAACGATTTCGATGGGGCGGTCACCAGGTGCCATCAGTTCTTTGTCCGCGACAATCCCCATGCACTTGTACATGGTCGTTGCCCAATCTTCGACGGAGAGCGGGTCAGTTTCCGGTTCGCTGCCCGTGGCATTGGAACTTCCAAAAACCAGGCCGCGGTGGATTCCGCCACCCGCCATCACCACGCTGAAAACTTTGGGCCAATGGTCGCGGCCAGCCGTCGCATTGATCTTGGGCGAGCGGCCAAACTCGGAACAAAGGCAAACCAGCGTCGAATCAAGCAGCCCGCGCTGATCCAGATCGTTGATCAAGGCCGCCAGACCCTGATCGAGCGCGGGAACCTGTCGCCGCATTTGATTTTCAATTCCGTCATGATGATCCCAGCCGCCGTAGGTCAGCGAAACAAAACGAACGCCGGCCTCGACCAATCTTCGCGCCAGCAGCATCCGCGCGCCTGCTTCGTTGCGGCCGTAGGCATCACGAAGTTGAGGGTCCTCCTTGTCGATATCAAATGCCTCCCGCGCGGCCTGCGAACTGACGAGACTGTAAGCCCGTTGATAAAACGTATCGACGGCGTCAAGCGCGTCAGATTTTTCCTGTTGTCGAAAATGATCGTTGACGACATCCAGCATCCGCCGCCGCCGCGAGAAATGTTCCATGTCCACGCCTTCGGGCAAGGCGAGATCCCGCACGCGAAAACCGTTTTGCGCCGGATCCGCGCCCAGGCTGAAGCCCGCGAATGAGGAACTCAAATATCCCGTCCCCGCGTATGGATTTGGCTGGTTGGGAACAAGCACATACGGAGGCAGATTGTTGCGCGGTCCAAATTCATGAGCCACAACGCTGCCCATACTCGGATAGCTGAGCGCGGGACTGGGTTTGTAACCGGTGAACATATTGTGCGTGCCGCGCTCGTGAGCCGCTTCGCCGTGAGTCATACTGCGAATGATCGTCAATTTATCGGTGATCGTGGCGACCTTGGGAAACAGCTCGCCGATCCGGACGCCCGTGAGACTTGTTTCGATGCTGTTGAGCGGTCCGCGATATTCCAGTGGAGCGTAAGGCTTGGGATCAAACGATTCCTGATGAGCCATTCCGCCGGGCAGGAAAATGAAAATGACTGATTTGGCCGTTCCCTCGACGCTCTCGTAGTCTTTCTGGTCGGCTTGCGCTCGCTGAAGGCGAAAAAAATTAGTTAGCGTCAATCCACCAATAGCGCCGACGGTCAGCAGATTGCGGCGACTCAAGAAATGGTCGGGGCACTTCTTCATCAATGAACTCCATCAAGGTGGTGCAGTGATCGCAAGTGCTTATTAAACAACATTTGCGATCGATTGTGCCGTTGAAAACGGGAACCCGTCCCGTTTCCTCGATTTAATTTGGTGATTCTTGATAACGGACGGCCCCATGATCGGTGGGAGTACATGATAATCAATTTGAGAATCAGGGTCAATTTGCGACACCGGCGTAACCCATAATGCGGCAAGGATTTATTTCCCTGCTTCTGCCCGGATGACGCCATTTGGAGAGCAACCGCGATTCGGCGGGAAGTCGCCAGTGGCAGGCTGGCGCCGGGGCATCCGAACAAAATCACCTATTTAGGTACGCTTTTTGTTAACAAATCTTTAAGCAAGCCAGCATGGCAAAAAACGGAGGCTAATCAGCCAAATAAAAAAATTTCTTTCCGACACATAACACGAAGCCAAAATTCTTGCTAGGATTTCTTTCTCATTCCGGCCTATCCGGCACCAGTTTTTCACCTCGAACTACCACTTTCCGGATAGGCTTTTTTCATGCGCCGATTTCTGCCTCTGAGCTCAACCGATTCTATCTGTGCCCCGGTTTAGTGGCATCTAGATGTTATGCAAATCGTTTGCCGAGGACTCCCTTGCCAATGTACTCGTACACCGTTCGTTGCAAATTCCAATCGCCTGATCGTGAGAGCGTTGCCCAGAGGTGGCTGACGTGGTTGGAGTCGGAACACATTCCCGACGTGATCGCTGCCGGTGCCGTCAGCGCCGAAATTTTCCGGATGGACGGGAAACCTGCTGAACTCGTTTACGAAATCCGGTACCGGTTTGCCAACCGGGCTGCCTTTGAGATTTACGAAACGAACGAGGCACCGCGTCTGCGCGCGAAGGACTCGCCAGGTTTCCCCTGAAACTGGGATTGGCCTACGAGAGAACGACGGGCGACTTCGTACTGTCGCTCTGATTTCGCATCACGCAGTCAGCGAGCCCCAACTGGAAAATGCGTTTTGGTTTATCCAATATCAGCCGCCACGCACTGGCGACCGCTTCGTCGCGCGTGCGCAGCCAAAACCGGGGGATAGTGCTCGGCGGCTAATGATCTGTCGTGAGTTGCCTGGATCAAGAGACGCCAACTAGCTTTGTGCCGGGATGTTTGGAGTTGGTTTTGCAACGTAGGCAGGAATCGCGCTGTGTCGTGGCGGTTTGAGAACATCGACATGAAGCCGGTTGCGTCCTCGATCCTTGGAAAGGTACAGCATGCGATCGGCCAAGCCGATGAGTTCATTCTTAAGTTTTTCCACGTCAACGCAGTTACAATCGGCGATGCCCGCGCCCACGCTGATCGTGACGGGAACGCGCGTTCCCGCGTGCTCGATTTTGAGTGACTCGATGGATCTTCGCATCCGCTCGGCCAGCACCGTTAATCCTTCCACTGACGGCTGGTGGGCGATCACGACAAACTCTTCGCCGCCGTAACGGGCCAGCGTGTCGGCGTCGCGCGTGGTTGTGTTGAGCGTCTTGGCAACGAGCTGAAGGACTTCGTCCCCGAACTGGTGGCCAAAGTTGTCATTCAATTTCTTAAAATGATCGATATCGACCAACACGAGGCCCACCATTTTTTGCTCGCGGCGGCTGCGGGAAATTTCTTTCTGCAGTGTTTCATCGAAAAACCTGCGGTTATAGACCTGAGTCAGCGGATCAAAAAAAGCTTGCTCGCGCAGGAGATTGTTCTCCTGTTTGAGCTCTTGCGTGGCTTGTGCCAGCTGGCTTTGCTGCTCCTGCGCCGCCTGACTCATCGCCTGTTGTTGACGCATCGCGAGCTGCGCCAGCTGTTCATTGGCCATCGCCAGCAGGTCCTGTGGCGAACTGATCGAAGACATATCAACCGCAAACATCTCGGCGACGCCATTGATCTTTTGGCGAACTTCATCGAGCAAGAGCTGGATTTTGCCTTCGTCGAAACCGAACAGGTCCTGGGCATACGAGTTCAGTCGCTGTGAATTCAGCAGCAGTTGTTGACCGCAAAAGTAATCGCAGACCGCTGAGGCGAGGGCCGTTGTTTTCAAGAGTTGAAAGTAGGATTTCTGGCCCATGGATTGCAATTCGTTGGTTGCCAGGTGGTGAGAACGGGCAGCATCAATCAGGCATGGGTCGAGGTTCCATTTCGCCAGCAATCCGGCACCGACGTCTGTATGATCAAACCCGAACGCTTCCCGTTCCAACTCGACGAGAAAAAGTTCGGTTGTTTCCAAATCCGTTTGCTGCAGAACGGGGAGATATTTTTCGCCAAGTGTCCGCAGCATCGCCAGGCGACCGATGTCCATCATCAAGCCGGCCAGAAAATTTTCACACGCGATGCCTTCGCCACAGAGAGTTCCAATTGTTTCCGCGGCCGCCGCCTGCGCAATCGATTGCTTCCAGTAATCCTGGTAATACCTGGCCAGCGGACCTGTCGAGGTGATCGAGTCCACGAGGGAAAAACTCAAAACCAGCGACGAGACAACATTGGTACCGAGCATGGGGACCGCGCGTTCAATCGTGGTCACTTCGGATCGAAACGTAAAATAAGACGAATTGGCGGCCTTGAGAATCTTGATGGCGATGGCGGGATCCAGCTTGATCGCTTTCACCACCTCCTGGATTTCGGCTTCCGGGTTCTTGGAAATCTCCAGGAGCCGCACCGCGACCTGGGGCAACGTTGGAAGCAGGGCTGACTCAAGCAATGTTTCAAGATTCACGAATTTCGCTCCAGGTTCTCAAGTCGGGGAAAGTCACCGGTCCGCTAGCGCGCATACTGCAATTGCAAAGCGGTGGGTCCACAAGAATGATCGAACGGCAAGAACAACACTTGCCACGATCTGGACAGTATCGCGCGATCCCGATGCCCACCGGTAACGGAAATAAAGGTTGTTCGTAAAATACCGGCAGGCAGCGCCGTACAGGCCACAGCGCGAAGGGTGCTTCGGTCAGCTCACCCCGGACTCATGAACGAGCGCGTCGTTGGGAAGGTACATTTCTTATTGCCAAGATCGCCCTCCCCAAAGCTTAGACTCCGCCCCCACGATAATGGCACCGTCCGCCCACCGCTGTTAAACTTTGACGGTTACGAAAACTCGCGCGAACAAAAGGTTAATCCGAGTTGTACTGTCGTGAACGGTCGGGCAAACACAAGCGGAGATAACTGATTTTAGAATTTGGCACATCGTCCGGTGTCGATGAATCGAGAGCAACCCTCGTACCTTTTTTCGAAATTGAACTTCGCCGGGCGATTCTCATGACATTGCTAAATGCAAATAAATGGCTGACTGTACTTGTGTTGGGAACGGTTTGGACGTTGGTGATTGCCGACGTTGGGGTTGCCCAAACAAAACAAGGCAGTTTTGTTGTTCGAGATCCGGTCGCATCGGGTTACCCAAGTCGGCAAGGTCAGCAAGCGGTAAATTCGGGAATCCCGATGCAGAGTGTGCCGGCGACGCGCAAATTCTTGCCAGCCAACTGGGCTCCCCGGCAGGACAAAGATGTGTCACCAGAAGCACAACTCGATCGCGACGTTGACTCGATTGACCTGCAGGACAAGTTTCAGGATCAACTTCAAGGTGAAATCCAGAAGGCTGCCGAACTTGATGACGAACAACTGTTAAAGGAACGGCGACTGCAGTTCGATTTCGGGACATGGCCCAGAAGAACGATTTCCGAGATCCGAATGACCGTCAAAGACGATAACGCGGTGGTGCCACCGGACAAATCGTATCTGTTAACGGAAATGGAGAGTCCCGACTGGTTTACGGCTCCCAGTGGCGACAAAGTTTTTGCCTGGGTCGCACCCAACATCCACTATCAGCCGCTCTATTTTCAAGATGTTCCCCTGGAACGTTACGGTCAGACTTGTGGTGGTTTGAAACAAATTGGTGCTTCGGGACTGCACTTCTTTACCAGCTTTTGCCGATTGCCTTACGCCGTGATTGTGGATCCGCCCCGTTCGTGCGAGTATCCACTGGGCTATTGCCGACCGGGTAACCCGGCGCCACTGACGCACCAAAAGTTGCTGTACCCTTGTCGCGACTAGTTGGGGAACCCTCCGGCAGCCGGTGATTGCGCGGCATCTCGCTCAGGTACAGGTCTCTGTGTCATCAACGGCCTGCCTTTCGGCGTCGGGAGGGAAGAGCTCCGTCTCTTCCATTGATGTAGGCCGGCGGAGACGGAGCTCCGCCCTCCGTTGCGGCGGAGACGGAGCTCCGCCCTCCCGTTCCAGCGGCGGGAGGGAAGAGCTCCGTCTCTTCCGTTGATGCACGCCGGCGGAGACGGAGCTCCGCCCTCCCGTTGCGGCGGAGACGGAGCTCCGCCCTCCCGTTCCAGCGGCGGGAGGGAAGAGCTCCGTCTCTTCCATTGATGCACGCCGGCGGAGACGGAGCTCCGCCCTCCCGTTGCGGCGGAGACGGAGCTCCGCCCTCCCGTTCCAGCGGCGGGAGGGAAGAGCTCCGTCTCTTCCATTGATGCACGCCGGCGGAGACGGAGCTCCGCCCTCCCGTTCCGCGGCGGAGACGGAGCTCCGCCCTCCCGTTGCAGCGTCGGTGAATTCGGGCGACTCGCTTCCTGTCATCAGCCCCGAGGCGCCAGCCCCCAGTTTTGGCTGCGCATGTGCGAAGAACCGGAAGCTCCGCCCCGCGGGGCGGCTGATATTTGAGAAACGACCACGTAGCGCCATCTGCTCCGATTGTTGTAACCACGAGACTTGTGCGTTTTGTTAACTTGTTACGAATAACCAAACTCTTACTCAAGTTCGCAATGTGCCGCTCGATGGGAAGTTATTGGTTTTCAGCGTTTTGAGTTCCGATAAATCGCAGAGTAACGATTATTCGCAAACCCAAGATGATTGAATCTACGATGAGTCTGTCCAAAACCGCTGATTCACGACCCGATTTCTGGCTGGCAAAGGTTTCGTTGTTGGTCGCGGTATGTTTTGCCGTCACCTGGTTGGCCGGTTGTGCTAACCGGAAATCGAAGTTGGCTCTCGAGGCCGGCGATTGCGGACCGTGCCAACAGATGCTCCAGCAGATTGAGTATCCGGATCTGATCGATGATGCCGGCCTGAGCGGCGATGAATTTCTTTCTGCGCCAGCCACCACGCTGGAGGACGTTGGCGACCTGGCGCCATGGGATTTGACGCTGGACGAATGCGTCGCGATGACGTTGGCTAACAGCAAAGTCATGCAAAAACTCGGCGGGACTGTGGTCAACGCTCCGGCGGCAGTGACAACGCTTTACGATCAGGCCTTGCAGGAAACGAATCCGTTTTTCAGCGTGGAAGCCGCCTTGAGCGCGTTTGATGCTCGACTAAATTCAGGGTTGAACGGCGGAAACAATCAATCCAGCTCCGCAGGTGGTTTCCTGGGCCGGTCAACCAGCTTCAGGGATACTGGCAATTTCTTTGTCGACCTCTCCAAGACAACGGCTACTGGAACGAGTTTCACACTTCGAAATGACATCAGTTACCTGTTCTCCGGTACGCAAAGCGATACGATTCCCAACCTGCCCCCTCCGGGTGGCGGTTACGATTTGAGAAATCGATTTCAAATCCGTCAGCCGTTGCTCCTGGGCGCTGGCACTTCTGTAAATCGAATTGCCGGCCCTAATGCCACCCCGGGCAACTATAACGGTGTCCTGATCGCCAGAATCAATAGTGACATTTCGCTTGCTGATTTTGAGATTGCCGTGCGTAACCTGGTTCGCGACGTTGAAAACAATTATTGGGAATTGTATTTTGCCTACCGCGACCTCGATACTAAACTGGCGGCCCGCGACGCCGCGCGGGAAACCTGGGAAAACCGCAAACTGCGATACGAAAATGGCGTCGGCCGTCCGGACGACGAAGCCCAAGCCCGTCAACAATATCTGAACTTTCAATTCCTGGCTCAGAATGTTCTGGTTGGTACGCAACAGGGCGGAGGCGTGCTTGGATCTGAACGAAATCTTCGTCGTCTGATGGGACTACCGGTCAATGATGGACGGTTGATTCGACCCATTACCGAGCCGACAGTGGCTCCGGTTGTGTTTGATTGGCAAGACTCACAAGCACAAACTTTAGCGCGACGTGTGGAAATCCGACGGCAGAAATGGACGATCCGACAAAGCGAACTTGAGCTGCTTGCTGCGAAACAACTGAATAAATGGCAATTCGATTTTGTGGCGGACTATGGTAGCGGTGGATTTGGACCGAATTTGTTTGGTGCCAACAGTGCGGCTTCCAAGGCCAGCGGCGTTGAAGATTGGAATATTGGATTTGAATACGGCGGTGTCATTGGAAACCGCCAAGGCCATCTTGCCATCCGCAATGCCGAACTTGACCTGCAACGGGAAAAAACTGTTTTGCGAGAACAGCAGCGGCAGCTGCTGCTCGATTTGGGCGGGGCGTTCGCGGAAGTTGACCGAGCATTGCAGGCAATGCGAACCAGCTTCAATTCTCGCGTCGCGGTTCAGGAAGAACTCGAGCCAAAACAGAAGCGCGTCCTGGAAGGACAGGATCAGGTCTTCTTTCTGTTGGATGCACAACAGCGTGCCGCCACCGCCGAAAGCGCCCTGCATCGTTCGGTCGCCGACTATAACCAATCCTTGCTCAATTATGCGTTGACCACGGGAACACTGCTGGGCCGTTACAACATCCAGCTTGTCGAAGGACCCTGGACCGAAGAAGCCCAATGTGGCGCGATCAAGAACGCTTCGAGACTGAAAACGTACGGACCCAACGTCTGTAACACGGACAACTGCCCGGTGAGTCTGGGACCATACGATCAGCTTTCGAACGGCCCCGTCGAGGCAGTCGGGCCGGGCAGCTCCGACGTCTACTATGATGCCAACACGCCGCAGACACCCGAATAAAGGCACGTAAACGACGGCGAAAACGCGCCGGCGGCGAATTTTAGTGGCTCACCAAGATAGTTACGCCACCCTCCTTTTGAGATCGTCCAGCTTTTAAATGTCTATGGAGGCGTTTAGTGATGATTTGCCACCGTCGCAGCTTGCCTGCATGGAGCAATGTTCACAACCAGATTCGAGTACCGCCAATACAGCCACCATCGCAGCTTGCCTGCGTGGAGCGATGTTTCTCAAGGTTAGCGTGCCGATCAGAGAACATCGTCCTACCTGGGCAAGCCGGGCAGTGACGTGAGTTTTGATTGGTTCGATCTGGTTTTGAACAGGTCTCGATCGGGACAAGCCCGAATCGTGGACTAACCCTATTGGCTGGCAGAGTAAACCCCAAGAAAAACCGACTAATAAAACTGGACGATCCCTTTGGGAGGGTCGCATGTTACGAGTTTGCCCCGGACGCACGAAGCGAACGCGCACGCTTTTGAGACTCCGACCCTCCCAAGGGAAGGGTGGCGAGGTGCTGAGCCAACTCCAATTTCTGGTAACATGATCTTTTCGACACACGAGATGATCATGAGCGGACCAACGGATATCGGCAGCAGTCAAAAACACGAAACAATGACCTGGGTCGGTGACGAAACAGGCTATCTCCAGATGATTGACCAGACGCAGTTGCCAGCGGAACTGGTGACGTTTGCGTGTCGCGATGTCGAAAAAGTCTGGGAAGCGATCAAATCTTTGCGAGTCCGCGGCGCGCCCGCCATTGGGATCGCGGCCGCGTATGGCGTTGTCATCGGGTCGCAAACCGTTGCCGATATTGCCAGTCAAGATGAGTTTGACAAGCGCGTCCACGAAGTGATCGCTTACCTCGCGACCAGTCGTCCGACCGCCGTGAATCTGTTTTGGGCGCTCGACCGAATGAAGTCAATTGTTGACTCCAGTGCGGCACCGCACCAAAGATCCGCGGACAACTGCTGGCTGAGGCCAAAGCAATTCATGAAGAAGATCGCGTCATGTGCCACGCGATTGGCCGTCACGGTGCTGACCTGTTGGAAGATTTTTCCGGCGTGTTGACTCATTGTAATGCCGGTGGGCTGGCGACGGCCGAATATGGTACGGCGTTGAGCGTCTTTTTTACGGCCCAGGATCAAGGCAAACGCCTGCACGTGTTTGTCGATGAAACGCGGCCACTGCTGCAGGGATCGCGATTGACCGCCTGGGAATTGATGCAACGAGGCATCAATGCAACTTTGATTTGCGATTCGATGGCCGCCCAGGTCATGCGGGAAGGGCGCGTGCAGGCCGTCGTGACGGGTGCCGATCGAATCGCAGCCAACGGGGATTCGGCCAACAAAATTGGTACGTATTCAATCGCAGTGCTGGCGCGCCATCACGGCATTCCGTTTTACATCGCAGCCCCCAGCAGCACGTTCGATCTGTCGCTTGGTTCGGGCGACGAAATTCCAATCGAAGAGCGAAATCCGCTGGAAATCACCCATGGATTCGGCAAGCAAACGGCTCCCGCGGGAATTCACGTCTATAATCCTGCCTTCGACGTGACGCCGGCTGAATACATCGAGGCGATCATTACCGAACATGGAATCATTCGTCCGGTCAACGAAGACAATATTCGCAGAGTGCTGGGTATCGCCTGAATGATGATCCCGATCAACCACCGCGCACTCCGGGTGGCGCTGGAGAACCAGAATCACGACGTGGAGCAACCCGCCAATCCGCCGGGTGACTGGCAGTTGTCGACGGTGCAACGTCAATACTTGACGCCCGATAATCCCCAGTTTTCGATTTTCGAATTGATGTTGGTGACGGGAATTTGTGCCGTCACGATCACCGCGATCAAGGCGGTCGGCCTGTATGGAGTCTTCGGATTGTTTTTTGGCTGTTTCTTCATGTGGGTCTACCTGCGAAGCTCCCTGACCAATCCCACCAAACTTCGCTTCTGGAGCCAGTTCATGTGGGGCATCTTGATGCCAATCGGATGCGTATTTGGTGACCCCTTTGTATTCGGCCGTTTCGAGATGGGGACTGCCTTGAGTTTTAATGAGTACGCATTTGCCTGTTATGCGTTCATCGGATGGGAGATACTGTGTTTGGCTGCCAGTTGGGTTGTGAGGCCCGCTCAGAGGCGAATCAACCTGTTCTTGTCAGGATCCTTGTTGGCCGGCGCAGTTTTCGCGTTCTTGATTGCGCTGGCGGTTCTCCCGTTTACCTTGATCGGTTTGATCGTCGTGTTGGGCGTGATGGGGTTTACGCCCTGGTTCACGGCCATCGTCTATTTGAGGACATCCATGATGCTGTGGCGTCGGGCCGAATCCGCGAACGCCGGAAAGTATGCCTGCATCCTGTTGTTTGCAGGTTTTTTGTTCGCGATTTTCATCGGCGGCATCGTGCTTGTGATGACGCTGCCAATCTTGATTTCGCAGCCCAACCAGGATGCCTCATTTGGCCCCTGATCGGCATTGTGGACGAGTGTTCAGAACTTTCGCAGACTTGTTTTAACCTGGCCAGGCACAAAATCGTTAACGTCCATCTTGGTTATTTTCCAGGCGTCGTTGCGTAACTGAATTTGAAAATCGGCATCATAGTGAGTCGTTCTTTGATGAATGTGGCCCCAGTGTTCGACCGTACCAACCAGATCCCAATTGCAACGATAGCCAAAGGTGGGTGGTGGATCGGAATCGTCCGAATTAGTCGCCGGGGGATCGATTTGAGCCCCGTCGGTTATTTTGACCTCGTCGACACGCGAAACAGCTCCTCCCTGCTCTTTCACTCTCAGGCTTTCGTTAATGTCAAGATACAGCGAGCGCAGTAAATCTCCATCGACGCTGTTGGCGAGTGCGTCGTAGATATCCGACTCCTGGGCAGTAGTCGAAGGCTCGAAACATGTTTTTGTGCAATTGAGCAAAAATCACCCGGGCAACTTCGTCGGGAATTTTGAATTTGGGCTTGGCCACAAACGGATTCTTGATTTCGTAGTGGGTGAAAGGTAAGGCAAAAATTCCGCCGACGCACAGGATTCCCACCATTGATATCGCGACGAACCAACGGCCTTTGACGAACAGGTTGCCCAACAACGTGAGCAAGGCGATGATTCCCAGACCTGCGGACACGAGCGGGATGGTCAGTTTGGGCTGGGCGAACAACTTGGGGTCCAGTGTCGCTGCCACCTTCGTGATCGGCGGCAGCGGAGGCCGATCGGGTGCTGTCCAATGATAAGTGTTGTTTTCCAGGAACATCGTGAATTCGGTCTTTTCGACCTTGTCATAGGCGAACACAACGGAATCGACCGTGCGGATCGCCGTGTTGAACTTGTCCCACGTAACCTTGACGTCCGTCGGCGGACCCTTTGGTGCTGTAAACCATGATCACGCCAACGCGACCGTTCGCCATACTGATCTTTCGTCGCTCGGCCTGCATGGCAAAATCACTGAGATCCAGTCCATAGAAATCAACTCGATCGAATACGGGCTTAACAACGACGGAATCAATTTCGACTTCGTTGCCAACTGAAAACAGGGCTTCGATTTTTTCTCGTGCTGCGTCCTGTTCGGCGATGTCGAGGTAGGCTTCGTCGGCTCGTTCCATGTCGATCATGGTCGACAGGGTGGCCAGCGGGATCAGGACTTCGTGGCGCACTTCGAAATTGGTGATGTAAATAAATGAATAGACGCTGCTGTAGCTGGTAATTCCGAGGGTCTTTTCGCGCTGTTCATTAAACCATTCCGCCCATTCTTTTTCCGATGCTTCCGAAGAAAGCGCGGGTTTGTCCCAATCAAAACGGAATGTCTCGGGTTGATTGGGTTTCATCATGTGTACGTAAGGCGTGTCGCTGCCGGCCTGCTTGAGCAGGATTTTCAGCTCCGATGGGAGCAGTTGCCCGTCCGCGACCATCCGCTGGTTCATCGTCAGGAATTCGGGTGGTTTGTCGTAATCGAACTCCAGTACGAACCCCATTTGATAATTCATCAGCGTACCGGCTCGAATGCCGTCTGCGGGAATGTCGAAGTCCACAATTTCAACCACCCGCGCTTTGAGTTTTTCTCCGTTGGCATCGATCAGCTCAATTCGTTCGGCCAGATATTGGGCATGATCCTGCGTCGCTTCATGCAGTTCTTCACTGTCGTATAAACCATTTTCGTCGGCCTCAACGCCCTGCAAGAGTTCCAGGTCTTCCGCAAAACACTTCAATCGCATGACGGTTTTGGCACGATTGACGTAAACGTCCGCTTCCACGACCGAAACGGGATGTTCGGCTGCTGAATTACCTCCACACGTCATCGCAGGGCAGGCGAGGCACATTCCGAGCAGCAAACAGAGGCGCAGGGAGACGAAATTTCGTTTTGTGATTACACCGGCTATCCGCATCGGTCGCTTTCTTTTCAAGTCCTGGACTAATCCCATAATGTAAACGATCTGAATTGTTGCATGAATCGCCTTTTACGATTGCGAGAAACCGCGATTTCTGTGAACATTTTGGCTTGTCTCTATGACTAACCGACATGGCTGATTGCCTTTCCTGCTTATTCCCGTGCATTTGCTTATGAACGCTTTAACCGAAATCAAAAATCGTTTTTCAATCGCGCTCGCGGAAATCGTGGCCGACCCGGCAGAAGTTCCCAAATTGTTAGGCATGATACGCCCGGCCCAGGACTCCAAGTTTGGCGATTACCAGGCAAACTGCGCAATGCCGCTGGGAAAACAACTTTCCAAGTCGCCCCGGGAAGTGGCCGCCCAGTTGATCGGCCAAGTCGCGATTGATGATCTTTGCCAAACTCCCGAAATCGCCGGACCCGGCTTTATTAACCTGACGCTTGAATCGGATTGGCTGAAAAACAGGCTCCACGTGGCCATGCAGGATGATCGGCTGGGAGTCGCATGCAACCGCCTCGCCGCGAAAATTTGTCGTTGATTTTTCATCACCCAACGTCGCGAAACCAATGCACGTTGGACACATTCGCTCCACGGTCATTGGCGACGCGCTGTCGAGGATTTTGCGGTTTGTCGGTCACGAAGTAATCACCGACAACCATCTGGGGGATTGGGGTACGCAATTTGGCATGATCATTTACGGGTACAAACATTTTCTCGACCGGCCCGCCTACGACAAGTCACCGGTTACGGAGCTAGGCAGACTCTACAAGTTGGTCCGACAATTGATGGACTATCAAGCCGCCATCCAGGCGCTGCCGACAGCAGAGGACCTGTTGGCGAAACAAAAAACAGCACTGCAGCGCGTCAAAGACGAGCCCCCTGCCGGCGACAAGGCCGCACTCAAGAAACAGAAAAAGGATATCCAGGCACTAACGGACAAAATCAGTTCTCAAACAGAAACGATTGAAGGCCTGCGACAAAAAATTGCGACGGTCGACAATCATCCCGAGCTTAAACAACTCGCCGCGGCACACCCGGAAATCTCTACGACCGTGTTGACAGAAACTGCCAAACTGCATGAAGGCGATTCAGAAAACATCAAGCTCTGGGAAGAATTCCTGCCGCACTGCATGGATGATATTAACCGAATTTACGATCGCCTGGATATTTCGTTCGACTATGTGCTGGGTGAAAGCTTTTACCAGGATCAACTGAATGAAGTGGTCGTCGATTTTTCGGCGAAGGGATTTGCCCGGGAAAGCGAAGGAGCCATTTGCGTGTTCATGGATGGCTATGACACTCCCATGATCATCCAAAAAAAGGACGGTGCGTTTCTGTATGCGACCAGCGATCTGGCCACGATCAAATATCGAGTCGACCATTGGCAAGCGGATGCGATGTTGTATGTGGTCGATCATCGCCAGCATCAACATTTCGAAAAACTGTTTGACGCGGCCCGCATGTGGGGCTACTCCAATGTCGAACTGACTCATGTGAGCTTCGGGACGGTACTGGGTGAAGACGGCCGGCCCTACAAGACCCGGTCCGGGGACACGGTCGGCCTGGAAGGCTTGCTGGACGAAGCCGAAGCGCGGGCCCTGGCAATTGCCAGGGAACAAAACGGTGAACTGGGTGATGAGCAACTGAACGTAAATGCACGGGTCGTTGGAATCGGAGCCCTCAAATACGCCGATCTGTCCCAAAATCGAGCTTCCGATTACAAATTCAGTTATGACAAGATGTTGGCGCTCAAGGGTAATACGGCGACCTACCTGCAATACAGTTACGCCCGCGTGCAAGGCATCATTCGCAACGCAGGTCTGGATTTGCAGGCCTTGCGCGACAGCCCGGCCGTATTTATTTTGGACCACGAATTGGAACGGGCCTTGGCCGTCCAGTTGATCCGCCTGGGGGAGACGCTGGATGAAGTGTTGGTGGAATACAAGCCCAATTTGTTATGCAACTACCTGTTTGATCTGACGCAGACGTTTTTTCAGTTTTACGACCAGTGTCATGTCGCGAAGGCCGGCAGCGAAGCATTGAAGGCCAGCCGCCTGCAATTATGCGATTTGACCGCACGGACGATCAAGACAGGATTGTCATTGCTTGGAATCGGCGTTTTGGATCAAATGTAGATAAATCGGCGACTGCACGAGACGCAGGATCGTACACAATTGAAATGGAGTTCAGATCTTGACTGCCAGTGCAACAACGCGGAAGTTCATCAATCAATTTCTTTGCGGCGATGCGCTCGCGGTCGCCCAATCGCTCCCAGCCGGGTCGGTCGATACGATCGTGACCAGCCCACCCTATTTTCAACAGCGCGATTACGGTTCGCGGCTGCAAATCGGTCAAGAGTCGTCTCCGGCTGCTTACGTCGAGCGGATGACCGAACTGTTCGCCGAACTAAGACGGGTTGTCAAGTCAACGGGTTCGTTATGGATGGTGATCGGCGACAAATACGTTAATGGCGAACTGTTGGGAATGCCGTGGCGAGTCTGTTTTTCACTGAAGGACGCGGGCTGGATTTTGCGTAGCGATTGTATCTGGCATAAGCCCAACGCGATGCCGTCGAGCGTCAAGTCGCGCCCGACCACCGATCACGAGTACATTTTCATGTTTTCGAAATCGAAGGAGTACTACTACGATGCCGATGCGATTCGCGAGCCGCATGTTACGTTTTCGGAGAATTCAAAAATGAAAGGCGGTCGCCGCCATTTCGGCAAGCGCGGCGGGACGCCTGAAAAAGGCAAAAACGGTGGCGATAACAATTTGCACGACGGACGCTGGGATCAAGCGTTTCACCCCAACGGACGAAACAAACGCACCGTTTGGTCCATTTCACTATCGAAATTCCGCAAGGCCCATTTTGCAGTTTTCCCGGAATCGCTCGTTTCAACGTGCATCAAGGCGACGTGTCCGGAAGGCGGCGTCGTGCTTGATCCATTTTCGGGAGCCGGCACGACCGCGCTGGCCGCCAAGTCACTTGGTCGCAACTTTATCGCCATCGATTGCGTCGCGGACTACTGCGAAATTGCCAGAGACCGCTTGCAAGCAGCTTCCAAAAAAGTTGCTTAGAACTGGACGAGACGGCTGATTGTTTGTTTTGATGGCATCGCAACCTGGGGCTACACCGACCTCGCTGGAGCTCGGTCCGCTGACCCCAGGCTTTTTGCTTCCGCAGCTCCGTTGCTATCGGCTCCGAAAAAGCTCACGAACTTGTGTCTACGAATTCCGCTACGGCTTTGCCCTCTGGGAGAGGTGCAATGCCCGGGCCGAACACCTCAGTGAATACTCGACTCGGAGAGTCAAGTTACGACAAACGTCTTACTCACTGACGCTCGCAAGCCCTGCCCCAGGCTTTAGGCTTTCGTCTCTCCGTGACTACCTTGCGCGTTCCAAGACGGGGCGTAAATCGCGCCGCAAGTCCATCGCGGCTCGTTCGTCGCCGAGGGCCCGCATCTGTCGCGTTAGCGCATCGACATGCCTCGTCAACATGCGATTGTCCGCTGAACCGGCAGAGTCTCGATAGGTAGCAACTAACATTTGCGCTGCTCGACGCGTATTTTCCCGTGCACCTGCTGTGTCGCCAGCACGAAATTGTAGACGTGCCAGCTGGATTCGCCCGACAGTTTCCAGCTGGGAATAGTCAAGATTGGACTGGAATTTCCGGGCGAGGGCCGAGCTGATTTCGACGGATTTGGTGAGTGACTCTAATTGCTCTTCGGCGGGCTGCCTGTCAACGGTGAGATAGGCCAGCGCGAGCATGTATTTGAACTCAGGATTTTCCGGAAACTCTTCGATCAGGCGTTCGCACTCGTTAATGGCCAAGCGGAGTGATTTCATTCCGTCGTCGATTTCAGCGGATTTAAGCTGCATTTCCGCCAGGTTTCGATAGCTCTTGATGCGAACCAGCCGATACTCTGGATTGGCCGGCTCCCGATCCACGAGATTGTCGAGAATTTCAATCGCGTCGTTGGTCGCCTGGCGACGTTTCAGATTGACTTGTTTGACGATATTGAACGCAAATTTTGATCCGGTCGTTTTCATGGGCCAAACAAACGCCAGCATGTTAAGTGTTTTGGCAAGTTCAAATCGTAGTGCCGAATCATCCGCACGGGGGTGGGCCATTAATCCCGCCTGGGCATTTTCGTGTTCGGCTTCCGCCGAGACAAAATCCCACTTGTTGCGAAAGGCGGTCGCCAATTCGTTGTGGACTTGAGCAATGGCTCGCCCAAATTCAATCGATTGCGGTTCCGCCGCCAATAGTGCTTGATAGGCATCGATCGCCTTGTCGTACCACTCGATCGCTTCGTCAAAACTGCGAACCATATGGTACGCGTTGCCGACGCGCCGCAACGCCCGTGCCGACTCGACTTTGAGATCGCTGGATTCTGAATTGACGCTGGCGACCCGTTCGTAGAATCCGACCATCATGTTCAACAGTTCGGCGTCTTCCTCGGTAATGGTTGATTCAATGCCGGCCATTTCCCGAAAGCCGTCGACATCCAGATCGAATTGGCTGGCCGCTCCCTTGGTAAGTACCTGGTTAAACAACTTGTCAAACGAGTCGACAATAATTGCCACGTTATCCTCGGCTCGTTGTTTTTCTTCCTCCATGTACGTTTCGTTCAACAGCGATTCAAGCAACGCCGCCTCGGTTTTCGATTTCTGGATTTCCAGTTTTTTGTTTTCAATTACGAGTTGCTTACTCTTGCTCTGAGAAATCAAATAACCGGTCGTCGCAGTCGCGGCTGTGGCAATTAGCAGCAGCAATGAAACAACGGACAAAACGGCCAGCATTGGATTGCGGCGACCCCAACGCCAAGTCTGTTCCAGGGGTGAGGTTTTCCGGGCCGCAATCGGTCGATCCTGCAAATACGACAGCAAATCTTCGCGAAAGGCGGCGGCCGTTTGGTAACGTCGCTCGGGTTCCCGCGACGTGGCCTTTTCGATAATCGTGTTCAAGTCCTCCGGGATGTTATTGTCAATCTTCTTGGGTGGCGTCGGCGACGTGGAGATGACTTTGCGGAACAGCTCACGTTGGGTTTTCTCTTCGAACGCGGGCTGCAACGTGGCCAGTTCGTACAGGGTCAAACCGAGACAATACGTTTCGCTGCGTTCGTCGTATTTGCCTTCGAACGCCTCGGGTGCCATGTATTGCGGCGTGCCCAGAATGTCGCCCGTTTTGGTCATCGACTGGTTGCTCATGTTCTTGACGAGACCGAAGTCGGTTAGCCACACGATGTCGTGTTTGTCGAGCAGCAAATTTGCGGGCTTCAGGTCGCGATGCAACGTGCCTTGTTCATGCGCGTAAGCCAGCGCATCGGCGATTTGAAGTGCCAGCCTGGCAGCCCATTGAAACCGCTGGTTCGGGGCCGGAAGTCGGCTGTTGATTACGAAAGACGGAGTCGCTGCAAGTCCGGTCTTGTTGTCGTGGTAGGTCTTGCTGCCGCCAAGATCAATGCTCGTTCCACGCTGTTTGGCTGACGCGCTCAGCAACGTGGATATGACGACGTCTGTTTTGGCATCAGGCGTTGCTCGTTTCGAACTCCCAGTTGGTGCTCGCATCGCACGGACAATTTCATCGAGGCTATTGCCTTCGACAAATTCCATCACGTAGTAGTGGAGGTCTTGATCCTGACCGACACCGAAGACGCTGACAATATTCGTATGATGCAAGTTGGCAGCCGCTTGTGCTTCGCGTCGAAAACGTTCAACACTTTTTTCATCGTCAAACGATCGGGCCGGCAAGACTTTTAGCGCGACACGACGCCCGAGCGATTCATGGACTGCCTCAAAGACAAGTCCCATACCGCCGCGTCCCAGTTCCCTGACTATTCGATAGTCGCCGATTCGTTGGAGCTTGAGGATGTCCTCAATTTGACTTTGGTGGGATTTTGGTTGCGAATCGTTTTGCCGTTTGAGTTCTTCGATCATTGCCACCGACGACAGCAATTCCCGGATTTCATCCGCGAGCTGAGGATGTTTGATTTGGTACCGCGAAATCTTGGGGTTGTTACCCGCCCGCAGCTGATTCGTGTAATGATCGACGATGCGTTCCAGCAATTCGTCGCGCGTCACTCGATCGGGGTTCCGGTTCATTTCAGCCTATTTCCTTCACCTGCTCCATGATCTCGCGGAGCCGTTTTAATGCGCGGAGATAACGTTTGCTGGCGGCCGCCGGCTGAATGCCCAGGACTTGGGCCGTCTCGATATTGGAAAGTTCTTCAAAATGTCGCAGCGCGATGACTTCACGATCAAGCTCGTTCATTTCGTCAAGTGATTTTTCAACCGTGGCGATTTGTTCGGCCCGTTCAAACAACTGGCTGACCGAAGTCAGCTGGGCCACCAGGTGCGCCGCAAGTGCCATGGATGTCTGCCCGGCCTGTGGTTTGACCATCGCAACCTCTTTGCGAATGTCCCTTTTCTCAGCCCCAAAGTGATGCCGGTGGATATCAAGCAATTGTTGCTGGACCTCCAAACGCAACCACACAAAAAACGGCATTTCGGGTTTTTCAAGAAAACTGTCCAGCCGCTGGGATGCCCGGACGAAGGTATCCTGGATGACATCGGACTCGGAAATTCGTCCGTTGAGTCGATAGTCCAGGCGAAAATTCACGATCCGTTTCAGCCGCTGGCGGACCAGCGAAAAAAAGTGCGCGAGTGCTTCGTCCCGATCACTTTTCAGACGCTCGATGATCTCGGATTGTGCCGGAAGTTCATTTGTCATAGTGCTCCAATTATTCACGCGGGCAGGCATTTGGCAGGACAAATCGGCGCGTTTTATCCACAAATCCCGTGAATCAAACAATTCCGTTTGGTCAATTGTTCCGAAAATTCGGCTGATTTCATCCAATTCGTCCGATTTTACCCGATAATCCACCGGACAATCTCACAGGCATACGGGACCGATTTCTTGTCCTCTTGATCCGTTCATTGCGTGACAGATTGAGACAAGTTATGCAACAAGAAAGGTTTACCAATGCGTCCCACGACAGTTTTTTGCTTACTCGCTCTTTCGGTTTGGTTCACAGGAGAAATTCTGGCTCAAGAGCAGGGTCAAGAACTCCCAATCGCCCAAAGTGATCAGGATCAACAGGACCAGCAAGTTCAGCGTGGTCAAACAGGTGACCGCGGTCAGAAAGGACAACGCGGTCAAAGAGGGCAACGCGGCAAAAAAGGGCAGGGTGGTCAGCAAGGGCAGGACCGCGGTGGTAATCGGGCACTCAATCTGGAACGGTTGCTGCAGCGAATGGACCGCAACGGGGATGAAGATATTTCCAAAGACGAACTACCGCAGCGCATGCAAGCCCGGTTTGACGCGATGGACATCAATGGTGACGGCGTCTTTGACCGAGCCGAGCAAGCGGTCATGCTGGAACGCATCCAGGAAATGAGCCGCGGCAGAAAACAGGGACTTGGCGGCCCGCAAGGAGCGGGTTCGCCAACACAACGTCGCGGCGAAAACTTCCCGCAGCTGCTCGAAAAAATGGACAAGAACTCAGACGGAGAACTAACGAAAGACGAACTGCCGGAGCGGATGCAGCAACGGTTTGAGACCTTGGATACGAACGCCAATGGCGTGTTTGACAAGGACGAACAGCTGGCGGCGGTCGAGCGGATGCGACAGCGCGGCGAAAAGGGAGGAAAACAGAAACGGGACGGCAACCGGCAAGACAAACAAGGTGTGAAGCCAAAACGCCCCGGTGGCGACGGGGGTTGAGAGTCAAGAGTTGAGAGTCAAGAGTCAAGAGTCAAGAGTCAAGAGTCAGAGAGAGTTGAGAGTTGAGAGTTGAGAGTTGAGAGTTGAGAGTCGAGAGTTGAGAGTTGAGAGTCAAGGGTTGAGGGTTGACGGAAAATAGCAGCCAGTGAGTTTCCCTGCAAATATGGACTCACTGGCTTACGCTACGTGCTTGTAATACAAAGTCGATTGGCTAAGATTTTGTCGGACAAGTCAAATTCCTTTACACGGTACATGGGTTCCCATGAAAGTCTCGCTATCGCAACTCGCCTACGCCCGCTCTGGTGACAAGGGCGATGGCAGCAACGTCGGCGTTGTCGCTTATTCGCCCGAAGCATACGAAATGCTCAAGGAGAAATTGACGCCCACCCGCGTCAAGGAACACTTCAAGGAGATTTGCTTTGGCAAAGTCGAGCGGTATGAAGCGCCGAATCTGTTAGCGCTTAACTTTATTCTGCATGATTCGCTGGGAGGGGGCGGTAGCGAAAGCTTGAAAACGGATGCGCAAGGCAAGACCCACGGACTGGGCATGTTGTACATGGAACTGGAAGTACCCGACGATTTCCCTGTTCCCCGGCGGTAAAGCATCAAGCGACACGAGTTTGGTCACCGAGCGCACGGATGTTTGCCAAGATTCTGTCGATGCCTTGGCAAACGTCAATTACCGAAATCTCGCGCATGGCGTCGTTGCTCGCCGTTCGCCGGTGGCGGCTGGTACCCGACTGATACCTGGCCTGCAAATGAACGTGATTGTCACCATACGCTCCAGAATCGCCCGGACGGGTTGGACCGTAGAGACCGAGGCAAGGCGTGTTCATGGCAGCGGCCAGGTGCATCGGGCCCGTGTCGCAACCAATGAAGAACAGCGCTTGAGCACTGAGCGCAGCCAGTTGTCGCAAGTTGGTTTTTGGAGCCAGCTCCACGGCCTGCTTTGCCGCCAGCTTGATGTCCGTTGCCATGGCCAATTCTTCATCGCCAGCCCACGTCACGACCGACTTGAGACCATGAGTTGACCACGCGTACGACGCGACGTCCGCGAATCGGTCATTCTCCCAACGCTTGGAAGGCCAACTGGCGCCGGGGTTGAGCAGCACAAACTTGTTACCGACACCGGCGTTGTCCATGAATCGTTTCATCGACAATTCACATTCCGGATCGACCGGTAACTGGAATTCAACGGCCGCATCATAAATATCGAGCGCGTGCAGCAATTCGAGCGAACGATCGACGAGATGATCGTGGGTCGTCGTTACGAGTTGGTTGTTCAACCAGGGCGACAGTTCCCGCCCCCATTGACCGCGGATGCCGATGCGGGTTTTGGCGCCCGCGAGCCACCCCAATGCGGCGCTCTTGGTGATGCCCTGTGGGTCGATGGAAATGTCGAATTTGCGTTGCAGAAATTCACGACGAAGCTGTTTCCAGACAGCGGGCTTTTGCATCCAGCCCTTTGGAATCTGGATGATTTCGTTCAGGCCAGGCACCAACGAAAGCAATTGTTGACTTGGCGATTCAACCGCCCAGGCAATGTAACCATCAGGAGCATGACGACGGATCGCGGCCAGCATTGGCAGCGTCAAAATGCAATCGCCAATATGACTCAAACGCGTAATCAGAATTCGCGGGTTGTGCATCGTTCACCAGGCTTCAAGCGAATGTTGCGAACGATGATAGCTTGATTCAGGGAGTTGACCAAGATCAATAAAACGCGGTGCCCAGTACCCAGCACTCCCTCAACCCTACTTGTCCTCTTCGGTTTCCTGACGATCGAGTCGACGTTCTTCCAGGTCCTGCGAAGTGGGCAAATTGTCACCGGAGTTATGTTCGGCTCTCAAATCGATAAATGCCTGCAACGGAAAATCATCTTTCCATTCGAGGCCGGATACGTCCAGCATATCTTTGTATTGCTGGATCGTCTCGGTAATCCGATCACCCAGGTCACCTTCCTGAATCTGAGGGAATTCCTCAAACACCCGCCGCCATAGCTCGAAAGCTTCTTCAAACAGTGTGATGGCACCTTTCTGCACAATTTTCTTTTCTTTGGTTTTGTAGTCAAACAGGTATTCGTCATCAAAAATTGAACGAGAGGCCATTTCCTGGGCGTCGAACATCACACGCCGCGCGTTGATCGCCTGTTCACTTGCTTCGGTGGCAGTGCGTTCGCGCCAATATTGATAATTGGTAACGCTGTTTTGCTGTTGAATTGAGCGGATTTGTTCCTGCAGCTCCAGAATTTTTTCAACGATTCTTTTTCCGGGTAGTCGATTCTCTTCGTCTGCGGCCAACATCACCTTAAAATCGACAACTTTGTCCTGCTCAAAAATCCTGGCTTGCAGTCCGGTTGCCATCGCTGCTTCTTCGTCGGTACGCTGTTCGGGAGGCGTGTCCAGAATCAATTGTTGCTCGGGAGTGATGTCGAGATCGCTCTTGATTTGCTGCATCAACTCGTCGCGGGTTCCCGGCGGGGCGAGGCTGTCAAGCTCGTTCCGCAGCTGCTCGATACGATTGGAGTAATCGATCATGCCTTCCATCGTGACCATCACACCGCGCGTGTTGACGATTTGACGACTTCCGTAATCCACCCACTCGTCGAATGCCTCGCGCCAGATTTCCTGAATAATTTCGTCGGTGCGAAACTCGCTCTGCAGCGAAGTCGCCTGATTTCGCAATTGCGCCGGACGGCGCATGTAGAACAAGGCGTCGCCGCTGTATTTCGGATCACCCGCGGCGACCATGTCGAGTGATCTCTGGTACCACATGTAGGCCATCTTCCAGTTGTCGTACCCGTATTCGCGGGTGTCGTAACTATCCGGTTCGATGTAGTCCGACATTTTCTCGTGGAATTGCCGATCGTTACGAAACATTCTGCGAAACGAGTTCTTTTCGTCAGAGCGACCGATTTTCATGCCGGTGAAGAAGCCGAGATTGTCGGTCATGCGGTGATCATGGCGATTGTACGGGATGCCTTCCTTGAGAAACTCGATCCCTTTCTTGACCCAGTGATAACGATATTCGTAATCATCAAATTCCATCGAAATGTTGTAGGACAAATTGTGTGCCTGGAATTCCCAGACTTTGACAAAGTTGGGTTGCACCTTGATCAGTGCCTGCAGCGTGGCAGCCAGTTCATCCCAGTTTTCCTTTTTCTTGTACTCGATGGCCTGCATCCAGAGCAGATTCACCGCGACGCCTCGCAAACCCAGCGTCGCCAGTTTCATTGTCTCGCTGGCCGGATCAATGTCCATCATTTTGGCCTGCGAAAGATTGTACTCTTCGCGCATCCGGGCAAGCTTACCTCCCGCCGAACTGTCCGAGGCATTGCCCGACGTGCTCTGCGAGGCGGGCCTCGAAATCAGCGACAACGGGATAAGCAGGGCACCCATGATAACGATGTACACGATCTTGCGCACAAAACTGCTGTTTTTCATTTTGCAATCTCACGTGTCTTCAATGAGAAATAGCCGAGAATGGAAAGCCCTACGCAAAACGCCAGTGCAATTGCAATGGCAACCAGCAACCGGTCGGAATCGACAGAATAGCCATACGTCAAAAAGTCGGAAAAGTTCAAATTGCTGAAGTTGGGTGCCAGGTAAGTGAACGCATTGAGCAAGTTCACGATCAAATTGTCTGCCTGTTCCATCAGCGTTGTGGCCACGCCGGTTTCCAGGTTGATTTCCATGTTCTTCTGGGTGACCAGTCGGAAAAACGACTCAATCGGACCGCCTCCGGAAACATCCACTTTCGTCAATTCGCGGATAAACGGAGAACTGAAACCCACGATGATCATCACAATCGTGGCCAACATCGTGATGGGTGCACTCAGGAACGTGCTCAGCGCTACGCCCATCGCAATGATGATGATCATCTGGCACCAAATCCCCAGGTAGCCTTTCAGAAAGTTGACCCAATACACATCATCATGGGCCCTGAAATAGATGTCGGCGCGAGAAACACCGATGTACTGATTGCGATCTTCACATTGCAAATTCAATTTGATTTTGCCGTTCCTGGCAAAATCCTCGAATAACTTGTATTTGCCCTGCTCTTTCACCGTGCCGTCCGATGAAACAATCCTCCCCATGATTTCATGCGGGATCGGAATTGTCTGAACCTGGTATTCGTTGGTCTCAAAGATGATTGGTTCGGACTGGAATCGATCCGCGGAGGCATCATCCGGAACGCTGTCAAAACTGATGCTGGCCATCACGCGTTTCTCAACGTCGGCAATGTAAGTTCGAAAAACGCTCAGCGTCATTTCCAGCGGCAAAAGTTTCATTCCCTCGAAATCTGCGGGTTGGAAGTTTTCGAATTCGAAAATGGCTTTGGAAAGCGAATTGGGAGAAAGCAGATTGCCTCCGTCGACGTAGCCCCGGTAACCCCACTCTCGTCCGACGTCGATTCCCTTGTCCTTCAATTGTCCGTCGCGGTCGTTGAACTGCAACAAGTCCGCATAAATCGGGACGCGAGCCCGGAAAAATCCGGAGGCCGTGCCAATTGAAATTTTGCCTGCATCGTCAATCGTGACCTCGTGAGTGTGGCCCGCGAACGGGACGCAAACGAGTCGGCGAAAGGCCACCCGGCCGTCGTCGAGTGTTCGCTGGTCAATGATGTTTTCCTTGAAATCCGGAACTTGTCCGGCTGGCCGGATATCTTCGATGACTTCGATGCGGTGATTGTGGCCGTCGACGATCGTTGTTTCCGCTTCCATGACGGCGTTTTCAGAAACGCGCTGTCCGCTGCTGGAGAGTTTCGTTTCCTGGTCGATATCGATAAACGCGGCCATCGTCTGGGCTTCCCCGACCAGTTGATGCGTGTGCGACAGACCGCGCCACACAAAGAAGAAACTGACCAGTCCCATCGCGGCCAGTAACAGCGTTCCCAATACGACAAATCCGACGATGCGCCCAAGCACGATTTCGGTCGCTCGCACCGGTTTGGTCACCACCGTGTAAATGGTCTTGTTCTTGATGTCATCCGGCAAGCTGAAGGAACTGATCAACATGCCGACCATCAGTACCAGCAACTGCGTGCCCCATAACACGAAGTTGACATAGATTCGATCCGGATGGTCGCTGCCCGAGTTCATGAACCATCCGCCGAACAGCAGTGCCGCGAAAAAGATGACGAACGAAATCAGGATGACGCGGCGGCGCAAGGCCTCCTTGATTGCCAGCCGGGCCAAGGCCCAAATCCGCCGCACGGAAGTTCCCAACAAATCCGGGATTGCCTGGCCGATCACCTGGGCGACGACGTAAAACGCCTCAAACGGCCCGTGTCGAAACGAAGCGACCACATATCCAAAGAAGACTCCGAGGATAACCGCCACCAGCAAAATTAATGCAAACAGGCCTGCCGCGCCGGCAATCCAGGTGACGAAATTTGGAAAACTCTCAACTACCATGATGATGACGGCCAAAGACCGGCCAGAATGTTTACCAAGTGTGTTTTAGTTGCCTTGACAATTGTTTTGAACCTACGAAGCGTCTGCGGATTTGCCGGTGGGTTCGGTTGATTCGACGCCTGCCGATCGACGACCGGGACGGGCCTGACTTTCGCGAACAATGTTCAGAAACAGTTCTTCGAGCGTCGTTCGCGGGTTTTCGATCGAGACGACTTCGCCTCCGTGTCGCTTGATGACTTCACGAATTTCGTCTTGAGCGGCCTGGGAAAGGCCCTTGGTGCGAACTTCGGTTTCGCCGCTGACCTTTAGCAAATTGTCAACGCGGCCAAGCTCTTTCAAGTCTCCCTGGTACAAGATCGCAATTCGATCACAAACATCCTGAACGTCGGCGAGCAAGTGGCTGCACATGACAACCGTCTTTCCCTCGTCACGCAATTGCAGGATCATATCTTTCATCTCGCGCGTCCCCAACGGATCGAGTCCCGAGGTGGGTTCGTCGAGCAGAATCAGTTCCGGGTCATTGATCAGCGCTTGGGCCAAGACCAATTCGGCGCGTCATCCCCTTCGAGTACTCTTTCAGCTGCCTTCGCTTGGCCCACGTCAATCCGACTTTTTCGATCAGATCGTTGACTCGCTGTTTGCGAACACTGGCGGGCATGTCAAACAGGCGGCCATAGAAGTCGAGCGTTTCTTCGGCGGTCAGGAACTTGTAGAGATAGCTCTCCTCGGGCAGGTAGCCAATGCGTTCGTTCTTGGTGACTTCGGAAGCTTCCTCACCAAATACCAGTGCCCGCCCACTGGTGGGAAACAACAACCCCAACAGCAGCTTGATCGTGGTCGATTTTCCCGAGCCGTTGGGCCCCAGCAATCCGAAAACTTCGCCTTTGCGAATTTCCAGGTCCAGAGCATTTAGCGCCCGCACCTTTTGACGCCCCCAGAAGTCGCGGTAGATCTTGGTCAGGTTTTGCGTTTCAACGACGATATTGGGATCGTAATCCGGATTGGATTGCTCCAAACGACGCTTGCCTTCGACCTTCGTGTCGGTTGACATAAACATGTGTCCTCAAAATTTACTGGTAGCCGCCGGGTGCGGTTTGCCGGTCGAATCATTGGCGGTCAAGTACCGCATCCGACTCGGGGGTTTTTCGGCGTTGCAAACATGTCCGGGTGGGGTAGGGTGTGCATCCACAATCGCATCAAATCCTGCTTGGCCTGTCGGTGACCAAGCGGGTATCATACGCTATGAGGACCCATGACAGCTCGTTCTACGGGGCGATGAGGCCCGCGGTTCAACGAAATGGTCCCCGGTCCTGATCTCCAATTCACCCTGATGTCCGCACCGGACCAATTTTAACAGGCCCTATAATAGATGTGGTGATAACGCTGTTCAACCAGCCCAAGCTGTTTAATAATTGTTCCAATCACAGGCTCTTGGGGCCTCGCGTTGCCTGCCATCCTCCTTTAACGATAAACCACGAAGGCTCCCCGCCAGCTGAATGGAAAAAATGAACCAGGTGATACCCCATTCGCTGGACCAGCGTCTTGCGCAGCTGTTTTCCAGGATCAATTACGAGCGGCAAAGCCGGGCAACGCCGGGCAGCTTCAAACTGCAGAACATGCGGGATCTGTCACAACGGCTCGACAATCCGCAACTCAAGTACCCGGTTGTGCATGTCGCTGGCACCAAAGGCAAAGGTTCGGTTGCCACGATGATCGGTGCCATTCTCAGTTCGGCCGGTCGCCGGACGGGCGTTTATACGTCGCCCCATCTGGAAACGATCAACCAGCGAATGGCAATCGACGGTCAATTCATTACCGATCAACAGTTGTTGAACGTCCTGGAAGAGATCCATCCGGTCATCGAGGAAATGGATTGTGAAGCGGGCCGGTCCGAACGTCGGCACCTGACCTTTTTTGAAGTTACGACGGCTGCCATGTTTTACCATTTCGCGAAACAAACCGTCGATTTCGCCGTCGTGGAAGTGGGGCTCGGCGGCAGACTGGATTCAACCAATATTTGCCAGCCACAGGTGGCCGTCATCACCAACATCAGTTTCGACCACACCAAACAGCTTGGTAATACCCTCGACAAAATTGCGGCCGAAAAGGCGGGAATTATCAAGCCCGGGATTCCTGTCGTCAGTGGGGCCGTCACTCCAGCGGCTGCCGACGTGATTCAGGAAATTGCAGCCACCAACGAGGCACCCTTGTATGTCCTCGAACGGGACTTTCATATAGATATTTCGGCAGCTAACGGGAGTGGCCTTGGCGTCGTTTTCGATTTCAAAGGTCAAATTGGTGGCGAAACGCTGGCGTTCAAGAATGTTCAGCTCAACATGCTCGGTGCACATCAGGCCTCCAACGCAGCCATCGCAATCGTCGCCAGTCAACTGTTGCGACAACAAGGTACAGAAATTCGCGAGCCGGCCCTGCGAACTGGTTTGCAACAGGCCGCACCCATGGGGCGAACCGAAATCGTCGGCCGAGGCCCCACCGTCATCATCGACATGGCGCACAACGTCGCCTCGATCATGGCCTTGGTCGAATCCCTGAAACAGCTGCCAAACTGGAATGGTCCGGGGCAGAAACGGCTGGTTGTGGCCACCAGTCGAGACAAGGATTCGCGGGGGATGTTACGGCTATTGGTCCGGCATTTCGACGAGATCGTTTTTACGCGATACCAGAACAATCCCCGCGGTAAATCCCCGGCAGAGTTGTTACGCATCGCCACGTCCTTGCGGGACCAGATGAACCTGGCCACCCGGTTTGCCATCGCCCCTGACCCGATATCCGCCTGGAACACCGTTAAATCGAACCTGAAAAAGGAAGATCTGGTTTGTATTACGGGCAGCGCGTTTCTCGTCGCGGAACTGAGAAAAACGGTTTTGGAGTCAGGAATCGAGCGTTGAACAAGCGGGCTTGATCCAGTAGACTCTCGTGCTGTTAGTTTCGTCAAACGCGGGAAAAATCCATGTCAGGCAGTGAACGTAGAAGAGAGTTGGGTCGACGTCGACACCGTAAGCAAAAAATTGCAAAAATCAAACAACGAGCCGAAAAGGCCTCGGCTTCAGAAAAACAAGTGCTGTGTGAAAAGCTGCGCAAGCTGACACCCGGTGCGGAAACCCTGATCGAGACCCTCGGCTTGGCGAAGTAAACCAGGATGTGTCGCACTTAAAAACTCTCTCCCTGAGCCCACGGCGAGGCTGTGATTGGATTGGGTAGCGCGTCGTTTCACAGGAACCTCAGCGACGGAAGAATCACACGAAGAAATGCCAGAGATCCCTCACCTCGTTCCTCGATTCAGGATGACAGACATCCCGTCGTTGCGCAGTATTGACCAAAAGTCGGTACTACAAATCAGAATTTGAAAAACATACAAACTGGGGGGGAGTGACCCACCTGAGTTGGACTGTGATTTAGCGAGGCGTTATTGACTGGCATTGAGCCAGTCTTTTTTTTGCGCTCTCCCGGCACCAATTTGTCGACCAAGATGTCAAACGAACCTCAGCCGAATCAGGATCAGCAAAACGACCTGGACTTCCTGCCGCCGCCGGCTGCCGAACACGAAATTGCACACGCCCAGCTGATGAAAATGGCGTTTCTCGTCGAAGGCGGTTTGATGTTGCTGGGCCTCGTGATCGGGTACCTTGGTTTTTTTGACTGGCAACAGCCGTTACGCGACATGGGTGCCGCCGAGTGGCGAAGCGGACTTGTATGGGGCGGGATTGGCACGATTCCCATGCTGTTGTACCTCGCAGCGTTCCATGTTTATTCGCCGCGTATTTTGCATCCGATACGCGACTTTGTCGACGAACATCTGAAACCGCTCTTCAAGCAATGCAGCATCGTGGAACTGTTGATCATCGCACTGTTGGCAGGCTTTTGTGAAGAGTTGTTTTTTCGCTGGTGTTTGCAAGGCGGAATTAGCTCAGTGACGCACAGCCTCGTTCCCGGTTTGTTGGTCGCCTCGGTGATCTTTGGACTCTGCCACTGGGTAAATAGCAGTTACGGAATTACGACGACGCTGATCGGGATGTATCTCGGCGGGATGATGGTCTGGACGGGCACCTGGCTGGCTCCCGCCATTGCCCACGCCAGCTTCGATTTTGTTGCGTTGTTGTACATCGCCCGGTTTGATGGCAGGCCTGAGTGAGCACGGCATTGGCCAGATCTCGGGATGAATGGCACGTTTGTGCGGGCTAGTCCACAATTCGTGCCTGAAGTCGGCCATTGCTGTGAACAAACGGGGGCAAAGTATTGAGTTGTGATGTTCCCGTGTCTCTAATGAGAGATTGTCTTGTGAGCATGGTTTTCTGGTGGGATTTGGCAATGAAAACTCGATTGTTGCGACGCGGGCTGGTGTTGCTGGCAGCGTGTTGGCTGGTTTATGGGCTTGGCGGCCATTTCGTGCTGGCCCAAATGAAAAGCAAGTCAGGACAGGAAGACAAATTTCGCCAGCTTGAGGAGATCTTGCCAACGCCGAACCTGTTTCGCACGGGTTCGGGCGCCCCGGGGCCAGATTACTGGCAGCAGCAAGTCGATTACGAGATCAACGTCCAGCTGAACGATGAAGATCAATCCATTGCTGGTTCGGAGATCATCACCTATCGAAACAACAGCCGCGACCCTTTGAATTATCTTTGGTTTCAGTTGGACGGCAATATTCATCGGCCGGATTCGGATGCACATTTGACGGCGACTTCGGAACCGTTTGATCGGCTCGAATTCCGGCAGCTCAATTCCATTCTGGCTCGCGAAGTGTTCGATGGCGGGTTCAACATTACCGCCTGCCGAGACGTAGAGGCGAATCGGGACCTCCCACACACCGTCGTTAAAACAATGATGCGAGTTGACTTGCCGCGTCCTTTGGGGCCGGGGGAATCGTTCAAACTGGCAATTGACTGGAATTACAAGATCAACCAATCCAAAGTCATCCGGGGCCGAAGTGGTTGCGAGTTTTTTGAAGAAGACGGCAACTACATTTACGAAATGGCCCAGTGGTTTCCGCGCCTTTGCGCGTACACCGATGTGAACGGATGGCAACACAAGCAATTTCTCGGGCGCGGTGAGTTCACACTGGAAATGGGAGACTATGTCGTTCGCATCACGGCCCCCAACGATCATATTGTTGCCTCGACAGGAACGCTGCTAAATCCTGAACAGGTTCTCACTGAATCGCAACGGCAACGGCTGGTCGACGCTCAAAACGGCAGAAAAGCCCGTGTTCGTGGTTACTCCGGAAGAAGCCCGCGAAAACCAAACCAGCAAACCAGACGGTACGAAGACCTGGATTTTCAAAGCCGACCGCGTTCGCGATTTTGCCTGGGCCTCCAGCCGCAAATTCATCTGGGACGCCATGCAGCATAACGTTGGTGACTTTCCCGTCATGGCGATGTCGTTTTATCCCAATGAAGGAGAACCGCTGTGGAGTCGCTATTCAACTCACGCCATCATTCATACGCTCAATGTCTATTCACGGTATACATTCAACTATCCCTATCCGGTGGCGATCTCCGTCAACGGCCCGGTCGGCGGGATGGAATATCCCATGATCTGCTTTAACGGACCGCGACCGGAAAAAGACGGCACGTATTCGGCCCGGACCAAGTACGGTTTGATCAGTGTGGTCATTCACGAAGTTGGTCACAATTATTTTCCCATGATCGTCAACAGCGACGAACGGCAATGGACGTGGATGGACGAAGGTCTGAACACGTTTTTGCAATACCTGTCCGAACAGGAATGGGAAGACCAATATCCGTCTCGACGCGGCGAACCGAGTGACATCGTGGGCTATATGTCCGGTCCGAACCAGGTCCCGATCATGACCAATTCGGAGTCGCTGCTGCAATTCGGGGAGAATGCTTATGCCAAGCCGGCCACGGCACTGAACATACTTCGTGAAACGATTTTGGGACGCGAGCTGTTTGATTTTGCGTTCAAGGAGTACGCCCGCAGGTGGAAATTCAAACGACCCATGCCGGCTGATTTCTTCCGCACGATGGAGGACGCGTCCGGGGTCGATCTCGACTGGTTCTGGCGTGGCTGGTTTTATTCGACCGATCACGTCGATCTGGCGATCGGCAGGATTCAACAGCTCAATATTGACACCCGGGAACCGTCCGTCGAAAAACAGCTGGAGAAAGCCGCACCGGGACTCACAGCCCAAGACGCTCTCCCGCGAACGCAATGAGCCGCTGGAAAAACGAGCCAACGTTTACCCGGATTTAAAGGATTTTTACAACGATTTCGATGCACTTAACGTCACGCCCGAGGACGAACAGGCATATCAGAAGTTCATCTCCGAGCTCACCGAAGAGGAACAAAAATTGCTGGGTGATAAACGCAATTTCTATTTCGTTGAGTTCCAAAATATCGGCGGCCTGGTGATGCCCATCATTGTTGAAATCGAGTTTGAAGACGGCTCGAAACAGACCGAAACCTACCCGGCCGAAATCTGGAAGAGTGACAATCAGCGGGTCACGAAGCTGATCATCACCAGCCAGCCGATCAAGTCACTGGTGCTTGATCCGCGGCTGCAGACAGCCGATACCGACCTTTCCAACAACTACTTTCCACCGCGCATCGAAAAATCGCGGTTTCAGTTGTACAAGGAAAAGAAAGAATCCAATCCCATGCAGAAAGCAAACGGGACGGACACGGATTCCGCGGAAAAAGAAGAGTCAAAATAGAACGCTCGAACCAAGCAATCCCCTCATGAAACATCTCTGCCGATTGCTGATGTTGTTGATTGGCACGTCGTTGATAGGCCACGCCGTTGCCTTCGCCGCGCACCCGGATCACGTCAGCCTAACTGAAATTGAATGGAACGCGAAAACGGGAAACTTCGAAGTTGCGATTTGCCTGTGGCCGGAAGACCTCGAAAAAGCGTTGTGCGAGCAAGAGCAAAAGCCAATCAATCTCGACTCGACTCCTCACCTGGATCAAATTCTTGCCTTATATGTTGAACAAGACGTTTAAGTTCCAGGTAAACGATCAACAAGTGACTGACTTGCGGTGGGTCGGATTCGAATCAAATAACAAGCAAGCTTGGCTTTTCTTCGAACTTCGCCCCGGGTTCTTCTCCGGCGAGAAAAAAATCTGCCAGCTGCAAAACAGCTTGCTGTGCGAATTGAATGCTGAACAGCAAAATCGAATCCATTTTAAGAATCGAACTCTGCGCGATGTGGGCGTATGCACGGCGCTGAGCCCCGAACTCGCCTGGCAATTCGATTCAAATGTGCACGTGCCCGCAGCGGGAAACGTCGACAAACCGCTGAAACGAGAAAAGCCTCTGGCAGGAACGAGCATTGCCACGGGCACAAACCCGAGCTTTGCTAAAAATTAATTCAAATTTTACAATGGATCCGCCCCGACTCAAGTTGCCAGCGTAGAGGCAGTGCTACCTCCTTGAGTATGCGCGATTCTGGCCCACAATCGCCGATTGTCGCGCGGATTTTGTTCCCTCGATGATTTTATGGCGAGTGTCCGTGGCATGAGAAACTTGCAGCCACGGGATGTCAGTAATCAGCTGGCTGTTTCTGTGCGACTGGCATCATGACAAACAAGGCCGATGATTTATAATCGTGTCGCGGCTTTTATCGTGTCGCAATGTTGGACGATGAACCGGCGATTTGAATGTTGCCAACCGAGGAAAGAACGCAGTTCGATGGATTCGAAAGCCCGCGATCAACAAGACTTGATTGCTCAAAAGGAAGCTCAATTTTACGACGAGTTTCAACGGAAACAAAAGCGCCTCGCGGTCCTGTATCTTGGGGCGTTGCTGACTTTAATCGGAATCGGTATCGGTGTTGATTGGTCATTGGGGTCGAAGCTCTTTGCTTCCGCAAACAAGGAAATAGGTCCTCCACCGGCGGATGTACCCTTTACAGCCTATTCGATTCCAAGTGAATCCGGGGCGGAGATCGCCTGCTGGTCCGCCGAAGCCGAGAATTCCCATGCGACCATCATTCTGGTTCATGCGCTACGCAAATCGCGAGTCGAGATGCTGAGTAGGGCGAAGTTTCTTTACGAAGCCGGATACTCAGTATTGTTGATCGACTTGCAGGCACACGGGGAATCGACCAACGAAAAAATCACGTATGGGTACCTGGAGAGTTTTGACGTTCAAGCGGCTGTTGCCGACGTCAGGCAAAAGAAACCGAACGAGAGCATCGTGATCCTGGGCAGCTCGCTTGGCGCTTCAGCAGCGCTGCTGGCCTGGCCGCTTGATGTGGATGCAATGATTTTGGAATCGGTCTGCCCAACGGTCAAAAAGAACATTGAAAACCGGATCGATTCGAAGCTGGGATCTTTCGGCAAATATTTGTCCTGGCTGGTTACGTGGCAATTCCAACCTCGTGTTGGTGTTAAGATTGGTAGCCTGAGCCCGATTGAAAAAATTAGAGAAGTCACTTGCCCGGTACTCATTCTTTCGGCTCAACTGGATGAGCGAACGACCGTCCACGATGCAGAGCGAATGTTTCGAGCCGCGGTTGAGCCAAAACAACTCGAAATCATTCCCAAGGCGACATTAGCAGAGATTCACACTGCAGATCCGAAGACCTACGAGAAAACCGTATTGAATTTTCTCAAAGCCAACCGTGAACCGCGGTTGGCGTCGAATACCGCGCCGGACTAATGGGTCAGTCCTTCTAAAGTTCGTTTAACTGATTTTCATGTCGTACATGAAATAGGGCATTCGCTTCATTCCCAGTCGTTCGTATGTTTTCTGTGCGCGTTTGTTGTTGACCTCGACGAACAGCCGCACAAACATCACGTTTGCTTCAAGTGCCAATTCGACCACCCGCGCGTGCAGTTTCGAAAAAACCCCCTTCGCTCGAAAATCTGGCTCAACGTAAACCGACTGGATATACCAGATATTGCTGTTTCGCCAATCGGACCATTCGTAGGTGATCAACAGGCTCCCGACGACCTGGTCTTTGACTTCGGCGACAAGGTAAAATCCCTTGGATGCGTCGCCGAAAACGGAACGCACGGCAGGCAAAACGACGTCTGGTTCCAATCGCTTGTGCTCGGTTTCCAAAGCCATCTTTTGTTGAAAATCGGCGATGCACGGCGCATCGTTCAATTGGCCGTCACGAATGCGTATTTCCATCATTCTGGTTTTTCAGCTGATTTCGGTTTCGAGAGTCCAACCATCCGGCAGCGTTGAACCCTTCACGATCACGGGGATTCCGTCTCGAATCACGCAAATTTCGTGTTCCAGATTCGTCTCCTGGCGGTTCGAATCATTGACGATTTTTACGTTTTTCCCCAACCGACAATTCTTGTCAATGATTGCGCCTTGAATGAAGCAACCCTCTCCAATCCGCATTGGCAATCGTGCATCTGACGGCATTCCCGTTTCGACTTCATAGTGGTCGCAACCCATTACGATCGAATCCTTGATCGTTACGCCTGAATCAATGATCGTTCTCAGTCCGATCACGCTGTTCTCGATGACTGCGTTTTTACCAATCTCGCAGCCGTTGGAGATCATGCTATTCCTGATCGTGGCGCCGGAAATCTTGGTCGGTGGCAAAAATCTGGCCCGGGTATAAATCGGAGCATTGGGAGTCGTCAAGCGAAATGCCGGAGAATTCTGGGCCAGGGCGAGATTGGCATCGTAAAACGAACGGATCGTTCCAATGTCTTCCCAATAGCCGTCAAACATGTGAACTTGAACATGCCGGGAGCGAATCGTTTCGGGGAAGACTTCCTTGCCAAAATCCGCATGTTCATTGGAACGCAAAACATCCTGTAACACCTTGCGATTGAAAACGTAAATTCCCATGCTCGCCAGGCAGTCTCGGCCTTTGCACTGCACACCGCGAGCCTCCATCCACGCGGGTTCCGTGCGAATGGCTGCGATCTGCTCGTCGGTTTTTGGTTTTTCCACAAAATCGGTGACCCGTCCGGTATCGTCCATCCGCATGATTCCAAACCCGCGTGCAGCTTGTTGGTCAACCGGCAAGCAGGAAATCGTGACTTCGGCCTTGCTTTTTTGATGCGTGGCAATCAAGTCACCGTAGTCCATTCGATACAGCTGGTCACCGGAGAGAATGACCACGTAATCAATTCCGGGCTGATCAAAATAGCGGAGGTTCTTGCGAACGGCGTCTGCAGTTCCCTGGTACCAGTCCGTACCTGGGCTGGGAGTCTCCTGGGCTGCCAACAGCTCGACAAAGCCCCCGCTAAAGTGGTCGAACGTGTACGATAGACGAATGTGGGCGTGCAAACTCACCGACATGAACTGGGTCAGCACAAAAATCTTCTGGATGCCGCTGTTGATACAATTCGAGATCGGGATATCGATCAGGCGGTACATCCCACCCAACGGTACAGCAGGTTTTGAGCGATAGGCGGTCAGGGGGGAGAGTCTCGATCCCCGACCACCTCCAAGTACAAGTGCCACGGCATTTCGCATTTCGCGAATTCTCCTGAATTTCCACAAGATGGACAGCTGAATGTCGAAAACTATCTGCCCCAGCATAACGATGTTCGTTGCCGTCAGCCATCCGCCGAAAATATCGACTTTCACAATTGAAAACAACTGTGTTATCCTGATCAATTCCTGCCGTATCGCCTGCCAACCGGTCGAGAACCACCATCGCCTACGTCAAACCACGCTTCAGAAAGTTGCGTTCGTTACGGGTGTCCCGCAAACCGGAATCGGCACGCGCGGTTTGTTATGCCTGTTTTCGCCCAACCGAATTTTGCTTTTGCGATCTGATCCCAACCATCGACAATCAAACCCGGATCCTGATCCTCCAGCACCGTAAGGAACGATCGCATCCGTTCAACACGGCCAGAATGGTCTCCCGGGCACTTGAAAATTGTTCTTTGTTGGTGGGCCGCAATGCCGAACTCGCGGGGGCCACGCTGCCGCTTGATTCAGACGCCGCACTATTATTTCCGGGTCCGGGGGCGACAAGGCTGGACGATTTGACTCCCCACGAGCGGCCGAAACAACTGGTAATTCTCGATGGCACCTGGCATCATGCCAAGACGCTGTTACGCGACGTGCCGGCGCTTGCCGATTTGCCCCGATACGGATTGACGCCCGGCCGGCCGGGCCAATACCGCATTCGCCTCGAACCGACTGACTGGTCGCTGTCCACCGTCGAGGCCGCAGTTGCTGCCCTGAAAATCCTTGAGCCAGAAACGGTCGGCCTGGACCGATTGCTAATGACGTTTAACTCGATGGTCGATCGTCAGCTCGCGCATCCGCAAGCAAGGTACGAGGGCCTGACACTGGCGCAACGAGCCCGGCGAACACCCAACATCCCGCAAGTGTTGATCCACGATTTTGATAACGTGGTTGTCATTTACGGAGAATCGGCCGGTGGCGAACGGGCGGCAGCTGTTAAAAAAGGCCAGATTCCCCGTCGCAAACCCGTTTATTGGGTTGCCGAACGACTCGGGACGGGCGAGACGTTTCAAGCCGCGATCGATCCTGGTGACAATTTCCTGACTGACAAACAACTCGCTCACCTGCAACTCCCAGCCTCTTTTTTTGACGAAGCGGTGTCACAGGCTCGGTTTCGACACATGTGGTCACAGTTTATTACCGCCGACGATACGTTAGTGGCCTATCACCCGAGTACCATCGCGCTGTTGGAAAGTGTTGATCTTGCATGCGGGCCTGCGGTGACATTAAAGTGCGTCGAGCTTGATCCCGGAACGCGCAATGGCACGCTCGACCAGGTCCTGAGTACCAACCATTTGGCGGAAGAGCCAGCACGTTTCCCGGGCCGCGCCGGAATCAGGTTGGCCGGCGTCGCTGCCTATGCAAGGCACCTCCATCGGCTTGGCCGACGGGCGCTTGACGGTCTCCCAAAATGGCAGCATTGAATCCTCCTGCCCGGTTTCGGGGCGTTGCTCCTTTTTAGGGGATACACGAATCCAAAAGTTGTTAAACTACTTCTGTTGCTGACAACCCACATCTTCAAACCCGCTCCACTCCACCGAAATTAAACTAACAGGGGAAAACGAATTGATAAATGAATCTGAAGTTGTTTCGCCGGTGGCTCCGAAATCCGCCGTCGCGGGATGGTCGATTGCCAAGTCAGCGACAATGTACGGAATTGGCCGCTGGGGAGGCGGCAGTTTTGGGATCTCCAACGACGGCAATGTCGTCGTCAGAACACGGGTTGGCGAAACGGAATGCTCGGTCGAGTTAATCGAGATTATTGAGGGCTTGCGTCAACGCGGTTCCGATATGCCTGTGTTGTTACGCGTCGAAAACCTGATTGACGAACGGATCAGCGCACTGAACGAGACCTTTCGCAGCGTCATTGAAAAAACCGGCTATCGTGGACAATTTCGGGGCGTGTTTCCGATCAAGGTCAATCAACAGCAACACGTCATTGAGGAACTGACGCGATTTGGTCAGCCGTATGAACATGGCCTGGAGGCGGGCAGCAAAGCCGAACTGCTGATTGCCATGTCGACGCTTCCGTCTACCAATAGCTTCATCATTTGCAACGGCTACAAAGACGCCGAATTTGTCGACCTTGGCCTGCAAGCCAGGCGCTTGGGATTCAAATGTTTCTTCGTCATCGAGACTCCCGGCGAACTATCGGTCATTCTCGAGCGGGCCAAATTCTGGGGGATCGAACCTTTGATTGGCGTACGCCTGAAGCTTAACACGAAAGTTGACGGCCACTGGAGTAACGACAGCGGGGATCGCAGCCTGTTCGGACTTTCGACACGGCAACTGATCGAAGTCGTCGACTCCCTGCGGGCCGTCAACATGCTGCATTGTTTTCAACTGCTGCATTTCCATTTGGGAAGCCAGATTCCAGACGTGCGTAACATTCGCGACGGAATCAAGGAAGCCTGCCGGTTTTACATCGATCTGGTCGCCGAGGGCGCTCCGCTCCGCTATCTCGATATGGGAGGAGGTTTGGCCGTTGACTATGACGGATCCAGCAGTACCGCCAGCCATAGCCGCAATTACAGCCTCGAAGAGTACTGTGTCGACGTTGTCGAAGGTGTGATCGAATCTCTCGATCCGCACGAGATCGAACATCCGACCTTGATCACCGAATCTGGCAGGTGGACTGTTGCGCCGATGTCAGTACTGTTGTTTAACGTCCTGTCCGTCAGCCATTTTGATCCGACGCCGGTTGAGGAAATGGACCGAAACCAGTTGAGTGATCCAGTGATCGCGTTGCTGGAAGTTCTGGCGCGATCAGCAGAAAAAGGCTCCAGGAAAATTACAACGACGTCGTGTACTACCGCGATCAGATGCGAGATCTGTTTCGGCAGGGCCAGGTCGACTTGCGCGAATTGGCCTATGGCGAGAATATCTGCTACAACATCCTGAACAAGATCGCCAACCTGGTGCGTACCCTCAAGCGACCGCCTGTCGAGCTGGAAAATGTCTGCGATTCCCTTTCGGACATTTACTACGGCAATTTCAGCGTGTTCCAGTCGTTGCCGGATGCCTGGGCAATCGAACAGGTCTTTCCAGTGATGCCCCTCCATCGTTTGAACGAAGAACCCACCCGCCGCGGAATCATCGCCGATTTGACCTGCGATTGTGATGGTAAACTCGATCGTTTTGTGACGGGCGAATTTGAAACAGCAACACTTCCTTTGCACGAATTCCGCGACGGCGACGAATATTATATTGGGGTGTTTTTGGTAGGTGCCTACCAGGAAACGCTTGGCGATTTTCACAACCTGTTTGGTGACACCAACGTCGCCAGTATTCGGGTCGACGGCAACAACCAGGTTGAATTCGTCCAGGAAATTAGCGGTGACAGCATCGCGGATGTACTGGGTTACGTTGAATACCAGCCCCAGGAAATGTATTCACGCTTTCGCCGCATCGCCGAACAGTCCGTGCGTGATGGAAATATTTCCGTCGAACAGCGACAACAAATGTTGACCCTGTTCAGCGAGAGCCTCCGCGGCTATACGTATTTTGAGGGAAACTGAGCCTGCCGGACGACTGTGCGAAACTTGTGAGCTTCTGGTGCTCGGAGGACGGCGGCTGGATTAGCGGTCAACTGCTGCACAGCAATGGCGGCATTCAATTAGGCTGCGTCCCGACGATCTGGTCGCAAGAATTCGGCTCCTAGATGAATCGTTCAACAAATCGCGGGTCCAGCGGAATCGGGGCCACATCGATGTCGGCGATCAGGTCCCGGTGAAGCTGTGAGTCTTTGTCCATCATGAGCACGCCGATCTCGGCCCACGCTGCCTGAAGTTTGGGTGATGATTGCTGGCCCTTCACACTCAATTCGGCTTCGAGATCCAAAGCCGCGGCAACTTTCAGATACTCAGGAGACGGTTTGTCCAGCGACAAAGCGAAACACAGCGACGCCAGGTTATGACAAAGCTGGTCGAAAATCCCGCCTTCATCGCCCAGCAGGAACGACTGATCCATGAACGACTTTTGATACCGGGCAATGATAAACAGGATCCGTCGCCCCAACACTCCGGCTGCGTTTGAGGGCCCGGCGAACCAAACGAGCTTTTTCGGGAAACAGATTGTCTACGCCCGCCAGGTCTCCCGTCGACAACCACGAACCCATCACCGAGGTGGCGATAAACCAGCCGAATTTGGCCTTGGGGACCAGACCAAAACTCCCACCGACTTCCGCGATTCCAATTGGCTCGAGATATTTGCTGCGGATGGAGCGAGTCATCGCATTGGGAGCACCCACGTCTGCCAATACCGGGTTGGGACCTTCGTAAACGGTGGCGATGGTAAACTCATGCATGTTCTCGCCGATGTAATTTTCAATCGGATTTTCCGGCATGCGGTCCAACGATGTTGAACCTTGGGCACTGGCGCGAGTGTATTTTCGCAGCTCGTCGGTATGGACGGAGCGACCGCCCTGAATCTGGTAACAATTGATCGCCGTCTGCAGTAATCCTTTCGTGGCATAGACTTTGGCGATCATGCCCTGCGTTTCGTCGCGAACGCCGTTGGCGGCCAATCGGAAACAGAGATCTCCGAGCACTCTTCCGGCCAAGCCATGCGCGGTCGCCCGGCCAACCCACGTCTGGATTCGGGGTGAACTGCCGATCGGTTTGCCAAACGTGTTGCGGAACGAGGTCCAGCCTCCGGCATTGGGCGGATCAACGTTGTTGTTGGTCGCCCGATCCTGATTTGCCTCCGGATCGAGAATGATGTGGGCCAGCAATTTGAAAGTCTTGGCCGCACTGTTGACGCCGATCCCGCCGCGCCCCTTCGCCAGGGAACTGAACGCCTGGGCCAGTCCTTTTCCAGGCGGCCCGAGCAGACAACTTTTGGGGACGGGGCAATCCATCAATCGGAACCGCGCATTCCACAGGTAATCGAACGCCACCAGATCATTTCGCTTCATGCGAAAGTTCTCGTTGTCCGCCTGGGGAACCTCAAAGATGATCATGCCCGAGTCACGCCCCGGTTTCAAATCATGTCCTTTCAGTTTCACCACCAGAATGCAAATCCCGCCGTAGATGACGTTCGTGATCGGCCACTTCACGCCGTTGAGAACGTAGTTGTCTCCGTCCAGTGTCGCCGTCATCGCCAGCTTGCTTGGATCAGCGCCGACACTTGGTTCGGTCAAGGCAAACGAGCCCAGCAATTCGCCTTTGGCCATCTTGGGCAAGTAATACTGTTTTTGTTCTTCGGTGCCAAAATCGAGAATCGGGGTCACGGGTCCGAGGAAGTTGTGGACTTCAAACATGACGGCCAAGTCGGGGTGAACGAACGTCAACGCCCGCAACAGGGGTCCCAGGTCACCCAATTTTGCACCGCTGCCTCCGTACTCTTTGGGAATGGCCAGCCCAAAAAATCCACGCTCGGCCAAGCCGCGGATGACGTCGTCACGAAACAACATCTTTTCGTTGTCGCAAAGAGTATCCTCCTTTTTGCGGGTCATCAAAAAGTCCAGGCATTCCCCCATGCATTTCGCAACTTCTGCCGAAGGCGAAAATTTACCCGCCTGAAATTCGCGAGCCCGCCCCGTGCCGAACAGAGACGTAATCGTGGGCGGATCTCCCGAGAATTGGTTTTCGGCCGATTGATCAGCATCATCGAGTGTGGACAAGGCTGCGACTTCGTCGGCTGACTTGCCGGCCTGTTGCAGGATCAGTGCAATCGCGTCATCTTTGGAAGACTTCGATTCGTTTTTGTTTCGCTTCGGTTTTTAATTCTTTAAGCATGCTATCGTACTGCGAGTTAAATTTGGGTGGCCATCAAGGTTTACGTCGGCATTTTTCGAGCGTGACGCCAACGGAAACGGGGCAACACGATTTTACACAAAAGGCAAAATTTTGCGATGATTGGTCCCGCAAAAGCCGGGCTGAGTTAACCGCAGGTGGAACCTAATCGCGTCGAATCGCGTGCAAAAATTGCGACTTTGCCGCAAATTGGAAGAACTCATTGCTGCTGGCTATTTGAGCGGAATCTCAATCTGGAAATTGAGTCGCCGAAACAGACATTGACTGTCATCAGCCGAACAAACATTGAACAGTGCGAATCCGCTCACGTTAGCTGACGAGGCGTCCTCGTTGGATTGAAACTCGAACTCAACCGTCCGATATTCCGAGGACGTCGCGTCGGCGGCATTCGGGAATCCGAGTGAATGCCGCGACACGGTACCGGTTTTCGATTCATCAACCCAGACTTGCATGGGGCTGGATTCATTATTCCATTTTCCGTTGTTCGCCGGAAAGAACTGGAGATGAACACGCACTGTCCCGCCCGGTTTGATCCCACTGGGAACAACCGTTGCGACATATTCTACGAGAGAATTCTGGTGATCCACCAATGTGATTTTTGCTTCCGGATCTGGATTCTCGTTTTCTGAGTTTTGTTTCGGTTTTATTTTCTGCTTTGTCGGCAGGGCGATTTCGGCACCCGATAGCGACACGGTCAACGAAACGGGATCATCGCCCCGTGCGCGAATCTCGTTGAACGCTTCCTGAATCCAGTCGTAAAACGGATAAGGTTTGATCAGCCGCGGGCCATATTGTTCAATCCGGCGGCGCCAGATGTATTGATTTGGATTGCCGGCGAGGGCCTCCGTCCAATATTTTGAAGCGAGCCCGAAATCGGCCGGAGAGCCAAGTTTTTTGTCGTCGTATCTGGCACGCATGACGACACCCAGGCGAAAATTTACTTCGGGCACCAACGTTCGTATTTCGGGATCATCCGATGTTTCCGCTTTCTGAAGCGCGTATTCATAGGCCTTCATGGCATCGGCCAGCTGATTGGACTTGAGGCACGTGTCGCCATACCAGATGGCCTGCTGAGGTGTCGCCGCGGACCAATCGAAGTTTGCCTTGATTGAATTGGCGTCGGTCCAGTCGTCGGCCAGGACAGGTGGTGATTCGACCGGCGGCTCCCGTTTTTCGGCAACCAGGTTTTCAATTTCTTCAAGGCGGGGACGGGTGCTTTGCACGATCCCGTATTCGTCGATGAGCACTGCGACGGGCACCACGGTCATTCCAAGACTTGTCATCTGGTCCTGGAGGATGGGCCAATCGAGTTGTTTCCATTGTGCGTACAGCCGACATCGTTCGGCGTGCTGCTCCTGAATAATGCCGACGATTTGCAATTCGCCGTTTTCGCAGAGCTGTTTCGTGGCAGCGTCCCAACCTGGAACGCGAACTCGACAACCGGCTCACCATGACGCAAAATGGAGCAAGAGAACTTTCTTGCCACGAAAGTCTGACAGTTTTTTCAGTTTGCCATCATTGATGTCGGGCAAGGAAAAATCAAAATGAGGTTGGCCAACGACCGGCTCATAACTCGAAACGAGCGTCTGGGCGAACGAACTTCCAGAAACTCCGAACAAGAAAATTGACAGGACGGCACCCAGCCAGCTTGTTGTTGACAAACGGAAATTGATTTTCATCCTGTTTTTGTGCGCCCCGGTAAACGGTGATTCAACCAGTCACTTCCGTATCGGCGAAACAACGTGGCATCACCGAACATCACCAGTTTAAGCACGTTTTGCACATCCACGATGGTACAAAACTGATAATGTCAAAAAGATTCGACCCATATTCCGAATGGCTCAACATCTCACCCGGGAATCGCCCACCCGATTTTTATGAACTTTTGGGGCTCAACAAGTTTGAATCGAATGAAGGGCTGATCAAAAAAGCTGCCAAAACCAGGAAACGGCTGCTGAACGAATTCATCTCGGGCGAGCGAGGGAGGACGGCCAAGTCCTTGATCAAGGAAATCGCGCAGGCCTATCACGTTCTTTCGCAGCGAAAAAGCAAAGCCGCGTATGATAATCGCTTACGGCATTTGTTATCGGCTGGTCAAACAAGAACATCATTTGATACATTCGTTGAAGCCATGCCGGCCATGAATCCAATTGATCAACCATTGTCGGATGCCACTGAAAATGGTCACGAACAAGAGATATTGATGCGTCCGCAACGAAGCAATAAAACAAACCAGCACCGCGGTTTTCCCATTGGAACGGTGCTTGTCTGCATGGGACTTGTCACGCTTGTCGCCGCGATCGGCTTGTTCGTGTTAATCACCAGGCTGTCGGTCGAATCCGCTGAACCCGATGAAGAGCAAGTATTGCCGGCGTTAGCACAAGTTGAATCACCTGGGGCAACGGCGCAAGCTGTCGTAGTGACAGACACACAAGCAGCGGACGATGTCGAAGGCGAGCAACAAATGACCGCGACCGACTTGCCGGTCAAAGAGCCCGTCGTTGAGAATTCGCCCACCCCGCTTGTCGCCAAATCGGAAGTCACCGCGCCCAATCCTGCCGAAGTTAATGCAATCGCACCCAGCGAGATGGACAGATGGAAAAGCATGTTGGGGTTGACCGCGACTCTCGAAGGCGTTGTGTTGAAGGAGGGGGAAAGCAGCACCGGCAAAACTCGTTATTTGTGGTTTGCGACCGACCGTGAAAACAACGCGATGGTTTTCATGTTGAAGCGTAACATCGGAGACGACCTTTCCCTGGAATATCTGCGATCTTTAACCGGCAAACAGATCCGAGTTACGGGTGTCGTGGAAACGCAGTTTGGGACGCAACGGATTGGTGTCAAAATTCAAAGCCAGGACCAAATCGAAATCGTGGAATAGTGGGCGTGATCCATAAACTACCTACAGTGAATTTAACGATCGGGAGACAATGATGGCAAAGGCAACAGCACGGCACATTCTGGTTGAAAACGAACAAGAATGTCTGGATCTCAAACAAAAAATCGAGGCGGGCCTGGATTTTGCGGAAGCAGCGATGGAACATTCGAACTGCCCCTCGGGACTCGAAGGTGGCGCGCTTGGCGAGTTTGGACCGGGCCAGATGGTCAAGGAGTTTGACGAAGTCGTATTCAGCGGCGAACTCAATCAGGTGCTGGGACCTGTCAAAACCCAGTTTGGCTATCATCTGTTGGAAATTACCAGCCGCACGGACTAATCGGCCAGTTCTTCAATGTCCGATACGTCGTGGCTCTGGGGTAAATCGTCGACTGATTCCAGGCCAAACAAGTCGAGAAACCGGTCAGTCGTTCGAAAAAGTCTCTGAGCCGGCTTTGTAATCGACACTTCGACTTGAAGTAAATCGCGTCGAACCATTTGATTGAGGATGCTTGAACTCGGTTTGGCGCGAATCTGATCGACGCGCTCGCGCGGGATTGGCTGGTTATAAGCGACAATCGCCAACACATCGATTGCCTGCTGGGTCAAACGGGTCGCGCGATGTCGTCCGAGAATATAATTTTGAACCGGAATCATGTCCGGATGGAGTTCCATTCGCAGGGCCTGATTATCGTTGACAATTCGATAAGCCCTTTTTTCTTTTTCGTAAGTTTGATTCAGCTGTTTGACCAACTGCGAGATTTCTTTGGGGCTGACATCGCGCAAAAAGGCGGCGATCTTCCGGCTGGTCAATTTGACCTCCTTTGGCCCCCCCACAAACAGGATGGCCTCCAGGATCGAAATGGGGGAGATCGCACAGGCGAGATCATCATCCGCGTCCGCATCAAGGGAGGGGGCCTCTTGATATTCCGATTCCGGGTCACCTTCAACAGTGGAGGCCGGGCGACTGCCGGGCCGATCCGGGGAAGCTTGATCGTCAGTTTCCACCCGTTCACGCGGCCCGTTATCTTCCGGCAGCGAACCGACTGCCCTGCCCTGTTCCTTCAAAACCTGGGCATAGGCGGCACTTAGCTGGTCAAGCGAAAATTCGTCATCCTGTTCTTGATCATCCCCCACAGCACAATCTGTGCGTTTTTCGACGGCGGGACGGCTCGGCTCCCTGTTCCGGTTCGGAATCGAATTGAGTTTCTTCTTTATCAGGCATTTGCTCAGCTTAGAGGAAGCAAAACATCAGGAAAAGCGAGACCTGGAGCCGAGCGATAATCCTTGCCGAAAATGCCACGCGGCACCTTGACCAACCTCGACTTTAAGCGAAAATAGAGACCGTAAGGAGCATTTAACGTAAATCCTTCTGACAACAATGATAATCCCTACAAAAAGACTGACGGAATTGCCGTTCGGCGAATCGATCCGATATTCGTTGAGTCCAAGTCGAAAACGGTCGTATTGTTTCAATAGCCGCATTTCTTCCTTGGCAATTCTGTTGTTGTCCGTGGTGCCCAATGTCAATTGCTGAACGCGATCAAATCCCTGCCATCCCTGTTGAAGACCCCGAAGGCTATGTTCAACGCAAACCAGCCAGTTCGAAGTACGAGCAAGTCGGCATCGAACGGCGTCAATTTCCCAACGTGGGAGTGAAACTTTCACCGGCCGCCAGGGAATTGGAACGCGCGATTGACATTTACAAGATGTCACATGGCATTCATCGCATCAATGTTGAAGAGTTGTTGATGCTGCTGGCGGCGATGGGTTACTCGCGAAACGACTAGCTGATCTCGGCGGCTCGAGCGAGTTGACAGCGCCGACCGGGAATTCCTTAAACGGTTTCTTCGATCACAAGCGTGTCAGTTGGTCGCGCAATCCGCACGAATATATCGTGTAGCGAAGGCTTGACGATTTCGAAATGGGTCAGCGTTCTTGCGCGATTAAGTTGATCGAGGATGGCGGATGCACGATCGGGCTCCAGCATGCGAAACCCGTGAAAACGGCCGTCATACGTTTCGTCGTCAATTCCGTCGAGGTCGGGCAACGTGTCACTGCCCGCGAAACGAACGCGAATCCGATCCGCTGGATATTGCGATTGGATGGCATCCAGTGAGCCATCGAGCACTTTGTGACCTTCAAAAATCATAAAGATGGTATCGCACATTTTTTCGGCCATATCCATATCGTGCGTCGAAAAGACAATCGTGGTCCCGTTCTTTCGCAGGCTGACCACCGCGTCTTTGAGTGACTCAAGATTGACGGGATCAAGTCCGCTGAACGGTTCGTCGAGAATGACGAGCCTTGGTTTTGCCACGACCGCGGCAATAAACTGAATTTTCTGCGCCATTCCTTTGGAAAGCGCATCGACTTTTTTGTTGGACCAGTCATTGGCTCCCAACCGCGTCAGCCAGTAATCAATTTCGGGTTGGCAATCATAAAACCCCTTCAGCCGGGCGTAATAGGTCAGGACATCGCGAACCTTCATGCGTTTATAGAGCCCGCGTTCTTCAGGCAGATAACCCAGTCGATCGTCGGCCGTTTTGCCGTCGGCCTCGCCGAGTACCACGACTTCACCGTCATCGGGTTTGTAAATCCGTCAGAATCATCCGCAGAGTCGTCGTTTTTCCCGAACCATTGGGGCCAATAAATCCGTAAATGGAGCCCTCGGGTACGACCAAATCGAGTTGATTGACCGCGATCTGTTTACCGAATTTCTTGGTCACCTGGCGAAGTTCGATCGCGTTTGTCATCGGGATTTGCGGAGTCGATAGCTTGTTTTGCTGGCAGAAATGAATGACTACAGTCTGATCCCTGGCGGCGTTTTCGTCAATTCGACTGGGAGAGCGTAATGTGCCACGGATCTCCGAGCCGTGATTGATCGCCCACAGCTCAGAGGAATGTGGCGCGATTACTCCTGGTAGTCGGCCAGCGATAATCGTCCGCCGCAGTCCTGGCAGAACCGCGCATGGATGGCGTGGCCTTCGGTCAAACAATGCGGACAAGCGCGATTGGAAACCTTGTTTCTTACCTTCATGAATTCGGCCGACACGAAACCGGTCGGCACGATAATCAGACTGTAGCCCAAAACGATCAGGATCGTGGCAATGAACTTGCCCGCCACTGTCGTCGGAACGATATCGCCGTAACCAACCGTAGTCATGGTCACCGTCGCCCAGTACATCGACTCAGGAATGTTTGTGAACTTGCTTTTTGGGACGGACAACAGGTCCTCCACGGTAAGCTCTGCCCCAGTCAGTTGCTTTCGGATCTCGGCGATCGCCTGAGCCTGCTCCGCATTCACCGGGTCTTTTTTCGCAGCCACAACGGAACGATTTTCCACCTCGTACATTAACGTTCCGGCAATGGTCACGGAGATCAGGATGACGGCGATAAAGACAACAATTTTCGCACGGGCATTTAGTACCGCTTGGCCCAATTCATCGGCTTCGCTCATCAGCCAGCTGAGTTTCATGATCCGAAACACACGCAGCAGGCGAAACGCTCGAATCACGACAAACGAGGGCGTATTCGTCAGCCATAAACCGAGGTAGGTCGGAAGAAACGAAAGCAGGTCGATAATGCCCCAGAAACTGGTGGCATATCGCAGGGGTTTATGCACACAGTACAGCCGCAACACGTACTCAATCGTGAACAGGATGGTGAAGATCCATTCAGCGAGGTGCAGCCAATTGCCGAACCTGGCGTCGATCGATTTTACAGATTGCAAACAAAAGCCGATAACGCTCAACAAAATGGCTAACAACAGCATCAAATCAAACCATTTTCCCGCGGGCGTTTCAGCTCCGAAAATAATGGTATGCAGATTGTCGCGTAAAGACGCAGTTTGTCCCGCCGGGGTTGAATGCTTGTCTGTCATGAAACGTGAGCCCTCCCCCGGAGCCTCAAGTGTCGCCGGGAGAGGGTTGCGGTGTTGCCGTTTTGCTAATGAAGTACCCGGATCTGCGCTGATCAGAGCCCGTCCATCTTATTGAACGATTTCTTTCTTCAACGTCACGTTCAGGACGACTTCGGCGTCATCTCGCTTGACCTTGAATTTGATCGTTTTGCCTTCGTCACGTCGAATGGTTCGAGTGACCTGGCGACGTGAAGTAATTTCTTCATCGTCGATCGCGACAATGATGTCACCGGCCAGCAATCCCGAGCGTTGGGCAATGGAACCATCGCTGACGGCTTCGATTTTGACCACATCATCGTCATCGTTGAGGGTGACACCCAACTGCATTGGTTCGGGGGTGCCGAACACCGGAGCCGCGGGGAGGTTGGCAATGCCATCAACGACTTGTTCGGTATAATCAATCACTTTCACCGCGCCGGCACAGTCGAGAGTTTCGAAGTCATCCTCAGGCGTGTGATAGGTATCGGTCAAACCGGTATGCATGAACATGACCGGAATCTGTTTTTGAAAAAATGGCAGGTGATCACTGCCGGCAAACCCGCGAGCAGGTTTGTTGAGCTTCACGTTCAAGCCTTCGTTCGCTTTATCCAAAACCGGACCAAACTCGGGGCAGGAATTCCAGTTAAATACCGTCAAACCGTCACCCGCTTCGCGATACCAGCCGATCATGTCGAAGTTGACCATGGCAACCGTCTTGTCCAGTGGATAGAGGGGATCTTCAACATAGTGCTGTGCACCAAGCAAACCCATCTCCTCGGCAGTGAAACAAATGAAGACCAGTCGGCGGGCAGGCTTTTTGTCCCGCTGCGCAAAGCGACGGGCCAATTCCATGACCGCCGCTGTTCCGGTAGCGTTGTCATCAGCGCCATTATGAACTTCTTTGCGGCCCGGTGCCCGGGAACCGTAAGCGCCCAGCCCGAGGTGATCGTAATGTGCACCAATGATGATCGTTTCATCAGCGTGTGGACCTTCGCCTTCGATTACGCCGACGATATTGGATGTTTTGACACCTTTTTTGGTGAATTCGCCTTTGGTCTGGGCTGACCAGCCTTCCATGGACTGCGAAAGGGGCTCGAGATTTTCATCAATTGCCTTTTCTGCCTGGGCCAAGGTTGTCAGCCGCTTGCCATCGGCGGTGACCAACGGCGTTTCGGCCAGGACCTTGTCAATCACGCTTCGTTTGACTTGCAGGCTTGGAATTCGGTTGGTGGTGGTACCGAATTCGCCACTGTCGACCAGCGGATCGCCTTGCGCTTCTTCGGAAACGTCGTTTACAAAGAGAATTGCAGCCGCGTTCGCCGATCGCATGCGGCGAACTTTGGTGCGGATATAAGAGTGGGAAGAAGCTTCTTTTCCGTCAAAGACGCTATTTTCGTCGTCCTGTTGTGGTTCGCGCCGAAGCATGACTACAATTTTTCCTTCGAGGTCAACGGGACTGACTTCATCGTAATTTTGATCTGCGGCCTTAATTCCGTAGCCGACAAAAACGAGATCGCCGGTAAGGTTGTAAGCTTCGCGGGCCACGAGTTGTCGGTAATCTTCACCCAACTGCAGCTTGATTTCCTTGTCTTGGGGACCTTTCAAAACCAGCATCGCGTCGTCTTCGTTGACAACGTACTCATTGCCAACTTCCATGTCTTGCAGGTAGGTGCCGTCATAGGGTTTTTCCAAGCCGATTTTTTCGTACTCTTCGACAATGAACTTCAAGGCCATGTCAATTCCGGGCGTTCCCGGTTGACGACCACCCATTTCATCGGACGAGAGATATTTGATGTCGCTGGTAACCTGCTTGAGTGCTCGCTCAGAGCTGGTCTTGTCCGTATTGTCAGGGTTATCTGCCAACACAGATCCTGACACGAGGCCGGCCGTCAAGATCGCGATGACAGCGGCATAAGGCGTTAGGTTAAAGCGCTTCACTGAATTCTCCTTGTTTATGATGACTGCTATTTCGCAGCCCTGATTCTCACTGCCAAGTCCTAATTTACCAACAATGGCTCGACACGTCACGCAACGACGGATTCTTTTACGGCAAGCACCCAATTGGGGTTCCGTTCCGTTCGCAAGGACAACTCTGTTAAACCCCGCCGGCGCAAGCCGGTTTCATCGTGCCTGACAAATTTTCAATGGTCTGAAACTAAAAAACAAATGGGGAAATGGGCCGGGTAAACGCACAAAAATCCCATTTTAGGACCGTCTAGCCGACCTGATCCACACAATTTGGCTAAGCCCACATTACGGTCCCCAAAGTCGGCTTGCAAACGGTTTTTTGGCGTATAAAATCCCTTTTGGCAATTTCGATTAGTTCTTTCCTGCGGTTGCGCGCTTCTTGTTCCCGAGACAATCGGTGATTTGCCGACTTAATCCGGCAGGATTCTGCCGTGAGATTTTGACGGTGGTGCGCAGTTTTTTCGGACGCGAGTCGCGTAGAGTTTGCGTTTTGTCCCGAAGCCGCGCAAGATCGTCAAACCGCTCGTCCAACGAGGTTCTGAACGGTCGGAGCTTAAAACACGATGAATACCTCTGCACAAATGACTTACAACCGACTCGACCTGTTGAAATTGATGTATCTCAGCCGCGAGGGTGATCGCCGCGAGGGCGTCTTGCATCGTCAGAGTAAGGGCTGGTTTCAGGTGGCCGGCATGGGTCATGAGCCACTTGCCGTGATTGCCCACCTGATGGAAGACGGCGATTACTTGTTTCCGTACTACCGGGATCGAGCGATGGTTCTGGCGCGTGGTGTCACCAACGCTGAATTGGCCAGCGCCTATTTCGCGAAAATGGGCTCATCGAGCGCCGGTCGACAGATGCCGGGCCACTACTCGGATCGCAAACGCAATATCTGGAGCGTTCCCACGCCGACCGGTTCCAACGCAATTCCGGGGTGCGGTGTGGCCTGGGCCATGCAATTGCAAAAGAAAAACAATATCGTCGTGGCCACGGTCGGTGATGCGGCGTCTCGCCAAGGTGAATTTTATGAAGCCATCGCTTTCGCGGTCGAGCGACAACTCCCCATCATTCTGATCGTCGAAGACAACAATTACGGAATCAGCACCAACACGGAAAAATTCAATCCGTTCAAGCTTGGAATCTTTGACGAGAGAATCAACCTGGTCCAATTCGACGCCCGACATCCCGACCGGGTCCACGAAGCGGCCGCACCGGCAATCGAACGAGCCCGTTCAGGCGGTGGCCCCACGATCATGGTCGCCGAACTGGATCGTTTGTGCTCGCACACCAGCAGCGATGACCACCGCGTCTATCGGCCGCAAGACGAAATTGATGCCATGGCAGACCGCGATCCGATTCTGGTGCTCGCGCGAGAGTTGATTGCGGCGGGTGAATTGACGCAAGCAGATTGGGACAAAACAAAAGCAGAAATCAACGCCGCCGTTGATCAGGATTACATCAACGCCGAAAGCGAGGTGGATCCAACGCCGGCTGACCTGCTGGGCGAGTTGTTCGGAGACGCGCCCGCACCCACACCGCCCCCCATCGAAGGCGGCAAAAAATGGCGCATGGTTGACGCGCTTAATGAGGTCTTTAAACAGGGGCTGAAGCAAAACGACAAATTCTTGTTCTTTGGCGAAGACATCGAAGCTCCCAAGGGTGGCGTGTTCGGACTGACGTCTGACCTGTCAGATGATTATCCCGATCGCGTTTTTAATTCGCCGTTAGCAGAAGCAACGATCGTGGGCGTCGGTATCGGAATGGCCAGCTATGGCATGAACCCGATTTTCGAAATCCAATTCATCGACTTTATCGGCCCGGCCTGGAACCAGGTCCATCAAAACCTGTGTACGTTGCGGTGGCGAACCAACGGTGATTGGAATTGCCCGATGGTCCTGTACGCTCCTTACGGAGCCTATTTGCCTGGCGGTTCACTCTGGCATTCACAAGCGAATGAATCGATGTTCGCCCACATGCCGGGATTGCGAGTGGTAATCCCCAGCACACCCGAGGATGCCGCCGCCTTAATGTGGACCTCCATGCATTCTCCCGATCCAACTCTGTTCCTGGTGCCGAAACATCTGTTCCGGCAACAGATGACCGTCGCGGCAGAAATTCCCGCGGTTGGTTTTGGCGAAGCCCGAATCCGACAGGCAGGCGACGACGTGACGGTCGTCACCTGGGGCAACTGTATCGAGCAAGTTGTCGCCGCAGCAAATGAACTGGCCGACGAGTGCAGCGTGGAAATTATTGATTTGCGTTGCATCCAGCCCTGGGACAAAGAGACGATTCTCGAATCGGTGGAAAAGACCGGTCGACTGGTCGTCGTCCAGGAAGATGGTCGCTCGTGCAGCGTCGGACAAATGATTATCAGTGAGATTTCGGGCGATCCGGAAAGTTTTTGCTTTTTCGTCAGCGCCCCGCAACTGGTGGCCAAGCCGGACGTCCATATTGGCTATAACCCGATTTACGAATACGCCGCGTTGCCGAGTACCGAGCAAGTCGTCGACGCGATCAGAGTCACTTTGGAAGACTAAACATCATCGCAGGAACCATCCGAGATGCCCGTTATATCTGTACGTATCCCGCAACTTGGCGAGGGATTGCAAGAAGCGCTGCTGGTCGAGTTTTTAAAGCAACCGGGCGACGCGATCAAACGTGATGACCCGATCTACGTGATGGAAACCGACAAGGCAACCACGGATGTCGAATCGCCGTATGCCGGCAAGCTTGTCGAGTGGACGGTCGAACCGGGGAGCGTCCTGGAAATCGGTGCCGAGATCGGGCGCATGGAAGTCGCCGAAGGGGTCAAAGAAATGCCGGTTGGCCATGGACCGCAGGAGACAAGTCCGGCGGCAACGCCCGCGTCGCCTTCCGGGGGCGGGACCGCGACGAAAACGCTACGCTCGAAAAAGATTCAGATTCCCCCCAAAACGAGAAAATATCTCAAGGATCACAACTTGCTCGATGTCGCTGACGAAATTCCCGCCACCGGCTCGAAGTTGATGCCGGCTGATGTGGATGCTTACCTGGCCGCTCGAGGAGCGAGCGTCTCGTCGGACCTTTATGAGACGGTTGCCTTGCCGATGTCGCAGATTACGTTGAACTATCGGCTGGCCCGTGGAACGCAGGTTTGTGTTCCCGTAACCGTCATGAGCAATTTTGAATGGACGCAGATTGCCGTTGCCCGGGAACAGGTTCGCGCCTCGGGCGGACCAACCGGTTTTGCCATGGCTTGTTGGTGCGTTGTGCAGGCTTTGAAGAAACATGACAAGTTCCGCAGCGTGTTGAGCAGTGATGGCAAGTCTCTGAAAGTCTTCCACGGTGTCAACCTCGGTGTCGCCGTCGCGTTGCCCGGGGACGAAATGGTGACCGCTGTCGTCCGCGATGCCGACAAAATGGATCAAACCGCGTTTTATGCGGCACTCTCAAATGCGATTGACACTGCCCGAAACGGCAAAGACCAGGCCGATGAATCGACCACGATCACCGTTTCCAACATTGGCAAAGCGGGGATGCGAATTGGGATTCCCGCGATCGTCGCTCCCGCAGTTGCTACCCTGGCGTTTGGCGAAACGTTCGCCCACCCGGTTCCCGATGGCGATTCGTTCAGATTCGTTTCGACAGTCACCGCGACGCTGTCGTTTGACCATCGAATCGTCAACGGTGTCGGTGCCGCCAACTTCATGAATGACCTTAAGGCAGAAATCGAGTCGTTCGGGTAGTTGATTGTGGCTCAGACCTCCAGGATGTATAGATTCGTTCGCGTCTCGGAAAATGTCGTTGATTGTGGCTCAGACCTCCGGGATGAGTAGATTCGTTCACGTCTCGGAGATCCGTGCCACATTGTCGTCGGTGTCAATGCAAACAGGGCCAACCACCCCGATCCAAACTGCCATCAAATTGGTGCTGAGCATTCGGTGTTTGGAGTAATTGATCAAGTCGGTTCGTCGTTGGTTCCGATTCGATCCAAATGAGGCCAAAGGCAAACCAACTTGATGCGCTCACGGGGCTGCGATTTATCGCGGCGCTGCTCGTTTTCGTGCACCATATCGGTAACAAGTTCGGGATGCCCCACGTGCGCGGTTGCCTGGGAGCTTTGGCCGTTTCGTTCTTCTTCGTGTTGTCGGGTTTCATCCTGACCTATGTCTACCACGGGCGACTTGAGAGGGGTGGCATCAAGCGATTTTATGTCACGCGGTGGGCCCGAATCTGGCCCCTTCATTTTGTTTGCCTGCTATTGGTGCTGTTCGTGGCAGGTCGCTGGAATCTGATCAATGTTGGCGAACACCCGTTCAAGCTGCTGTTGAACGGCGCGTTAATGCAAAGCTGGATTCCACTTCGACCTTATGTATTTTCGTTCAACGGTGTTTCCTGGAGCATTTCGACCGAGCTCTTTTTTTACTTTCTGTTCCCGTTTTTGCTCATTGGTGGTCAACGAAAATTCTGGTTTAAATATGGCGGCGTATTGCTATTTGCGCTCGCCGCTGATCTGCGCATTGCAGGCGTTATCCAACGTACCGGCATGGGCAAACAAATTGGACTTCATTCATGTCGTCCAGGCCAATCCACTGCTGAGGTTGCCCGAATTTTGCACGGGAATGGCGGTCGGCCACATTTTCCTCAACCGTCGAGCCATCCCCCGAAAACAAAACTTGTTCGTCGACTCAGCCATCGAATCCGTTGCGTTGGGATCGCTGGTAGCCTACGGAATGGCTTTTGCCATTTTTCGTCCAGACGCCCTGGTCGCAAACGCAACTTGGGGCGGAGCGATCCCCGGTGCCTGGGTTCGGTTTTCAGGCGGCGCGATTGTGTTTGCCACGGCCGTTTATGTGTTTGCGACACGCCAGGGCATTTGGTCAAAACTCTTGAGTACCCGGATCATGGTTTTTCTGGGCGAGGTAAGTTTTGCGTTTTACATGACGCACATGATTGTGATTCAAATGGTGAATCGCTACGACTGGATTGCTTCACCGATTCCCGGCTGGAGCCTGGTCTTGGGTTGTTTCATAATCGCGCTGTGTCTTTCGACACTCCTGTTCAAACTGGTCGAGGTTCCGGCGAAAACAGCGATCCTGGAGTGCTACGATGGTTCTGGATGGAAATCGTTGATGAGTGCAGCCGCCGCGACGATCGAGCTGTTTCGGCAGCCGGTGAACATCGCGGCCGTAACGACAATTTTCTGCGTCGTCGTTTTTCTGAATCAAGCCTACCGGCCCATTGTGTTTTCGTCGCAGGTGGCAAACCTCGTGAACGAGACCGATTCGGTGTTTGGCAACGTCAACTTTGGACAATCGGTTCGGTTGATCGGATTCAAAATGGAGGAAAATGCCGAAGGAATTCAGTTAAACATGGTTTGGCAAAAATTGGGTGATGTTGCTCGACCACGATTTATTCATGTCTGTGACGCTACCGGCAAACCGATCGTAAGGTTTCATCACAACCTCAGGGCTTTGGCCAAAGCAAATCGTGGTGACTCAGTTGTGGACACGATCCAGTTGACTCGCCGGCAGCTCACTGGGGGTGCGGCCATCGGCGTCGGTTTTTTTTCCCAGGAACATGGCAGTGCAGCGCTTCAGCCTGGTCCGCGAACGACCGGCAAGTGGCGGTTTACGCTGGTTGACAAGCAGGAATTTCGCGACCGCATTCAATTGCCAAACGCCACTTCACCGTTTCGCAACGTGTCATTTGGCAAGTCACGCCAGCCGTAAGGGGTCGGCGCCAAAAGATGCGGGCTGAAGTTCGCGACGCCTGAGGCAGGTGTGTTGAAGGACGTGTCTGAAGTTACCCTCCCCTCCGGGAGGGTCGGACGCGGTAGCGGCCGGGGAGGGTTTCTGGATCCCCGGCCCTGCTCCCGACCATCTTGGCTCGCATCCTTCATTTATATTGCTTCGGCTGCAGCTGTCCAGACATCATCAGGTAGGCAGTGGCCCACAGCATCGCAATAAATGCGTTGGTAAACAAAATGCCAATACACAATGCCAACAAGCCCGCAATCGAGAGACCGATTGACGCCAGAAAAATCAGAAAGGTATTCCCAAAATTGGGTGTCGATATTTCGGCGGATTTTGCAAAGCAAGTGAAAACATTGGCCTTCCCGTCAATCAACAAAAAATAGGCGGGCCAAAGTGCCAACCAGGCGGAGGCAACCAATACAAAGGTAATCGCAACACCAAAAAACGGGCTGACAAAATTCGCGAACAGAAAAATCAGGCCCAGCAAGGCCAAACCGACCATACCCAGCAGCAAACTAAACAAAATGACGTAAATGAACTTCATGCCGGCGCCAAATAATTCGACAAAGCTCGCTTCAAAACCTCGCGCGAGTTTCAAGCAAATCTGAGCCTGGCCAACGAACAGGTAGACCGCAATCAAACCGAACAGCCCGGATCCCATATACAAGACTCCCGCCATACCCTGATCTCTCGTAGCATCGGCAACCGACTCCATTCGGTTACTCACCAAGTTGACAATAAGCGTCACTACGGTTGTGCCAACCAGAAGCCCCATGTTGTTTTTGAATACGAAGAACGCGTGATCGAACACGTCGCCGACGTTGATTCGAGTTGGCACAACTGGCATACCCGAGTACTGCCCGCCAAGCTTGTTTGATGGCAGCTTGGTTTCGGACGGCGGATGCGGAACCGGTTGATCCACACGTCCTGCGACCAGCGCGGGGTACATTTGACTGGCAAAAAATCCAGCCGAGGCACCTTCTTCCCGAATCACATATTGGGCGGTAATACGACCTTCCGTCACCCATTGATCGAGCTGAGGCAGCGTGACGGGTCCAAATGTCTGGCCAAAATCGGTATCGACAAAAAATCTTTTCTCGTTCCCAGCCGGCTCGATTTCGGGAACTCCCGTGGCCGAATCAGGTTCAACCGGGATTTCTGCAGCAAACGCTTCCCTGCCAGGGACAACGACCGGCGCACCGCAACGTGGGCAACGAGACGTCTTGCCGGCGTTTTCGTCGCCAGAAGCAACGTGTTGTCACATTGTTGGCAGCTGAATTCAATCGTCATGATAACACAGTCCCGTACAACAGCGACCGCTAACGATTCGACGTCCACATGATATCAGTTTTCTATCTTAAGAAACGCCCAGGTTAACCCACATTTCCTTCCGTCCGCTGCCACCTTGTGTGGTAGAAACGTATGTTTTTCCGTTAGTAACTTATGCCTCCACCTACACTATTCCGACAGGCCCGGCGGCTTCGCCGCCCAAAATCGGGAATTTCAGGAAGACCGTGCTAACGGAAAAACGTCTGCTCAAGCCACACAAGGTGGCATGGGACATGAAAGCATCATTGAAAAAGATGCAGGCAAACACAAGTGCCAGCGGCTGGAAGCGCACGTAACGCGCGCACGTTGGCTATTGAGCTGACGAACTTTGCAGCGATGCATCCTGGAGTCGTTGCAGGAGTTCTGTTTCCCTCGATTCAACCAACTTGGAATCCAGGATTTCACGCAGTGTGTCAAACATGGTGACGATAAAGTCCAGCTCACGGTTGTTGTCGGTTTGCGACTGCAGGCGTGATTCTTCATCTGCCAGGCGGGTCTTCAGATCCTGGGGCGAAGTCAGGTTTTGATATTCACCGAGCAATTCGCGGGCGCGATCCAAATCCTTTTTTTGCAACGCATAATCAATTTCGGTTTCAAACACGTTTCGTTGGGCAACCAGGTTCAGGATCTCGTTGTTTAAGCCGGAAATCACCCCTTCGGCATACAGCCTCGTCTCATCGTCAGGCACCGCAGTTTCCAGGAAATCGTGCAGCCCGGGAATGATTGGCAGTTTGACCAGACTCTTGCTGCCGTGAGCAATGTACAGAATTCTCATTCCACGATCGCTGGGCGGTATCTCGATCGTGCCTCTCCAGTCCGTTTTGCCTAACAAGTCAAACTCGCCTTTCTTGGCACCCGGAAATCCTGACCAGACTTCATAGCCTTCCAGCGGTTTGGCGTCTTCGCCGCGTGAAACGAGTTTCAGGGTCGTCGACCGATCCGGCGGACGAATCACGAGCGCAAGCTTTTGTGCCCGCTTGCTTTTTCGACCAGCAAGAGGAGCTCGCAAAAATGACTGAATCGAACAAACTACCGACGGCCCCTCCTGCTGCTCGATCGTCAAGAACGTGAAGTCAACCGGTTCCAATCGTGTCAAGTTGCCTTGTCGATCGGTAATCCGAATGACAGGCAGGAAGCGATCGTTTGGATCGATCCAGACGGGCGAGTCGGTGATCGGCGCAACGACCAACTTGCCTTCGTCGTTGATCTCGGCCCGGTTACAGGCCTGCATCGCCCGCACGCGCAAAAAGACCTCGTCTTTTTCAGAGACACGGTCGACGCGAGCAATCGGCATGAACGCCCGCGAGATCGCACGGATGGTGACCGCGCCGAGTTGTGAAAGACGGGTCGCATCGTATTCCAACAAACTTCCCCATTGCTGGGTGCGAATATCGAGCTCTCGAGCGCGACAATGAAACACGCCGTTGGACTCGGTCAAACAAACCGCAATCAGCTTGTCAAAGCCCGCCAGTTCGGGCTGCTGCGGAAGTTCCTCGGTGTACTGCTCAGGATGTTCGATTGAATCAAGAAACGCCCAGCGCCAACGACTGGCCGGTTGGCCGACCGTCAACATCCAGCCACTGGGATCGATCAACTCCGATCGACGCACAATATCTTCAGTAAGCGAGTCGAGGTTGGCCATCAGATTGGGCGAACCATCGGTGCACAGCCAAACGGCGACCTGGTACGGCCGGAACTCCCACGCAGCCCGCTCATTTTGCTCATCGCTTGCTCCTGGCGGAAAAGCGGAGGCAGGTTGCGTGGCAGCCTCGTTTGCGTCCTGAGCCAAACCGAATCCAGCCCAAGCGGAAACAGCCATGAGCAGACACATCATGCCAACCGCCCATCGCCGGAACCGACAATCTCTCCATTTCGACGTGCGGGCCGCGAACCGGTCGACAACTCGAAAGTCCTCGTCGAAACCCGGTCAAATTCTACTGATTCTGATGTGATCACAGTCATTACGGCCTGTTGTCTTACTCAATCTTTTCGTCAATGGGATAAACGCGCCAACGTTCAATGTTCTCGTACAGGTGCACGACATCTCGGCCAATTTCCCGTACGTTTTTGCGGTAAGCAAAAAATTCTGTCAATTGCCATAAGGGCAAGATCGCGACGTCATTGGCAACCTGCCGGTGAATTTGCCTGAGTAACGAACAACTTTCCTGCCAGCTCTTACTGTAGCTCAAATTCTGCAACGATTGTTCAATCGGGGCCGACACGGTCTTGGCAAATCCATGCTCACCGAGAATCTTCTCAATATCGGTCAGCGGTTCTTCGATCGAGGCTGCCACATACAGGAAATCCCAGTCGTCGTCATCCGGAACGGTCTGGCCGTCGGGCAGCTCGCGCAACGTTGTTTTGACACCGACCTCCCGCCATTGTCGCGCGATGGTACGGCAGGCAACACGGGCGACCTGGTCGTCAGGATGCACGAGGATCATCGGCGGACGCTCAATGATGGGGTTCAGTTCGCCCGCCTCGCGACGTTCGGCCTGCAATTTCGCATTTACGATTTCAATCAGCACCATTCCCAGGCGTTCGTTAAAAGGGTCGACGTTGACTCGCAGATTGTAACCGTACGCCAGCTGGTCGTTTTCAACCGTCCCTTTGGGAAAAGGTCCGCTGACCGTTTCACAACCGCTAATCTCCCGCCCATTGCAAATCATGTCATTTAAAATCACGTCCTTGTTGATCACTTTCAGCAATCCACTGCGAAAATATTTGTCGCTGACAAATTCATTTCGCTGATTCGGAATCAACATGTGAACGGTGGGAACGATGTAGGGGCGAACGTCGATATCAGGGTTTTTTTGCAGCCGCGGCAGATCCGAGATGGGAACACGATCCAGCACGTCGATATCACCCTTGAGCAGGGCATCGACGGCTTCCGAGGCTGTGCGGAACTGGCGTTCAACGATCGCCGGGTGTTGACGGTCTTCGACCGGGTCGTAAATCGGGTTAAGCTCATAGGTGCGCGTGTCATCGTCCGCCGCCGTCAACACGTAGGGACCGTTTTGCAACGGTTGTCCACTTTCGTCCCCGTCTGCGTAGGGCAACTGCAACAGTGCTTCGGGCCGAACAAACGGGACACGCAAGGCAAAAATGATTACGTTGTTACTTTCGACAGAAACCGAATCAACTACTTTGGCCCACGACTCGGTGTAGTTGGGTGAATCGGGATCGGCATAAGAACGCAGTCGCTCCGAAACCTGGTAGGCCGTGATGGGTGGAACGGCGAATTCACTGAGGGGAGGCACAATTTCCAGCCGATAGGTTAAACCCAGGTCATCGATCTGGCTGATGTTTCCGTTGACGAAATGGTAGTGCCCGCCTTCATCCGTCAATCCGGCAAACTCCATCAAGGTACGCTGCGTCAATTTGCCAACTCGGCGAGCCCCCCAATTTTCAATCCGTGATGCATCCGCGTCACCCGGCCCCTGGGTCACGCCAACAATGACGAGCGGGAATTTGGCAACAATGTCGCTGTAGACACTTAACGTAATTTTGCGGCCAGGAAAAATCCCGTTCGCCTGGCGAACCGCGGCGTGCGCCTTAATCCCGTCGCCCGCTTCCGCATACTTCCGAGCCTGTTCCAGCAACTCGTCACTCTTGTTTTCGAATTCAGTTCGCCATCTCGCCAACAGCGAATCCGCTTTGGGCCCATATGCTTTTGATACCTGGGTCAACAGAGAGCGAATCTGGTCATAATCACCCTGTTGCTCGTAATTTCGGACGATGCCTTCGTAACAAGCGAGGTTGATCTGCAGCAAAGTTCGATTGAGTCCCTGAACTTTGAAATTGGGGTCCTTTTTGTAAAGGTCCTCAAATGTGGACAGCGCCAGCTCAAATTCACCCGACTTGAATTTTTCAACGCCGTCCTGAAACAGGCAGGTATTGAGAGCCTTGACCGTCGCCGGATCGTCCTTGCCTCCTTCATCGTAGAGATAGAGAAAGTTACGAAACGCTTTGTCGTACTGGCCTTCCTGTAACCACGCATTGGCTTCGTCGGTCACCAGTTGTCGGTACGTTTTGAAATCCACCACCCGTTCCCAGGGAACCTGCAACAAGTTCTCGCTCTCTTCGTAAAATTCAAAAATCAGGAAGCCCTGATTGGGAAGCGGACGCGGGGGCTCATTCTTCAGCGGCACAACCTTCATGATTGCCCCACGGTTGTAGTCGTCCAGGAAAATCAAATCAAACGGTTCTTCGTCCAGCAACGGACCTTTGATGGCCTCGGCAAGCTGTTCCTTTTCAATCACCTGGCCGCGTGCGATTCCCGGCAGCGCAACGGCCCAACACAGCATTAGCGCGGCCAGGCTGGAGCCGATCGGCCATCGAAATGGATGGTGTGCTGAAGTCATGTTATTGTGCCGGTTTGTCCTGTCGAATTGATGGCCGATTTATTGTGCTTGCCAGACGTGAACGGTGCCGTCCATTCCGCCGAAATAAAGTTTGTTATCCACAAAGCTGATTCCCGAGACCGGTTGTCCCAGCATGATCGACTCAGCCGCCTGTCCCGTCGCCGGATCCAGCCACACAACTTTGCCGCTTTGAAACGCCAAAGCAATTTTTCCCTGATCGAAGACCGGATCTCCCGCCAACTGGTCCTGCGGCAAACCGATTTTCCATTTCTCCTGGAGCTGTTGGTCAAAGCATACCAGTTCATCGGTGTCCAACGCGACCAGGATGGAGTCCCCAACCACCCAGGGTCCAGCCACGTACTTCCCAGGCAACGGTGCGGCACCCAGTGAGTTCAAGGAATTTGCCGCATCCAGCGCGACGAGTTGATCGGCGCCGTCCTTGGAGAACACGCCGAACACCGTGCGAGAATACGACTCCAGCTGTGACTTGATACTGGATTCGGAGTCTACCGCGGCGACTTTTTGAATCGACTTGCCGTCACTGGCGTCCAGCAGGAACACCGAACTCTGAGCGTTGTTGGTACCGTCTTTGGCGATCGCAAATATTTCGCCCTCGATCAAAGTCGGGCGTTTCCAGTTGACCTTTTCGCCCGGTTTGACGGGTGGCTGAAAAGGCGCACCTTTCATTTGCCCGGTTTTTGCTTCCACCCGGACAACCGGCCCATCCGCCGAGGCAATGATCAAATCGCCACCAATCGCAATCGGTTCACAAACCGGTTTGTTGGCGGGCGGTTTGAGTTTCAGCAAACGGGTGGAGCCCCCTTCGATGTAAAGCAGATCGTCCCTGCCGTCGCTGCCGACACTGGCAAACTTGTTGTCACCCAGGTCAATGGTATGAGCAAACGAGAGGCTCTCAACAATCGTGCTGGACTTCACCGCGTTATCCGAATAGCCCTTGCTCATCGCCGCGCTATCCAGCAAAAACAGGTCGCCCTGATTCGAGATTGCCATCAAATCGTCACCCACGACCTTGGGCGTCCCCGCCAGCGAACCGCCCAGATCGGTGCGCCAAATCTCTTTCAATGTGTTGGGGTCAACCGCCGAGACAGAGATCATGCCGCTCCCCTCGCGTCGGCGAACGTGCAGCAAACCATCTTCGATGGTGTGCATCGGGGCGATGAAACTGTCACCGTGGTTGGTAATGATTTGCCGCGTGAATTTACCCAGCGAACCCTGGATGCGATATTTCAAAATGCCTTTGCCGGCAATCCACAGCTGGTTGCCCTGGGTCAACAGGAAGGCCGACTCGCCACTGCGGTTCTCGAATTTTTCTTCCGCGAACTTGGAAATCGGATTCGCCTCATCGGAGGGATCAATGTTCAAGATCTTTAAATCGCCGTTATCCGAAGCGACCAATAACCAGCGTCCAAACCGCTGCAGCGGAGTCGTCACGGGTCCGGAGGTAATTCGGTTTAGCACCTGCACCATTTGCAACCCCAGGCCCTGCTCTTCCGGTTTGAGAACGTACAGATCGCAGCGGCTGCCACTGTTCACGCATACCAGCAGATGCCCATTCCAAATGACCATGGGAACTTCGATACTCCCCTTGTAATGTCCCAGGTAATAGACGTCGCGGCACGACAAATCTTCGGACGATAAAATGTAAATATTCGAGTAGTAACCTGGTTGGTAAATGTACGGCTCACGTTCGGCGATCATGGCCGAGACGTTGGCTGTTTGCGGAAGTTGAACAGCTGCGGTCACCTCTCCATTTTGCGCGTCCAGCTTGAAGACTTTTCCTGATTTGGCTGTCACGACGACCATCGATTCATTAAAGGCCGGGCTTACAAACGGTTCGCCAATTTCCGTCCGCCACACGAGGGTGCCATCCAGCCGCTTGATCAGCATCACGTCGTTATGACAGCTCATCGGCGACCAGCAACAGGTCTGCGTTGAAAATCTGGGGCTGGATCTGAGTCTGAAAGCCCAGCCATTTTCGCCACACGACACTGCCGTCGCTGGATTCAATTCCGTACAACGTGCCTGCGGCGAGCACGGGCGTGACGAGGTCACGATTGGCATCGAGTTTTTGCCCATTCTTGGATGCCAGGACAACGACGTTTTGCGAATCGCTGGAGCGGGCTTTGTCGGACGTCGTCAAACCGGCCTCAATCGGATTGACCAGTTCGCGTTCCTTGGCGCTGACCGCCTTCATCGCGACTTGCAGCTCTTCGCGAGCCGCCAACTCGCCGTACTGCCGCGTCAGCTTTTGGTACAGGCTGAACGCTTCTTCCGTTTTCGAGGCATCGCCAAGCTGTTTGATTTCTGCCAAACCCGCCTTGTAGTCATTTTCTTTCTGGATCAGCCCCTGCACGCTGAGGATGTTGTCTTCAAATTTATCGATCGTGGTCGCCACGACTGGCCGTTTGCGAATACTGTTTGGAATGTAAGCTGCATTGTCAACAACCTTTTTTGCTTCTTCAGCCAACGCCAGCTGCTTTTCCATGCCGGGCAGATCCGTCTGTTTGAGTGCCCGTTCGGAAATTTTCAACGCCGCCCCGGGCAGCATCACGCCCAGGTCGTCGCGAATCAAATCCATGTTGATATCGTCTCCCCCTTCCAACAGGATGGGAAGTTGCACCTCCGCCCGCTTGATCGTTTCGTCCCAGTTTTTGGCCTCGTAAGTCTGCGCGATTAATGCCTGAACACGCCGGACCTTGGCCGTATTTACTTTTTCGTGTCGCGGGTTGTCCTCGATAAACTCGTTGAATTTTTCGATCGCATCCGAATACGATCCGTTTTCAAAACTCGTATTGGCCGCCTTGAATTGGTCTTCCGCACTCACGCGATTGACGGCAATGTAGAGCACCGCGCCAAAAATCAACAGCAATCCGAGGATTCCAAACCCGATGTACAGCCACTTGGTTGCCCACTGGTCTTTCTTGAGCCGCTTGCCGCGAAAGCTCGGGGATGGTTTGTCATCGCGCGGACGCTGTTCACCATACAGGCCGGCGTCCATGTCCGTTCCGTATTCGTGCAAAGGGTCGTGCAGAGGGTCGTGCAACGGAGCCGCGGCAGGCACCTGCTCGACCGTTTCCATCAGCGGATTGACTTCGGGTTCGTGCTCGACTTCCACCACGTCAACCTCGACGGCTTTCTGAGGAGCGCGAGGCTTTGGGTTTGCTTTCGCGGCGAGGCTCGGGTGCGGGCGCCGGTTCCCGCAATTCGTCGCCAATCGAAGTCAGATCATCGGTGTCGTAGACTTTTTCCTGGGGAACGTTTAATTCGATTTCTTCGTGTTGAATGGGCTTGGGGGCTTCGATTTCTTTCAACAGCGCGGAAGCCTGGGCCTTGGTGATTTGTTCCTTTTTGACCAGGTAGCTGAGACACCGCCTTGGGTTTGACCTTTTTTTCGGGGTCTTCCACATGTCGCCGTATTTTCTCGAGCACCGCAGGGTCGATCAGCCCAACGCTTTCCAGCCGTGCAATTAATTCGTGCGGTGTCATCTCTTTCCTCGTTCGGACGGCCTTGCGACCCATCGTATCATTGAACTCTGACTATTACTTGCTTTGATCCGTGCGGAACAAACAAACGTGCTAAAAATCCTCGTCGGTGGTGCGAATTTCAATACGTTCCATGCCGGCACTGATGCCTGCGTCCCAAACCGTCACGACTTTGCCGTGCATTGAATCAACGTGGGCACGAATGATCAGTCGATTGGTACCGGTGGAATTCTTGGCATCACGCAAGCGCGCCCGCATTTCGCGATCACTGGGAGCCTCGACTTCGTCGGCGTCGCGGGTGGTGACGAGGTACGTGTTGGTTTGATCAATGATGACTTCGACGTAATCTTCCTCGGTCTCTTCTTCAACGGCGACGTTGGTACTGGGATCTTCAATCTGCGAAGGCGGTTGCTGGATAGACTTTTGCAACGTAAAGGACGCGGTCACCATAAAGAAAATCAGCAACAGAAACGTCACGTCGACCATCGGCGTCATGTCGAGATCGTCCTCGACGATTTTGCCTTTTTCTAAGAACGAAATATCGGCGTCTTCCTCGGCATCCGCCTCGAGGCCTTTCCAGCCCATCGGCTTGTATTGCTCGGGGGCATCGGCCCGCGGACGAGCCGGCATTTTTTGCGAGTGTTCAATCGGTGGTCGATCACCTTTGGGGCGACGCGCCAGCTGCCCCGTGGGTGGAATCAGGCCGAACCCCTCGTCCGCACCAGTGGCGTCGTCTTTGTTTTTGTCGTTTTCTTTGCTCATACGATTATTGATTCTTCTTACTGATCCTCTTCCACACCGACGTAGATTTCACGCTCCCGGCCAAGTTCCGATCCCGCGATCCCGCGTTTGACCGATTCCACGGCCCCGGTTCGCACATTGTTTTCGGCCTTGATCAAGATCGCGGTCACTTCGGGTCGGGCCGACAGCTCCTGTTCGACGTAATCGGCAACCATGGCTTCCTGGTCAATGGGATCTCCATCGGGGATCAGGGCCGACTCTTCTTTTCCGCGGCCCTTGTATATAAACGCCGATTGAGGCGTCGCTCCCTGCGTCACGACAAACACCACGCAGTTTTTTTCGGGGACCGTAAAACCGTACTGGGCTTTGGGCAGGTCAACGGCCGTCGTCGGGTCCATTTTGGAAACCACCACAAAAAACGCGAGCAACAGGAACACGATGTCGATCATGGGAGTGATATCGAGTTCGGCGTCTTCTCGGATGGCCTTGCGAAGACTGATTCCCTCTGCCGGTTTGCTCATCAGCCGACCCCACTAGGAACTTGATGGATAACGGATGATGGCTTCTTTGAAGATCTCCAGGAACTGGTTGATTCCATACGTGACCAGGTCTTCCATTTTTCTGATTTGAACGTTGATATAGGCCGTGCACATGATCAGCGGAATTGCGATCGATAGGCCGGCTGCGGTCGTAATCAATGCGAACTGGATGTCCTGGGCCAGCTGAGCCGGATCGACCGAATCTCCGCTGGACAGCTTGTAAAACGCGCCCATCATCCCCATGACGGTTCCCAGCAACCCGATCATGGGCGCCGCCTTGATTACGGTATTCACCCAGGACAGCCGGTACTCCAGATCCTGCAGAACATCGCGCTGAAATTGATCCGCGACCAGTTGTTTGACTTTGGCGAATCCGAGTTTGCGATTCACAATTGCCAGTTGCGACAGCTGACAGGTGGCGCGTTGATCGCCATCACAAATCTCGGCAGCCGCATCATATTCGCCTCGCGCCAGTGGCTGTTCGATCGCCTCCAGGAAGTTGCTTTGAGTTTCTTCATTTTGAAACTGCTTTTGGCGGATCCGGCTCCAGACCATCACGACGCAATAAGCGCCCCATAATGCAATCACGAACAGGACCAGGTAAATGAAGTTCCCCAGCATCACTAATACAGTTTCCATCGTTAGCCTGATCTGTTTCTTTGACCCTGAAAATTAACGAACCAAAAATAATCCTGGCAACGTGTTATGCTGCCGGTTTGAAGTCTGCGCAAAGGTCCATTATGATCAACAATGCTCGAATAAACAGTGGTCATATCGCTCAACAATGCGACGATTTTCGGCGAATTCAAGTGGAAGTGATCGCCATCGCTGACAGGAAATTCGAGGGAGGCAAAGTATGGCGTGAACAGCTTGATGCTGCGGCGAGTGTCAGCGGGCTCGCCAAATAAAGTCTAATCAAAAAAAATCATGTCTTGTACATTGTATTCAAAACCTGCCCCGACGGCGTCAACCCGGAATATCGTCTGCCGGACATCTTCCAGGGTCTTGCCAGCCTGTTGCAGATAGGCCTGTTCGGCGTTTCGCAGCAGCACCCGCGTCTTCATCGGATAAAACTGGGTCAAAATCCGCTCGGATGTATCGACGCCGGCATCCTTGGCTAACTTTTCATCCCACCGCAGCATCCGTTGTTTGGTGTGTCCAAACCGTAGCGTTTTGTCCTGAGCTTTGCGGTCGGTTAATTTCGTCTGCATGCTTGCGCCCAGGTTGTCGACCAGAATGATATCGTTGGCCGTCTTGTTGACGCAGCCAATTGAGATTTCAAAATAGCCCAGTTGCCGCGCGTATACGCGGATATCGCTGGATTCGTATTCAATTTGCCAACGCTTGTATTCCGGCACGACGTTGCCGTTACCACTGCCGGGTCCCCCTTCACGGGATCCATATCCACTGCCTTTTCCCATTTCAGCCGCATCGCCGTCGCGTTTTTCGAGATTGGCACGAACCGATGAAACCGCGTCCGTCACCGCCTCAAGCGCGTCCTTCAACTGGGGCGTCTCGACCTCGGGAAATTCTTCGACGCCCGGTTCATTGATGTCATCTTCAAAACCTTCCGGCTTTTCGTTGCCCGCCGGTTCCAGATAAGTCAATTGCACCGGAACCCGTTTGGAAAAATCAAAGACGGACGTAAACCACAACAGAAACAGCACCGTGACCATGAATCCGACCAGAATGATCATCGCGATCAAGAAGCCGTTCAAACGATCATAAGATGAAACGTTCGTCTCGATATGGTAAGTCGGTCTGGTTGAAGAGCTACTCATCTGTTCCCGATCTCAATCCCAAACTTAAACCCAAACTTAAACCCAAACCCTTAAACTTAAACTTAAACTTAAACTTAAACTTAAACTCAAACTCAAACTCAAACTCAAACCCATCGCTCAACTCTCATGTTTGTTTCAGTCGCAGTTCGATTCGCAAAGTCACCTCTACCTCTGGAGGTCGTGCAGTTTTGCTTCACCCGCCCGCTTGCGGGAGGGTCGGACGCGGTAGCGGCCGGGGAGGGTTTCGTGCTTAATTGATTGCGACCACCCTCCCCGCTCGTTCCTCGCGACCCTCCCGGCGGGAGGGTGAAATGCATCAACCTTGATTCAAACACGACTTAAATACTACACGACCTCTCTGGGAGAGGTCGCCGTCTCAGCGGCGGTTGGGGTATAACCCCGCCGGGGTGCGTCTCGCCGTCCAGCTGAATTCACTTTTGCATTTTTCAGTTTTCATTGGACCTTTTTCAATTTGTTTTCGGGTCGTTCGCTGGTTGCTGACGTTTCATAACGCGTGCCGGCTCATATGCCCCCCGTTTAATCAATCAACTCGGCACCGGGGCGAATTTGCAAAAACCACTCGGTCCATTGTCGCTTGACAACTTTATAGTCGTCCAGTGTCGGCTTGGACGGCAGGGGAAATGCATCAACCTTGCGACTGATCAGCCGCAACCCGTCATTGGCTTCTTTGCACACCCGCAAATCGGGGTCGCCCAGAGCGTAAATCAGGGCGGGCACATTGTCCATCGACGGTTCGCGGGCCAGGATTTTGACAGCCACCATCCTCCGGAAATAATTCCTGTCTTTAACCAGTCCGGTCAAAAACGCGATGTTTTCGCCGCGTGACTTGTTTTCGTCACGGGAGAATTGCCTGATGGCATCGTCCATGGCATCCGCCAGGACCTGCAACTGTTCATCGGAATTGTCCTCTTCCAGTAAGCTCATCACATCTTCGATACTTTTGACCGCCGCCTGGCTCTTGATCTGCCCGTTGTCGCTTTTGAGAACCACGTCCTGCGCAAAGCCCTCTCCGCCTTTCAATAAACTTGAATTCATGGGCAAGATCAAAACTTCGCTGCTGCGTACCAGGAACAATACCGCCAGGCAGGTGGAAACGCGTTCACCCTCTAGCGCACCTTGTCCTCTTTCGAAGCCACCGCTATCTCGCGACTGTCGGGTCATCAGGAACTCGACACCCTGGTCATACCAGTTTGGAACTTCGGAGACCTCGCCTTCGGCAACTTCCCGGAAGTAGGCGTAACGTTCCAGCGCGTACAGGTAGTAGTAATTCCATTGGGGAATTTCCACCGTGAAATTTTGCTTGAACCACTGGTTGCCCTGGCTTTTGCAACTGGCCAACGAGCTGCCATTGAAGGTCACCAACGGGCCAGTTTTGTCCTGCTGGGCCGCCTCGTCAGCATCGCCGCTCTTGGGTTTGATATAAACCGAAACAGACGGTGGCAAACCGCCGCGTCCCGCTGTTTTGTTTTCAGCCTTGGCGCCCCGAATGCGGGGATTCAGCTGCAACATGTCGGAAAGCAGATAGGTCGACCCCAACCCACAACAATGCCGCGACATTGTGAGCGTTTTCTCATTTGCCATTTTGGATACAGGTCGACCATCTTTGGTGTGGTAATACCATGACCCACTCGATTGATTTTCAACCAGCCACTGCAGGATCTTTTTCGGAACCTCAGGGTCAATCAGGAATCCGTGATGTTTGGCCACAAAAAGTGCCAGGCAAGCGTATTGAGTTTGGGAAATGTCGCCGATTGAGTCGTCGTTACGGCTCATATGAAGGTAATTATAGGACCCGTTGGGCTGCTGTCTTTCGACCAGATTGTTAATCAATTCAATGATCTGTTCACGGTATAGATTGTCATCGACATCGCACAGGACAATTAATGCCAGGGCCGGATAATAGATACTCGTTTGTTCCTTCAGCCCACCTCCCCTACGCCCGTTATTGCTGTCACCGGGTGCCAAACCCTCCAGGATTTGGCTGATGGCGGCTTGCACGATCGGATGCTCTCGCGGAATCACCCGGTCATAACGTTTGCTGACTTCATTGATTGTCAGAGCTGCCAACGCCAATTGATCGCCAGCGATGTTCTTTGAAGACGCTTCGATGTACCTCACTCCCGCCCGGGCCATGTTCTCAATAACCTCGTCGTCAGGGTCGAATTTTTCCTGACCGGAAACCGGCGAAGCCGCACACAGGCAGAAGCAGGCCAACGCAAAACAACTGAGGACGATAGAAAGATCACGATACGACGGCATGGCAAGCTTGCCTCATGAGTTAGGATATGTCGTGCGCAGAATCCAACAAAAATTGGCAGTTTCGTTGATCGTTGCAGACGGCCCCAATCGAACTCGATAAAGTCGGGTGAAATTGGGCGAAGTAAGCAACGTTCCGTGGAAGGCAAGGCGTCTCGATTGAATCGTAACTGGCTGTGGCCGGTCTGTCAATCAAACAGCAGGACGATATGTCGGTTTTTGCCGAGTGAAATAAAACCAAAGTCGTTCAATTTCCCACGCGCAGACCTCCGGGATGTGTATGCTGCGTCAATCACGGCTCGGTGATCCGTGCCACATTAAAGTAACTCGGTGGTCCCCACCGAGGGATGGATTGTGGCACAGACCTCCGGGATGTGGACGTTATCTTCTTCACGCCTCGGAGATTCGTGCCACTATGTAGTTCGGTAGTCTCCTTTCGAGGCCCACACGGCGGGGACCGCCGTGCCACATTGCCGGTCATCCCCATCCAAGCACCTCGAATTTACGGGCACAAGAAAAACGCCTCTCCCGGTGAAACCGATTGACAGTCTGCCGACCCATCAATTACATTTTTTGGCCTACTCGCGATTTGTTCGCGATGGTCGGGTAGCTCAGTTGGTAGAGCAATGGACTGAAAATCCATGTGTCGGCGGTTCGAGCCCGCCCCCGACCACCTTTTTTTGCGCCGAATTCGAGTTGCGAACCGTCTCGCGTAAGTCAAAGGCCAGCCCCCGAACTGGTTTTTCCAGCCGCTGGAGTAAACAAATGCGCCGTATTTCCTGTTTTCTCTGCTTGTTGGCAACGATCTGTTTGCTGGTCACTGGATGCAACAACGAAAAATCGGGTGCCAACCGCCCCAATATCGCCTACGTCACCAACGGCGTGGCCTCGTTTTGGGTCATTGCCGAATCGGGAGTTAAACAAGGCGGACAGGAATTCGACGCTGACGTCCAGGTCTTGATGCCGGCCGAAGGGATCAGCGATCAAAAACGGATGATTGAAGACTTGCTGACCAAGGGCGTGGATGGAATCGCCGTCAGTCCCATCGATCCGGTTAATCAAACTGACCTGCTCAACAAGGCGGGAAAATACGCCAAGCTGATCACGCATGACAGCGATGCGCCCGATTCAAACCGGCTGTGCTACATCGGCGTTGACAATTACAACGCGGGCCTGCTGTGCGGCAAACTTGCCAGGCAAGCTTTGCCCGAAGGGGGCAAAGTCGCGATCTTCATTGGTCGGCTGGAACAGGACAATGCGAAACGGCGGCGCCAAGGGACGATCGACGGCTTGCTGGGCCGCAATAGCGATCCCACTCGCTTCGATCCTCCCGACGCGGAGATCAAAGAGGCCGGTTATCACATCGTTGGAACGTACACCGACCAGTTCGACCGGACCGCCGGCAAAGCCAACGCGGAAGACGTCATGTCACGACACCCGGATGTCGCCTGCATGATTGGGCTGTTCGCCTACAATCCACCGCTGATCCTGGAAGCGCTCAAGCAGGGAAACAAACTCAACCAGGTCAAAGTCATCGCGTTTGACGAAGCAGACGAAACACTGCAAGGCATCATCGATGGAACGGTGTACGGAACGATTGTGCAAAACCCGTATGAATACGGACGGCAATCGGTCCGAATTCTGGCTGGGCTCGTTCGCGGACAGAGCCTGGCCGATCTCGGCGTCCCGGCCTCTGGCTTTGTCGACATCCCCGCCCGCACGATCGAACAGGCAGAACGTGGAACAGTTTTGGGCCGAACTTAAAAAGAATCTCGGCGAATGACATCAAAAAGCCCGCGCAAAGTTTGCCGCCCAGTCGCGGTACGCCGCCATCGTGACTTCGTGAGTTGCTCAACGCCGACCCTGATATGATGCTATTCTAAGCTGGCAATCGATCGCCAAGACCGGTGGAACGACTGAAGGCCTTCGCAACCAAAAATGAATCAGCCTCAAAAACAGCCGTTACTTGAAATCGAGGGCGTGACGAAGCGCTTTTTGGGCGTCCGGGCCTTGAACAACGTCAGCCTTTCGATCGAACCAGGCGAGGTGCACGCGGTCATCGGCGAAAACGGTGCGGGCAAAAGCACCTTGATGAAAATTCTCGCCGGCGTACTCTCCCCAGATGCCGGAACGATTCGGCTGGATGGAAAAAAAGTTGAAATCAACTCCGTCCACGCGGCAATGGAACTGGGGATCGCGCTGATTCACCAGGAATTGAATTTGGCTGACAATCTTGATGTGGGGGCCAACATCTTTCTCGGCCGCGAACCGACAACATGGGGCATGATCGATTTCGCGAAAATCCGCCGCGAATCGGAACGGTATCTCCAGCAAGTGGGCCTCGATGTATCGCCCAACGTGAAAGTCAGCCATTTGACGATCGGGTTGCAGCAACTGGTCGAGATTGCCAAGGCACTTTCGGTGCACGCCCGAATTTTGATCATGGATGAACCGACCAGCAGCCTTTCGCAACGCGAAACCGAGGCACTGTTTCGCGTCATCGAAAACCTGAAACAACAGGGCGTGTCAATCATCTATATTTCACATCGCCTGAGCGAAATCAAAGAGATTGCTGACCGGGTCTCGGTCTTGCGCGACGGTGAAAATGCCGGTGAGCTGACGCGCGAGGAAATTAGCCACGATGCGATGGTGAAGTTGATGGTCGGGCGTGACATTTCGCAGTTCTATGCCCGCAAGTCGCGACCGCTCGGGGCACCGATCCTGGTGGTGGATTCGCTCCGGACAGCCAACTGCCCGCAATATTCGCTCAGTTTCATCGTCCACAGTGGTGAACTCGTAGGAATCGCCGGCTTGGTGGGTGCCGGCCGAACGGAGCTTTTGGAGACGATGTTCGGACTGGCCCCCGCCACGGGAGGCAGCGTCACGGTCGATGGCAAAATACTCGATCTGCGCAACAATCGTGACGCAGTCGATGCCGGCATGGCGCTGGTTCCCGAGGACCGCAAAGCCCAGGGATTGATCCTGGAAATGAGCGTCCGAAACAACATCGGGCTGCCGGGCCTGGAGCGACACAAAATTGCCGGAGCGTTTTTGAATCGCGGCCGCGAAAAGCTGGACTCGCAACGAATGGTCCAGGAAATGAATATTCGTACGCCCAGTGATCAACAGCGGGTTCAGTTTTTGTCGGGTGGCAATCAACAAAAAGTCGTGATCGGCAAGTGGTTATCGATGGAACCACGCGTCCTGTTGATGGACGAACCTACTCGCGGAGTCGATATTGGGGCCAAGCAGGAGATCTATCGCTTGATGGAAGGGTTGGCAGAGCAGGGGGTCGCGGTGTTGTTCGTGTCCAGCGAAATGGAAGAAGTGCTCAGCATGTCCGACCGCGTCCTGGTGATGCACGAAGGCCGGATTGCGGGCGAATTGCCACGTGACGAACTGTCCGAACAAGCCATCATGCAACTGGCAACCGGTCGGCAAACCATCGAATCGGGAACTTGATTTTATGAAAAAAATACTGGGTATTCTGGGACTGTTGATCTTCATCTGCGTCGTCACGGCCACGATGAGCGATCGGTTTTTGACGGAATTCAATATCGAAAACTTGATTCGCCGGACCGCCTTGTTTGGAATCATCTCGATCGGGGCAGCGTTCGTCATCATCACGTCGGGAATCGATCTCTCCATCGGTTCGGTCGTGTGTTTGATTGGGTGCCTGTTGCCCTTTTTATTGGTTGAGCATCAGGTCCCCGTGTGGCTGGCCGTCCCGATCGTCATCTCGCTGTCGCTGACCATCGGGCTGGCACATGGTCTGCTCATCACCAAGATGAAGTTGCAACCCTTCGTGGTGACGCTGTGTGGGTTGTTGCTGTACCGGGGAATCACGCGCGGCATTGTGCAGGATCAAACGCAGGGCTTTCGAGGCGAATTCAAAGCCCTCCGCGAGTTGTCCCAAGGCCAATTGTCGATTCCAGGAATCGAGTTTGGGATTCCCAACCCCTGCCTGATCCTGCTGGTGGTGACGATCCTGGGCGTGATCATCTTGAATTTCACGGTCTTTGGTCGGTACTTGCTGGCTTTGGGTCGCAATGAAGAGGCAGCCCGTTACAGCGGCATCAATACCGATCGCATGATCATACTGGCGTACGTGATTTGCGGGTTTCTCAGCGGCCTGGGCGGAATGCTGTTCGTGCTGGACGTGGGCAGTGCGCAGCCAGTTGATTTCGGCAATTTCTATGAACTTTATGCGATCGCAGCGGCCGTGCTGGGAGGTTGTAGCCTGCGGGGCGGTGAGGGAACGATCATCGGGGTCGTCATTGGGGCGGCCGTCATGCAGGTGCTAAAAAACTCGATCACGTTAATCGATCAGATTCCGACGAATATCGAGTTTGCAGTGATCGGTGCGGTCATCCTCGGTGGCGTCATCGTTGACGAATTGGTCAAAAGGTTCGCCGCGAAACGGCGAGCGAGTGCTGAGGCGTACAAATGCAGACCGGCAGACGAAAGAACCGCGGATGAACACGGATGAACACGGATGTATCGGAATTGCGCCTGAATGCAGACCTGGTCGTCGGTGAGCAACCTTTCCCTCTGGGAGTGGTCGCCGTCTCAGCGCCGGGTGAGGGTCAGAATCAATTATTTGTGATCAATTATTTGTGATTTGCTATTCGTATTTCACGCGAAGCTCGGTTAGCAACCTCTCCCTCTGGGAGCATTGGTATCAAGTCGCCGTCTCAGCGGCGGGTGAGGGTGCTGGAGATTCGTCGAGTTCTCTGGTTTGACCAGGTTCAGGTTATACCATCCGATTTTCGCGTGCTGCCGGTATGACCTGACATTTTGCCAGCACTCTGCATAGGCTTCGCCGGTTTATCCGATCAGTCAAACAGTACTGAACATCAGTGTTGATTGTCTGAATCACCCATGTTGCTTGAATCCATCGGATAACGCCAGCCATATGAACATCGCTCCCCCGCAATCTCAACGAACAAGCGTCATCGCTGGCAACTCACGAACTGTTTCCTATTGGCGTTTGGGAACGCAGATCACCTGTGGAAGTTGGTTCGACATTTATCGCTGCGCACCGAAATCGATGTTGGATAATGACGCGTTTGACTATGTCATCAAGCTGATCAATCCGCACCTGAACCCCGAGGACTCGATTCGCGCACTTGATCGGCTGGGCCGGGAAGCGATTTCGACGGACATGATTGAACATCATGGGATCATTCCCCTGCTGGACGCAGAACTGGACCAGGCCCCGTTTTTTCTCGTGCAACCATGGATCGGCGGCGGCTCACTGGACAAGTTCATGGCAATTGCCAAAGACATTTCGATGACGCGGATGCTGTGGATTATCCGGCAAGTCGCTGAGGCGATTGGTGCCGCTCACCATCACGGACGCGTCCACCTGGGGCTGGAGCCGGCCCATGTGCTGCTCGGCAGCGGCGGTCGGGTTTCCCTGCTTGGCTGGTCGCAGTCGCATTCGGTGGGGCAACTTGCCTGGTTGCCACACAACCGGTTGCAACCGCTACATTTCACGGCACCCGAGTGTTTTGATGCCGGCTACCGGGGGATGAAAGCCAGTGACATCTATTCAATGGGCATGTTCATTTACAACTCGTTGGTCGGTCACACACCATTCAAGGTGTCAAGCATCGAAGCCCTGATCGAGTCTCATCGCTCCGAGACTCCGGTCGACGTGATTCGTCACCAACCCCTCTGTCCCACTCGACTGAATCAGCTGGTCAATCGAATGTTACAGAAAAATCCCGCTGGTCCGGCCGAAGATCGGCGAAGTCCTCGAGCAGCTGATCTCGATCGAGATCGAAAATCTCGAAAATCCGGCGGTGATCAAGTTGTAGTGTCATCACGGGTGCAACCCAATGAATTTTGACGTGAGCCTGGCTCCCGCCTGACTGAAACGAAAGCCTTACAAACATATTTTTTTAAGAAAGCTCTCGGTTGGTCAGGTTGGAGCCAGTTTCGCGTATCTCGGCAGCCATTGGTAACGACCTTTTTGGGCAGCTTGAGCACCGTCCCGCGCTTCGGCTTCCGTTCGTTTAACGGTTAGCCGGCAGGCGTCTGCGTTTCTGCAGTCGAACAACGCGCTTACGCCTTCCGGCTGGACGTTAAACGATCATCATCCGGAATTGTATCGTTTCATCGCCGCGAGTGTTTCCTTGCTGACGTGGTGCTCAATACCCTCAGCGTCGATCTCGGCGGTGGCTGGCGGCACACCCAACTTGATCAGAAACTCCAACACGATCTGATGCCGCGCGTGCGAGTCGGTGGCAAGTCGCTGGCCACGTCGAGTCAACGTCACCGGTTGATAAGCTTCCTTGTTGACCAGGCCTTCGCGTTGCAGCCGTTGCAGGATTCTCGAAACCGTCACGTGACTGACAGAAAACTGTTTCCGCAAATCTTCGACGCGACAGCTGCCGCGGTCGGCGACGATCTCGGCAATTGCCTCCACGTAGTCTTCCGCCAGCTCGGTCGAGTGGTCGTTTCTTGTACGGAGGTGTCGCTGAGCCGTCTTCTTTTTCGTTGACTTCAAGATACGCGTAAACCTCGGAAAGTCTGGAAAACTCATGTAACATCTCGGATTGCCGCGTTCGGCGGAATACGGATGGCGCCGAATCCGGCTTGACACGATTCGTAGCCGTTGCTACAAACTAGAGTGTAGCCCATGCTACAAATAGGACAACCCCGATTATGACCTTTCGCGGAAACCAAATGACGAATCCCCTGCCCCGCCGTGCGTTTGTGTTCAGCGGTGTTTTGATGTTGGCCGTAACCATTGGCTGCGATCGCGTCGCCGGTTTTCGCCCAAGTCCATTCCGCCACCGCTGGCAAGAAGAAAACGATCGTTTGTTCCACGACTCAGGTCGCCGATTTTGCCCGGCAGGTTGTCGGAGATCGTTGGGAAGTGATTTGTGTTCTGGGCCCGGGAGAGGATCCGCACACTTATCAAACGGGAACCGATGATGCCGCAAACGTGGCACGCGCCGACTTGTGCCTGGAAAATGGCTGGAATCTCGAAGGCAAACAATGGATGAAAAATCTGGCCGAAATCGCCAGCAAGCCAATCGTCAGCTGCATCGATGGAGTTCAGGGCATTGACCTGGACTTTCACGGTGAAGTAATCCGCGACCCGCATGCCTGGTTTGATCCTCGCAATGCGTGGATTTATACGAAAAACATTCGCGATGCGGTCATCGCGCTCGATCCACAAAACGAAGCCGAATATCGGGCGCGGGCCGAACTCTACCAGGGACAGCTCAGGTTGCTTGACGGCTGGATCCAAAACCAGGTCAATGCCATTCCCGAATCGCGGCGCGTGCTGGTGACTCATCACGATGCATTTGGCTACTTTTGCCAGCGTTACAAATTCAAACCGATGAGCCCCGTGGGCTGGACGACGGGTGACCTGGTCGGTCTCACGCCATCGCGGCGCCAGGAAATCGTCGACGCCATCAGGCAACTGGGCGTGAAAAGCCTTTTCGTCGAAACGACGTTGAGCAACGAAACATTGTCAGAAATAGCCCGCGATGCAGGAGTCCAAATCGGCGGCACGCTGTATTCGGATGCGATGGGAGCTACGGGCACCGCGGGCGAAACTTATCTGGGCATGATGCGTGAAAACGTCCTGACGATCGTGCGGGAGCTGAAGTAATGGATGTAACTTGCTTTTGTTGGCTGTCTGTTTTGCGTTGGTGAATCAACATGCGTCCTGTGCTTGCCCTGCTGGTGTCGGTGTTGCTGTTTAGCGGCGTTTTTGCCTACACGCAATTTGCCGAGAGCGTACGCCGACCGCCACTGCAGATCAAACCCAAGTTCGCTTCCGGAACCTATTCCATTCAAATTGACCGCACGTTTGACTGTGTCGGTGATGAAGACTGGGGCGATGTTGCTTCGCTGGTTGTAAAATTTCGCGGCGCAGAAGTTTTGCGCCGCACGGACACGATTCCCGCCAACGAATTGATTTTGATTGACCCGCTGGAACATGTGGAACAGCTGGAAAACGAAGTCTACGTGTTTGCCAACGTAACCAATGCCAGCACGGATGATGATTGGGACGCCGAACCCGCTCCCAAGGACGATTGGGAACCAGCCGAGCAGAAAATTGCAGCGCCGACCAAAAACCGAGTCCGTGACACAAGCCAGTGCGGATCGTGGCAAAATTCGGTGACCAACCGTTGGCCGACAAAACATTTTGGCTTGAGCCCGGTGCGATGACGATCCAGGGAACGTTGTCATTTGCGGCTCCGGCCGAGTTTGATTCACCGAAGAGCGGTAACCAATAACTTTTCCAGCAATCCGTTTAACATGATTATCGAAAATACGTTCACACCCGATTCCGTACCGGCGATTCGTGTCCGCGACTTGACCGTCAGCTACGGGCCCGTGCCGGCGTTGCTGGATGTTTCTGTCGATATTCCGCGGGGACAACTGGTGGGTGTAATTGGACCCAACGGATCGGGAAAGTCGACGTTGATCAAGTCGATTCTGGGATTTGTCAAACCCGATATTGGTCGCATTGAAATTTTTGGCATGGATGTTTCGTTGGCGAAAGGCAAAGTCGCCTACGTGCCGCAGCGCGGTGCTGTCGACTGGGATTTCCCCATCACCGTCCGGGAAGTGGCCGTGATGGGCCGTTATGGACACCGGCAATGGTGGCGCGATCTGTCCCGCGAAGACTATCGCTATGCCGACGAAGCCCTTGAAAAAGTGCGGATGAGCGAATTCAAAAAACGACAGATTGGTCAGCTGTCGGGCGGGCAACAGCAACGAGTGTTCATGGCCCGGGCGTTAGCTCAAGACGCCGATATTCTGTTGCTGGACGAACCCTTCGCCGGCGTCGATGCGGCGACCGAAACCGCGATCCTGGATGTGCTGGAAGAGACGAAACAACTGGGAAAAACCCTGGTGGTTGTGCACCATGACCTTGGAACCGCCGCGGGTTACTTCGATTTGCTGATCCTGCTCAAACAGCGGCTGTTTGGCTTCGGGCCGCCCAGCGTTGTGCTCAATCCACAACTGCTATGCGACGTTTACGAAGGCAACATGAAGGTGTTCGCCGAACTGGCGGCGGTAAAGAAGAGGGTTGAGGGTTGAGAGTGGAAGTATGCAACCTCTCCCAGACGGAGAGGTTGCTAAGCGAACGTCGCGTGAAACTCAAATAGTAAATCACAAATAATTGATCACAAATAATTGATCACAAATAATTAATCACAAATAATTAATTCTGACCCTCACCCGGGCCTGAGAGCCCGACCTTCGTAATGAAAAATGAAAAATGAAAAATGAAAAATTGTCCGAAATTCCGCATTCCGCATTCCACATTCCGCATTCGAAATGATCGACTGGTTAACCGAACTTCAACTGAACTATGGGCACGTGATCAAGCCGTTGATCGTCGGCACGCTGGTGTCGATCGTCTGCAGCGTGATCGGCTGCTTTATCGTGCTGCGGCGAATGTCGTTCCTGGCCGATGCGATTGCCCACTCGATGCTCGCGGGAGTCATCGGCGGCTATTTGTTGATGAAAATACTCACCGGCGGCGAAGCAAAACTCGGTGCCTTGCTGATTGGTGCCATTCTCGCGGGAATTGTCACCGTGGGCATGGTGGGATTTGTGACCAAGGTCTCCCGGCTCAAGGAAGACACCGCGATCGGCATCATGTACACCGGCATCTTTGCCCTTGGCGCGCGTTGAATCATCTCGATCAAAGCTGTTGGGGAACTCGTCCACGTCGACATTTATCATTACGTAATCGGAAGCGTCGTGTCGGTTTCCGACGCCGATTTGTGGTTGCTGGCCGGGGTTACGGCGATCGTACTCAGCGTCGTGATCTTGTTTTACCGGCACCTGCAGCTGACCAGCTTCGATCCGATCATGGCGGCGTCGATCGGAATCCCGGTGTTGGCGATCGACTATTTGCTGACTGCTTGTGCGTCGCTGGTCGTTGTCAGCGGAGTTCAAATTGCCGGGGTGATCCTCGTGATTGGACTGGTGATTACGCCCGCCGCGACGGCTTACCTGTTAACCGATCGGCTGGATCGGATGATTTTCGTGGCCGCCCTCGTCGGTGTCGTCGGATTTTGGTTGGGCTTTCTGTTGGCGACTGTATTGGGGGCGGATCCGGGGCCCGCCGTGATTGTGACGATGACTTTCATGTTTTTGTTGACTCTGGTGTTTGCCCCGCGTTATGGCATCCTGGCGGACTGGTTTCGGCGATCCAGTACAGTGCCGCAGGAGGTCATGGAAGATGTGTTGGGCGCCATGTTGCGAGAACCGGGAAAGAAGATTTCCGTTTCGCAAATCGAAAAACGCGTCAACATGCCGAACGTCCGGATTCGGCGCGCGATCAAAAAGCTCTCGCGTCAGCATTTGATTGACCTGGATCATGGCCACGCCGAGCTGACTGACGACGGTCGCAAAGAAGCGATGCGACTGGTGCGGGCTCACCGGTTGTGGGAAACCTACCTCGAAAAATCGGAAGTCGTCGACGCCGACATTCACCAGAAGGCCCATCAACTGGAACACATCAGCGACCAAAAGACGATCGACTATCTCGACGACAAACTGGGTCACCCGTTAAAGGATCCGCATGGAACCGCCATTCCAGAAGACACTTATCAGCTTGACGGCGACTCGGATGTGAGGGTCAGCTACCTTCGCCGGGGGCATCGCGCTGAAGTTCGCGGGGTACTTGCCGAGGCGGCAGGACTCGACCTGGAGGCGGGCCACGTGATCATCATGGGTCCTCGCTCGGAAGACGGCTTGACATGGACCGTCATTACCGAAGAAGGGGAAGTACTGAAACTGGATCATCATCAGGCCGATGCATTAATCGTACGATTACTGGCCAAGGTAGAACCGTAGGTCGGTTGGTCCCAAACCGACAACCGTGAAGACATTGCCCAGCAGGCGTTTCTGGTCGCCTGGCAAAAACGAACTGACCTGCGCGATCCATCGCGGTTCGGCGGCTGGCTACGTGCCATCACCCGCAACGTGACGCTCAACTCGAATCGCAAGTCAAAACGGCTGGATCGTTCCGCGCAAACGCTTGAGGCTCTGCATGAGCCGGACGCTCGAGACAAAAAAACCAAGCCCCGTTTAAGAACGAGGCTTGGTCAGGCTCACAGCTTCCAAATTTTTGTGCAATTACTTACGTCTACGGGCACACGCGGCCAGACCGAGGACGGCCAGCACGGTGCAGCTCGCGGGTTCGGGAACTGCGGTCGCCGAGACGAGAGCGTCGCCGACATCAGCACCGGTCAACGAGGCATTGCCGAGAACACCTGCCAACTCGGGAGAGACAAGCAAGTTCGCCGTGATCGACAGCGATGTCGCTTGAGCGTCGAGGGCGAGGGATTTTCGATATCGAATAGAATCGCCAGTAGTCCGGTCGTGCTCTCAACGAAGAAACCACTGTTGTCACCGACCACACGCGCCGCATCAAAACCGATTGAAAAATTCCCAACTTCCAAAGCGTCCATGTTGAAGAACACGGAACCAGTGTGTTCAATCGTTCCGCTGAACGGAGCCAGGCTGAACAACTCGTATGCGAACGTGGTCGGGTCACTGCCCGTTCGCGGGTTGATCGTGAACGCAACTGAATCCATCCCCAAATCTCCCGGCACGATCACATCCGGAGAAACACCGCTCAAATCAAGACCAACACTCGACAACAAAGCGGTGTCCAGCAAGACGTTGGTCTGCCCGCCGTTAACGAAACGCTGCTCCGCATGAACCGCAGAAGTCGCTGCAAACAGAAATAAACATGACAATACCCAAACGAATCTCATCTCAAAGCTCCAATACTAATAATGTAAATCGGGATTCTTGACCTCCGGCGCGATCTTACCGCGAGAGGCATCCGGTTATAACGGTTCGTTGGTAAAAAATTCGGAATTGAACGTTTTGGTTGTTTCGCTTTTGCGAGCAACTTGATCGAGTTCACTTAAGCCGGCTTTTATTTCCGTTCGTCATTGGATATTTGACCATCCCGGAGCAATTGCACCTGTCATTGCTTTCCGTCTTTATTCAAAGCCGCAATGATTTCTGATCGGGATGCTGAACCGAAGCGGAGCTCGCGAATGAAAGCCTCAGCGAGAGCGGTTGCGAGTGGATCACCTCGTGAAACACAGGTTACGCGTTATCGACGCCGAATACCGAGCAGCAAATTGCCACCACGGTGAGCAAAGCCAGACTTCCCCATTGGTAAAATGGATGATTTTGGCGAACCTTGCATCGCCCAAATGCATCCATTTTTGGACTGCAGCGGGGCCATAAAACGCGTAAATTGCGGGTGTGTAGCGAGCCAAAAAAGATTTTTCAAGAATCTTGTTTGATGCCGTTGACAGTTGGAGTTGAAGGCTTAGAATTAGGCCCACACGAGCCAATGCTAAATCGTTGGCTCGTTTTTTGTTCGCCCATGTGCTATAATGGTCGAGCGAAAATGCTTGAGAAGGATAGCGGGCGTTATACCGTGGTCTGGACAAAGGTGGACGGCAAGTGGCTGATCCGCATGCCGCGACATCCCGATCGAAGTCGAAGAAACGCAGGTCGAACCGAGCTGCGCCTTGGGAAGAACTAGCTTCGGCTGGCTGGAAGCTGGTAGGCGTTGGACAAATACCAGATCGAACTCGATTGCGACTGGCAACTCGACAAGAAGTTCATAACGCAAAATTATCGTATCAAGTCCGCCGACGATGATTTTCGAGTGCGCACTGGACATTGTCTTCGACCCCGCCGAGGCGCGGTTCCGTTCTTGGTTTTTCGACAGTCGCGGCGGTTTTGGTGGTGCGCCTGGACGCGGCGAGAGAATCAGTACGAAGCGGCGATTGTCTCGGTGCTGCCTGATGGCCGGATTGGTTCATCGGTGATGACTTGGGAGCAGCTGGATGCCGACACCGTTGCTTGGCAGGCGGTCGAGCGCGAAGTGGGTGGCGAGACGCTGCCCGATGCGATGCAGACTTACGTACGGGTGAAATGACCATGGAAGCAAAAATGCGATTCTCGACCCTTGTGTTCACCGCTGCCCAGTGCTGCTTGCCTGTGATAGTGCTGGCGGTTCCGCCGCGAGTCATCCAGAAACTCCGCCACGCTTCGCCAACCAAGAGACTACCGTGGTACGCCGTCGCTGAGCACAGCGGCAAGCTCGTCCCAGCGGCGTCAAGCGTCCCCTGCGGCAGGGTTCACTCCCGGCGGTGCGACTGCTGCGGCGACCTACTGGCGGTCGGCGGCCTCGGTGTTGCCGTCAACGCCAAGCTATCGGCCCAGCCCAGCAATCAGTGCCACTCGCCCGCCGGCCGGTACTCGGCCGGCGGCAGAATTCGCCTCAAGATCTGAACGCATGGAGGTGGGGCCGGACCAGCCCCGCCTACAACCGGCCGGACGTGGCGATCAGACCGGCCTGACATCAACTTTGGCCGGCCGACGATCGATCGCCGCTTCCCCAACGTCAACGCAACGAGCAGTACCACCACGATCAATCACACCACAATCAACAATCTGAACAAAGACGACGATCAACAACACCTCGGTGATCAACCAGAACATCGTCAACCGGCCAGTGGTCGACCGTTATCGTCCGCCGGTGGCCTACTATCCGCAGTTGCACTATCACTGGCGGCCGACGACCTGGTCGGGAATTTACCGGCCGGCGTACTACAATTACAACTTCAATGTGTCCACGGCGGGTGGCGGATGGATGAGTATCGGCTCGACAAATTTCGCCTATGTCAATCCTTTCTACGTGCTCGGCGACCACGACCGCCATCCGCTTCGACTATTCGCAGCCAATCCGCGTTCCCTCGGCGGCTTACCAAGAGACCGCGAATGATTTGATTCGTTCCGAACAAGCGATTCGCCGGTTCGACGATGCACGCGAGGTGTTTCGCCGTGGCGAATATGGCAGGGCCAACGACCTGATTGACGAGGCAATCGAGCGGCTGCCGAACGATCCCACGCTACATCAATTTCGCGGTCTGGTGCTCTTCGCCCGTCAGCGGTATCAGGATGCGGCTTCCGTCATCTATTCAGTGCTGGCCGTCAGTCCAGGTTGGGATGGGGCGACGCTCGTCTGGCGCTCTACGACACGCCACAGCGTTACCTTTGCGCAGGTCAGCCAGCTGGAGCAGTTTACACTGGACCACCCGGAGGCGATCGAGTGTACTTGTGGCCTACCATGACGTGATCAAAGGTGACTTGGTGGTGCGGAACGAATGCTCGAGCGTGTGCGGTTGCCAGGCCGAATGACCCCGTCGTGCAGAACTTTTTGGCCGCCGTCCGCCGTTGACCGTTCATGGCTGGATGTCCTCAAGCCAGCTCAACGATGAAATTCAAATGGTGCCACCCACCTATTGTTGACAGTAGTTCGCCGGTTGCGTAAACTTCCACCAACGCGCTGTGGGAGCCCACTGAGATGCCACGACCCCATCGAATCGAACAGTTTGATCCGGCCGAAGTCTGTATTGTCCATGCGGTGCAAAGATGTGTTCGTCGAGCCTTCCTGGCCGGCGTCGACCAGGACTCCGGAATGGACTACTCCCATCGCAAGGAATGGATTCGCAGACGGATGGAAGCCTTGGCCTCCGTGTTCGGTATCGACGTGCTTTCCTATGCGATCATGAGTAATCACCTGCACCTGATTCTGCGGAATCGGCCCGATGTGGTGGCGGCCTGGAGCGACCAACAGGTGGCCCTGCGCTGGCTGAAGGTCTTTCCCGGCCGGCGCCTGGAAGAACATCTGGCCGAACCAACCGAAAACGACGTTAAGACACTGGTCCGCAACCGCGAGCGATTGGCCGAAATCCGCCTGCGTCTGTCGGACATCTCCTGGTTCATGCGTGCGCTGGCTGAACCGATTGCCCGGATGGCCAACCGCCAAGACGAATGCACGGGTCGCTTTTGGGAAGGACGCTTTAAGGCGCAGCGCATCGTGGACGAAGCCGGGTTGCTGGCCTGCGCGATGTACGTGGACCTGAACCCTGTGCGAGCGGCAATGGCCGAAAGTCCCGATGCTGCCCAGTACACATCGGCTTACGACCGGATCGAAGGGGCCAAGGGGAAACAGCTCGATTCAGCGGCGTTCGATCTGGTGGCTGCGGAAACCGAGCAAGCGGCCAAGGAGATCCGCCAGACGCCGGTGGAGGAACTTCGCCGGAAGCGAAAAACAAAGCGACGCAATCCGACCGGCAGGCGCATCCGTCGCGATGGTTGGTTGTCGCCGCTGGCAATGGAGCCACAGACGCTGTCGTCCGACGTGCAATTGCACCGCGATGGTTTGAGGGCAAGTGACAAGGGGTTTCTGCACGTCTCACTGCGTGATTATTTGCGGTTGCTTCGCTGGACGGCCAAGCAGAGTGTCGATGGTGTGTTGACACGGGTCCCCAAGTCGCTGGCCTCGATCCTGACGGAGCTTGGGATCGACGCCTCGATGTGGCGTGACCTGGTGTGGAATTGGCAAAGGTATTTCGGCAGCTCGACGTGCGCGGGCAGTCCGGAATCGATGGCGCCGACGCGGAGCAGAGCGGCAAGCATTGGCACCGCGGCCAAGCGACCGCAGCAGGCTGCTTTGTGGGCTAGCCGCCTGAAACACGCACGCGGAAGGCATGTCCGTTCATACCGGTGGTGATTCTAGCCGAAGATGAAGTCCAAATGGAGATGCCTTGCGGCGGCCAGTATTCGTGTGCCCAATGATCCTGCCTCCCTGCAGCCGGTCTTCGAGACGCCGCTTCGAAATCGGAGAGCGTCTCCCTCGTGATCGGTCTAGCGCACCGATTGAACGTCTTCCTCTTGTACTGAACCGGCCGACATGCGTCGTTCGTTTGATGGCTTAGCATCGTGCGGGAAATAACTGACGGATCTTCTATTGCACCTCACCTTTTGCCCCCGCTAATCGCTGCGCGGTGGCGGAGGAGACAACGGACAGTCATCTCGTCAAAGAAAACTCCGATCTGGAAGCGATTTTTCGCATGCTCATTGCCATCATGGCCTTGTTCGGAAACAACGTCGAGGTATTGTTGGCGAATCGTCACGGCGCAGCGTCATGGCTCTTATGCAAAGAGCGACGCTATTTCCGAATCAAGCCCTACGGCTCGTTGAAGCGGATGTTCGGGCTCTACCAGGTCACATCGAACTTGCCCATGTCCAGCGACCAACCGCTTGGCAACTCCAAAATCACCTCCCCCGTCCATGCGTGGCGGGAAAAGGTCGTGATTCCCACCTACGGCGTCGGTAAGCCAGATCCCAATCCCATGTTTTTGGAGAAGCGCGTCTATCAGGGCAGCAGCGGCGTGGTCTACCCCTTTCCGGTGATCGAGTCGGTGGCGAATAAGAGCGAGCCGGACGGCAATGTCAGGCGGTATTTCTCGAGAACGAGTACCTCAAGATCATGATCCTGCCCGAACTGGGCGGACGCGTCCAGATGGCGCTCGACAAGACCAACGACTACCACTTCGTCTACTACAACCGCGTGATCAAACCCGCCCTGGTGGTCTGGCCGGCCCCTGGATCAGCGGCGGAATCGAGTTCAACTGGCCCCAACATCATCGGCCCAGCACCTTCCATGCCGGTGAGTGTGCACAATCGGCGAAGCAGGCCGACGGGTCGGCCAACCGTCTGGTGCAGGAGATCGATCGCATGGTCGGCACCGGGGCATGCATGGACTGACGTTGCATCCCCGGCGCGCAGCCTACCTGGAGGTCGACGTGACGCTTTACAACCGCACGCCGTTGCCGCAGACGTTTCTTGTGGTGGGCGAATCCCGCCGTGCACTGTCGATCGAAGCCATCAGTCGATCTTTCCGCCCGACGTCACCGCGGTCATGGACCACGGCAAGCGCGACGTTAGCAGCGTTCCCGATCGCCACGGGCGAGTACTACAAGGTCGACTACTCTCCGGGGACCGACATCAGTCGCTACGCAACATCCCGGTGCCGACCTCTTACATGGCGCATCGTCCCGCTACGATTTCGTGGGCTGCTACGACCACGGGCGACGTGCGGGTCTGCTGCACTGTCGCCATCACCACCTCTCGCCGGGCAAGAAGCAATGGACGTGGGGATGCGGCGACTTTGGCCAAGCCTGGGAACCGGCAACTGACAGACGAGACGGCCCCTACATCGAACTGATGTGCGGCGTGCTACACCGACAATCAGCCCGACTTCTCATGGCTGATGCCCGGTGAGGAGAAGGCATTCACCCAATACTTCATGCCCTACAAGGGCGTGGGAATCGTAAAGAATGCGACGGTGGATGCGGCAGTAGGATTGGAAATCGAAAACGGCGAAGTGACGGTGCGGGCCTATACGACCTCGCCGCAATCTAACGCCAAAGCGATTCTGCAATCACGTGAAGCCGTCGTTTGGGAACAAACGTTTGCTGGTGGGCCGGGTTCGTTTTTCGCGGCAACGATTCCGCTACCAAACGATATTCCGCATGCGGGCTTGGCGGTAAAAATCTTGTCGGGTGACGGCCAGCCGCTTGTGGATTGGACGGTCCCCGCGGAAGTCGAACGCGAGATTCCCGAGCCTGCAAAAGCCATTGAGCGGCCGGAAAAAACCGACTCGGTCGAGTCTCTTTATCTCGCTGGGTTGCACCTGGAACAGTACCGGCACGCTACGCGGGAACCGGCCGATTATTATCGCGAAGCCTTGCGCCGCGACCCCGGCGATGCCCGTTCCAATATGGCCCTTGGCAAACTGCTCTACCGGCGCGGACGGTTTGCCGAGGCCGAGCCATATTTGCGACGGGCGATCGAGCGGCTGACGCGGCACAATCCGAATCCCTACGATGGCGAGCCGTACTCTTTGCTTGGTTGCACACTCGAACGACTCGCTGGAGTACAGTTAGGTACCTGCAAAACACACACGCACGCGTCAACACCAGCAGACGGTTACGAAGCGGCCTACGCGGCCTATCACAAAGCGGTTTGGAACGCCGCCTGGCAGGACGCAGGTTACTTTGCCTTGGCCCGTCTGGATCTCCTGCTGCGCGGTTGGCTGGATCGTGCACTCGAAAACGCCAACGCTTGTCTGAACCGCAATGCCGCGCATTGGCAAGCGAGGCACTTAAAGGTGGTTTTGTTGCGGTTGCTCGACCGGGCAGAGGAAGCGACATCGCTGGCCCAAGACTCGTTGCAGCGCGACGTCTTCCAGCGGCATCTTGCGCGAGTCGACGACGCTCGGCAAGGACAGCCAGAGAGTGACTGCCGATCGATTGTTCTGCGACCGAATGCGAGACGACCAACACAACTATCTTGAACTTGCGCTGGACTATGCTGCTGCCGGGTTTCACTCGGCGTCCATCGGCGTGTTGCAGGAATACCTAAAACGCGTCGATCAGCAGCCGGAGACACCGATCGTTTTCTACTTCTTGGCAGACTGGCTCCGCAACATCGGAGAGAACGAGCCAGCCGAACGTTTCCGACGGACGGCAGCGAACTATCGACCCGACTATTGCTTCCCCAATCGGTTGGAAGAAATCGGGCCGCTGCAACGAGCCGCGGCGGCCAACCCGACCGATGCGAAGGCACCCTACTACCTGGGCAATCTCTGGTACGACCACCGGCAGTACGAACTGGCGATCTGCTGCTGGGAGCAAGCTCGCGACCGTGATCGGCTATTTGCAACTGTTTGGCGGAATCTCGGCCTGGCGTACTTCAACAAGCATCACGACCCCGATGCCTCGTGGCAGGCTTTCACCGAAGCGTTTCGTTTGGATCCCTCCGACGACATGAGCTTCGTTTGAACTCGATCAGTTAGCCAAGCGACTCGGGCATCCGCCGCAACAGCGCCGGGAGCGACTTTCACACCACGTGCCGCTGGCTGCCGAGCGTGACGATCTGGCGTTGGAATACGTAACGTTGCTGAACGTGCTCGGTCATCATCAACAGGCGTTGGATCAAATCATGGCCCGCGACTTCCATCCTTGGGAAGGCGGCGAAGGCAAGGTACCCGCCCAATACACGCTGTGCTTGACGCAGTTGCCGGGAGTCGATCGCCGCGGGTGACTTCGAGGGGGCATGGCAATCGCTCGAGCAGGCTGAACAATGGCCGCACTCACTGGGCGAAGGAAGACTGCCGGGCCATCGGCAAACAACATCCGCTACTGGCAAGGGGTGGCGCTGCAGCGACTCGGGCGGCAGGCCGATGCGACTGCAGCCTTCGAGCAAGCCAGACTGGGGGATCAGCCAGCCGAGCGATCCCATGTACTACAACGATCAACCGCCTGAGATGATCTACTATCAAGGACTCGCCTTCAGAGTGCTTGGATGCGAGCAAGAGGCGGCGGAGCGTTTCCAAGGTTTGCTGGACTACGGCCAGGCCCATCTCGCGGACGAACCGGAGATCGATTTTTTCGCGGTCTCGCTGCCTGACTTCCTGGTGTTCGAGGAGGACTTGAAACGCCGCAACGAGTTGCATTGTCGCTACATGCTCGCCCTGGGAATGCTCGGACAGAACAGATGCGATGAAGCGAACGCGGAATTCGATAGGGTGCTTGCCATCGATCCAAGCCATCTGGGTGCCATCGTCCATCGCCCGCGGATCTCGGGTGCCGAGGAGCGTGTGTGATGAACGCCAGGATCGACGAGACGACGTTCGGCAAGTGGCCTGCGTTGCGACTTTCCAATGACAAGCTTGAAATCGTGATTGCTGAACTCTCGGCGGTAAAATTACTAGCCTCCGCTCGATTGCATTGGAACGAGAGTGGCTGTGGTCCAATCCATATCTTCCACAACGCGATCCAACCGGAGAGACCGACTACGTGGGCGGTTTCGACACTGGCGGCTGGGAAGAAGTTTTTCCCACGGTTGATTCATGTCTTGTCAGAAACACGCCGTGGAGCGATCAGCCGCTGACTGACCACGGCGAGATTTGGCGGCGGCCAGCCGAGATAACCTGCAACCCGGGAACCGAGTCTGCTTCGGCAAGCATCAGCCTACGCGTCAGCGGCGAGCCGTTGCCGTTTACCTTTGAGCGAACGTTGACCTTGGCCGCAAACGAGGGCGCGGTTTGAAATCGACTACCGGCTAACAAATCACGCCGATCAACCATTGCCGTACATCTGGTCCGCACATCCACTGTTAAATATCGAGCCGGGGATGCGAATCGACTTACCGGACCACGTTCAGGTCGTTTGCACAGGCGGAACGGGAGACGACCTGCCAGAGTTTCTGCTGCGCCTTTCCGTGGCCGCTGACTCTGCGGAATCGGCTCGAACCGCTTGATCTCAGTCGCGTGCCCGAGCCGACAGGCGTGGCAGTGAAGCTGTTCACGCAGCCAGTCAATCCGGGCTGGGTCGCGGTCACCACTACCGATGGCCGAGAAAGCTTCCGCATCGACTTTGCTAACTCACCAGCGAATCGCGTTGGCATGTGGCTGAACTATGGCGGCTGGTCCGGTAGCGATTCTCCGCCGT
>CAVONL010000030.1:0-121490 GCA_963697295.1 uncultured Planctomycetaceae bacterium | reverse complement strand
GGGGATGTGGAAACTCTATGCGTAAAAATAGAAACCCGAAGCGTCAGCGAGGAAGGATTTTTCCTCGCTTACAGGATTGTCCCTCGCTGACGCTTCGGGTTATGATTGTGACGCTCCGGATTAAGAGTTATTGGAACCGGTTAGATTTGTTGGATGCCACCATGGTTGATCCAATTGGCTATTTTCTGACGTGGGTAACGTATGGCACGTGGTTGCCCGGCGATGCTAGAGGCTGGGTGGAATATCAAAAGGGCTGGAAATTGCCCGACCCAGTGCGCGAGTTTGAGGCGGCCGCAAGGATGACGGAAGACGCCTGTCGGCTAACCAAAGATCAACGAACAGCCGTAGAACAGCAAATCCGCGAAACTTGTCGGTATCGAGGTTGGGAACTGTACGCGGCTAATTGCCGTTCGAATCATGTCCACGTCGTTGTTGCGGCGGCTGGCATAAAACCGAAGAAGATTCGCACCGATCTCAAGGCATGGGCAACCAGACGTCTGATCCAAGAATTTGACAGGGGCCGCAAAAACTGGTGGCAGAGCGCGGAAGCATTCGATACCTGTTCGATGAAGAGCGGCTCGACAAAGCGATTCAGTACGTCAATGAAGCACAGGACAAGAAGTCAGCAGAAACTCCCTAGCATAGGAACCCGAAGCGTCAGCGAGGATTTTACAATTTGGCCCTCGCTCACGCTGAGGGTTTCGATTATTGCTGACGCTGCGGGTTACGATTATTGGTCAGTCAACCACCTTCGGCCCTCGCTTACGCGTCGGGTTACGATTGTTGGGCGAGGCTTCGCGTTATGATTCGTCGGCCAATTTGTTCTTGATCGAATATTCGATCAGTTCAGCCGTCGTTTTGATATTCAATATTTTCATCGCCTTGTACTTGTGATATTCGACGGTCTTGCGAGCCACCCCGATTTGCTTGGCAATCTCTTTGGCCGACAGCCCTTTGAGGAGATGTCGCAAAACTTCGATTTGCCTTTCGCTTAATTCGCGCGCTTTTTCGTTTGCTTGATTGGTGGACGATCTCATCAATTCAAACACATCTTTGGCGATGGCCGGTGCAATGTATATATTGCCGTCGAGCGCTTCACAAATTGCAGTCTGCAACTCGGTGGTCGCGGAATTCTTCAGCACGTAGCCCGCAGCGCCATTCTCCAAAGCTTCAACAGCATATTCCGGCTCATTGTGCATGGTTAGCATGATAAACTTTGCCCCCGAACCACTGGCCCGAATTTCGCGCAACGCTTCCGCCCCGTTCAACCCGGGCATTGACATGTCTGAAACAATCACATCCGGCTTCAAATCCAGAGCGGTGTTCACCAATTCGTGGCCGTCTTTAACCGTTGCGACGATTTCGTATTCCGATTCCAGCAATTTGACCAACCCATCGAGGAAAATAAGATGATCGTCGGCAATCAGGATTTTTTTGCGACTCATTTGAAACTCGATTCCGTAGGGTCACGGTCACGGTCGATGTTTGAAGAATTTGTCCCGGCGCCATTTTCCAATCGCATTCTCACTTCTACGTTGGTGCCTTGTCCAATGGCGGACTTGATCGAAAGCTGACCGAAACAAAGATTGACCCTTTCGCGCATGCTCGTCAGTCCAATTCCGCCTGACTTGCCGGTAGAATTGAAATCAAACCCCTGGCCTTGATCTTGCACGGAAACACAGGCATCACCACCGTTTTGCCAGATCCGGACGGTCGCCTGTTTGGATTGAGCGTGTTTGGCCACGTTGCGAAGTGCTTCTTGAACAACCCGGTAGCAACACAACGCTTTCTCGTCGGCTAACCCGTCGATCGGATCGGCGATCAACTCAATTTCCATTTCCTCCAAACGAGAAATGGATCTGCACTCGGAGCGCACGGCTTTGACCAGCCCCAGGTCTTCCAGGATTTGCGGGTGCAAACGCCGGCTGATGTTATGCACATCGGCCGCGATGTCCACGATTTTCTGGTGCAGTTTTCCCAGAGACGAAGTTGGCAAATCCTGGCCACTTTGCAGTTCGCGTTCGATCGCCGCCGCATCAAGGGTCAGTGACGACAATCGCTGCGAAATATCGTCGTGAAGTTGTCGTGCGATCCGGCGAGCCTTCTTCTTCCTGGATCTCCAGCAGACGATTGGTCATTTTTTGCAGTTCGGATTGACTCGATCGAAGCGACTGTTCGGCCCGTTCGCGTTCCGAAATTTCGCGTTGGAGTGCCGCGTTTGATTGGCGGACGCGACGCAGTCGATATTGAAAGTAGCCGATGGCGCCGGCGAATGCGAGCAACAACGCCGCCACGCGGAGCCAGATAATCTCCCACCACCGCGGATTCACGGTGAAACGCACGGAATCCTGGTGCCCTGCCGACCGTACCAAAAACGCATAGCTTCCCGGTCTCAAGTCGGTGTAGGAAACCGAGCGTCTGTCTTCAGCATCGAGCCACGTTGGATCGTGTCCATCCAGTCGATATTGAACCGGTGGAAGGCCGGTAAACACTGGGGCTGCAAAGTCGAATTCGATCCGCTTTTTGCCCGACGAAAATGTCGGTTGATTTGTGTCCATGGTTTGCCCGTCAACGCGAACATGATCGATGTAGACGTCGACAGCCGATGGCTTTCGGATTGGCTGAGGGGGAATTTTGAGAACGCCCCTTCCTGCGGCAATCCACGTGGTCCCATCCTTCGCGCGGCAGGCTGACGGGGAGCCTTCGAACTTGAAAAGACGGCTGGTGTCGTAATCTTCCTCCACCCTCTGGCATGCCAATCGCTTGATTTTGCCAGACAACAGAGCGTCAAACTGGTCAACGGAAACGGTAAAATAGCCGTGCTGACCACCCACCCAAAGATTGCCCTGATTGTCGACTTGCAATTGTCCGATGTGTTCCGCCAACAAACCATCCAACGTCGTGAACACATCAAAGCGACCATCGCGATACCGAACCAGCCCGCATTGATTGCCCATCCAAAGGGTACCATCGACTGCACAATAGCACATAAAAGAAGAGTTGAGTTTTTCAAACGAGGGATCGTGGACTTCTTTGATCTGATCGGTTGCCAGAAACAATCCATAGTGTGTCCCGATCCACACCCCCTCGTCGTCTTCAAAAAACCAGAGCAGCCCGATTGGGTAATTCGTCGATCGTCGTTAATTCGCCATCCTTCCATGTTTGCGTTTTCGATCCATGTGCAAACCAGAGCGTACCTTTGGAATCTTCCATGACACTGGTAACCGGTCCCTCGAATCGAAGAACAGGCGTTGCGTTTTCGTTCGACCATTTGAACAAACCATTGAAAGTGCCCAGCCACAGCGTATTGATCCCGCGAACCACCAATACTGCAGATACCAGCACCGGGGGCTAGCTTCACGGGGACATGGAAAGAAGTGGTTCGTCCGTTTTCAATTCGATGGAGGTAATAATGCGAACCGCACCAAATCGTACCTTGATCTTCGTAGATGGCTCGTATTTCGTCGCCAGGGAACATGTGGGCGAATGGTTGCGGTTGATAGTGGTGAAGCTTCCCGTCTCGTATCCCGCTGATCCACACCCCTCCGTCGCGGTCGCTGGCGATAAATCTCGGTTCAATTGGATTGACCACTTCGTACGTGTCGTTATTTCGCCGATAAACCTGATCGGCGAGCACAAAAGTATCAGCGCCGATTTTTTTGATCTGGTTGATGTAATGGCCAAATTTCGGTCGCACGAATTGAACGCGGTCGTTTTGGATTTGCACCATGCCCAGATTCGGTGCCGATCAACAGTTCGCCATCGTCAAGTAACAGCTGCAGGTTGTTAATCGATTTGGGTACGTTATCGGCCAGCGGAATTTGGCGGAACAGCCCGGAGTGCTCGTAAAGCCCGTCATCAGATCCCAGCCAGAGGTTTGATCCGTCTTCGATGATCGACGTAACCGAGTTTGGCGCCCCATCGACTGGTTCGAACGTGGAACCGTTTGACCGCCAGGTTTTCTGAGCCGTACCGACCCAGATCCTGTCGGATGAGTCTTCGAATATCACGCGAATGGATTGTTGGGCCAATTCGTCAATTTGTTCGAATGAGCCGGGACTGCCACGGCGGTATTTTGCCAGGCCTCCGGTCGTGCCAATCCAGAGCGTTCCGTCTCGGCTTTCCAGCAATTCGCGGCAATCGTTGGCCGGCAGCCTTGGCCGTTGGTAGGAAACAAAGTTGACGCCATCGAATCTGGCCAGACCGTTGTGCGTACCGACCCACAGGAAACCGTCAGACGTTTGCAGCACGGTTTGGATCCAGTTGGACGGCAACCCCTGCTCCGTCCCGTAGACGCGGTGGATTGAGTTTTCAAAGTCGAACGGAATTTCCGACTGGAGAATCGGAGCCTGGCCTAAGTCGCTGCTTGCAGTTTGACCCAATCCGGTTTGCATCGGGATGCCTACGATGATCGATACGAGCAACAACGATCGCATGACGCAAATCGCCACGCGCCATATCGCCGTGCGCAAGCGTAGGGAAATTCGTGAATCAATCGTCGGTTTTGAAGAAAGATAACACGAACCGTGAGTGATCATACGGGCAAAGCGTTGAAACCGGGGGCCAAGGTCTGTGAAACAATTCGCGCACCACGTTTCGACACGAAATGTAAGCGAGGAAATAACGCAAAATATTTCATCCCTCGCGAACAAAGAAATTGGATCGACCGTTGTAAGTTGTTGAGTGTTCATCGTTTTGATTCAACACAGATAACCCGACGCGTCAACGAAGACTGATAGCATCTGCCGATTCTGCCTCACTGACGTATTGGGTTACTATTTGAGCCAAGCAATTGCCGAGGACTTATTTGGATCAGACCATGAAAATTACCCGCAACGCGTGTGTTAGGATTTCGTCTGTGATGTGGGCCCTAATCCGATGCGCCGGGCCGCAGATTACAAGTTAACTATTTCGGCATCCGGCGATACATATTTTGTCCGGCCAGCACCTGCGCAGGTCGGCAGGTGATCGTATGTTAATTCATTTTTTTTCGGCCGCAATTCATCAAATACTGCCAGAAATGGAGACAGGCAAAATTTTTCAGTACGACAAGTCGCTGCGGTGGCAAAAGTCACTGCGGAGAATTTTGGATCCGCCCGACGCCGAATTGAAGGGCTTCCCGGCAACTGTGGCACCGTGAGCCGACACGGATTGGTTCGATTCCGGTGAAGAAGGCGCAGCGCCCGGAGATGCAGCTCTGCATGGCGTAGTAGTCCACCTACTCTAGCCAGCCGGTCGATGTTGGACGTTTCTCCAACCATCAATCCCTGGTAGACCTGTTCACGCTTAAAAACTGCACGTCCTCTTTGCGGGAGGGGCGGACGCGGTAGCGGCCGGGGAGGGCTCCGATGTGAGTTAGGGGCGGCTGCCCGCCAAACTGGCCGCCAAGCTTTATCTAACCGGGATTTCCGGAAACGGGAGAGCCAGGACCTTGGTAAATCTTGTCGGTTATGCCGCCAACCGATGAATCAATGTGTTCTCCTAAGGTTTTTTTGATTGACAAGTCGATATCTATTGTACATCCACGCCGGGAGGACGGGACACGGATGGTTCCGTATCAGGATAGAAGTCATGACATGACGATGGAGCGACATGTCGTGACTTTTTTTTTGCGCATGCCCAGAGGCTTCGCGAAATTCGGCTGGGCATCAAACGAAACACGGTTTAACTGCGGCACATTTCTTTCCCCAGTAGTTGCCAGCATTCTGGTTTTGAAGGGGATTTGCACTCGCTAAGGTCAGGGCAACTCCCCGGAAGCGACTGGATGCATTAAATTCGAGCCATGTCTCGAAAAGGATTCGAACCGGAGACGGAAGGAAATACTTCCGATCACATCGCCAACCGCTGCTTGCCAAGTTACCAGCCGATGGTGTTGGTATTTTGCGCATTGGCAGCCGGTATTCTGGTGGATCGCACACTGGATTTCGATGCATGGATTTACGCCTGTATCGTATTCTTGGCGGGGCTGGCCTGGTTTGCAATGTTCGCCAAACAGTGCGCGGCAGCTGGTGTTCGCCGAAGCTACATCAGCGTGGGTGTCATGTCCTGTTTGCTTTCCACGGCCGTTGCGTCGACGGGCTCCGTGTTGCATCACGCCCGCTGGAATTGGGTTGGCCCGAACAACATTGCACTCTATGCGTCGGACGTAGCTCTGCCGGTTTGTCTGGAAGCGATCGTGACGTCAGAGCCGAGATGGCAAGCAGTCGAAGATGATGGCGACCAGATGAACGCGATTCCATTGGTTGACCGAACCCAGGTCGTTGTTAAACCGAAACGAATTCGCAATGGAACAATTGGGAAGACGCATCCGGCAAAGTCGATTTGGTAATTCATCAGAAGTGTGACCATATCCGTGCGGGAGATCGGATACGGATTTTTGGAACGCTGGTTGCGATTTCGGGTCCGACGAATCCGGGGCAATTTGATTTTCGCAGATTTTATCGAAGTGAAGGCAAGGCGGCGGTGTTGCACGCATTCCGTCAGGAGTCGGTGATTGTCGTGCAACCGGTTGGCAGACTGGACCGGCTCGCGATTACTGTCGTCGCTGCGTCGAAAGATGAATGAAATCACCTGGCGATACGTGCCGCCAGAGCGAGCCGGACTCGCCGCGGCGGTGCTTCTGGGCAATCGGGAGCAACTGACCAGTGCACGACGCGAATTGTTTCTATTGACGGGAACCGTTCACTTGCTGGCGATTTCGGGATTGCATGTTGGCATTCTGTCCGGCGTGTTTTTCTTTTTCTTTCGGATTGGGCTGATCCGACGCGAGACGTTTTTGTGGGCGACGATCTTGTTTGTGTGTTTCTATGCCTGGCTGGTTGAATTCCGAGCGCCGGTCAGCCGAGCCACGATTTTGATTGTGTTGTTGTGTATGGGACGCTTGAAAGGCCAGCCGATATTGTCTTTTAACTGGTTGGCGGCGGCGGGTTGCGTGATACTGTTGATCAATCCGAGCGACCTTTTTCAAATTGGACCTCAACTGAGTTTTCTGGCCGTTGGGACGATTTCGTTTGGGCGACCATGGATTTTCTGGCCGCCACCGAACGATCCGATCAAACGTCTGATTGCCAACACGCGGTCGTTTCACGTGCGGACGATTTATTGGTTGGGGCGGCAAACGCGGGCTGCGTTTCTGGTCAGCGGACTGATTTGGCTGGTTGCCATGCCGTTGGTGGCGTTGCGGTTCAACCTGGTCGCTCCCGTGGCGTTACTGGTCAATCCTATTTTGTTGTTGCCAATCGCGGTGGCCTTGTACGGCGGTTTGGGCGTGCTCGTGTTCGGCTGGTTTTCACCGCCGTTGGCCAGTTTGTGCGGGATGATCTGCGGTTGGAGTTTGGGATCAATCGAGTGGCTGATTTCGATGGCCAACGTTTTTCCCTGGAGCCACAGCTGGACAGCCGGTCCGACGGGACTGTCCGTGGTCTGTTTTTACGTGGGTGTTTTTTTTCTGGCAGTATTTCCACTTTCGCGCGTTTCGGCCAAGTGGTTTTTGCTGTCCATTTTATTGTGGTTGGTATTTGCCTGGTGGGTTCCCGACGTGATCCACGAGGTCTGCCGGAGACAAGTCGAACCCAACCTGGCCGTCACGTTTGTCGACGTCGGACATGGGACAAGCATCCTGCTCGAGCTGCCGGACGGCAAAAGAATGTTGTATGACGCAGGCAGCTTTGGATCGTCGACTTTTGGAGCTCGCAACATCGCGTCGGTGCTCTGGAGCAACCGGATTGAGCACCTGGACGCGATCGTGTTGTCGCATGCGGATGTCGATCACTTCAACGCCATTCCGCAGCTTTGTGAGAAATTTTCGGTGGGGGTTGTGTACATGTCTGATGTCATGCGGGAAGACAATTTCCCCACGATCAAGCGATTAATTGAGGTGTTGCGCGGTGCATGATGTGCGCATCGAAACGGTGGCCTGCGGGGATCGCTTGCTGTGCAATCCCGGCGATATTGAAGTGTTGTCGCCGCCCGTTTTCGGTACCGACGATTCCGACAATTCCAATAGCGTCGTTGTCCTGGTCAGCTATGAAAACAAAAAGGTTCTGTTGACGGGCGACCTTGAATCCACGGGCATGGAATTGTTGTTGTCAACTCCCCCAATTGACGTCGATGTGTTGCTGGTTCCTCACCATGGAAGTCTTCATAGCTCGCCGACCAAGCTGACACGTTGGTGCCAGCCCGAGTCCGTCGTCATCAGTGGTTCGAGAAAGCGGATCAGCGAGGGCGTGGAATTGATCTTTGCACAGTCCGGAGCCAGAGTATTTCGAACCGACCGGGATGGCGCGATTCGATTCGAATTCAACGTGTCCGGAATCGAAGTCACGCCGTTTGTTACATTCGGGGGAGGCGACCACCCGGTTGATTCCAGCAAAAAGATCATGGCACCACCGAAAATGGCTGCGGGCCTGACCGCCAGGCATTCAGAATCTACGTTTCGTCCGAAGTGATGTATTGGCGGTTGACGATGACAAACATTCCGACCGCCAAACTCAGCACCGTGACGATGGCGAGTGCCAATAAATGATAGGGAATTGATTGAGGTCCATAAATCTGTGCGTAATAATCCGCGATGCCCGGCGGTAGAAAATCCCCCAGCCAGGCAATTCCGAGGGACTGCAAATGGTAGCGCACCGCCAGTCGATTCACCAGCGCCGGCAGATTGGCAATGACAATTTCCCAAGCAATGATATAGCCCACTCCCACCACCATCGCGCGACGATACGTGATGGTCCCGATCAGCGAGAATACCGCGCCGTACGTCAGGCAAGCGAACCCGTAAATTCCACAGAGAGACAGCCATAACCTCAGGGGATCTTGCAAAGTGCCGATCCGACTGACGATGCCAACGGAAAGTGACAAAGCGACGAACGACACTGCAAACGAATTCAATACCGAGGCCAGATACTTTCCCAGAAAAATTCCAATTCTTCCGCCGGGCCGGCTGGCAATGAACAGCCAGCTCTTGCCTTCGAGTTCGGAATAGACGTTGGGCGTCGCCCACAATAACAACGTCAGCAGACAGACCAGGGCGACCAGGAACACGATTACAAATTCAGCAAACTGAAGTTGGGCGCTGGGATCAACTGCTTTCGGTCCCAGGATCAACAGCGTCAGCATCATGGGTGGAAACAGGGCCATCACGATCGAAACTGAAGCACGCTGGATCGTAAACGACCGTTTGAGTTCAAACCCGCAGGTGACAAGTGCGCTGTGGATCCAGTTGTTCATTCGAGCATCCCCCTACGCGACTCGCCCCGGTGGATCTGCATCAGCGTGGTAAAGAGTGTTTTCAGCGAGTCATCTTGAGATGTCATCTCCTGGACCGTGATGTTTTTCTCAGAAAGAATGTGAGCCAGTTGTGATTGCATTTGTCCGGCCGAGCGCGTTGTCACAAATAACGTCTCACCATCTTCGTCAAAGCTTAAGGATTCCACAGGGCATTGATTGACCAGTTCATTGGCCAGCATTTTCGCGTTCGACGAGCGAATTTTCAGCCGCCTGGGTGAATCGGCGAGAATCGAATGAACTTCATCCGGTGTTCCCGAGGCAAGCAATCGTCCACCGGAGATCAGCAGAAACGACGGGTGAACCGCTTCGACTTCGTGGAGAATGTGGCTGGCCAGGATCAGGCTTTTGCTTTTGCCCCAGTCGCGAAGAAAACTGGTCATTTCGAAACGACCAATTGGGTCGAGCCCGTTAAACGGTTCATCGAGGATCAACAACTCGGGTTGGTGCGCGATTGCTTGTGCCATTTTTCGCGCGTTGACGCATGCCCAGTGAGTAATCCCTCATGGGCCGATCTTTCGCATAATCAAGCTTGACGGTTTCAAGCGCGGCGATGGTCAACCTGTGGGCTTCCGCTGAACGAATGCCGTGAAGTTGAACGAGGTATTTGATCCATTGATAGCCGGTAATTCGCGGAAAGTTAACTTCCAATGCCGGGCACAATCCGATGCGACGCAGCAGCCCGCTTTTTCGCCAGGGATCCTCACCGAAAAGTTTCACGCTGCCAATGGTGGGTCGCAGCTGTCCCAGGATCAGATTGATTAATGTCGTCTTGCCAGATCCGTTGGGTCCCAGCAGTCCGTAGGTGCCGGGCTGCAGCGACAAGTTGATATCGTTGACCCCAATCACGGTCCCGTACAGCTTCGTTACACTGTTCAGTTCGATCATTTTCTTGAACCGCCAGACCTTTCGCCCGCTAAATTCGAATTGGTGCCGAAACCCGGCGGAAAAGTATCGCCAATGACACAATCGTGAGGACCGAGAGCGCGGCGATTCCCGACCAGACTTCGCGAAAGGATGCAAACCCGAACGCCCAACTTTGGATGTCGCCAAGGTTGTTGTACAGCGAAATTACCGACCAGTTTTGAACGAGCGGACTGTTCAATACTTCTGGATCAAAAGGTGCTGCTTCCAGCCGAATCGCTTGTGAGATAACTATGGCAAACCATGCGCCATGGCCCAGCGCCCAAATTGCAAACCAGGCAAAACTCGCGAACCGACTTTCGTGCGTCAACGACGAAAGCATCAAGGACAATGACGCGGTTGGCACCACCAGGAATACGCTGGCCAAAAGGATGCGAAACGGAATCTCCCAAGTGCTTTGCAGGACCGAAAAACTCGGCGAGAGGCCAACAGCAAACACGAATAACACCAACGCCGGCAAAGTCGTGACGGCCACAATGTAGACCGCCGGAATGAGAAGCTTACCCAGGATGTATTCCACGCGACCGATCGGACGCGAGAAGTAAAGTAGAAACGTGCGCGAGCGAACATCGCGCGAAATCAAGCCTGGCGCAATGAATCCCAACAGGAATAAGATGATTGTCGCCTGGGGATAGCGGAAAAATGACATCAACAGCCAGCGCCAAACGGTATTGCGCACCTTGTTGGTATCGCCTTCGGCCAGAGAGTCCGCCAAGACGTCGATTTGAGGAAGCGCGGGAAACTCGTTGCGAATTCCCTCGGCCACAACGTCGCCCAAAGGTTGGCTGCCGGCCCCCGCTTCCGAAGCAATCTGTTTCATCAGAAATCCGGTCTGATCGCTAAGTCCTTTTTCGAGGACAAAAAACGCAATCGCCCAGTAGAGCACCGGTAACCAGGCAAAAAACAGCAGCCGGCGGACCCACTTGGACTTGAAAGCGAGATTAATCCCGGTGTTGGCAATGATCCACCAGCGCGTCCACTGCGGCGTCTTTTGTCCGGTCCAGGGGCGGTAGCCGACGTTATGTACCGGCATCGTTGGCCTCCGCAACCGTTTGAACGAAAACTTCTTCCAGAGAGTTCTTGGCCGGTGTCAACGATTGAACGATCGTTGCGGTTCTTTCGGCAGCCCGCCAAATCTGGGTGGAGATGTCCTGATCGTGGCTCTCCACAATTAACGTGCCATTGTGGATGTTCGTCGCCAGCCCCTTACCTTCCAGCCACCGTTTCATCGCGGAAAAATCGCCAAGTGTTTTTACCGAGATCGTTGGCGCGGATGGCCGGTTCAGTTCGTCCAACGGTTTGTTCAGGCGAATCGCGCCATTGGAAAGTATCACGACGTGATCGCAAATGCTCTGTACGTCCGGCAGGATGTGAGTTGAAATCAACACTGATTTTCCGGCCTGTTTACTCAAAATCAAAATCCGGTTAAGCAACGACTCGCGTTCTTCAGGATCGAGACCGGAAGTCGGTTCATCAAAAATCAGAAATTCCGGATCATGGACGATCGACGCGGCGAATTTGACTTTTTGACGCATCCCGGTCGAAAACGTCTCGATATTGCGATAGCGTTCTTGCTGCATCCCGCAAAAATCCAGGATCTCATGTGATCTGCGGAGTGCTTCTACGGGCGGCAGGCCGGCCAGGCAAGCGGAAAACTGGACAACCTCGACGCCGGTCATCCCGGGGATATAACAGTCGTCTTCGGGCATGTAGCCGACCTTGTTGCGGATCGCGCGACCTTCGACTCCCAGGGGGTGTCCTAGCACCGTGCCAGTTCCGGAAGTCACCCGGACCAAGCCCAGCAGGACTTTGATTAGCGTTGATTTTCCGGCCCCGTTGGGCCCCAGCAATCCAGTGATGCCGGTTTTTATTTCGAGATTAACGCCGGCCAACGCCCGCATGTTTCGGTAATCTTTAACGAGGTTTTCAAGCGAAATTAAGCTTGTCATGAATCAAGATCGCAAAACGGGCGTTTCAACAGGCTCAGGTACTTTCGAGCGAGAAGTACAACTTAGTTGGGTTGCCGGCGTTGGCAACCGGGTCAATCAAATGCGCATGAGCATTTCGTCGCCCCGGTTGGATGATCGAATTGCCTCAAAATCACGCCTTAAGACGTTGTTTTTGTATAATCACAACTAGACCAAGGGCGCCAACCCACTTATCCTGATAGTGAACGATGAGTCAGTGTTCGGATATTTTCGTCGACTCTTGGATTCGTTTTCTGAATTGGCTCATTATTTCCCGCGCTGAGGAGAAATTCGATGACTTTAAAAAACACGTGGACCAGGGGGCTGTCCGCCCTGGCGTTTGCCTTGGTGGTTTCGTTCGGGGTTTCAACGCAGGCTCAGTCGATCACCGGCGAATGGGAGGTTGCCGGCGGCGCGATGTATGGCAAGTTGATTCCTTCGAACGTTGCCTACACGATGACGCTGAACATTACCGGGGACCAATTTTCGGCAGAGTCCGGTAACTTGAAATCCACGGGGACCGTGACAGCCGACACTCAGAGCACGCCCCCTCAGATTACGTTCAAGATCGATGGTGGTGACGATCCGGGACGGGAACTCAAGGGTATCTTCAAATTTGAAGGTCGAAACATGATGATTACCTTCAGTGAAACCGACCAGTTTCCGAATGTTTTCGAATCAACTGCCGACAATGGTTACCTGGCACTCAGCTACCAGGCGAGCACGGGGCGCAGCCTGGCACGAGACAATAACAACAATAATGCCAATCGTGGCGGCATTGCCCGCGACCGTCGACGACCAACAACTCCTGGCCGCCCGGCGACGCCGCCTCAAGCAGCCAATGGCGATAGCGGCGCCGAAGCATTTTGAATTGCCAACTGCCGAAGGCAAATCGCGAAAATCAAAAACGGAGCCATTGCAGGCTCCGTTTTTTTCAAGATCTTGTTGTCGAAGTTGTCAGAGCTGGGCTTTACCAACCCATCAACATATTCGATTCGACTGCTTTGCGAGCCTGTTCCAGGTCGTTACCAGTTTGTTGCATATAAAGTCGAATCGCGTGGACCTTGTCACCAGCCGCTTTCGAAAGGCATTCACGCGCTACCGAACAAGGGTCAAGTTTCTGTTCCCGGATGCCCAAGAGTCCTTTTGAAATTACCCAGCTATCCCTTGGGCGTTTTGTTAGTCGAACGATGTTCTCGCTGGGGTAGGAGTCATTTGCAACTACCGTAGCGGTGTCTTCGTTCTCGGCCCAAGTGATAATAATATGCGCGTCGGTTTCAACTTCGAATAAAGGCATGATTGTCCCCTGTCTAGGAAATAGCTGATCGGAAGCCACAGATCTCGCGCCGCCAAATACAGCAGTACTCGAAACCCGTTTCGGGCTTCCGGCTAAATTTTGACACCAAACGGGTTTTTTTTCCAGTGTTACCTGGCTGTTTTGACTCAACATTCGGGTATTTTTTGGGGCTGATGGTGAGCCTCCCAGGTGGCGAATCCCCCCAGTGCACGCCAGGCTTTTGTTTTGCCCGACAAATTTGAACTTGGCAGCCGGCGCGGCCGTGGTTACGGCATTTCTGGTTTGCATCCGATTTGGCAAATTCTGCCCGAAACAACTGTAATGAGCGCGGATAACGGGTCCGACACGCCTAACGGAGAGATCAGTAAACCGCCACCGTCCTCCATCCCGATCGCTATTCCATCCACGATCGCTTGTCGAGTTGGGCAACATGATTGAGATGTGTTTGCCGTTTACAATACGATCGTTCATTATATCTCGCCAACGATGAATCCGAATGGTCTCAGCCCGCTGATCACCGACCGAACCGTTGCTATCAACAGGTCCGTCAACGAGGTTTGCCGGCCGAGCAACTCAAGCAATGAGATGGGCGGAAGTAGCGCGTCCGGATCCGCGTGATCCACGGAATGATTGACATTGATCCCAATCCCGATCACAAGTCGCGGGACAAGCGAGTCGACGGTGGACATGACCGACTCAATCAGGATTCCAGCGACCTTTCGCCCATCCACAATGATGTCGTTGGGCCACTTGATCTGAACATTCGTCAGTCCCGTCGTCGCTTCAATCGCTTCGCAGACTGCCACCGCAATCGCTGCCGATACCAAACCGCGAGAATTGACGGTTTCTTGATGATCGAGTCGCCAACGAAAAAGTCAGGCTTCCGATTCCGGCGTACCACTGATGGTCGCCCTGACCTCGGCCTTGGGTCTGAATTCGGGTGATTACCAGTAACGGCAACGTCTCCTGGCCGGCCCGTTTCACAAGCGCTTTCGCCAAGATCGTTTGTCGAAGGTAACGATTCGGATATTTCCAAGCGGGCGACACCGGTTTCGGACAAAATGCGATCGAGAATCAAACTGGTTTTCAATGTCAGTCGCTAAAATTTTTCAACGCACAGGCTCGATAGTTGACGGATAGGCAGAACGAACCATGAGTCTAAACTGCCACGTCCCGATCTGCCAGTTCTTGGCGGTGTATCGGCGTATTTAACTGGCTCACCTTTGCCAAGTTGCTTACTTGTCGGCGGGGACCAGCTGGTTGACACTACCGGGTGCAAAACTGCTGCTGCCAAACATGATGGCGTCAGGAACAACGACATCGCTGCTCGAAAATGCGCCACCCGCATCGTTTCCGTCAGAAATTGGGCTCAATTGCCGGCTGCCGCCAGCGGTCGCTACGTCCACGGGAGAATTCGTGACGCCGTAAAAACTGACTTGGGAGCTGTCAATGTCGGGGTTGGCAGATTTCTGCTGTGAAATTGATGCTTTGGGAGCGTAGTTTAGGATGAGGCGTCGAAGGATACACCGCACCTTGATTCGTCGGAACCGAGTTGGCTGGTGTGATCGGACTGAGGCTGGAGGATCGCGTATTTGACATCGAATCACGCAGCGAGTTGGACGGAAGTTGTGGGGCATCGTAGAGCTGCGCTACTCGCGGCTGAAATCCGGCTGATTCGGGCTGGCTGGACTGGTTTTGCATCGCCATCGAATCAGAGTTTGTGGGAGCGGCCGCATGTGGAGCAAGCGTTGCCTGCTTGACCAGCTCCTCGGCTTGTTGACGCGCTTGGTCGGCGAGTTTTTGCAATTGGTCCGCATTTTCCTGGAAACGTTGGGCAGCGATTTGGATACGAGCCAATTCGGCTTGACTGTTGCTTTCCAGCTCCTGCTTCGCCTGTTGCATGGATTCGAAGCCATTGTTCAGAGGATTCGGATTGAATTCAGTTGCCTGGGCAACTTGCTCTTTGATTTCCGTTGCTTTTTCAGCAAGCTTATTGATCGGGTCGGCTGCGCGATCGAAGTGAGTTGTTGAGGCTTTGTTTGAAACCTGCGAATTCGTTCGCCGCATTTTCCTCTGCGCGGTTGAGTGATTTGCGAGCCGCTTCGATGTTGGCGCTGAGTCCGGCAGAAGAACTGGCCGGCAGGGCAAAATCTGTGCGCCAAGTGTCGTCGGACTGGATGGGCGATCCACTCGTTGCGTCGGGAGATCTTGGTCGAGGAATCCAGTTTGCTTTTGGCGACTTCCAACGAGTTGGACAACGAGTCTTGCACGGCGTCTAAACCAGTGGTCTTGTTCGGAACGGCCGATGAGTTCCAGTCGGGCAACTCGGTTTTTATTTTTCCGCGAGTAAGAAGCAAAAGAATTGTCATCGGAAGAGATTGACTCACCGTCGCCTCCGATTTATCGGCGGAGAGGGATTTTCCAGCCGCGTCGAAACTGTACGGAGTCCGAAGGGGATGCGTGGGCGGTTGGCCGTTTAGTGCGTATCGCTCTTTTTCTGTGTTTTGCTTGGCAGCTTCGGCGACAATCGCGGCGATTTCATCCCGCGCGTTGTTTTTGCCCTTGGCCTGCATGTGGACGGCCGGTTCCGGATCAAAATGAGCGGCCGGGGGCAGGGTTTCGGCAAGTCGTGCGTCGTCTTTTTGCCACCACGCCAGGTCGGAGAGTTTGGGGAATCCGCGCTGAGATTTGCAACCGGTGGCGCACGCAAACGTGGCCGCAACAAAAACGATAAGGATCTGGAACTTGGTTTGGCAAAGCAGTCGCATAGAATTAGTGCCTTTTAAACAATCACTTCAGCGGAGTCTTCCGAGTTGGGCCGGACCGTTCTCAACGGGGCGCATCCCACCTTCATAATCGGAACAAACCAACGCGCTTCTTTTTTCGAAAAAGATTGAAAACGGCATTTTTCGAGCAATCAAAGCCCACTTTCGGCCGCGCGATAGTAAAGACCATGTTTTGAGTGGTCAATATCAGCAAAGTGCTATCGCTGTGCGCGGCAATTGACAATGTGAGCTGCAAGCTCACGACAAGAACGCTAGCAAAGACGGTTCAAAATGATCGCAATTTCGGTAAAGTCAAAATGGACTTCCCCGATTAATTCTTTGAATCTTTGGCGGACGCAAGAATCGGATCAGACTCAATAGGATGAGTTACAGCAAATTTCATGGGTAATGCCGTCGCCGCTTTACAATCGATAAAACCCAGCTCGCTTAGGTCCTTATGAAAATCAAAGTTTTGCATGTCATTTTGATGATTTCTTTGTCGAGTATCGCGCTTGGAGATACGTTTGAGATTGAATCGACCCCCAATCCACCCGACGCGATAACGTCCCGAATTTACGGAATTGAAGTCAATTCGGCGAACGACATCTGGGGCGTCGGTCTTTGGCGGACTTCCGATTTTCGTGAATATTCGTTGACGATGCACTATGACGGCGTCCAATGGTCGATTATCCCAAGTCCGAGCCCGCTGAGTCCCAACGGCAAACCACAGGTCGCACTCAACGACGTCGACGCGGTCGCGTCAGATGACGTTTACGCAATCGGGAGTTATGCGGTCTACAACGTCAGTTCTCGCGACACGTTCATGATTCATTGGGATGGCAGTTCATGGGAACACATTTTGACACCGGGACAAAGTTCGTTCGGGGCGCAAGGGTTCGTGTTCGAGGCTGTGGTTGCGATCGCAGAAAACGATGTCTGGTTTGGAGGTCAAGGTTGGTCAGGTACGACGGCTGGACAGCCCGCCAATCTGCTCGTTCATTATGACGGCTCAAGTTTTGCGGAGATCTACCTTCCCTTGTTGCAAAATTCGGAACACAAGATCCGGGATTTGGCGGCATTATCCGGCGATCAAGTGTGGGCAGTTGGAGCCCACGGGCGCAGACTCAATCGGTCGAATGCATGTGGCCCATTGGGACGGCTCCAGTTGGACCTATCTTGACATGCCTGAAATCGGAATCGATGAAAACTTGACCGCCGTCGCTGCCATCGCTCCGGACGATATATGGGTATCGGGTTCTTACGCAATGGTCGATGCCAACAATCAATTGGTCTACCTTCCACTATTTCTTCATTGGAATGGATCGCAGTGGTTGCAATTTGACAGTCCGGGGTTTGGACGCGATCTTGTCGCAATCGAATCAAACAACGTCTACGCCGTGGGGGGGGAAACACTTGTGCACTGGGACGGACAGTCGTGGACGGTAGCGGGTGGGCTAGATATTAATGCCGAGGCGTCGCTCAATGCCATCGATAACGTCCCGGGCACCGGAGATCTGGTGACTGCGGGTTGGCAAGGTTTTCCTCAGGACACGCTGATTGCACGATTTATACCGAGCCTTCCCGATGCGGTCCCGGTTTCTGCAGATTCTTTTGAGATAACACGCGGACAATTCATTTCTGGTACCGTGGCGGATTTGGCGAAAAGTGACAATTCCAAGGTTCTGGGCCGACGGGAAACCTCCGACACTTCGTCAAACGTTTACGTCGAAGTCCGGGGGACCAGTCCCACGCCAGCACCAACGTCGCTTGAGTTCACTCTCGAAGCATCCGTTTTCGCCCGCTCAGAAGTGATACAATCGATTGACGTTTACGATTTCAACATTGGTGCTTGGGAAGAACTTGATTCTCGCATCGCGGCGCGACTAACCGATTCCACCGTTACGGTGTCCGCCAAAGGAGACTTGTCGAGATTTGTCGAGGCAGAAACCGGGCAGCTTGAAGCCCGTTGTCGATTCCAATCAATAAACCCTCGCCAACAGTTCTCGGCAAGCATTGACCAAACGCTTTGGATGATTCGTCAATAATCGGTCGGAACCGTCTTTTGACAAACGGCAGCCACAATTACTTGGCGTTTGCGTAACGCTGCCCAACAGCATCCCAGTCGATCAGATTGAAGAATGCGGAGATGTAATCGGGGCGACGATTTTGATAGTGTAAATAGTACGCGTGTTCCCAGACATCCAGACCCAGGATCGGGGTGCGACCGTGCATCAACGGGCTGTCCTGGTTGGGGGTGCTTTCGATAACCAGTTGATCGCCGTCGACGCTTAACCAGGCCCAGCCGCTGCCAAAGCGGTTGGCGGCCGCCGATTCAAACTGTTCCTTGAATTTTTCGAAGCTGTTCGAACGACTTGTCAATCGCCGTCGCCAGCGCACTGGTCGGATGGCCACCTCCCCCTTTTTTCATGATGGTCCAGAACAGTGAATGGTTCGCGTGGCCGCCACCGTTGTTGCGGACGGCCGTGCGGATGGCCTCCGGTACCGAATTGAGGTCGGAGATGAGTTCTTCGACAGATTTCGATCCGAGTGCGGTGCCGTCAATAGCGGCATTGAGTTTACTGACGTAGCCAGCGTGGTGTTTCCCGTGGTGGATTTCCATCGTTCGTGCGTCAATGTGTGGTTCCAGGGCGTCGTAGGAATAAGGCAATTTTGGCAATTCGTAGGCCATCGGTTGTTCCTCGAGGTTATTTTTTCAATTTCTTGATGTCAGCGATTTTAGCAGCAATTACCCCATCGAAGATAACGTAACGCAGCGCGATTCGCAATCGGGTGCGGCCGGTTGCGGGCGTTGGGTGGCAAAGATCAGCGAGCGAAGCTTTGAACGCTTTGACTGAATTTATCGATTAAGAAAAGACGTCGTTTTCAGAGATGCTGCGAGCGTGGAATTGAACGCAACTGAAGATGATTGTCGTCCGGTAAACTACCGCTTACCCGGTTTTGTGGCGGCCGGCGCGACCGTGAGCTTGGCCGATTCTTCGGTGATCATCAGGTACCGCCGCAACTCGCTGATGACGCTGGGCGCCAGTTCATTCGCGTTGCTGGAGAACCATCCGCCTTTGGCACCTTTGACGTTGATGCGAATGAAAGTCATCATTCGTTCGCCGACCAGGTTATCCGAGTCGTCGATGGCTTCCTGGACTTCAATATCCACCCAGAAGCTTCCCTTGACGCCGTTTTTCGACTGGGCATTGATCTTGATCGAAGCATAATCGGCAGCGACTTTGCGAATTTCGGCTTCGGTTTCGAGAATGTAGCCTCGCAGGCTTTCAATTAACACAGACATGGGGGTTTGCGTTTTAAATTCCTCGCAGATCAGCGATTGCCCTTTTAGCTTTCGCCATTTGACGCCGGCCAATGACTGGGTCTCGGCATGTTGCATCGTCATCGGAGCGCCATTGGCGACGTTGGCCGAAACTACTTTGTTCCGTCCAGTTTCTTTGGCGTTCAGCAAGGCGTGATCGGCCCGCACAAAAAACTCGGTCGCCGTATCAGACTTTTTGAGCTGCGAAACACCAAAACTTGCCGTAATGCACTTTCCATTCAACATCTGCTGCGGTGTCTTGGTCAACGTCACGCGGATTTCTTCCGCTCGTTCCATCGCCGCGTCGATATCGCAGTTGGCGCACAGGATAACAAACTCCTCTCCTCCGTAGCGCGCGACAACATCATGAGAACGCACGAACTTTTTCAGCAGTTGGGCAAATGAAATAAGAGCCTGGTCGCCAACATTATGCCCGTAGTTGTCATTGATTTGCTTGAAAAAGTCGATATCGCAGATAATCAGGGAACATTCAAAATCGGTAGAATTGTGCGCCCGCACGTATTCATTCAGGACTCGTTCGAATTCGCTGCGATTTGCGACTCGTGTCAGTGGATCAAGCATGCTCATCGCATACAGGTCTTTGAGTTGCCGCTGCAAATCGAGTTGGACGGAAGAGTCCTGGATCACGATCACGGCGCCTTTGATTGATTCGCCTTCGCCGGCGACCGGAATGATCTTGAATTCGGCTTTCACTTCCCGGCCACTGCGGCCAACAATCCGGTATTCAACCTGCTGGTGTTTTCCGGTTCGAACACAAGCTGCAAACGGGCATTGTTGTGCGGAAATCGGCTTGCCCATCGGATCGGTAAGATTAAAAATCTCGGGTGAGATTTCGCTACCGACAGCATTCCGGTTACTGATTCCCGTCATTACCTCGACTGCCTGGCTCCATGTTTGAATTCGGCAACGACTGTCGATAAACACAACCCCATCACGCAGGTTGTCGAGCAAACACGTTGCAAACGGAGAGTTGGAGAGATCCGGGCTCGCATGATCCGAACTGGTTGATGTCAAAGCGGCGAAAATGCTTGCTTCAGTCAGGTTATTAGGTGATTCAAAACTGAATGTAGACATTGCTTCAGCAGAAGTTGTAGAGAGTTTCTCTTAACAATTGGCCATCCCGGCTAGATCGCGCGATGGGAAAGTCTAGGACGCGAAAACCGCAGCAGCCTGGTTTTGATCGTTTCCAATTAATGCGGCGCACGAAAAAACATTCTGGGGACCGCTTGTCCCGATTGTGACCATTGTGCGGTCAGAAGTCGTCGCAGCAGGGATTTCGAGCAGCGGCGGTCTTTAGCACAGCCCTGCAACGAGTGACGTCTTAATTCTGCTACCGTCCAAGACAGCTGCGGTTTTGTGCTGAAAAGACGGCTTCCGGTGCGGGGCTCCGCTTGCACTTTAAGTCTGTCATCTGGATTGCCGAACATATTAGCAGGGAACAGGTTCTTTTATTGGCATTGGCATGGTTATTCGGCGCAATGATCAGCGGCGTCGTCGGGTTGTTATCGACGAGGTTTCGCAGAAAAAGGACGGGCCAACAGCAGCTCGCAAATCGCTGCCAGCAAGCAGCCAGTCTGATTCAGATTCCCGAAACTACACATTCGGTGCCAACCGTCGAAACCAGCTCAAAACAACGGACTTTATTCCGAAACGGTTTCTCTCTTTCGGCCTGTTGGTGTTGACGCTGCTGACGGTAACTGGCGGAATCAACTTGCTGGCGACTCAATCGGCCAATTGGCACCCCTTCATTGGCGATGCCGGCGTCCGGTCAATTTCATTGGTAGGGGTAGGTAGCCTCTCCAGCTGGTTCTCTTCCTTCCTGTTGATCATGACTGGCCTGGCGAGTTTGCAGATTTATGCCCTCCGCCAACATCGCTGTGACGATTACCGAGGAACCTATCGGCTGTGGCTGTGGTTGTCGTTATTGTTCATCATCGGAAGCATCCATTGCATCGTCGATTTTGGATCCGTGTTGGCAAACATCACAGAAGCCGTTACACGGCAGCCGGTTGCCGGCAAGATCTGGGCCCTGGTTACTTTTAAGATTTTCGCGCTATCCCTGTTGGTTGTACGGGGGCTGTTTGAGGTCCGCGAATCACGCGGATCGTTTGCATTGGTCATGATCGTCTGGGTCGCCTACTCTGCGGCGACGCTGCTGCAGATTCCGGCCATCAGGAATTCCATGGTCGTCGATTACCAGCTGTGTTACGGCAACATGATTCTGTTTGCGACGGCCACGTTGTTGCTCAGTCACTTGACGTATGCGAGGTTTATTTATCTTCACGCCCATGGCCTGATCAAGGCGCGGACCGTGATTGAAAAAACAGCCGGCCAAGCAACCAGCAACACAGCCAGCAAAAAAGTGAAACCGGTCGATGTGGCGGATTCAGAAACAACCACCGAGCGTAAGAAATCCAAATCCCCGGCACCCAAACGCAAGACGGTCGCAACTCCCGCGATTGCGGCTCAAACGACTGATGTCCCAACGCCGATAACTCGACCACCCGTCCCCACACCGTCCAAAAAAGTCGTTGCACCGGTTCCCAAACCGACTCTATCCAAAGCAACCATCAGCCAGCCAGAACCGGCCGAGGACGACGCCGATGTGCTGAGTGTTGATGCGGATCAGTATGCCAATCTGAGCAAATCGGAGCGCCGCCGCGCCCGGAAGCTCGAAAAGCGCGCTCGCCGTGCTGCCTGATCAACAGTGGCACCGACCTGCGGGGCTTGTTTCTGATGACGAACCGCGGCTCGGAGATCCGGCCACCTTGCTTCGGTTCTCTTTTCTCGACGCATTGCGTAGAATCTGCCTCCACGCGGGTGACTTGGTTCGCATCGCTGGCGTGTTTGATTTGGCCCGTTGCCGTTAATGCAAAAAAGAAGATTCCATGACCGTTCGAACAAGATTTGCTCCCAGCCCAACCGGCTATTTACACATTGGAGGTGTTCGCACCGCATTGTTTAACTGGTTGTTGGCTCGCCAGAACGCGGGTCAATTCATCCTGCGGATTGACGATACCGACAGTAAGCGAAATGTCGCACAGACGTTGAAACCGATTCTGGACGGGTTTCAATGGCTGGGAATTGATTGGGACGAAGGCCCGACGCTTGATGGCACCGATTCGACAGGTCCGTACGCGCCGTACTTCCAGTCGCAACGTCTGGCTTGCTACCAGGCAGCCGTCAAAACCCTCCTCGAAAAAGGGTTGGCCTACAAAGACTACAGCACCGCCGAAGAACGCGCTGCCGAAAAGGCGGAAGCCGAGCGGGAAAAACAGGATTACCTCTACAGTCGCAAATGGATGGCCGAAACCGAAGCAGATGAAAAACGTTTCGAAGCCGAGGGGCGGGTGTGGGCTGTGCGGCTGAAAATGCCTCGCCAGGGGCACTGTGAATTCCACGACCTGGTTTGTGGCGACCAGTCCATCGCCTGGGCTACCGAACAAGACCACACCATTCAACGAAACGACGGGACCTGCCTGTATCACCTGGCCAGCGTCGTCGACGATCACGATTTTGCGATCACGCATGTGGTGCGGGGTGTGGAGCATCTTTCCAACACGCCGCGACAGATATTTATCCTGGAAGGACTGGATTACCAACGACCTGTTTACGCCCACATTCCATCGGTCGCGGAAACCGGCAGCAAGAACAAGTTGAGCAAGCGTAAAATCGAACAATACTTCAAGAATCGCGATTTCAAAAAGTTGTTCGATCAAGGCGCCGCAATCGCCGAGCGGATTGGCATCAAAATTGACCCGGCCTCGTTTAATCCGGTGCTTGTCGAGTTTTACGAAAAGACAGGTTTTCTTCCCGATGCACTCAATAATTACCTGCTTCTGCTGGGATGGTCGCTGGACGACAAAACAGAAAACTTTTCCCGAGCCGAAATGATCGAGCATTTTTCGCTGGAACGAGTCAACAAGAGCGCGGCCAGTTTTGATCCGCAAAAGTTGTCAGCGTTTCAGGCCAGGTACATGAACGCGCTACCGCTGAAACAAAAAGTCGCCAGGTGCCTGCCGTTTCTGCAGGCGGCAGGAATTGTCCCCGACCCACCTGATTGTGACGTGGGACCGTACCTGACCCGAATTGTGGCAGCAGCCGATGATCGGATTGAAATTGCCGGCGATATTCTCCAGTTTGATGATTTCTTCGCGGACGACGATGACCTGGTGTTTGAGGAAAAAGCGTTCGAGAAACGCTTGGTCAAAGCGGATGACGCTGGGTTCTTGCTGGGGGAACTGAAAAAGCTCCTGGTCGGCGTGTCTGATGACGCGACTGCAGAAGAGTTGGAAACGGTCGTTAAAGGCTTTTGTGAAACACAGGGAATCAAGATCGGCCAAATCATTCATGCGTTACGCGTCGCCTGCACTGGCAAGGCGGCAGGATTTGGCATGTTTGACACGATGTCGATCCTGGGACCCAAGCGATGCATCGCGCGAATTGATTCCGCGCTGCAGCAATTAGCGCGCGGCGGCAGCAAGGTATGAAATGGTTGCCCGGCGATGTGGTCGCCCGTATTTTGCCGAAGCAAGTCAGGCATTCGTAGCTTGACTCTTCGAGTCGAGGGTCAGTCGCGGAAGCGGCCGGGGAGGGTTGCCGATTTTTCTATTCTGACACGTATTAAAATTTTCCATTCGCGTCCCGATCCGGGCCTATCGTACTTCACACGTGGCGGTTGCTTAAAAAACTGCTTGGATTTAGCTTTGATGTGTGACAACAAATTGAATTTCAAAAAGACCGTGTTTTTCAGGCCCCATGCCACCTTGAGTGGCATGAGCAGACGTTGTTCCGTTAGCACGGTCGTCCGAAAGAAAGGAAAATCCGCCGGGCCTGTCGGGCGACGGAAGCTGATTTGAATAATAAAATCACTGCCTTGACGAGGCGGCTGTTAGCAAGAATGACAGGTCTGAACCTGGCTTAAATTCTTCTGTCCCCTGCCCTCGGCGAAACAGAATCATATTTCTGGGGCCAAACAACTGACAATGATCGCCGTTCACTTTCAACCAGGAACCTTCGCGCAGCCCGACCACCGGAACGGAATTCTCTTCCAGGTATTCCTGGAGCCGCTGTTCGCGCGTTTCACCTTTGTGAGTGGAATCTGGATCGGCGTCGAGATAATGAGGGTTGATTTGAAACGGAATCAGGTTCAGTGCGTCAAACGACGGTGGCTGGACGATGGGCATGTCGTTGGTTGTGCGGATGGTGGGACAAGCCATATTGGTTCCCGCGCTGCTGCCCATGTAAGGGACTCCCGCAAGGACGGCAGACCGAATCGGCTGTAACAATTCCAGATCGTACAGCGTTTTAAGCAGGCGAAACGAATTTCCGCCGCCAACAAAGATGCCTTGGGCTGCCCCGACCGCTGCAACTGGATCGTCGGCGTGATGGATCGACTTGACCAGAATACCAGTCGGTTCAAATGCCTTGGTCACGAGTTTTTCGTAGCCGTCCCGGTCGGCCAACGCATAGGGGACGAATAGCACTTGCCGAACACCGCGGAAGTGGCTGGCAATTTCATCGCGGCAAAATTCGAGAAAACCCGAACCGTGCAGCCGCGAACTGGAGATCAATAAGAGGTTGCGAACTGCCATACCCTCCCCGGCAAAACCTGTTTTCGTTAACATTCTAGCGAACCTGTTGGTCGCCATCAGGATCGATCATGAGTCATCATCACCCAAAAGTAAACCATGAATACCGCCGAAGCCAAACCGCTCGACTTCGTCCGCCAGATCATCGAGGACGATCGGCAAGCCAACAAGCATCAGGGCCGCGTCCATACCCGGTTTCCGCCGGAACCCAACGGTTACTTGCATATTGGTCACGCCAAGTCCATTTGTCTGAACTTTGGAATTGCCAGCGAATATGGTGGCAAGTGCAATCTGCGCTTTGACGACACCAATCCGGAAACCGAAGAAACCGAATTTGTCGAGGCGATCAAAGAGGACATTCGCTGGCTGGGTTTCGAATGGGACGGCATTTATTTTGCGTCCGATTATTTCGAGCGGCTGTATGAGATGGCGGTTCAGTTGATCAAGGACGGCAAGGCGTTCGTTTGCGATCAGACGATCGAAGAGGTCCGCGAATATCGCGGCGGTTGGAACAAACCGGGCCGCAACAGCCCCTACCGCGACCGGTCCGTCGAGGAAAATCTGGACTTGTTTGAGCGGATGAAAAACGGCGAGTTCAAAAATGGTGAAAAATCGCTCCGCGCGAAAATCGATATGAACTCGTCCAATATGAACCTGCGCGATCCAGCCATGTACCGGATTCGGCACGTGCCCCATCATCGGACCGGCGATACCTGGTGCATCTACCCGACCTACGACTGGACCCACGGACAAAGCGACTCGATTGAGGGCATCACGCATTCGATCTGTACGTTGGAATTCGAAATCCATCGCCCCTTGTATGACTGGTACATCGAAGCGCTGGGAATTCATCATCCGCAACAGATCGAGTTCGCCAAGCTGAAAGTCGCCCACACGATGACCAGCAAACGAAAACTCAAGGAGCTGGTCGAAGGCAAGTACGTTTCCGGATGGGACGATCCGCGGATGCCAACGCTTTCCGGGATTCGCCGGCGGGGAGTGACACCGGAAGCGATTCGAGATTTTTGCGAACGGGTGGGCGTGACAAAAACCAACAGCATGACCGATTTGGCATTGTTCAATCTCTGCGTCCGTGACCATCTCAACCAGACCGCGGCCCGCAGGATGGTGGTCCTCGATCCGTTGAAGGTTGTGATTGAAAACTATCCTGCCGGGAAATCCGAAATGCGATCGGCCATTAACAACCCCGAAGACGAATCGGCTGGCACCCGCGAGCTTCCTTTTGGTCGCGAGTTGTACATCGAGCGGGCTGATTTCATGGAAGACGCCCCAAAAAAGTTTTTCCGGTTGACGGTCGGTGGCGAGGTCCGCTTGAAGTACGCCTATTTCCTGAAATGCCATGAGGTGATCAAAGACGACGCGGGCGAAATTGTCGAGCTGCGTTGCACCTACGATCCGGAAACAGCGGGAGGCAAAGCTCCGGATGGGCGCAAGGTGAAAGGCACGATCCACTGGGTTGCGGCAGACACGGCGATCGCTGCCGAAGTCCGGCTCTACGACGTGCTGTTCGAACAGGAAGATCCGGGCGATATCCCGGAAGGCATGGACTGGAAAGAAACGATCAATCCGGCATCCCTGGTGGTGGTGTCCGACGCCAAGCTGGAGCCCTCGATGGCGGATGCAAACGTTGGTGATCGGTTTCAATTCGAGCGCAACGGTTATTTTTGCGTCGACGATGACTCTACACAGGACCAGTTGATCTTCAATCGAACGGTGACGTTAAAAGACGCGTGGGCCAGTCAACAGAAAAAGGGTGGTTAGAAGTGTGATTGTCGGTTGGATTCGAAAGGGCTGCATGCGATAATTTGGCGTTCGGTTGACCGTCCCTGGATTCCCTGATGATTGAACGAAAGTCGCTGCGATTTCCCATTACGTTGGGCGTCACGATGATCGTGATGCTGGTGGCGCTGATGGTCGGCTGGATCCTGCTGACCGTCGTCAATGCGCTGCGGGACCCGTATTCGACGCTCAACTGGACCTTCCTGGCAATTGGTACGCCGATTCTCATTTTCATTCTTGTCGGTGTAATCCTGTACCTGACGCTGACGATCAAGACGATCAATCTCAACCAGCGTCAATCAAATTTTATTGACAGCGTAACCCACGAACTCAAGACGCCGGTGGCGTCGCTAAAACTTTATTTGCAGACGATCAGTCGACGGCAGATGACGGATGAAGAGAATTTGAAGTTTCACAAATTCATGATGGATGATGTGGAACGGCTGGATCAGCTGATCAGTCACATGCTGGAAGCCGGATTGATCGACAAGCCCAACGACGAGAGCGAATTGATGGACCTTGAGTTGGCTGAATTGATCGCCAACGTCGCCGTCTCCGTCTGTTTGCGATATCGTGTCGAGCCCGAGATTATTCAACTGGATCTAAAACCGTTTATCATTCGGGCCCGGCACTCGGACGTCGAAATGATTTTTCGAAACCTGATTGACAACGCCGTAAAATATGCCGGAACGCCGCCGCGAGTTAGCGTCAGCATGGCACTTTACGAGGACCTCGCGATCATCCAAATCGCCGACAACGGCCCCGGTATCCCGCGCGAGGATCATCGGGCAATATTCGGACGATTTGTACGCCTCGGAAAGGAATTGGAGCGGAACAAGCCGGGGACCGGGCTGGGGTTGTACATCGTCCGAACTCTCGTCAAAAAATTGGGTGGTAAAGTCAGGGTCGTGGAACGGTTAAAGACCAGCGGAACGGTATTCGAAGTCCAGTTGACGGGACGCAGGGCACCCGCAGAAAAACGAACAGACCCCTCCGTCCTGCCACAAAAAAAGACAACACTTTCCCGTGAGACCTGACGGGGCCGCAAAGACAACGTCGCAAACGATTGAAAACAAGACCATAACGCATGAAAAGCCAAGTTCCCCACATTCTGATTGTGGAAGACGAAGAACACCTCGCGGTTGGAATCAAGTTTAATCTCGAGGCAGAGGGGTTTCGTGTCACGACCGCCACCAATGGTCCTGTGGCCCTCAAAATCATTGAGGAGAAGACGATTCCGGTGGACCTGGTCATTCTCGACTTGATGTTACCCGGGATGAGTGGCTATGACGTTTGCGAGCGATTGCGCGAGTCGGGCGAAAAGATGCCGGTGCTCATTCTCAGTGCCCGGACGTTGACCGAGGACCGCACCCGAAGTTTTAACGTGGGGGCCAACCAGTACCTGACCAAGCCATTTGAGCTGGATGAACTGATCAGTCGGGTTCGCAATCTGCTGGCGACCACGCGGCCGGGAAAACCAAAGTCCGCGCCTTCCAAAAACTGGATCGACGACTACGAATTTGGAAACGCGCACATTAATTTCGACACTTACCAGGTTACCGTCGGCGAGAAACCTGTCCGGTTAACGCAGCTGCAAATCAAATTGTTGAGATATTTCATCGAGAACGAAGGGATTGTCATTCCGCGCCAAAAATTGCTGGAGGAGGTTTGGGGGTTGCCGGGGAATTTGAACACCCGCGCGCCGGACCAAATCATCAGGCAGCTGCGCAAGACGTTTGAACCGGATCCGGCTAACCCGGTTCATTTCCTGACCATTCGCGATGCGGGGTACCGCTTTGTCAGCGAGCCGGCAGAACCCGATTAGTTGCAATACCACACAACGAAGAACAACATCCGCGAGATTGTCATTCTGAGGTAGCCCACGTCCGCGGCGGCGGAAAGAATCTCGCGCAAATACGTGAGATCCTTCACCTCGTTCCTCGGTTCGGATGACAGACGTGCTTTCATTGACTGGTATTGCGTTTCATTCGCAGCTTACAGTTGACGCGCCTCGAGCTGCTTTTGTGACGGTAATTTGACATTCCACGCCAGGCCGCAAAACTGCATCGTGCGAATGATGACCCAACTGAGATCAAATTGCCACCATTTGAGTCCGTGCTTGGCTGAACTTGGAAACGCATGATGATTGTTGTGCCAGCCCTCACCGTGGCTGAAATAGCCAAAGAAAAGATTGTTGCGCGAGTCGTCCGAAGATTTGAAGTGCTGTGCGCCAAAGATGTGACAGATCGAATTAATCGACCAGGTCATATGGTGGGACAGGCAAACCCTGGCCAATCCACCCCAGATGAATCCCAGGATCGCGCCCTGCCATGACCAGGTCACCAGTCCACCGATTACCAGTGGAATCAGGAACGTGGCCCAGACCCACCAGTGATAGTTGCGGTCAATCGAGACAAGCAAGGGATCGTTCATCAGATCAGGAACAAATTTTTCGCGTTCGTTTCGCGACCAATTGTCCTCGAACATCCAACCGACATGGGAGTGCCAGAAGCCCTTCAAGCGGTTCCAAAAGCCCTTGCCGGTCAGGCTGGGCGAATGCGGATCGCCGTGGTGATCGCTGAACTGGTGATGTTTGCGATGGACCATACACCAATCCAGCGGCGATCCCTCCAATGACAAGGATCCGAGGGCCGTCCAAAATGCCCGCATGGTATTGTTGGTTTCGAACGAGCGGTGGGTCAACAAGCGATGGAATCCAATCGTGATTCCGAGGCCCGTCAAGTACCAACCACCAATCAACATTCCCAGATTCAACCAGCTCATCAGCCCGAACTGCCAGGCCATGACAATCGCCGCCACCATTCCCAGCAATGGAAAAATCATCATCGACAACAAGGCGAACTTGTACGTCGCTGTCACTTCACCGGTGGGGTGATGATGTTCATGGTGATGATCGTGTTCAGTCAGGTGTTCGTAGTCAAAAGAATTCTGGTACTGCGGTTTGCCCAGCGGTGTCGCGGAGCATGGTTCTACTGCGTGTTTTACGCTCGATTTTCTTATAGTTTTCACGGGATCGGAAACGGATGCCATGTTGATCGTCCTTCATTGATCGCTATGCAGCGACGGATTGGTTTGGGTAGGGTTTCGCAGAGTCAGCTCAAAGCTTTGCTCCAGGTGAGCGGCGAAATTGTAGTAGTTATCGAATCTGGCGACGTTAGCAGTCCGTTCTGCGGATGTAATAGTTGTGTAATGTTCTGATCGAAGGCTGGAAAAACGGGGGTTTTGGGCGACAAAGCAGCGAGTCAAGGGCAGGCTCGGGCTGGATTAACTTCCATTTTTTTGATGGCCGCGGGCTGGAGGCAGTGCGTTAAAGCGTAAGGGAGCTTCAACTTCTACGCGATAACCGATGGCAAATGCTCTTGCATGGACGATTCAAGTCGTGGACCCAAATGCTCGACAACACGAGAAGCGAGATAGTTGCCCCACCGCGCGGATTCCGCAGCTGACATACCGTGCGTAATCCCAAACAGCACTCCCCCGGCGAAGGCGTCGCCCGCGCCGACCGTATTGATCGCCTTGACGGGAAATCCGGGGACGTGTTTTGCGGAACCGTTTTCGATAACGTGGCAACCTTTTTCGCTACAGGTGATAAACGCCAGTTCGCAAGCCTGCCCCAATTTCGCAATACACTCGTCGATGTTGTCGGTTTGAAAGAAGTGATGAGCTTCATCCTCGTTGCAGAACACGATATCGGCGTAATCGCCGATGATTTTTTTGAAATCATCGGCAAAACGGTCGATCAAAAATCCGTCTGAAAACGTGAACGCCGTTCGTACGCCCAGGCGTTTCGATTGCTCGAACGACTCGATGCAGGCTTCTCTCGGATGCTCCGCATCCCACAGGTAGCCCTCGATATAGCTGACTTTGCATCGGGCCAGAATGTCGGTGTCGATATCTGACTTGTGCAACGTCGTGGAAATACCCAAATGCGTGCACATCGTGCGCTCGGCGTCAGGCGTGGTGAGGATTACCGAGGTGCCAGTCGGCAAATCCGTTTCGTCCGCTGCCAGAACCGGAAATGCAATCCCGGCAGCTTCCATGTCCCGCTTGTAAAAGTGACCATGGGTATCATTGGCGACTTTACCGAAATAAACGCCGTTGCCACCGCTTTGAGCAACTGCGACCATGGTATTTGCCGCCGATCCGCCGGAAGCAAGTTGAAGCGAGTGGCCTTCCAGATGCTGCAATACGCCCGCTTGGGTGTCGGCGTCCATTAATGCCATGCCTCCTTTGGCCAATTGCAGATCGTTGAGCGACTGGTCCTGAACCAGGGCCAGGATGTCGACGATTGCGTTGCCGACTCCAAATACGTCATACTTTTTGTCAGTCACGTTGGGTCTTTCTTGTTTAGATCGAGCGAATCAAGCCACCAATTATTCGATTTAGTGCCATTCACGCAAGGCAGGGACTGAGCAGGATTAACATGTCCAAAATCCGAACCTTCATCGCCGTTGACCTGTCCTCGAAAATTCGGAAAAACGCCGGACGCTTGATCGACAGGATGATCGCGACAGGTGCCGACTACAAATGGGTGCCCGCAGAGAATTTGCATATTACGCTCAATTTCGTCGGCGATGTTCTGGAGGACGAAGTGACCGACCTCTGCCGGGACGTCAAACAACGCGTCAAAGACCTTGAAAGTTTCGCGTTATCCATTGAGGGGACGGGAGGTTTTCCGACTGTGGATGAACCGCGCACCATCTGGTTGGGCGTCACCGAGGGCCGCTCGGAACTTGAGGCATTGAATCAGACGATTGGCCAGTTGTTGGCCGAGTGGAGATTTCCCAAAGATCGGCAGGAATTTCACCCTCACGTGACCTTGGGGCGGCTTAAACGGGGTGGACGTTGGAATCGGGGCTTGCTTGACGTTCTTGCCGAACATGCAGACCACCAGGCGGGAGCTTGCAGCGTCAATGAGGTCATTGTCTATTCAAGCTACCTCGACAAGACCGGTCCAACCCATACACCGATGACGCGGGTGAAGTTAAGGTAAATACGATGCGGGTTAAAGGTTCAAATTTGCTGATAATTGCCAGCAAATGCTGCCCTCCCAGCTTAACCAGCTTGAAACTCGGTTGGTTTTTTCATGACTTCGGGTGTTTTTTTGTTCACCAGTGACCGTACGTGTCACAGCAGCCGCGAATGATAGGGTTGAAGGCACTTGTAAAGCGGTTTTGTAAGTCTTATCGTAAATGGAATCGATGGCGACGAATGCAGGGATCCGCTTGAGCCTTTACGGGGGTTGGATGGCAACCACCGCTGACGCTTGTGATCCCCAATTCTTTGCAGGAGCCCTAACATGGTAACAAACGAAAAAAAAACGACTGCCAATTCTTCCAACGGAAATCTAGCTATGGCCAAAAAAACAAAAGTCGCCGCCAAGAAGCCGACCGCACCCAAGCCAGCTGATGCGAAAGCTGTTCCCAACCCGGTTGACAAACTACTGGCGGATAATGAGTCGCTCAAGAACGCAGTCCAGCAGATTGAAAAGCAGTTTGGTGATGGTTCGATCATGGCCCTTGGTAACGACTATGTTTCCAAGTTTCGTGGTATCTCGACCGGCAGCTTGTCGTTGGACATGGCTCTGGGCGGCCAGGGATTGCCCTGCGGACGGATCATCGAAATCTATGGGCCGGAATCGAGCGGTAAGACGACGCTGGCATTGCATGTCATCGCCGAAGCACAAAAACACGGTGGAGTGGCTGCATTTATTGATGCCGAACACGCGTTTGACCCTACCTGGGCCAAAAAGTTAGGGGTTGAACTCGACATGCTCCTGGTCAGTCAACCGAACAGCGGAGAAGAAGCGATGCAAATCGTGGAGATGCTGGTCAAGTCAAATTCGGTTGACGTGATTGTGGTTGACTCGGTCGCCGCCCTGGTTCCCAAAAAAGAACTCGAGGGCGAAATTGGCGATTCGCACGTTGGTTTGCAAGCTCGTTTGATGAGTCAGTCCATGCGAAAACTGACGGGCGTGATTGCCAAGAGCAAGACGTGCACCATCTTTATCAATCAGATCCGCGAGAAGATCGGCGTCATGTTTGGTAGCCCCGAAACGACACCGGGTGGTCGGGCGCTGAAATTCTACAGTTCCGTCAGGATCGACGTTCGCCGCATCGGTGCCCTCAAAGATGGCGAAGAACAAGTGGGGCAACGGGTGAAGGCCAAGGTCGTCAAAAACAAAGTGGCCCCCCCGTTCCGTGTGGCCGAATTCGACATGATGCACGATTGTGGTATCAGTCTGCAGGGGGATGTGCTCGATCTGGGAGTCGTTCATAAAATCGTCAACCGCAGCGGAGCGTGGTTCAAATACGGTGCGGTCCATCTCGGGCAGGGTAAAGAAAAAGCCCGCAATTTCCTCAAAGAAAATCCCGACGTGTGCGACGAAATTCGCAACAAAGTCCTGGCAGTCGGTGGTTACATGGAAGACGTCGGTGGCAAACTTCGGGAAGCCGAAGAGAGCTCGTCAGAGAAAATGCCCAGTAACACGTTTTAGGTCCGACAGACACGTCGTCAGGTCGTCACGTTGGACGGGTCGTCAGATCGGACAGATCGTCAGATCGTCAGATCGTCAGATCGGCAGATCGCGACAGATCGGACAGATCGGACAGATCGGACAGATCGGACAGATCGGACGGATCGGACACGTCCGATACGTCGGACGCGTCCGTCGGACGGGTCTGACGGATGCGACACATCTGATATATTGGGGCTGAACCATTTCAGCCGCGATTCGTCTGTTTCTACGGCTGACCCCATCCCCGGAAGCACTATGAAAACCGACGAAATTCGCGAAAAGTATCTCGACTTCTTCAAATCCAAAGGCCATACCGTCTGCGAGAGTGACGTCCTTGTCCCCAAGTGGGACAAGTCGGTACTTTTTACCCCCGCCGGGATGAATCCCTTTAAGGACCATTTCCTTGGCAAGGTCAAACTGGAATTTACCCGCGCTGCCAGTTGCCAAAAATGTTTGCGCACCGGCGATATCGAAAACGTCGGCCGGACGGCCTACCACCACACGTTTTTTGAAATGCTCGGCAATTTCAGCTTTGGCGATTACTTCAAACGCGAAGCAATCATCTGGGCGTGGGAATTTTTGACGGACAAAAAATGGTTGGCCATCGCCCCCGATCGCCTGACCGTGTCGGTCTACCTGGATGACGACGAGGCAGCCGAGATCTGGCACAAAGAGGTGGGGCTGTCGCTTGATCGCATTGCCCGCCTCGGTGAACACGATAATTTCTGGCCTGCCGGAGCGCCCACCGACGGTCCTGACGGAGTCTGCGGGCCATGCAGTGAAATATTCTTCCATTCCGATAACGCACCGGAGTGTGAAATCTGGAATCTCGTATTCACGCAATTCAACCGAGTGGGTGATCCGCCCGATAACCTTCATCCGTTGCCCAGCAAGAATATCGATACCGGCATGGGACTGGAACGAATTGCCGCTACGCTGCAAGGCAAGACAACCAATTATCACATCGATACGTTACTGCCGATTTGCGAAGCGGCTGCCGAAGTCTGCGGCAAGAAATATGAGCCGGATACCGACGATGGGCGGCGATTTCGACGAATCACCGACCACATCCGGGCCTGTACGCTGGCGATTCATGAAAACGTCTATCCGGGCAGCCAAAAAGAAGAGTACGTGATTCGCCGCCTGTTGCGCCGAGCCGTGTTGCAGGGGCACGAAATGGGTCTTCGCGATCCGTTTCTGTACAAGCTGGTTCCAGCCGTCGTCGAACAGATGTCGCATCCCTATCCGGACCTGAAAGACACCGTCGAACGAGTGGCACAGGTAATTGAGAATGAAGAAGCCGGATTCCTCGCGACGCTTGATGACGGGCTGGATCGAATTGAAAAAATTTTCGACCACATGAAATCAGAAAACTCGACTTCCGTCGATGGCCATGCCGCTGCCGAACTCTATCAAACCTTTGGCATCCCGGCAGAGTTGTTTGCTTCGATGGCCAGTGATCGTGGTTGTGATTTTGACTGGGATGGATACCAGCAGGCGATGCAGCAACATGCCCTCGAAAGCGGAAAGATTGCCGATACCGTGATGGGTGATTTTGGCCCGATCGACGATATCAAGCGAGAACTAAAATCGACCGCGTTTCTTGGATATGAAGCAATCGAGTCCAAAGCGACCGTGTGCGGCTTGATCGTGGCAACGACGCGGGGGGAGACAACTGATCAGCAACGGGTAACCGAGATTAAAATCCCGTCAGACCATCAAACTCAAATGCTCATCCTGGATCGAACTCCGTTTTACGGGGAGTCGGGCGGCCAAATCGGCGATACGGGCGTGATCGTTGGCGACAACGGCATGTTTAATGTAACGGACACGCAAAAAAACGGTGATGTCTTCGTGCATTTCGGCAAAATCGTTCAAGGTAAGATTTCCACGGGCGAGGCAGTTACGGCAACCGTCGATGCACACCGTCGTAACGCGATTCGTCGGGCCCATTCGGCAACGCACGTTTTGCATTATGCCTTGCAGCAAAACGTTGGCTCGCACGCGCAGCAAAGGGGATCCAAAGTGGCCGCTGACTGGTTGCGGTTTGACTTTTCCAACATGTCGGCGGTCACGCCAGAGCAATTGGCTCAAATTGAACAAGTGGCCAACCAGTGCGTGTCGGAGAACGCAGCGATTTCAGCCGCCGTGATTCCGCTGGAGGAGGCCAAAAAAGCCGGAGCCATGATGCTGTTTGGCGAAAAATACCCGGATCCCGTGCGGATGATTTCAATCGGTGATTTCAGCAAGGAACTTTGTGGCGGAACTCACCTCGACACGACCGGACAAATTGAAGCCTTTGAAATTCTCGCGGAAGAAAGTGTCTCCTCCGGGACTCGCCGCGTAATCGCCGTCACCGGGCAAAAGGCCAAAGAGAATCAGCAAAAAGTTCAATTGGCGGCCGATCGGATCGCCCGCGAATTGGACACCGCGATTGTCAATATTCCCGAAGGAGTGGAGCAACTAACTCGCCAGGTCAAGGACCTCAAGAAACAGGTGTCTTCCGGGCGGAAATCCGGACGCCAGGAAAGTCCCTTGCCCCGCGACCAGCAACGCAGTGCCGCACCAACTTATTTCGAAGTGCGCGATATCATGCGTCGCACGTCCGCGCAGATGAACGTGCCGATTTTTGAAGTTCCCGATCGGGTTGCGGCAATGTTGGCAGAAGTCGAATCGCTGACCAAACAACTGGAAGAACTGGACAATGCTCCGTCCGTCGACGCGGATAGCCTGATTGGAATGGGAGAAAAAATCAGTGACATTCTCGTGATCGTTCAGGAACTTCACGGCTCCAACCCGGGGATGATGCGGCAGTTGATCGACCAGGTGCGAAAAAAGACGCAGCCGGCCGCCGTCTTTTTGGCCACTGCGCCGCAAGCCGACAAAGTGATCATGGTGGCCGGGATCACCAAAGACCTTGTCGACAAGGGGCTCAGCGCCGGCGACTGGGTGAAGCAAGTCGCGCCAATCGTCGGCGGTAGTGGGGGAGGCAAACCAGACCTTGCCCAAGCGGGAGGGAAACAGCCCGAGAATATCAAACCTGCGCTGAAAGAAGCGGCCGAATTCATGAAATCCAATGTGGTTTCGTAATTCGTGTTTTCTCTCGAGAGCGGATGTCTGTTGCACTTTTGCGAGGTCAAGGCAGTAGGTTCCGCTGGAGTTTGCCGCCGAAATTTCCGACAACCAGCTGGATGGGAGAAAACGTGAACTCAAAACATGGGGTGAGCTTAACCTGCGGTTGGCTGCTGATATCTGCCATGGAAATCCGACAACGAGCCAAACATGCAAAGTCTCGCTGCGGCCCCGTATGCGACCGACTGGGACCATGATGGCGACTTTGACATGTTGATTGGCAATATCTCCGGGCAGGTCATATTGCTGGAGAACATCGGCGACCAATCGAAACCGGAGTTTTCGACCAAACGGACTTTGCTCACAGCTGGCGGCAAAGAAATTCAGGTCGCCCACGGTGATTCCGGGCCCGTGCACGAAGACTGGGATCAGGACGGCAGACGCGATTTAGTGGTTGGTGCGGGAGACGGCTCGGTTGTCTGGTACAGGAATGAAGGTTCTGAACGTGAGCCCGCGTTCGCCAGTGGCAGAATGTTGATACAACCTTGCCCAGACGATTCGTATCCATTTCAAACGAATCCCGTGCGATCTGGCCTGCGAGTCAAAATTTGTGTTAGCGATTTCAATGGCGACGGCCTGGTTGACCTGTTGGTTGGTGACTTCATCACCGAAAAGAGCCCGGAAGAAGAGCTCTCGGAACCGGAACTGGCCCGACGCGAGGAATTGCAATTGTTGATGGAGGAGTACGGAATGAAAGTGTCGACTGCTTATGCGGACTTTCAGGCTCAAATCAAAGAACTGAACGAGGATTCAGAAGCATACAAAGCGGCCGAGGCTCAGTACAAAAAAACGACCGAATCCTTGGAGATGGATAAGATCTTTTCCGAGTACAAGGACTTTGCAAAAACCGGAACTTTCCACGGATTTGTCTGGCTCTTTCTTCGCCAGGCAGACGGACGCGGCGACCCGCGATTTGCCGGGTCAACCGTTATCCGCAGCCGAATGAGTAACGTCGCCCGCCTGCCAGATGCGTTTGCCAGCAAAAACGGGCCGAAAATTGCCGGCTTGGGTAGCAGGTCGCTGGTCTTGGAAATCAAAGTCAAATAAACTTGTCCCATGCGGATTTTCCTGACGTTTCGGGAAGTGCATTTCTGTCGTCCTTGATCCGGACAATTCAACTTTTTGGAGCCATGAATGTTTAGAAAATTTCTGTATGCACCCACATTTGTATTGGTGGCGGTTGCGGTCAGTTGGAGCTTTGCTCAATCATCACCCTCCGACTACGAAAACGCGACGGTTGCGTTTGATTTTCGTGTCAAGAAGTTTCGTGAAGGCGACTTCATGAAGATGCTGGATGTGACGAAAGAACTCGGCGCATGGCAACCGCAGGGCGCTGATTTGCCAGAAGGCCTTGAAATAGACAAGATTGATCGAATTTTCGGGGCCATGTCATTGCCGAATGATCTCGCAACGTTTGAGGCAATGTCGGCCCAGGACAAACTGGAAGTCGTTCCCGATGGACTTGTTCATTCAGGTGAAGTGCGCCGATGCTGCCGCCGCCAAGGCAATGTACAAGACAATGGAGGAAAAATCCGAGAAGGTCGAAATCGACGGCAAAACGTATTTGAAGCCTCCGGCAGCAGAAGGCATGTCCAATCTTTTGATGCACATGCCAAACGAGACAACGGTCGAAATGGGCACCAAGCCGTATTTGCTCCAAAACAAACGCCAGGAACTGTTCTCGGAAGGGCTGGCCGCGGCTTGGAAAAAAGTTCCCGATCACGCCTTTAGACTGGCCTTCGACGTAAAAGGCGAAAGCGAACTGATCGCCGAGGCGGTTGAGATGGGTAAATCGACGACACAAGATGCAATGGCAAAGGCTTATTTGGACCTGGTCGACAACGCAGAAAATTTCCGGCTGAGCATCGATTTGGATTCCGACAACATGGTTGTATTTGCGGCCACGGGTGTCGACGAATCGCAAACCGAAGATTTGCGAAGCGGTCTCGATGCTGTCATGGGCATGGCGAAATTGGGGGGCAAGCAGGCTTTGCCGATGGTGATGCCTGATCCGGATGCCATCAAGGTCGCCGGTGAAGTCCTGGATTCACTCGAGGCCACCGCCGAGGGAACCGAGGTCCAGATTGCGATTCCCAAACCGAGTGGCTTTGACGACATCGTCAAGAAAACCGTTGACCAGATCAAGCAGATGCAAGAAATGATGCAGCAGCAAGGTGCTCCAGGTGAATCCGGCGACGACGGATTTCCTGACGACGGAGGAAACTAACAACACGCAGGAAGTTAATAAAAAAGGGCAGGTCGAATGACCTGCCTTTTTTCTTCACGCTCTTTTGCTTCGCCGGCTACGCAAAATAATATCGCGAAATGACGAACGCGACCATGAACGACAGAATCAGGAAAAATCTGAAGATGGATGCTTCCGCCCATTCGTTACAAATGCGACGTGCTTTGCCAGCCGGAGCACCCTTGAGTTGCTCGCCCAACAAGGACGCCGACCAAAGTTCGGTGGGAGAACTTTTTTGGACCATGTCTAATACCAGGTGACTTCCAAATGATTGAGAATGGAATCGACACCTTCGACACGCTTCAGTGCTTCCTGGGCCATCTGCTTTTCAAAAAATGACTGGACTCGACCTTCCAGAACAACTTGCCCTTGATTGGTTTTCAAGTGCACTTGATGATGGTTTAAATGTGGGTTGTGCACGATTGCGTTTTGAACGCGCGATTCAAAATTATGACAAGCTGCCGTATCCATGAGTTGATCCAGAATCCGAGGGTTGGTGCGATATTACGGCGACCTTGGCGATTAGGCAATAAAGGCAGCCTGAAAAACATAATCGACGATTAACTTGCAGGCGTTTACTTTTTTCAACGATAGCGCCTGAAAAATAAACTCGAAACCGGTTGTACGGGCCGTGCCGATTATTGGTTCGCACCAATCGCCGGCTACCAAGATGACGCCCGCGAGACAAAGCGTCAGTAAAACGACCAGGAACAAGACCTGCTGTTTTTGCCAAATCAGCGTCAAAGCCTCGCGATTCGCTGTTCCGTCGCGAAGCTGAGTGATGCGTTTCATTCGGGCCGACAGACTTGGATGTAACAGCGTGTTGCGGTGCAGTTGCTTCGGAAAGTAGCTGGCGAACCGCAGCAGTGCGTCCAACAGTTCGTTGGCAGACAAGTTGATCGCCACTTCATCATCGAGCGAAATACCGGTCGTCGAGTGGGTTGCCGCGTACAGGTCGGCCTCATACTCCATTTTTCTGGACAGCCATCCGAGCGCTCCCGCGAGGTAGGCGAGATACACAACGGACGGGGCCAGCCATGGCGTTGGGACGTTGATTCCGATCATTGCCAGTCCGGCATTTAATTTATCGCCGACCGAGATGCCGAGATACTCACCGGTCGCCAATACCAGCAATGGCAACAATACGAAGCAGACGCGAATGGGCATGTGCCACAGTCGAATGTGCCCTGCTTCATGCCGCAAGATCGCAAACAGCTCGTCGCGGGGGAACCGGCTGAGCATGGCGTCAGTCAAAATGATCATTCGGAATCCGGGCACAAAGCCAGCAACCATCGCGTTCAGGATCTGATTGTCCGTATTCCAGACGCGTACGCCAAAAACCTTGAGTCGGTGTTGGCTGCAGAACTGCCGGAGAACTCTCCTTTAGTTCCGGATCGGCGATCGGTTTGAGGTTCCACATGATCCCGATCAGGAACGGGTAACCAAGGAAGACCAGCAACGTTGCCAGGAACAGCCCCAATCACTGACACAGTTGGAAAGTTTTCGAAGAGTTGTGACAAATCTCTCATCAACACGAAAACCGCAATCGGTAGGAGCGTCAGTGCCGCATAAACGCGAAACCGAATCGCCACAAATGAGATTCGATTCGAATCAAACACGCGACGAATCCAGGCCCGCTGTTCCGATTCGGTTTCAACAGGTTGGCGGACGTCGTAAAAAATCCACCAGGATGCCAACAAAGACAACAGGATTGGCAGCAAAATCAGCGTTTCATCCACGAGTGGCCACCGGTCCAGCCCCCAGTTTTCCCGGACCACAATCTGCCATTTGATGGAACAGACGATCATCAGGCTGGCGACCAACCAGACCGCACTATGGCAAACGACCAGCCGATTCAATGACGACTGTCGCTGTTGATAGGTGAGTACCGAGTGTTTTGCCCGTCTCGAAAAAGTGAATGTTTGAAAAATGGCCAAGGCCGGAACGCAGGCCGCGATCAACAACATCGCCACGACGCGCGTCCACACGTCGACGACGGGCGTTTGAGAATTGAGTTCACAAACAACCAAGCACAGGATTACAACAAAGCCGATGAGCAAATTCATGCAAATGCCAACAGGAATAGCGCGAAGGTCACCGCGAACCGATTCCCGTTGATGTTAATTGGACTGCGCTGGCTTGTCGACGAATCGACTGGCACAACCGTTACAATCGGGGCATTGCTGGAAATAAAGTCAGGATTATCCGTGCCAGGTAAATCTGCCCGGCTCAACTCAACCAATCAGGCAACTCACCGGCTGCCGGCAAGCGAATGATTTTTGCCGACTCGATTCCTTCATGTTGAATAACGCCGGCAACCGCCTTTTCTGAGGGGCAAGAGTCGAGATTGAGAATTCCGATCGCCGGTCCCCCCTGTTCATGTCTGGATCGACCAACGGCCATTTGTGCAATGTTGACGTTTTCGTCGGCGAGCAGTTTGCCGACATACGCGATGACACCCGGTACATCACGGTGGGTGAAAATCAACAAAATTCCGTCCATGTAGCCGTCGGTTTGATAGTCCCCCAAGCCGACGAGGCGGGGCATGTTTTTTCCGAATACCGTGCCACTGGCCTGAAACGTCTGGTGCTCCCCTTCCACCGTGGTGGCAATCACACTGGCAAACGCGCCATGTTCCCTCGTCGCGGCAGTGGCAATCTCAATTCCCCGATCACGGCAGAGGACCTCCGAATTAATGATGCTGGCTCCTTCCACCACGTTCTGCAAAAGTCCGGCACAAAACGCGGATGTTAACAAACGCGTGTCCTGTCCGGCGATTTCCCCCTGGTATTCCAGCTTGCAGCGTTTGATTGCCCCGCCGTGCCATTGATTCATCAGCATTCCCAGTCGATAGGCCACGTTTAATTCGCCCCGCAAAGCACGCAACGTCTTTGGGTCAATTGCGATCGTATTGACGGCGTGCTTGATTTCTCCCGACTTCAGGAATTTGACGAGCAGTTCAACGGCCTCGACCGCCACACTGATCTGGGCTTCTTCGGTGCTTGCACCAAGGTGCGGCGTACACAGGACTCGAGGCATTCCGAACAGCGGGCTGTCAGTGCATGGCTCGGTCTCGTACACATCCAGAGCGACACCACCCAAATGGCCGGATTCGATTCCAGCGATCATGGCTTGTTCGTTGTAGATGCCACCTCGTGCGCAGTTAATCAGGCGAACTCCTTTCTTCATCATCGCGATCTCGCCGGAGCCTATCAAGTCTTTCGTTTCAGGCGTCAACGGTGTGTGCACGGTCAGATAATCGACGACGGGTAACAACTCTTTCACGTCGTCGACTTTATTGATGCCCAGATTGTCTGCCTGCTCTCTGGAGATGAACGGATCAAAGCCAAGAATTGTCATGTCGAATGCCCTGGCCCGACGTGCGACTTCCTGTCCGATTCTACCCAAGCCGATGATACCCAGTGTCTTACCGGCAAGTTGGCTGCCTTCAAAAGCCTTGCGGTTCCATTTACCTTCTTTGAGGCTGGCGTGGGCCGGAGCCAAATTTCTTGAAAGTCCCAGCATCAAAGCCATTGCATGCTCAGCCGTGCTGACGGTGTTTCCCGCGGGCGTGTTCATGACCACGATCCCCAGTCGGGTGGCCGCGGTTTTGTCAATATTGTCGGTTCCGACACCGGCGCGAACGATCGCCTTCAGCGAGGTGTTTCCCTCCAGGGCCTCGGCGGTGATGTTCACACCACTGCGGCAGACGGCACCGTCAAACTCATTCAATGCACGGCGGAGTTCTTCACCCGCCAATCCGGTTTTGATGTCATATTGAATCCCGTCTGCCGACTCAAGAATTTCGAGACCTTCGGCGGCGATATTGTCCAGCACGATGACTCGCGAGATGCTGTCGCCTTTTTTCTTGGCAGTCGCCTTGGTGGGGTCTGTCACAACAGACATGGAAAACTCCTTTGTTGATGATGTTGATATGCTTGTGTGCCGAGTGCTGCCCACCCAAATTTTTGAATTTGACGAAGCACTAGCCGTGAGACTCGACAAAACGACGCATAAATTCCGCAAGCGTTTGCACGCCTTCCAGCGGCATTGCATTGTAAATCGAGGCTCTTACACCACCGACGCTGCGGTGACCCTTAAGTGTCGTGAGTCCCTCCGTTTGGGCTTGCCCAACGAATTGGTTATCAAGTTCTTTCGAGTTTAGCTTGAATACAACATTCATCAACGAGCGATCCGGCTTGTGCTTGACGTGTGCCAGGTAAAACTCGGGATACTCATCGATCACGTCATACAAGAGTTTTGCCTTGGCCTCATTCAGTTTGAGGATCTCATCCAGTCCGCCTTGGTCCTGCAGCCACTTAAAGACGAGTCCGGAGACATATACCGCAAATGTGGGAGGTGTGTTCAACATTGATTCGCCTTTGGAATGCTGGGCGTAATCAAGATAGCTGGGAAGCCGATCCGCGGAACGTTCGAGGAGATCCTTGCGAATGATCACAATTGTCACGCCAGCAATACCGGCATTTTTTTGGGCGCTGGCATAGATCAAAGCGTGTTTTGATACATCGGTTGGACGGCACAGGAAGTCGGAAGAACTGTCGCTGACAAGCGGCACTTCGCCAGTCGCCGGAAGCTGTTTGAATTGCACACCGTGGATCGTCTCATTGGACGTAAAATGAACGTAAGCTGCGTTGGGCGTGAGTTTGACTTCGCCCGGTTGGGGGAGCTGGCTAAAACCAGAACTGCGCCGTCCCAGGCAACGTTCAGTTTCCCGAAGCGGGGAACTTCCTGGCTGCTGTTTTGACCCCAACTTCCGGTCACGATATAGTCAGCAGTTTGCGCAGGATCAGTCAGCAAATTCATCGGGATCATGGCATTCTGCAAACGCGCGCCGCCCTGGAGGAAGAGGACGTCGTGCGTTTCGGGAATCTGGAGCAAGTCAATCAGCCGGTTGCGGGCATCGTCCATGATCTCGATAAACGCTGAGCTCCGATGGCTGATTTCCATCACGCTGCTGCCAACACCTGGCAACGAGAGCAAGTCTTCCTGAATCTGCTGCAGAACGGAAACAGGAAGCACGGCGGGACCGGCAGAAAAGTTAAAGACTCGCGAAACAGCAGTCTGTGTCGACATGGAACTCTTTCATTACGGTTTGGGTTCGATTTCTCAGCATTCGGGATCAAGGCGCGAATCAGCTGAAAAGATCGATTTTAAGCCGGTCAACCAGACCTGAGAAGGCCGCGATCAGCAATGACGCTCGGGCCGCGAAGAGGGCGGGAGATTAAAGAATCGTTAACGCGATGTATTGGGGCTTGCCGAGCCATAACGCGGTGGGACAACGTTCGGGTTTCCTCCTGCCGGTTGTTGTGCCAAGCGGGTCTGCAACCTGGCAACCTGATTCGCCACGTCGGTTTGCTGCGGATCAAGCTGCAACACACGCAAGTAGTTTTCCAGTGCGAGCTGATATTGCCCTTGGGTTTCGCGAACATGGCCCAGCGCCTGAAGGGCAACTTTACAGTTACTGTCGATTTTCAGAGCATCAGTTAACAAATCGCTCGCGCGTCGATTGTCGCCGTACTCCTGGTACAGTCGTGCCTGTTCGACAAGCGGCTGCGTCTGACCCGGATTGCGTTGCTGCCACTGTTGCAGAAGATCGAATGCATACTGTTCTCGCCCCGTTTCGACCAGGTGTGATGCCAGTGCCCGATGGGCTTCGGCATGTTGTCCATTCAGGGAAATCGCCTGCCGATAGAGTTGTTCTGCCTGATCGGACCATTGTTGGTTTTTTGTTTGCTTGGCGAGCGTGGAGTAACTCATTCCCAGGTTGTAATACGCATTGGCATCGTTGGGATTCGCGGTCAAAGCCTTTTGAAACTCGTTGATCGCCTGCGCCGTTTGTCCCGATTGAAATGCCTGGATCCCGGAGATGTTATGTCGGTCTGCGTTGAAATTACAGCCGCTCAAACCAGTAAATACAAAAACGATCAGTATCGTCGTGGCAATTACGACGGTCGGTGCGAATTCTCGCTGATTGGAATTCAGTTTTTGGGGAACCGATTTCATGACTTCTTTCTAACTGGACCGATAACTGGTTTGCCACGTTACGGATTTTGTAACCAACGAAGGTTGACCAACTTTTGTCAAAATCCGCCAGACGTTAGAAAAAGAAGCAATTTCTGGCAATGTCAGTGCTTGCCATCAATGCTGGCATGAGGCTGTGCCGCATGCAAATAAAAAAGGCTGCCTGAAGCAGCCCTTTTCGAATAATGATTCAGATCGTTGATGATGAGTAATCAGGCGAACTGTTCTTCCGAATCAACCTCGTCAAATTCGTCTGACGAATTTGTATCCGGATTCGAATTGTAGAGGTCTTGAGGTTCAGCAACCTGTCGGTAGCCCATTTTGTGCAGGACTTCCAAAATTTCACTGCAGGTGGGAAACATACGTCCGCTCAGCCGTTTGTATTCATCGAGTGCATGCATGAATTCGATTTCTTGCTCGGAGTATTCTCGCTCGCAAGTCGTCGGGTCGATTTGACGCCGTCGATGGCCCTTGCGACGTTCCGCTGGGACTTCAAGTGACACTTGTCGGCGATCATCGCTTTTTCGATTGCCCGTTTCGTCCAGCACTTTTACCTTCGTTGCGGGTTTCGCTTTTGCTTTGCTTGTGATTTTTTTCTTAGCCATATAATTTTTCCTGTCCGGCGTCCCATGTTTTTTGACCGTGGCGGCGAAACCAAGCTTCGACTTGCTTGAGACGATGAAAAATACACCGCTCAGGTAAACTGGGGTGAAAAAACAGCAAGGAACGCTCAGGTAAGACGGGGCGATTGGGCGCTTGGGCCGTTTGTGCCGGTTAGCCGGCGAGAATCACGGTGAATCGCGTGAAACTGAGGGCAAAAAAATTGCCACCAGCTGGGCGGTGAACTAGCAGGTAAATTCCGTGATCGGCAGTTTGACGGTTTTAACGGCGTATCCAAGAGTGACTGGCATCCTGTACGCAAACCCTCAATGGCCCCGACAAATCAGGCGATTGGGATGTATAGATTCGAAAATTGACCGAATCCATGTGTTTGCTGACGGCTGGGCGGGCGTTTAAGAAGCACTTCTTGAACCCAATCGATCGTCAGGTGGAGCGAACTTTGGATCGGCCGGATGCCCGGTAATTCGGCCGAGAATTGATAATAGGGATTCAGAACAGGTTGTAGCCGTTCCGAGATCTCGTTCCAGGATACGGGAGTCAGGTGTGGTTGAGTCGATGCTTGGGCAATCGCGTCATCTGGAAATTGTTGGGGGGGCTCGCGATCGAACGGGACTGGATTCACCGCCAGCAAGGACTTCGTTTTTCGCTGTTGGCAACTTGGCGACCTGGCGAATTATCGGCGAGGGGCGGCGATCCGAACATGATATTGAAGCTGATGAGCAGGGCCGCAGCCAACGATGCCGACCACCACATCTTGTTAGGCCGAACAACGGAAGTCGGCATCGCCAGTCGCGCCAGCGTTTCAGCGTCCCAGACCACGTTGCTCAGGCTGTCATCCAGCGCGAGGTAATCTTCCAACACGGCATTGACAAACGTCGCATTGTTCGGCATGGCGAATCAGTGATTCGTCATGGGCGGGATCTTGTCGGGCGTCGAGGATGTCATTAATCCGACATTCAAACGCCGCACATTCAATTTCTTTGATTTCGTGACTCACCAAGAACACCTCTTTTTCTCAGGCGACAGATCAGTTCGCGTCGCGCTCGATGAACCCAGGTCTTGACGGTTCCCAAGGGTACGTCCATTTGCGTTGCGATATCGTCATAGCAGAGTTCATGCTTATGAAACAGCATAAACGCCTGGCGGTAGTCTTCGCGGACCGCTTGGAGGGCGAGTTCCAACTCCTCAGCCAGCAATTTCGCATCGTCATGAAACTGCCAATCATCTTGAATGGGATGTTCGAGCGAAATACTGCCCGGACGTCGCATCTTTTTTGCCAGTCTTGAACGACAACGATTTCCGGCGATTGTCAGCAGCCATGGTTCGAAGGCCCGATCCGGGTCCCAGCGGTCAAGATTTCGGGCGACACGCAAAAATGTCTCTTGCGTGGCGTCTTCGGCATCTTCCCGTTGTCCCAGCATACGGTAGCACAATCCGTAGACCTGTCCCCGAAATCGTCCAACGAGCTGGCTGAACGAAAACTGGTCGCCTTCCAGATAGCGATTGACCAACACTGCTAGTTCTTCACCCACAACTCACCCCAAAGCGGTCGAAAGACTCAGGGTATACTCGATTCCCGCCGTCAGGGTTTCGAGTATTTGTCGGTCCCCAAGAAATTATGGTAAGGCACGTCAGATGAGTTTTTCGTATCCCAGGCTGCGTCCTTGGGGATAATTTGCCGATTTCAGGAAATTAAGAAGAATTCGGGAGCCGAGGATGGGATTGATTGCTGATTGAGCAATCAAAAAAGCCAACCCAAGTCGAGGGGTTGGCTTAATTAAAAAAACGATCGGTCTCGAGCAACCTACTCGTGTTGACTAGCGACGGTTGAAGAATTTTCGTAACACGTCATCGGCAGCCGTCGTGGAGGATCCGTGATTCATTTTCGGAATCGGCGGTAATTTACCCGGCTGCTTTTTCTTCTTCTTTTTGCCGTCGGTTTCTGCTTCGGTGACGGTCAAGTCTTCAGAACTCTCGGTAGAATCGCTGTCTTTTTTGACTCGGGCGACCAAATTCTTCGCGGTTCAGCGACATTGTTTCTTCGAGCTTCATCTGGATCGTTTCGGCATTTTTGATCGCGGCTTGAGTGTCGGTCGACGGATCATCTTCATCGTCGATCAGCCAATCGGCAATGCTGTCTTCGATTGATGCCTTTTTGGCCGAAGCCGCCGTGGCGGTTCGAGCGGCCGCTTCGACAACATCCTGAACCTTCGGCTTCTTGTTGCCCGGTTTGACATGATCGATCACAAGCTCAAACTGCAGGCGACCAATCCGAAGCGAATCGCCCGATTTGGCCACGTGTGGCGCGGAGATTTGCTCACCATTAACAAACGTCCCATTACGACTTTTCATGTCTTCAATGACGACCTTGCCATTGGCAACCGAAATCGCTGTGTGATTGCGACTGACCAAGTCGCTGGTAGGTCGCAGGTGTGCTTCTTCGCCGCGCCCAATGACAAACTTGGGAACTGTTATCGCGATTTCGCGTCCGTCGTTTTTTCCACCTACAACCTTAAGAATTACCTGCATCCCTTTCTTCCTTCCTTTGAAACAAGGAGCCCCCGCCCGCAGCTTGGCAAAACGAGTTGCCGTCTCCAGCGACCGTTTATGACACGGGCGCAAACTACCTCAGACTTAATGATATCTTCGCCTCAAACTGAATGTCAAATCCAGCCGCCCATTATGATGCAAATAAGGGATCGCTTCCTGATATTAACCTTTTTGACCGCCAGCAAAAGGGGGTTTTTTGAGCAGTTTTTGTTGGGTTTATTGCGGAATTCTTGTTTTGCCTATCAAGTTTACCGCTTACCTGTCCAGTTTGCCGCGGCAAATCGGTTGCGGGAAAGGAATGTCGCAGATTCAATTTCGATTTTCGACAGTTGGCCAACCGCAAAATCAATCGACAGTTCTTGTGACAGCCGGGAAGTCATTCCTCGGAACAATCTGGCTGGGTCTAATGGTCGTTCGCCCAAGTCGTTGACTCCGGCCAGTTCGGGGCGCAGCTCGACCTGGACAGCAGCAAACTGCCGTGTTGAATCAACGAATTTTTCAGCCTGCGTTGTGCGCTTCCTCCGATCTTGTGGGCACCGATCACAATATCGTTTTCGGCGCGACGCTGGAAACAGAGAAACACGTCCGAGCCGGTTTCTGCCGTTTGACGTCCAACCTGGTAATCGCGGAATAATTTGGCCTCAATTTCCAATTCACTGAGCTGCTCGATGATCGCGCCATGCACCAGATCATAGAGCTCGCTGTTCCTTGTCGACCAGCGATTCGAACTCGGGATACAAAGGCTGTAGGTAATTTCCTGATCGTGAACGATGGCACCGCCACCGGATGCGCGGCGCACCGTATCACATTGGAGACTGGGGGGATGTTGCCTGCGGTCCGCACTTCGTTGGAAATAGCCAAGCGACAGCGTTGGTTGGTCCCACCGATAAAATCTCAGTGTCGCCAGACCGGAACGATCGGCAGTTTCGAGAAGGACCTGATCTACCGCCATATTCCAGGCACCCGCCGCCGCCGCGTCGAGGATCAGCCGGCCTTTTTCCATTGTTTCCACCGTTTCAGAAGATCACTCTTCGTCTTCGTAGGCTGACAGCGGTGGGCAGGAGCAAACAAAATTTCGGTCGCCATAGACGTCGTCAATCCGGTTCACCGTCGGCCAGAATTTTGACAGGCCCACGCCATGAATTGGCTGAACCGCAGCTCGTCGCGAATAGGCCCGATTCCAGTCGGAATCCGTTATGTCGTCAAGTGTGTGAGGCGCCTGGTGAGGTAGGGATTGTTCCGCAGAAACCTCTCCTCTTTCGACAGCGCGAATCTCTTCCCGAATCTGCAATAACGCATCGCAAAACCGATCAAGTTCAACCTTGGATTCGCTTTCCGTAGGTTCGATCATGATGGTTCCCCCAACAGGCCACGACATCGTCGGTGCGTGAAATCCGTAGTCCATCAGCCGTTTCGCAACGTCAACCTCGGTCACACCACTCACTTCCTTGATTGGACGGACGTCAATGATGCACTCGTGAGCTACACGCCCGTTACGACCGCGGTACAGCACGTCGTAGCTTCCTTCCAGTCGTTTGGCAATATAATTGGCGTTGAGAATCGCAACCTGCGTCGCCTTCTTCAGACCGCGACCACCCATCATGTCGATGTAGGCCCACGAGATGGGCAGAATTGACGCGCTTCCAAACGGGGCGGCCGCAACGGCGCCATTGTTATCCGTACCCAGCCCGTCCAGTGGATGCACGACATGATTCGGCAGAAACGGCGCCAGGTGTTGCTTGACCCCGATCGGGCCCATACCGGGGCCACCACCACCGTGCGGAATACAAAACGTCTTGTGCAGGTTCAGATGCGAGACGTCCGCGCCAATCGAACCGGGTGAGGTGATTCCCACCAGCGCATTCATGTTTGCGCCGTCCAGATAGACCTGTCCGCCATGTTTGTGGATGATGTCACAAGCTTGCTTGACAGTTTCCTCAAAAACGCCGTGCGTACTCGGGTAGGTGATCATCAAACTGGACAGGTTGTCGCCATGCTTTTCCGCTTTTGACTGCAGGTCCTGCATGTCGATATTACCTTCTGCATCCGTTGCCACGACAACGACCTTCAAACCCATCATGCTGGCGCTGGCAGGATTGGTCCCGTGTGCCGAACTCGGTATCAAGCAGATATTCCGGTGCCCCTGACCGAGGCTCTCGTGATATCGCCGAATCGCCAACAACCCGGCATACTCGCCCTGGGCACCGGAATTCGGCTGCATGGAAATCGCATCGTAACCGGTGAGTTCGATCAGCCACGTTGCAAGTTGATCGATCATCTCTCGGTAACCGGTCGTCTGGTCGCCCGGCGCAAAGGGATGAATGCCGCAAAATTCCGGCCAACTCACCGCAATCATTTCCGTTGTCGCATTGAGTTTCATCGTACATGAACCCAGTGGAATCATGCCGTGAGTCAACGAAAAGTCTTTGTTCTCCAGCCGTTTGAGATACCGCAACATCTCGGTCTCTGAGTGATATCTGTTGAACACCGGGTGAGTCAGGTATTCCGATTCGCGAACAAGTTCGTCCGGAATCGCCGAATCATTGTCCAAACCTGCCAACTCAACTTCGCCGTTTTGTCCGGTCAGCACGGATAGCAACGTGGCTACGTCTTGAAGGGTCGTTGTTTCGTCCAGGCTGACACCCACTCGATGTTGGTCGACAATTCGCAGGTTCAGCCTCGCCTCTCGCGACCGATTGAGGATCTCACTCAAGGAATCAGTGCGTACGGTTATCGTGTCGAAGAATGTTTCGTTTTCAATTTCAAGTCCGCGGATGCTCAAACCATGGGCCAAGGTGCGCGTCAGGAAGTGTACGCGCTGGGCAATCGTTTTGATGCCCTCGGGACCGTGGTAAACGGCATAGAACGATGCCATATTTGCCAGTAACGCTTGGGCCGTGCAAATGTTCGATGTCGCCTTGTCGCGGCGGATGTGTTGTTCACGGGTTTGCATCGCCATGCGGAGAGCGATTTTGCCACGTCGGTCGCGCGAAACCCCGATGATTCGGCCCGGCGCCGAGCGTTTGTATTCGTCCCGCGTGGCAAAGAAGGCAGCATGCGGGCCGCCGAATCCCATCGGGACTCCAAACCGTTGAGCACTGCCGAGCACAATGTCAGCGCCCATTTCTCCTGGCGGTTTAAGCAACGCCAGGCTCAACAAATCCGTGGCAACGGCCACCAGCGCTTTTCGCTCATGAGCGCTTTCGATCAACGGCGTCAAATCGCGAACTTCGCCATTTGTCCCGGGATATTGAACGAGTGCGCCAAAGATGTCATTGTCCGCAATTTCTTCGATGGGTCCGACGACAACTTCGAAACCAAAATATTTCGCCCGCGTCAAAACCACGTCGAGGGTTTGGGGGTGCACATGATCGGCCACGAAAAAGGTATTGCTCGCTTGCTTGCCCGCCCGTTTGCAAAGTGCCATGGCTTCGGCCGCAGCAGTTGCCTCATCGAGCAGCGAGGCGTTTGCCATTTCCATGCCCGTCAAATCCATCACCATTTGCTGGAAATTGAGCAGAGATTCGAGGCGGCCCTGCGAAATTTCTGCCTGGTATGGCGTGTAGGCGGTGTACCAACCCGGATTCTCCAAAACGTTGCGGGCAATCACCTGGGGAACGTGCGTATCATAATAGCCCATTCCGATATAAGACTTGAAGACCTGGTTGCGATCAGCGTACTCGCGCAGCCGGCCCAAAGTTACATGCTCAGGCGAAGGTTCAGGTAGATTGAGTTCGCGGTCAAGCAGGATGCTCCTGGGAACTGTCGAATCAATCAACTCATCAAGCGATTCGACGCCCAATAACTGCAGCATTTCGTCAATTTCAGATTGGCGAGGACCGATATGTCGGTGAATGAATTGATCGTGTTGCTGCAATTCGCTCAGTGGAGGACACAGCTCTCTTTGTTTCGTCGTCATGTGGCGGTTGTCAAAGTTTAGGTTAGTGTAATGAGTCTTTTGGACGCTTTTTGAACGAACTCGATCCTCACATCAGCCTTCGGCGCACTGCTTTTCATACGTCGCGTAATCCATCAATTTTCCGAGGGAGTTCTCGCTGGACAGCTTGACCTTGATGATCCAGCCTTTTTCGTAGGGATCGTCGTTGAGGATTTCGAGGTTGTCGGGTAGGTCGGTATTGACGGCGACGATCTCGCCATCAACCGGGCTATACATGTCGCTGGTTGCTTTCACCGACTCGACCTCACCAAAGGACTCGGAAGCCTGCACTTGCGTACCGACGGCCGGAAGATCCATGTAGACCAGGTCCGTAAGCGCTTCGACAGCATGTGCCGAAATGCCGACGGTTGCTATTTTGTCACCGTCCTCTTCGGCGACGTGTACCCATTCGTGTGTTTCGGCGTAAAGCAGTTCTTCAGGACTCACAATTGGTTCTCCGTAAAGTCGATGATTGATGTTGTTTGGTTTGGTGTATGATTTTGTATGGCTTGGGCACCAAGTCGCCAACCCCCGAACCGCGTCGTCCCGGGCAAGCATCGGAAGGCAGCGTTAGGTGCGCTCATAAAACGGTAGCTTCACAACTGTTGCGGCGTGCGACTTCCCACGAATATCGACGGTCAACTCTGTTCCGGGCTGTGCAAATTCTCGATTGACGTACCCCATCGAAATCGACTTGCCAAGCGTTGGTGCGTAAGTGCCACTGGTGACGACACCCACTTTCTCATCGTCGCGAAGAATGTCACAGTTCTCGCGCGCGGCCCGTTTGCCCTCCAACTCCATACCGATGCGCATGGGAAGCGACGTGTTTTTTCCAGCCGCGACAATTGCGGACCGTCCAATGAACTCACGATCCTTCAACTGAATTGCGAACTTCAGATCGCATTGGGCCGGGTTGTAATCTTCGCTCAACTCGTGTCCGTACAGCGGCATTGCGGCTTCCAGCCGCAGCGTGTCGCGGGCTGCGAGCCCGGTTGCCCCGCCGCCGACTTTTTCCGCTCGCTTGAATACTTCCTGCCAGATTTCTTTCGCGAAACCAGCGTCAACAATCAGTTCGCAACCGTCTTCGCCCGTGTAACCCGTGCGACTGAGGATTGCTTCGTGACCGCAAACTTTGGTCGTCGTGCCCGTGTAATAGGCCAGCGATGCGGGATTGATTTCCGATATTTCCGCGACGGCCGCATTGGCCTGTGGGCCTTGCACGGCGATCATCGCCGTTTCCGTCGTGCGGTCATTGAGCCTGATGTCGCTACCTTCCGGCAGATGGGAGTTGATCCAATTGACAATCTTCTCCCGGTTGCTCGCGTTAACAACCATCTTGTGAAACGGTGTCCCGTTGAGATCCGGTAAATGGTAGACCAGCACGTCGTCGAGAATTCCACCCTGCTGATTGGTCATCAGTGAATAACGAATTCGGCCACATTCTACTCCCGCCACGCGACGGGTGGTTAACGTGTCGAGAAACTCGGCCACGTCCGTGCCTTCAAAGTACAGCCGACCCATGTGAGACACATCAAACATCCCGACCGCATTACGAGTTTGATGGTGTTCGTCGATAATGCTGGAATACTGAACCGGCATGGACCAGCCGGCAAAGTCCACCATCCGGCCATTGTGTCGCACGTGCCAGTCGTGCAATGGCGTCTGTAGGAGTTGGTCAACAGAACTCACATTTTCCCTCGAATTGTCAGACCGCAGGGCACCGCACGTAAGTCCAATTCGGGGGACTTCGCAAGGGTTCACCGGCGGGCGATGGTGGACATGAAATGTAAAAGAGCAGGTCGTATTCTAACCAATCGGATGGCCGATTCCAGTGGAGTTTCGCAATCCGATTCGACCGAGCCTTCCGCCAAGCACACCGTCTGGCTGACTTCTTGTGCGGTCGCACGATGTAACCGATAGTAAGACCCGGAATTCACTGTCTGGCGAGCGGGAATGCAATCTTGAACGAGGATAGCACACTACATCCGATGGAAGTGTCCCATCTGCAGGCGCGCCGGGAGCGGGTTTTTCTCGTGCTCGCCGGGATTTTCCTCGGCTCTTTGACCATGCTCAACATTCTGGGCATCAGTCGGTTTATCGTGTTGTTCAGCGTCGATGTCGTTGACGGCGGCGAGCGGATCTGGAGTTGGGGGCAATGGGCCAAGACTGCTGGCGGGTGGAGTTTTGCTCTCGCCGTGGGGGTACTCCCCTACCCCATCACTTTTTTATGCACCGACTTGATCAGCGAATTTTATGGTCGGCGCCGGGCCAGCTGGGTGGTTACGGTAGGGCTGATGTTGAATTTCTGGGTGGTCTTCATTCTCTGGCTCGGCGGACTCATGCCGCAAGTGCCGGTCATGGATCCGACGACGGGTTTACCACCGATCGAAAGTATTTCGGTCATTGATGGTATCGTGCAAGACCCGGACAGTTTCGCGTTCTACCGGATGCGGAAATTGATGTTTGGAGCGGTGACGGCGTCAATGTTCGCCTACCTGGCTGCCCAATTTTGCGATGTCTACCTGTTCCACTTCTGGAAAAAACTGACAGCCGGAAAACACCTGTGGCTGCGCAACAACGGCTCGACCTTGATCAGTCAAATTGTGGATACCATCGCCGTCATCCTTATCACACACTTTTACGCTCACGCGCTGCCGATTCCGCCGGACCTTCCCGCCCATGAAGTCTGGCAGAAACTGCTGATGTTTATTTTGACCGGTTACTTGTTCAAAATGGTTATCGCGCTGCTGGATACGATTCCATTTTACATACTTGTGGGGGTCTTCACGCGTTATCTGGAATTCGATCCCAAGTCACAACTTTAGAAAACCTGCCACTTCGCGCTGCGTAATCGGATTGGCATGGCTACAATCACGAGATTCAGCCATGCTTCCTTTCAAAATGTGTCATTGATGAAATTCGAGATCAGTCTCCCCGAGTGGGCCGTTGAAGAATTGAAACGTCTTCCTGCCCGGTTGGAAACGGTTGAAGAACGAATGGAAACCGTCATTCGATTTTCGCGGCTGAATTTCGAACACGAAACCGGCGGGCCTTTTGCAGCAGGCGTATTCGAAAAGGAAACAGGCCAGGTCGTGGTCCTGGGTGTCAATCGCGTCGTACCCGAAAACGTCTCCTCGGCCCATGCAGAAATCGTCGCCCTCTCACTGGCTCAGCAACGCCTCAAAACATTTGATCTGGGCGGTCCCGGCATGCCCGCGTATCAGCTTGTCGTCAACGGGCGTCCCTGTGCGATGTGTTTCGGCTCAATCCTCTGGTCGGGCGTGCGAAGTGTCGTGTTTGGCGCAAGCGGCGAGCAAATCGAAGAGTTGACGGGCTTTGACGAAGGCCCGATTCACCCGAATTGGAGACATGAATTTGAATCGCGCGGCATCGAACTGACAGAAGATGTCCTGGCGGAACAGGCCTGCGCGGTATTTAAAGCGTTTGCCGCCAGTGGTCAACCGGTCTACAACGGTCGCTCGGGAAGTTAACCTGTCTGTCCTGTTCGCGAATATCCGTTTCGGAGTGCTCCTTGTCCGAACTTGAATTCACCATCCATGCCCAACTGGTTGATGTTCTGAATCGAACGATCTTTCCTGCGCGCGTTACCATTCGTGACGGCCGGATCGCAGCCATCGAACCGGCCGACGAATCCAGCGTGCGAAACTATTTGCTGCCCGGGTTCGTCGATTCCCACATCCACATCGAAAGTTCGATGTTGTTGCCCAGCCAATTTGCCCGGGCTGCCGTGTTGCATGGCACCGTCGCAACCGTTTCCGATCCGCACGAGATCGCCAACGTTTGTGGCGTTGACGGCATCGACTTGATGTTGCGCGACGCGGCTCAAACAATTTTCAAGTTTCATTTTGGCGCCCCCGCTTGCGTGCCGGCGACCCGGTTTGAAACATCGGGCGCCGAAATTGATGCGGTGTCCGTTGCCCAGCTGCTGGACGACCCGCGGATTGGATATTTGAGTGAGATGATGGATTTCCCGGGAGTGCTGGCCGGTCACCAAGAGGTACTGGCCAAGATCGCGGCAGCCCGGCAGCGTGGCAAACCGGTGGACGGTCACGCGCCGGGCCTGCGGGGCGACGCCGCCCGGAAATATTTTGGAGCGGGCATTACAACCGACCACGAATGCATCACGATCGAAGAAGCACTCGACAAAATAGCCGCCGGTGGCAAGATCTCCATTCGCGAGGGCTCGGCGGCGCGGAACTTCGAAGCGCTCCAGCCTTTGCTCGACCAGTTTCCCGAGCAGTGCATGTTCTGCAGCGACGACAAACATCCCGACGAACTGTTGGTCGGTCATATCAATCAACTTGCTGCGCGCGCGGTCGCCCGGGGCCGCGATTTGATGAACGTGCTGCAAGCCTGCAGCGTCAACGCAATCCGGCACTACGGTTTGAATGTCGGTTTGCTGCAAATCGGTGATCCGGCCGATTTTGTCATGGTTGAAGATCTCGAAAACTTTTCGGTCCTCGAGACCTACATCGACGGCCGGCTCGTGGCCCACACAGGTGAATGTCTGCTGCCGCCGGTCCCACCGTCCACGATCAATCATTTCGCCGCGGAGCCCATTGCAGCGGTCGATCTTGAAGTCACTGCCAATTCCAGCAAAATTCGGGTGATCGAGGCGCTCGATGGTCAACTTTTGACGAACTCGATTGTGGCGGAAGCTTGTCTAAGCGACGGCTTGGCGGTGGCCGATGTTAAGCGCGACGTGTTAAAGCTGGTTGTGCTTAACCGCTATGCCGCGGCAAAACCGGCGGTCGCATTCGTGCGTGGATTTGGTTTACAACAGGGGGCATTTGCATCTTCGGTGGCGCACGACTCGCACAACATCCTGGCCGTTGGCGTCTCCGATGCAGACATTTGCAAAGCCATTAACTCGATCGTTGCTGCGCATGGCGGTTTGGCTGTTACAGCGGACAGGAAGACCAGCGTGTTGCCGCTTCCTGTTGCCGGTCTGATGGCAACGGAATCGTGTGAATTTGTTGGTCGCAAGTATCAACAGCTTGACCGTCGTGTCAAAGAACTTGGCTGCACCATGCGGGCCCCGTTCATGACGCTGTCGTTTCTGGCCCTGCTGGTAATTCCCTCGCTGAAGCTCAGCGACCGCGGCCTGTTCGATGTCGACAATTTCGGATTCACTTCGCTGTTTGTCTGAGCGAAGCGGCGTGCGAGAAATGATGTTATTTCTTTGTCCCTACTTCTTCTCGTACTCGTACTCGTACTCGTACTCGTACTCGAAGTTGAAGTTGAAGTTGAAGTTGAAGTTGAAGTTGAAGTTGAAGTTGAAGTTGAAGTTGAAGTTGAAGTTGAAGTGGTGCCGTTTTAGGGGGCCACGCGGGTCCTTCAAGATAGGTTCGGTCGAGTAAGAGTACCGTTTCACTGAGTACGACCTGACGAGATACGACTGCTGCTCACAAACTTTGGCGACAAATCCATCAATCGTGGCCGTTGAAATGTCTTCCCGCCTACGGAAATATTCCCATATCCCCATAGCACAAGGCGATCTTATCGATCGAGTTTACAAAGGCGGCCGTTCGCAGATCCGCTTTACCGTCGAGCCTGAGTTTCGTTTCGCGGATTTCCCGGTAGGCGGCCAGCATGGTTTCTTCCAGGCCTGACTGGACCAGGTCACGTTCGTCGGCACCATGGCTGAGCACTTTCAGCATTTCCTCGCCAAATCGTTTTTGCGTTACGTTTTCGACCGCCGAAAGCAGACGCCGGTAAGCGAATTCTTCAAAACGTTTTTCCAGCCTGCCAAAACGAACATGAGAAAGATCTTTCAACCATTCAAAGTAAGAGACGGTGACACCACCCGCATTCAAATAGGCATCCGGAATGATCAAAATATCCCGCTGATGTAGGATTTCGTCCGCCTCAGCCGTGGTCGGTCCATTGGCCGCCTCGCCGATGATTTTAGCTTTGATGCGAGGCGCGTTTTCTTTCGTAATGACATTCTCCAGCGCCGCCGGAATCAGAATGTCGCACTCCATTTCTAGCGCGGACACTCCAGGCGGCAGAGGCATTGAATTCGGGCTGGCGATAATCGAACCCGATTCCTCGCGATGTCGATCGACCGCCATGATGTCCAGTCCATGTGGATTGACGATCGTGCCGTCGTACTCGGCAATCGCAATGATCTTCGCGCCGGCTTCCTGGAAGTACTTGGCGGTATGAAAGCCGACATTTCCGAAACCCTGGATCACGACCGTTTTGCCTTCTACACCTGTCGTCAATCCAAGCGGCTTCATGTCTTCGGCCATCTCACACGCTTCGCGAATCCCGAAGAAGACGCCCATTCCTGTTGCTTCGGTTCTCCCGCGAATCCCGCCCAGTTCAACCGGTTTGCCGGTCACGCACGCCAGCGCATTGAGCTCGCCGTTGTTGAGAGATTGGTAGGTGTCCGCGATCCACGACATCTCTTTGCTGCCGGTCCCGAAATCCGGTGCGGGGACGTCAACGCCGGGACCTATAAAGTTCTTGCGATTCAATTCAAACGTATACCGCCGCGTAATTCGCTCAAGTTCTTCGTTGGAGTACTTCCTGCGATCGATTTGAACCCCGCCTTTGGCACCGCCGAACGGGACATTTACGATGGCGCATTTGTACGTCATCAAGGCGGCCAAGGCGCAAACTTCGTCTTCACTAACGTCCGGACTGAATCGAATGCCGCCCTTGGTGGGAAGCTTGTGATTGCTATGCTCGGCTCTCCAGGCAGAAACAACTTCAATCGTGCCATTATCTCGTTCGACCGGAAACTTGAACCGGCACAAAAAATTACAGACCCGAATTTGCGACAGCAAACTGCGATCATGATTAGTGAACGCGGCTGCTTTGTCAAAATAACGGTTGACTTGTTCCAAAAAGCTGATGTGATTCGTCATCTTCTCGCGCCCGGTCGGACTGATTGGCTCGATTTCTTACCGCTGCAATATAATTCGGTTTCAACGCAAAGCAATCACCGGTTATTGGTCACAACCGAACTATTTGACTGCACAATGCGAGTGTCGCGAACCGCCACGAATCAGCATCTATTTTTGACGGGAATCTGGACCGACCCGTAATTCCAGTCGATCAAGTCGACTTTGCAGGCTCGCCAGCTCCGCAGTCGTTTCTTCCAGTCTGGTTGTCAATCCCGCAATCTGTTTGTCTTTGGCCTGTAATCGTTGGTCTAATCCTTGAATGGCGGACAATGCTACCCCCGAAGTGTCCAGCGTCGAGATCGAGGTTGCATTTTCGCCCAGACCGAATGCCTGCCGGAAGTCTTGTGCCATCGGTCCCAAGTGCCGCACGTCGTCCTGATCGTCGTTGTAAGTCCAGCTGGAGATTGGGAGACTTACGACCTTCGATAAAACCTGTTGTGGATCAACCAGCCGAATGTTTTTCTTTGCCATACGATCCGAATTCTGCGTTAAAACCCCACGCAAAAAGGCATTCCCGGTTGGGGAGATCGTAAATTGATTTTGGCCGGCAAAACCAAAAGCAAAGGCACCACTGGCCCGAATTGCGATGTTCGCAGTATTTGCGCCGTTTCTGCGAATCTGAAATTGACTGTCGCTACCATCACCGTTCATACCGGTAGTGATAATCGACCAGACGACACCGTTGTTAGTGTCGAACATGGCAAATCGGTTCGGTCCATTATTGACTAACCGCAACTGTTCACGTGGCATCGTGATTGGCTCGGCATTTTCAATTCGAACCGTGGCGTCGGTAAACGGCGAGGTGTTACCTCCATCCGAAAAAACATAAAGCCCCGGGCTCGTATTCGAAACCGGGGTCCCAATTGCGAGCCCAAACTCGTCAATTCGCAAAGTGTCTCTTTGAGAATCGCGCAGGATCCGAACGATGCAGTTTCCAAGTGGTCCGTCAATATCCAGACTTTCACCGGCCGTTCGCGCGAACAATCGGTAGTCGTTGTTAACGTCATTGGCGGGTCGGAAGGTCAAATCTGTGTAATTGCCCCCCGCTCCCGTCAACGTGATGTCTTCGAAGTACTGACGTTGGCCTTGGGCCTGGTTCGAGCTGCAAACGGCGATTCCCACTACAACCATGGCTACCAGGTAAAAACGGCCATTTAAAATTCGGCACATGTATAACCTCCAACAATCTCAAGACGCGGATTCTTACAAACTTGGGCAAAATGAACTGCACATTTTGTTCCGACCTACAGGCTCGCGCGGTTTTTGAAATTTGCCTTTGGCCGATTGGACCGGGCTCGCGGACGAATGCGGTGAAATTGGCGAAAAAATTCTATTAATTCTGGCAGCCTGGAGTGTGGGGCCATCAAGAAATAAGTCTGAACTTGACGGGCGACGAGTATTCGCGGACATGTGCGATTAAGCACGGTACCAATGATCTGGGGACCATGTACAACAGGGGCACTCGGACTATCCCCAATCCTCGTCACTCAATCCCGGCGACTACTGACGTCATTGCCGGACATATTCCAATTGGATTTCCATGAACAAGGTTGCGATTTTTGTCGACGTGCAGAATATTTACTACACGACCCGCCAGGAGTTTGGCAGGAATTTTGACTATCGAACGTTCTGGTCAAGGGTCACTGCGGACCGTGAAGTCATTGCGGCATTTGCCTATGCAATCGAACGCGACGATGGAAAACAAAAAGCCTTTCAGCAAATCCTGCGCGACATCGGATTCGAGGTGAAACTCAAACCGTACATCCAACGCTCCGATGGCAGCGCGAAAGGCGATTGGGACGTAGGAATCACACTTGATATCGTCGAACAAGCCGAACATGCCGATGTGATTGTCCTCGCCTCGGGTGACGGCGATTTTGATTTGGCACTGGATCGAATTCGAACGACGGTTTGGTGTCACGACCGAAGTCTACGGCGTCAGGCCGTTAACTGCGGCGTCGCTGATCCGCGCAGCCAAAAAGTTTATTGCCATCGAAGATGAGCTGCTATTGCCGTAACGAAAATATGGCGTGGATCTCCGAGACGTGAAAGATCAACACATCCCGGAGGTCTGTGCCACAATGCACCGACATCTCGTTCAATCAATCTCAAAAATCAATTCATCTTCGCCCACTCCCAACCGGAGTTCCACAAAGCGATGAACGGCGACCGGATCCGGATCGTAATGCAATCCGACTCTCACGGCCAGCGGCTGGCCGCAGCGGATCGGACGCGGCGGAAACGACATGTACGTCTGAGACCAGTGGGTTCCCGGGCTTGAGGGACCCGTGTCCAAAACAACACCTGGCGACAGATCCGCGACAAACCACACGCAAAAACCGTTGAGCACGCCGTCGCGCACGGGTACAAACTCAAGCACGCATTCCGACCGGACGTCATAAGCGGACGCGGTGAGCATATCGAGTTCAAAGATTGTCTGACCTGGCGCCAACATCGCTGCCGGTTCGATCAGTAATTGAACGATCCGTCCCTGCGACAATTCAACTTCTTGCAGGCTGCTGAAATCTAGTCCATGGATTGGCTCGCGCCAGAACCCGGGTCCTTCGTTGTGGTACAGAATGGGTTCGTCCAGCGGCGCGATTCGCACCTGCACCCGCGAAGGCAACATTGTCCCCCTTGGCGCGAGGTTCTGATCGCGTGCATCCAGCACTGCAGGGAGCATCCCCTCTGCGAATGCAGCGTTCCCCAGCCACTCGCTAATGATCAAGTCGACTTTTTCATCCAGCTGCAGTTCATTCGCCCGGCCATGGATGACTTCCACCCGATCCGACAAGCCGTTGGCTTTGACCAGCTCTTGCAGCCACATCCGCGATATCGGTTGCATCCACGGCGTAGACTTTGCGAGCTCCCGCTTTAGCAGCCAGCATCGCCAGGATCCCGGTGCCGGTTCCCACATCCAAAACAACGTCGCCAGCTTTTACTACTTCGCGAATCGCTGCCGCAAACGCGTCCGTGCGTGGACGGTCGCTGACCATCCGGCGCTGCAATTCAATATCCCCGTACGCCTTTAAATAATTGTCCACGTTTTAACCCTGTTAATAAATCTTGATCCTGATTCTGATTCTAATCCTAATCTTGCTCCCGTTCCCGTTCCTGAGAAATCCTGTTCCATGAAGTCCATCATCATTCTCACGATGCTTTCAATCTGTTGCTTGCCACTTTGAACATCGGCAAACTGTACGGCTTGTCGTGCCACTATCGATGAGCGGCTGCGTCCATGAAATAAACTCGAAATTAGCCTTGCAGACTTCAAGTCGTTCGTGTGACAGTGCCATTTTTTTCCCTTGTGCGCGGGCGCGGTTCGAAGGTCAAGGTTAAGATCAAGATTTCTTCGGTTAACTTCCCCGATACGTCGAATACCCAAACGGACTCAGCAGCAAGGGCACGTGATAGTGCTGATCCGGATCGGCAATTTGAAATTCGATGCGGACCTCCGGGTAAAATCCGACGGTGCCCTGCGCTGCGAAATAGGAATCGGTCGCGAAATTCAGACGGTAATGAGCTGCCTCCAGAGGTGAGGTTAACAAGTCAGTAATGCGGCCGTCGGTGTTGGTGATGCCCGAACCGATTTCGGTCCACTTGCCGCCGTCGAGTCTTTCCAAACTGATTGCAATGCCGGCGGCTGGTTTGCCACGTGCGGTATCGAGAACGTGGGTGGTGATCGGGCTGCTCATGGAGCCAACTTTCTTAATCTAAGCAATGTAATTTTGAGTTGTTCGGCGGATGCGATTTCCAATTCGTTATCGGCATCGTTGGACAAACGTGACTCGAGGATTGCCAGCATTTGCTCCGCCGTTTTGCCTGTGGCACACACAATGAAAATGTAACCAAATTTTTCCAGGTACGCGTCGTTAAGCTCGGCCAGCCGCTCCAGCGTCGCTTCGGAAGCAGTGGCCGCTCCCGCTTGTTCACCCATGGCCCAATTGGATGTGTTGGCGAATTTGGCTCGTAAACTGTCAATGTCGCCGATACGAGGATGCGCCGCAAAGGCTGCCAATCGCGCCTCGCGATCCAGTCCGTTCCAAATTCCTGCAGCTTTGGCTTCCACGTCAGCGTCACTCTGAAACGGCATGCCAGCGACCATCCCGTCGATCCAGGTTTCGGCCGCACAACATTTCTCAAACGCACCACGGGCATCGGCTTCAGCCAGCCGATTCAAGTAACCGGAAACTGGATCAGCGATCGGCCGGTTGCCGCCGCGAATCATCAGCTGACCAAACGGTTCTCTGGATACCCCGTTTTGATCAAATGCACTGCTGCCACGAACGAAGGTCTGCCGGACAACGCCCAGCAATCGTTGCCCGACATACGCACTGATTTTGTGACGATGATAAAGTTTGTCGGCGTCGACCTCAAAAGCCGCCTCGGGATCCCAAACAACGATATCCGCGTCGAATCCGGGTGCCAGTTTGCCTTTGTGCTGGTCCAAGCCAAGCAACCTGGCCGGGTTTACCGAAAACCATGTTGCCAGTTGGCTAGGTTGCCAGCCGATTTGCTGCCCCGCCGTCCAGACGACCGGCAGCGACAGCTGCAAACCGGAAATTCCACCCCAGGCACGGGTCAAATCGCCTGACTCAAGCAGTTTTCGTGCCGGATTACATGGCGAATGGTCCGATCCAATCGTGTCGATGATCCCCTGCCCTAATGCTCCGCACAGCATTTTTCGATTTAGCTCGCTTCGAATCGGCGGAGCACATTTGCAACGCGTTTCGCCGTCAGGAATTCGCTCTGCCGCAAAATACAGATAGTGCGGACACGTTTCGACGGTCAGTGGCAAACCGTCCTGTTTGGCAGCGGCGATCAAGGGTAACGCCTGTTCCGTTGCCAGGTGTACGATGTGAATTGGTGATTCGAACTGACGACACAGCCGAATCAACAACTCGATCGCGCGAACTTCCCAGTCATCGGGGCGCGATGCAACGTAGGCCGCATAGCTCGTGTTGCCGTCCGGTTGGCTCCGGTGAGCTGCATCGTAAAGTTCTGCATGAACCAGCAAAGGAACTCCGACGCGCTTCAAGTATGGTAGAGCGCTTTGCAGATCGGCTTCCGTGGAATTGGGGAATTCGTCCAGCCCCGAATGGCAGAGAAACGACTTGATGCCGAACACGCCACTTTCAATCAAAGTCGGAATGTCTTGGACGTTTCCTGGAATCAATCCGCCATAAAAACCAACATCTACCCAACATCGGCCGCGGGCGGCTGCTCGCTTTTTTGCCAATGCGTCGGCTGTGGTGGTTACCGGCAGGCTATTGAGAGGCATATCGATCAGGGTCGTGATGCCACCGGCCGCAGCCGCGCGGGTCGCCGATTCGAATCCTTCCCAGTCCGTTCCGGGCTCATTGACGTGGGCGTGGGCATCGATGATTCCCGGCGAGATGACAAGGTCACCCAAGTCATGATGCTCCAGGTTCCGATCAAGTGCGGTGGCATTTTCAATGGCCACGATTTGCTGATTGTCCACGACGACGGCAGCCGGCCGCATCCCGTCGGGCAAACAAACTCGCGAGCTGGAAAGTGCAAATCGCGTCAACTCGGTGATACCTTTTCAATTTCAATAACTACTCACAACTAATTGATCAGCAATAATTGATCAACCCTCACCCGGACCCGAGAGCCCGACCTTTTCGGGGGGACGGAGCAGATTCGTAAAATAATTAATTGTGGATGGTGAATTGTGAACGGTTAAGGACTGTTGCTAGTCTACGAAAAAAGGATTCTGTGACTCGACTCAGAGAGTCAAGCTACGTGTTTCGGCGAATCCGGCCTCCCGCTACTTCCTTCGCTCGATCGTGGCCGAAATTACGCCGAACGGTTCGGCTGTTGGCACAAAGATTTCGTTGTTGTTTTCCAGATTGATCGTGGCCAGGTCTGCCAGCAAATGGTGTTGGTTTGGCATCTTGATCGAGATCCGGTTAATTTCCGGACAAGCCGCCAGCACGGACTCGGCCATTTCATGCAATGTCTTTTGCACGGAGGGGCTGAAATTGTGGGCAAACACATCGAGCATCAAAGCTCGCACGATGTTTCGCGTTTCGGTCCAGGTGTGAACGGGGTCTTCACAAGGCCACTCAGCGGTGATCGTCGTCGCAAAAATGCGATCGTTCGTTTCCTGCAGCGATGTGAATTCGTCTTTCAGAAAGCCCTCAAACGCGGATTCAGTTGTTTTGAGAACTTGCAAGCCAGCAATCCCCGACCAAAGCCTCAGTCCTTCGTTAGTGGCCGTAACGCGGCAAGTATTTTCCTCGCTACCACCGCCAATGAATGCATGCCCGTGGCGTTCGCCATCGAGGTCGATGCGCCGCCAGAGTTGCTGACGAATCTCGACGCTGGCGGTGTCAACATGGGCGAATTTCTCGACAAACCATCCCGCCAGATCAATCGCAAACGTTTCGATATCCACAATCCCATGCAGTTTGGCAATCGCATAGACCGTGTTCTTCATCGTGTCGGTTGGGACAATGCTGGAATTGTCGCCATCGGTGTACGCCGAATCGAAGCCGCCTTCCAACAGGATCTGTGCGCAAAGCTGAACAAGTTCGTGTTGCTCCCCGTCGCGATTAACGTAAGTCAAACGAACGTTGGATTTTCCGTAAGCTTGCTGTGAAATTGAGATGTTCATGCTGGTTTTTGGGTTAAGAATTCCTGCTGGAAATGAGAGAATACCCGGTTTGAGCACACCGACGCCTGCCGGCTGGACATTAAACTAATCGATCCCGGTGAATGTCTTTGTAATAGATGTAGGCCGCCGGCTGCTTGCCCATCGCAACAAACCACTGGGGACAATAGGACGCCATCCAGATCACGTCCCCTGCGCCGACGGGATAGTAGCTGTCGGAGAGTCGATAGATGCCTTGCCCGGCAATCATCTGCAGTCCGTGTTCCATCACATGAATTTCGACCTGCGGCAATGTTGCACCCGGTTGATAGGTGAAGATGTTGACCGCCATGTCAAACTCCGGGGCGATTGGCAACAGCGTCTGTAAGACCGCATCGGGATCACCCATGAAAGGTTCTCCCATAATTTCGGCCGCTTGCCCCATCACCGGTGGGGGACCATCGAATCCAGCCAGCGGAACATACAGCTTTTCAAAAACAACCAGCCGCGCTTGCGATTTCGCAATTATTTTGTGATCAATATCGGGCGGCAAGAACGCAAATCCACCATGAGTCAATGACTGAATTTGCTCACCCACCTCAACTTGGACGGTTCCTTCAGCGACATAAATCAGCCGCTCCACGCCTGCGCCGGGAGCAGCACTGAGTCCTCCAGATTCCATGAACGCGGTGTATTGTTTGAACCGTGCGCCGAGCTCGGGTGAGATGTGCATCACCGCCGTCGTGTTGGTCCAGCCAATCAACGGTGAATACACATGGGTGTCCGGCGTGATGAGCGCGTGATCGCGGGCCAGGCGACTGCGGGTGTGGCCAAATATATCCATTGCTTGGCTTTCGTAATTCTCTACGCAGGTCTTGTCGCGTGCCGGTCTGAAATAATCTGGATAGCGTCGAACATCACGCGTAATGCGACCGAGACATCTTGTTCCTCGACATGCTCGTCTGGATGATGACTGATTCCGTTGCGGCAACGTACAAATAGCATAGCCGTTGGTGCAGCCTGCGCCATCACGGCAGCGTCATGGCCCGCTCCGCTTGGCAACAAACGGATGGGGTAGTTTAGCGATCTGATCGCGTCTTGCAGGGCCTGGATCAAAGCTGAATTCATCGTGACGGCAGCTTGATCCAGATTGATTGCGATTTCGACGAACAGGTTTCGCTGGCTGGCGATTGAATTTGCCGTTTGGACTAACGATTCGAAAGCCGCTTGGCGAACTTCGTCCTGTTCGTGGCGCAGATCCAGGCAGACAACGGCTTGGCCGGCAATCACGTTGGACACATTGGGCGAAACGCGAATGTCGCCCACGGTGGCAAACAATCCTGGAGTGTTCCGTCCGATCTTCTCCACTGCCCCAATCAATTCGGCGGCCCCAGCCAGAGCGTCGCGGCGGAGAGCCATCGGGACCGTGCCCGCATGGCCGGCGGTACCGGTAAATGTGATCGCCACCCGCGTTTGACCGGCGATGGCCGTTACGATTCCAACCGGGCAATTTTCAGATTCCAGCACTGGCCCCTGTTCGATATGAGCTTCCAGAAACCCGATCAAGTTGCGATCGGCAAAGCTGGCGTTGACCATTTGGCTGGTATCACATCCAAAAGACCGCAGTGCAGCACGAATACTGACTCCCGATTTGTCTTGCACATCGAGAGTCGCCGGATCAAAACTACCCGCAATGGCCCGCGAACCGATGTAGGGAGTATTGAATCTCACTCCTTCTTCTTCCGAGAAACCAACCACGGCAATTTCAAAAGCCAGCCCGTGATTGTCAGCTCGCAAGAGTTCTACAATCGCCAACCCCAGCAGCACGCCCAGCGTCCCGTCAAACTTGCCGGCATTGACGACGGTGTCGAGATGCGAGCCGATCAGTAACACGGGTTGTTCACGATCGGTACCAGTCTGTCCGATGAGATTTCCGGCTGCATCAAGGGATGCATGCAACCCGATGTCCCTCATCCAGTCGACTATGAGGGCCTGCGCGTCGTGCATCGGGGCCGAACAAAATGTGCGTTGCAAACAGTCGTTGCGTTCACTGAATTGGGCCAGTTGTTCGCACCTGTGAATGACGCGTGCAGCCGCTTCGGCAATCTTCGTTTCGTTGACGGATGCATGATTGCGGTTCATCAAGAGCTCTCGCAGGAAGAAATGGTTGCCCGCATATTGCGTAGGCGAACAAAGGGTTGTCGAGTATATTGCTGCTAAGGGGTCTTTCCAATACGCTTGCTCGAAACGACCAACTGCATGCGCGATTATATTCTACTTTTCATCAACGGACAGCGATTCGAGGTCAGGGGAGCCGACGCGTTTCTCACGCTATCTGACTTTCTGCGCCGACGGTTGGGTATGTGCGGCACGAAGATTGTGTGCAGTGAAGGCGATTGCGGTTCGTGCACCGTGCTGGTCGGAACACCCACTCACAACGGCAAACTCGATTATCGCTCGCTCGATTCTTGCATCCGTTTCATGTTTCAACTCGATGGAGTCCACGTCATTTCAGTCGAGGGATTGGCGGATGGAGCGTCAGCCCATTGTTCGTCGGCCGGGACCCGGTTGAATGAAGTGCAACAAGCCATGATTGATTGTCACGGTTCGCAATGTGGGTTTTGCACGCCCGGATTCGTCGTCGCCATGACTGGGCTGCTGGAGAACGATGATCCGTTGTCGGTCGATCAATGGCGATCGGGGCTGACAGGCAACCTTTGCCGTTGTACGGGTTATTCACCCATCATTACTGCCGGGCTCACGGCCCAGTCATCGAAAACGAAAAAGCTGAATGAGCTGTATCCGGCCAAACCGATGCTGGATGGATTCGAGGCGGCTAAGGCAGATTCAATTTTGGTCACTGTTGAAACCGAAAACATGCAAGTCTTTTGTCCGGTCGATCTTGATGCAGCCTTGGAGCATTTGGCTATTCATCCCAACGCAAAAGTCGTCGCTGGGGCTACCGACGTCGGCGTGCAGTTCAACAAAGGCGGCTGTCAGGACAGGATCTGGATCGATTTGAACCGCGTCCGCGAACTCGAAGGCGTCCGCGTACAAGGCGATACGATCAACGCAGGTGCCCGGGTGACCTGGGCCGAACTCCAGGTTGCCGCCGACAAACTTGATTCCGGAATTTGAGAAAATCGTCGCTGTTTTCGGCTCACCCCAAATTCGACATGTCGGAACGCTGGGCGGCAACATCATCAACGCCTCGCCGATCGCCGATAGTTTGCCGTTTTTGTTTGTTTGCCACGCCCGTTTAATCTTGGCCAGCACGCGGGGAACTCGCACGGTCGACATTAACGATTTTTATCATGGCTACAAGAAATTTGATCTGCGGCCGGGCGAACTGTTGACGCGCATCAAAATTCCCCTTCCCCTCGAAAAGGGCCAATTGCGACTTTACAAAGTCTCGCGTCGCAAAGATCTCGACATCTCAAGTTTTACAGCGGCGATTTGGCTGGCAACCGATGGCACCGAAAACGGCACGATCAAGCGCGGTTCCACGATCAGCAGCGTCAAGATCGCATATGGTGCGGTCGGACCGACGGTTATCCGCATGAAAAAGACGGAAGAGTTTCTGATTGGCAAGCCACTGGACGAGGCCACGATGGCTGCCGCTGGTAAAATCGCGGTTGACGAGATAGCGCCAATCTCGGATGTGCGTGGCAGCCAGGATTATCGTTGTACGCTCGCCCGTAACGTGTTGCTCAAGTTTTACCACCAATCCCAGAGGTACGAGTCGATTAACGTTTAGTGAGTACAAGTGCTTCCTGTTTTCAAAAAAATGTCATTCCGAGCCGCCGCGGCGGACACGACTGAAGAAACTTCGAGCGATTTACGTGGATCCTTTGCCTCGTCCCTCGGTTTCAGGATGACAATTCAAGAACGCCATTGCTGGTACGAAAAACATTCATGACCTCAGTCGGAAAGACAATCCCGCATGACTCAGCCGTCGGTCACGTGACCGGTTCGGCTGCCTACATCGATGACCTCGAACTGCGCCGTGACGAACTGTTCGTGTCATTTGTCGGCAGCCCGATTGCCTGTGGAAAATTGATTTCTGTCGATTTTTCTGAGGCCCTTGAAATTGAGGGCGTCGCCGCAGTCTTCACGTCGGAAGATGTTGGAAACCAAAACCTTTGGGGACCGCTGTGTCGCGACGAGCCGTTTCTGGCTGAGGACCGGTTGCTGTACGTCGGCCAACCCGTCGTTATCGTTGCTGCCGAAACTCAGGCTGCCCTCGATCGAGCGCGAAGGGCCGTAAAAATCGAGTGCGTGGCTGAAACACCCATCCTGGATCTCGTCGAAGCAATTGAAAAAGAGAGCTTCATCGGCCCGCGTCGGAGAATTGCCCGCGGCGACGCTAATGACGCCATCGACCAATCCGCAAATCGGCTAAGTGGCCAGTTCCACATCGGCGGACAGGAACAGTTTTATCTTGAATCGCAGGCTGCGATCGCTTATCCGGGCGAGGAAAATCAGCTGATCATCCATAGCTCCACGCAAAACCCGACAGAAATTCAGGCGGTCGTGGCGGAAGTGCTGGGGCTGACGCAGCATCAAGTCGTCTGTATTTGCAAACGCATGGGGGGCGCGTTCGGCGGTAAAGAAACCCAGGCGGCCATTCCGGCGCTGATGGTCGCGCTCGTTGCCTTGAAAACCGGTCGCGCCGCGCGCGTCGTGTATAACAAAGACGACGATATGTGCGTGACCGGCAAACGACACGAATACATTGCCGATTGGTCAGTCGGATTCAACAACGACGGAATCATCGAGGGCATCCAATTCGATTTCTATTCCAACGGTGGTTGCGCGGCCGACCTTTCGACGTCAGTCATGGAACGCACGCTCCTGCATGCGGATAATGGTTATTACTTTGAAAATGTCGAGCTGCACGGTCAAGTTTGTTTTACCAACCTCCCGCCCAACACGGCGTTTCGAGGATTCGGCGGCCCGCAGGCGGTTGCCGCGATCGAAAACGTGATCCAACGAATGGCGGAACACCTGCAGTTGGATGCCCTCGAGATTCGTCGCAAAAATGTGTACGGAGTTGACGACCGAAACATCACTCCCTATGGACAGCTGTTTGACCGAAATCATCTGCCAGAGATCCTGGCTCAACTTGCCGACACTTCGGACTATAAAACACGTCTGGCCCGAATCGAGTCCGCGAACAAAACGGACCGTATGATCTTGCGCGGTCTGGCGATGACTCCGGTCAAGTTCGGCATCTCTTTTACAACCAGGTTTCTCAATCAGGCCAACGCCCTGGTGAATGTCTACACCGACGGGACGGTGCAGGTTTCAACCGGTGGCACCGAAATGGGACAGGGGCTGAATACCAAAATTCGGCAGCTGGTCGCCGACGAGCTGGGCATCCCCTACCCTGACGTCATCCTGATGCCAACGTCGACGGAGAAAAACAACAACACTTCACCGACGGCGGCATCGGCTGGCACCGATCACAATGGCGCCGCCGCAATTGACGCCTGTCGTCAGATCAAGTCGCGCCTGGCCGCTTACGCAGCCAGCCTGCTTGCATCCGCCGAAGAAGGCTTGGTGGAATCGCCCACCCACATCGTGTTTGCTGAAGGCAAGGTCAGCGACGCGCGGAGGCCCGAGAAACGAATCGCGTTCGGAAAACTGGCAGCACAGGCTCGACGCGATCGAATCGATTTGGGCGCCCGCGGATTCTACATCACTCCCGGAGTGGACTTTAATCGCGAAACGGGCAAGGGCAATCCGTTTTTGTACTTCACGCAAGGTGCGGCGGTCGCCGAAATCGCAATCGATCGGTTCACCGGCGAGTTGACCGTTCCGCGAGTAGATTTGTTGATTGATATTGGTAAGTCGATCAATCCGGGCGTCGACATGGGCCAAATTACAGGCGGCTTTATCCAGGGAATGGGCTGGGCAACGGCGGAGTGCCTGGTTTATGACGACGCCGGCAAGCTGCTTTCGCACTCGCCGACGACTTACAAAATTCCGGCAATTACCGACGTGCCACCTGTTTTCAATTGCCGGCTGTTTGCCAACGACGACAACATTCACAACATCCGCCGCAGCAAAGCCGTGGGGGAACCACCGTTGTTGTTGGGGGTTTCCGTGTGGGCCGCGGTTAAACATGCCCTGTCCTGTTTACCTTCGCAAGTCGATCCGCAGTTCAGCTTGCCGGCGACGGGAGAAGAAATTCTGCGTTGTTTGACGGCTTGTTCGCTATCTGCAACGCCAGCCAAAGAGAAAGTCTGAATCGGTGGCCATCACTCAGACCTTTATTGAAAAACTTGCGGTGCTCGCAAATGCAAATCGACCGTTTGTGCAAGTTACGATGGTCGAAGCCACGGGAAGTACGCCCCAGGACACCGGTTCAAAGATGTTGGTCGACGCGTCGGGGCTGGTGTACGGAACCGTCGGCGGTGGCAAAGTCGAAGCACGTGCCATTGAACACGCGCAAAACATGTTGGGCGATTCCACGACACCAGCCAACGTGTTAGTCCACTGGAATCTGCAACGCGATGTCGGAATGACCTGCGGCGGATTGGTCAAGCTGTTTTTTGAAGTCTACAATCGAAACGACTGGCGGATCATCATCTTCGGAGCCGGGCATGTTTCGCAGTCTCTGGTGAACTGTTTGCTGACGCTGAATTGCCGAATCGTCTGCCTCGATCAAAGACAGGAGTGGATTGATCGGCTCCCTGAATCGCCCCGGCTGGAAAAAATTTGCATACCTGATTTGACAAGTTTCGTGCCGGGCATCACAGCGCAGGACTTCGTTGTGTGCATGACCATGGGACACAGTGTGGACAAGCCCGTACTGGAAGCAATGTTCAAGCAGGCTGAGCAACCGGTGTTTGTGGGCGTGATTGGCAGCAAATCAAAACGGGGCGTCTTGGTCCGCGAACTGCAGGAGAGCGGAGTCGCACCTGAATTGGCCGAGTCATTTGTGTGCCCGGTCGGTCTGAAAATTGGCACGAATCAACCAAGCGAAATTGCGATCAGCATTGTCGCCCAGTTACTCGAACGTCGCGACGCGCTGCGACGTGAATTGGGTTAGGATGTTGGGCTCCGGCGCAGCGACGTTAGCCGCAGCCTCTCCCTCTGGGCAATGCCGTAGCGGATTATTAGCTGAACTTTTCTGGCGTTTCCTCGTCTAACCGTGTGGGCAACGCCCCGCGCTTTTGCCATCGTGACAAACGCGGCCCGCTGGGCACGCGGTTAAACGACGATCAGGGTCCGCTACGGCATTGCCCTCTGGGAGAGGTCGCCGTCTCAGCGGCCGGTGAGGGTGGATTAATTATTTGTGATTTGTGATGGGTGATTTGATAACTCAAAAATTCGCGGCTTGATTCTCCGACTCAAGTGACAGAATCATGAATGACAGAATGAGGTTGCTCGCACAATTCATCTCTCGCCGATGCCACACCGCATCGAACTTCGCCCCAACTGAGCAAAGGGACTCGCTCAGCGACATAAAACTGCTACTTCACAATCGGCAGAATAATTTGCGAGGGATACTGCTCCGAATGGTGTATCGTGTTATGGGCAACGACGGGCGTTGACTCGTCGTAGTTGTTCCCGCCGGTGTTCAGGTTGCGGGCGAAGCGGGGGAAATTGCTGCTGGAAACTTCGATTTGAATGCGATGCCCTTTGGCAAAATAGTTGCTCGTCGACATCGGCGACAATGGAATTTTGTAGACTTGCCCCTGTTCCATGAACACTTCGCGGTGATAGCCTTCTCGATACCTGGCTCGTTGAATCGTTTCATCCAGGTTGTAGGCAACTCCATTGGGATAAACATCAATCAGTTTGACGGTGAAATCGGTATCTCTCGCGTCAGACGAAACGTACAGGACGCTATCGATAAACCCGCTGACTTCGACGCCCTCGGTAAGCGGTTCGGTTGTATAAACCAGAACGTCATCCCGCAATTCGAGCGTTCGCTGATCGTAAGAGCCTGCTTCAATGGCACCACCCGTACAACACACGTTGCCACCGAGGCTGGTCACCGGGTTCAGTGGATCGTACGTGAATGAATCAGACTTCATGTTGTCGTTCGGCCTATCGAAAGAAAGCCTGCCGTCTCCGTTGAGTGTATTGGCCTTGCCATCGCTGGACAGATACAAAGGTGTCATCTGCGCCTCGGCGGGTGGCCAGACGTCCGATGTATTCCAGACGTTCTTGCCCATCGTATAGTATCGCACGCGTGGCATGTCGACGGCGCCTTTGTCCTGTTTGAGTTTGGCGTCGAACCAGCCATACACCAGTTCATCGTAGTCGAGCCGGGCATCGCCAACGTTCAGCTCGCCGACCATGGTTTGTTCCTGCGAACGCGTGTACCCGCAATGGGTGTTGGGGGCAATGATCAAGTACTGGTTGTCCCGTACGTACTGGTCGACACCGTGGGCCCGCACGTGATTGAATAAGGCGATGTTGGGACTGCTGGCCACGTCAAACCAGGAGCAGAACCAAAAACTCGGTACGCCAAACGGCATGTCGTCATGATACAGTCCGCCCTGATACCACTTCGGATCGTTGGGCTTGCGGCGAATCATGTCTTCAAAAATCCCGATCGGACCGTTGACGTTTTTCATGATGTCCTGGATCGGCAGATGTTTGTTCGCTTCCACCCAATCAACTTCAGGTCGCTCCGGTGCCAAGTCAAAGTACTGTGAGTTTCTGATCAACTCGGCCTGAGTCGCGTCGGGCGGGAACGTCGGTCGGATGCGATCGTTTTGAACTCCATACAGCCAGGAAAAAAACAGCATTTGTTCCACGCCGCCGCGATACCAGTTGCCTTGCTCGTAAAACGGGCCAACCCGACCAACGCCCGCCCCAAAGCCCTGCGGCACCATCGCCGCATGAGCCGGATGGTCCAGCGCGGCGACAGCCATCTGCCATTCGGCAGTTGACGAACAACCAATGGTTCCAATGCGACCGTTGCACCAGGGCTGTTTGGCCATCCATTCAAACGCATCATAGCCATCGGTGGTTGGTGTTCCGAGAATATCCCATTGACCTTCGGAAAAGTAACGCCCTCGTTCATTCTGGACGACATAGGCATAACCGCGCTCGACCGCTTTGAGCGCAGCTCCATAGGTTCGCATGGATTCCTTGCCGTCGCGCCAACTGTTGAAGTTGTAGGGCGTGCGGGAAAAAATCACGGGCACCGGCTGGTCTGTGTTGGGCCGATAGATATCCGTGCACAGTCGGACCCCATCCCGCATCGGCATCATGATTTTCTGATCGATGACGGCGATTTTCTGAAGTTCCGTTTTTGGGTCATAGGGACCGTACGGTTGTTGCTGAGCCCGCGCTTGAATAGCCAAGACGACCAAGATCAGAAAAACGAGGGCGCGGGTAAGGGCTGGATATTTCATGGAGTGGCGGACCGTGATAGTTAATGGGTTAACCGCGTGCCACGACGACACCCGGAGCAGCCACCAAGATAACGCAATAATCGCGCGGCCACTAATGTTTTTTTGAAATCGGCTGGCGGCTGTGGTGACGAAGCCCCGGGTCCGGAGGTGGGATAGACGCAAATGATTCAGGGCTGGAGCATCAAAGACTGCCAGTTGGGCGAGATCCGCCGACGTCGCCATTGAATTTGAAGGGTAAGGCGCTGTCCATCTGCGCGGCAGTCGCAACAACGCTAATTTTTCTTTCCTTTTGAGTCGTTTTTTTGCCGTTTGGTGTCGCGTTGAGCACGTTGTTGGGATTCGCGTTGGGCCCGTTGTTGTGATTCGCGTTGGGCCCGCTGTTGGGATTCGCGTTGGGCCCGCTGTTGGGATTCGCGTTGGGCCCGCTGTTGTGATTCGCGCTGGGCCCGCTGTTGCGATTCGCGCTGGGCCCGCTGTTGCGCTCGCCTGGCCTGTTGCTGGGAGTCACGTTGTTGTTGTGTTTTCTGCTGAATGTCGCGTTGCTGTTGGGCTTCGCGTTGTCGTTGAGCCAGTGGTTGAGGATTGCGCTGTCGATTGTCTCCGGCACGAATTCTATCCGTTTGTTGTTTGGCAACTCGCTGCGTCAGCTCGCGATTGCCTGTCTGTTCTTTCGTGGCACGTTGTTGCACGTCGCGCTGCGTTTGCATTTTCTGAGAGGCTTCGGTCCGTGGGATTGCTTGGGGCTGAGCAGATCTTTGGGTGCGCTGTTGAGTTTCGCGAGGTTTTGTCGACTGGGCTTCCTTCGCGTGTTGCCGTGCATCTCGCTGGTTCTTGGCTTGCTGAGCGGATTGGCGCTGCTGGCGAGCTTGTTCTGCTTGCCGGCGATTCTCGTCTTGTTTCTGTTTTTCACGAGAGTCAACGGCACGGCGATCTTGTTCGCGGAGGGCCGCATTAGAAGGCTGGGGTTGTCGTTTCAAGTTTGCGACCGCCTCCTGGTCTTGCTGCTCGCGATTTGGGAGTTGCTGGCGACGGACTTCGACCGGCTTTTGGACATGTCGTTGATCGGTAGTTTCAGCGCTTTTCTGGTTGCGCTGTTGCCGCTGCTGATCCCGAACCTGATTTTCCTGGGTCCTTTGTCCCTTCCGCACAGACTCATTACGTACTGACTCTGGTTGTTTTGCGGCGGATGCTGGTTGGTTTTCCAGCTGCCTGGAGACCTGTGGACGTGTTCGTTCCGGCTGCTTGGCGGCTTGACCTTGCGAACCATCTTTGGGTCCGGGATTGCGGGTTTTCGTACTCAAATCTTTTGTTCTTTTTTCCGCTTGTTGCTTTTCAAAACCCTCAAACTTGCGGCGCAAGTCGTCCGGGATTCGGATGCCGGAATTTTGCTGTCGATCTGGTGATCGTTTAACCGATGTGTATTTTGATTTGGGAAGCTCCAGCTTTGCCTGGGTGCGCTGGTCGCGGCCCTCGCCCTTGAAATGATCGCTCTGGGACCCTCTCCGCCGGGAAATTTCTCGCGAAACGGCGACCGATTCAATCCTGTCGGTTACTTCGACTTTCGAATATCCACGTGTCCGGCCATCGGAAGGCTTTTGCCGGCTAATTCGATCGTCGTATCGTTCGCCATACGAAGCTCGGCGTACTGCGTCGTTTCCGTAATGGTCGCGTTCGTGGTCACGGACGAACTGACGTTGCCCGCGATAAGTGTGCTGTGGCCGATAATTCTGATATTGGAAGTAAAACGAAAACTGATTTTGTACCCAGCCCAACGCCTGCACATTGTTGTAACGCGTTGATCGGCAACGGTAGTAGGAATATAACGGGTCATAGGCCCGGAAATTCAAATTTGCGTAACCGTAATTCGACCAGGGATAGAAGTTCCGGGACATATAGCGGGGGCCATACCAGTCGCCAAAGTAGTAATGGCAGTACGAGGGCCTGATAAACAGGTGCGCCATGAAATCGACGTTGGTATTAACAACGTAAGTTGGCTGGTAGCAGTATTGAACCTGTCGGTAAACGGGCGCGTTGAAGCAAACGGGCGCAAACAGTACGCCGCGTTGGTCAAATTCGTAATCCCAGAAGCCTGGTCGATAGACGCATCCAGAGGGCGTCCAGATGTAGCGAGCTGGAATCCAGACTCGATAGGCGACTCGGGGCGCCCAGTATCCGCTTCGCCACACGTAGTGATTGTTTTGGTACACCCAATTGCCGGGGGCGTAGTAGTGGTCATCACTTGGTGCCGGATAAACGGGACCGTTGTCGAGGCTCGACGGAGGTGACGGCAGGTAATCGACTTGCGTCTGTTGGTCGCCGATCCAGAATCCGGAAACCCAGCGAAAACCCTCGCCCTCAGTCTGCCAGAAACCAGGAACCCAGCGTTGTCCTGGCGGAATATTGCGCCACACACCGCTAATCCAGATAAAGTCATTTCGCTCATCGTCCCAAGCCCAATACCCGGGAATCCATTCGACGTTGTCGCCAGCGGGCTTGAACTCCGGTGGGAGTTCGTCGATTGGTTCTGGCGGTTGGCGGCTGATGACGACGGACGGTTTCGGATCGTGTTGGTAAACTTCAGCGTAGGCTTCGTGGAGCGGTCCGCGCATCAGGACTTCGAGGTTTTGATCACCTCCATCATTGTCTGCAGTCGGTTGGTCGAACGGTGAAGGAGCCGCGCCTTGATAATCTGGCGGGACCGGTTTTTGGATTGTCGGCGTCGCCAGCTGGGCTGGCTGTTGATCGGCTGCAGGCAACTGAGGCAGATAGCCTGTTTGAATCGGATGTGACGTGTATGTCGCGGCACTTGGCGATTCAATGACCGATACCAGTTTGCCCGAAATCGGTTCCGCTGCAGTCCCTTCAAAGCCGTCATCGTCGGGAACGGGTCCAGCGAGTTTAAATTCAGAACCTTCGTTGCCGCGCGAATCCATGTTTTCCACCATCGGCGAATAGGGGTAGATGACATAGAACATCGCGCAGAACAGGCCCGACACGAGTGTCGCGGTTCCGCGACGTTGTGTGATCATATTGATCATGAGATTTGCTCCATTGACGGGAGTTTTAATGTGAAACGCCCATGTTTTCGGGAGAAAGGTGACTCTCGAGCGAAGTCTTTCGCTCATGGAAACCAATGGTCGCAAAACCCATGCCGGTGGTTGAGGGTTGAGGGTTGAGGGTTGAGGGTTGAGGGTCAGAATTCCGACCTCCGACCTCCGACCTTCGGCTTCCGACCTCGAACTAGGGCTGAATATTGAAGCGTGGTTTGCGACTGGCAATGAGTTCCGATTCGTATGCGCGGCGGACCATGACTTCTGTGGCGCGCGATGTTGGGTCAAACGAGTGAATCTCGATCAGGATCTTTTGTGCACCGTGGCTTTCCAGGTAACTGGCCAGCGACTCGCTATGAGACTGATCAAGATGAGTCGCCAATCGTGTGCGCAAGTTTTCAGTTTGGCCGATATACAAGTACCCCGTTGGGTCGCGGAAAATGTAAATGCCTGGATGTGCAGGTATCAACTCCGGGTTCTGCCTGATGCTTGCCACAGAAAAGGTTTCGACGACGCGATTCCAATCGGCGATGCGCGTGATCAGTTCCGGCCGTAGTTGTCGGGCCTTGCGCAAATGGAACGCCGCTTTGCGAACCAGGTACAGGTCGACGTCGGGATCGATTTCGACGGCGGCGGCATTGAAAGCGGAACGTTTTTCGGGGTCCACCATGACGCGATCGGTCGACACGCGAAACCGGTCGGTTGTCGACCGCGCAGCGATTTCGGCAATGTGGGCAACTGAATCGACGTCACTGTTTCTTCGCCGCGTCGCCTTTGTTTCCAGCTGTCCGGCTTTGCGCAGATTCAGCAGTGTCCAGCCAAATTCATCCGCCTTGGCATTCGGTAACAGGTCGTTGCATTTGGCGATGAAACGAGCGTACAAAGTATCATCAAGAATCACCTCGTCTGAACTCCAGCCAGCGTGTGTCAGCCGAAACGCCTCCTTAACGGTTTCCTTTAACCGTTGGGTGTCAGTAGTCGATGCCTTGTTTGATGGCTTCTCCTGGCCGAAACTCGCAGTCGGATTCAGTTGTTTCCTGCGCGGTCAGGTTTCCGCTGAAGGCAACTGGAGTACAGGCAAGAGTGTGGACGCAAGTAACAATGAAATGACGTCTGAGGTTCATGAAATTGGCCGACGAAGAAGTTCCACGATTGGCCGACGGGTCGAATTCCCAAGCAAGGCCAGGGCGAACTACCATGATCGTATCCCGGTCTGAATTCTGTTCAACTACAAGGCGGAAGATTGTTGGTTTAATACGAAGATTGGCTGCTAAAAATGGCGAGATACATAGCCCTGCTGCGCGGCATCAACGTCGGCGGCAAAAATAAAATCAGGATGAACGAGTTGGTCGCGACGCTGGAAAAAATCAAGTTCAAGAACCTGACTACGCTCATTCAAAGCGGCAACATTGTTTTCGAGACCGCAAAATTGGATCCCGGTAAGTTGTCCGGCAAAATTGTTGCCGCGGTCGAGCGTGATTTCGGATACGACGTTGGAGCAGTAGTCCGAACGGAAAATGAATTTCGTAAACTGGCTGCCAGGCACCCATTTGAAGCAAGATCGACGGACTTGAAACAGTTGCATGTGACGTTTCTTTCCCAAATGCCGAAACCCGAACAAGTCAATCTGCTCAAGAAATCAGCGAAAGATTTGCCCGATCAATTTCGCCTGGCGGGACGAGACATTTATGTTTTCTGTCCCGGCTTTTACAGCGACACGAAACTTACCAACGGCTTTTTTGAAAAATCACTGAAGATGTTCGCAACGACTCGCAATTGGCGAACGACAACCAAGCTGCTGAAGTTGTTGGATGATTAGGAGACCGCGAGGCCACAAATCGACGGGCAAAAGTGGCCCTCAATTGTCGTCATCGGGTACGAGTTTATCCGGCAGGACGTCAATTTGGCCATCCTCGAACGGCTGAATTTCTTCCAGATTTTCGAACGTATCCGGGGGCAGTTGAATGGAGTTGTCCTGGTTCGCTGGATGTTGCAAAGTTTTTTGTTCGGACGCAGGATCCCGGAACTGGACTTCGCCAGGATTAATAATGGGTATTTCTCCGATATCTTTCTGGGCTTCTGCCGGCGGTGTTTCGAGAATCCGCTGGCTGATGTTTTCGGTTGATTCAACCTGCCCGTCTTCGTTCCACCAGCGCCAAACGTCGACGGCAACATTGGCTTCGTATTGGCCCTGAATTGCCTTGACCCCGTTGGGATGCCACCAGGTCCAAACGCCGACTCTTGTTGCCGTTTTCGTCGTAGGAACCGACGAGCTGTTTTTGACCGTTGGGATGCCACCAGATAAAACGACCGTACCTGACGTCGTTCTTGTACTGCCCTTTCATTTTGGGCTGGCCGTTATCGTACCAGGAAAGCGCGGGACCGTGTTGGAGCCTGCTGCCAGCGGCAACGAAACCGGCAGGTTTGGCTTGCCACCAATCATCCGTTCCGCCGGGCTCCAGCTGAACATCCAGGTAATAATTTTCAGACTCTTTGTACTTGGGGCGATAGTACGACGTTTGGCGAATAATCTGTTTGCCTTCGATGTATTCGTCGCGACGAACGAGCTTGTCTTGTTCATCCCATTCCAGCAATGCTCCATCCATCAAGCCGTCCTTGAATGTCACCTCGCGCATTTTCATGGAGCTGGGATACCACCAGGTCGCCGTTCCGTGACGCAATCCTTTGCGATAGGGGATTTCAAAAATCTTTCTTTCATAGTTGTCTTGCAAAACCCAGATGCCATCAAGTTCGCCCTTGCTGAATGAAGCCGTGGACAAAAACGGGCCACGAAACAGGTTGAATGGTTTGGTCGCAAAGATGCCTTCTGCCGTCTGAGGGTGCCAACGTTTCCAGACGCCGTCCATGACGCCATCGTAAAACTGGCCTTGCGCGAGAACTTGCCCCTGGCGATTGAACAATTTCCAATCGCCATTGTTGTAGTAGTTTCCTTCTTTGTCCTGTGCCACGTGCCGCATTAACTGGGGCGTGCCGTCGGGATAATTCTGCCAGATCACTTCCGGGCCGTCGGTGGGTTCGGTTGGCTCTTCGGCCCAGTTGTCCAGATTTTCGATGGCCGACCGGAGGTCAGCCCTGCCAGGAATCAAGCGGTTGCAGTTTTCCCTCTGCATCGAGTTCAATTCCGGGCCGCAAGCTTCGTTGACGTAATAATTCCGGAGAAAGTGCGGCGGGTTCAGATCCCAGTCCACCGGAAATCAGTTCGCTCCCCGGCACCCCATTCATTTCGGGTCGCGGACTGATTGGTTGCATTTGCAGTCGCTGCGTTGCCGGGGGAACGAATCCGTCAAAAGTGGAGGGTGGCTGAATCACACTTTGCAGCGGCTGAGTCTGGCCAGCAGGTGGATTGACCTTTTCTTCTAACAAGTCAAACGCCTGGTTCAAACTTCCTTCTCCAGGAACAGCAGGCTCGCGAAAATCCTGTGCATCGACCGGCAGCACGCAACTGAAAACGGCAATCGCCAGCAACGACGAAGTCTGTTTCAAATTGTGGAAAAAGCGATTCAACGCGGACTCCAGAATTGCAAAGATTGGTTGTTTCGTTGTGTAACTATTTTTCCAAATCTAACATCGTCGCGATGCAAAGAAAAACTGATATCTCGATATTCTCGCAATATCTCTGTTTCAACCTGCTTGACTGGCCGCGATTAGTCACAAAGTCTACGGATTAATCTAATTGGGCAAGCAGAATTTGGCTTCTCGAAACACGATAAATCCGCAGCCGACAGATGGATTTCGGCCAAATTTTGCGTTGCGCATTGATTCACACAGTCATTTCACAACGTCAGGACGCTTCGGGTGAACCCAATTGGGGCTTGTTAATGGACTGAGGGCTGCAAACAATGCAAGTAGCGTGATCTTTGAGGTCACCACCTGGTTTGGCCAAGGGAACGCCACTACCGCCAGCAGGAAACGCATGACTTTTTTTGGACGAACAACTTCGGTTGGAAAAATCAAGATTGACACCGATGGAGTCAACGCCGATTCGCCCGACGTGCAAAAACGGCTGGATCGCATTGCCACTAATTATGAGCGGCTGAACGAAGTTCTCTGCGAACTGGAAGGCAAAATTGCCCGCGACGAACGATTGAACCCTGCCAAGCCTCAGCCGGCCGAATCGGGGGCCATGGCACCATCCGAGTCGGATCGGCAGCCCATCCCCGACCAAAATCCCGCTCTCGCTTCTGCGGACCCCAAGAAACCCCGGTAGACTGAAGTTTGCTGTTTTTTCAGTTGTGCGTTGTAAAGGTGGCAGGGAGTGTCGTATCTCAAAATCAGTGGTGGCTGCGTTTATGACCCGGCCAACGGTGTGGATGGGGAACTTCGCGATGTTTGGGTACGCGAAGGCAAAATCACGGCTCCACCTGACCGCGACGCAACGATAAAAACTGTGGATGTAACCGGGATGGTCGTCATGCCGGGTGCGGTCGACATGCATTGCCATATTGCGGGCCCAAAGGTAAATGCTGCTCGCAAGCTGCAACCCGAAATGACCCGCCAAGCCATTGAATGTGGCAGCATGGCAGCGGTGCCAGACATCGTAACAACCGGTTTGCGATATACGGGACTCGGCTATACGACCTGTTTCGACGCGGCAATTTCGCCGCTCGCCGCACGGCACGTGCATCACGAATTCAGCCAGGTCCCCAACGTGGACACCGGATTCTTTGTGTTGGTCGGCAATAACCACTACGTGATGGAGTGTGTTTCGAGGCACGATGACGATGGCCTGCAGGCGTTCCTCGCCTGGCTGTTGAAACGTTCGGGTGGATTTGCTCCGAAACTGGTCAACCCCGGCGGTGTCGAACTCTGGAAGCAGAAACACGACGGCAACGCCCGCGACCTGGACCAAACCGTTACCGGATTCAACGTCACGCCGCGGCAAATCATCGGCGGCCGTTTCGCGGGCAGCCAACTCGCTCCGCCTGCCGCATCCGGCTCACATTCATTGCAACAACCTGGGCCTGCCCTGGAAACTGGCAAACGACGCTCGAGACGATGAAGACGGTTGCCGGACAAAGGGCCCATCTAACCCATATCCAGTTCCACTCGTACGGTGGCGGTAACGCAAACGAAGCGACGCTCTGCTCGCAGGTTGGCCCGCTCGCCGACTTCATCAATGCGCAGGACGCCGTGACGGTGGACGTTGGCCAAGTCATGTTTGGACGCACAACCAGCATGACCGGCGACGGACCGCTGGGCTATTATCTGCAGCAAATCAGTGGCGAGAAATGGTATTCTTCGGACACCGAACTCGAATCGGGATGCGGCGTGTCACCCATCGAATACCGCGATAAGAATTTTGTGAACGCCTTGCAATGGGCCATCGGGCTGGAGTGGTACCTGCTCGTTGACGATCCCTGGAAAGTTGTGATGAGCACCGATCATCCCAACGGCGGCAGTTTCCTCGCGTATCCGCAAATCGTCCGGTTGTTGATGGATCGCGGTTATCGCGCCGAAAAACTTGCAGAAGTGAACCAAAAGATCCTGCGGCATTGTTCGCTTGCTGATTTGAATCGCGAATACACGCTTAACGAGATTGCGATCATCACCCGCGCCGGACCGGCACGAATTCTTGGTTTGCGACACAAAGGCCAACTGGGAATCGGTGCCGACGCCGACATCACCATCTACTCGCCAAGCGACAACTATGAAGAGATGTTTGCGGTGCCGAGGTGGGTGTTCAAAAGTGGTCAGGCGATTGTGGATAATTATGAAGTACGAGACATCGCGAACGGCCAGACGCTGTCCATCGCTCCCGACCACGACACGGATCAGGACCGCGGCATTGAACACTGGTTCGACAATAACTATTCGCTCAACTCGCAACACTATGGCATCGGCCAAGGCGAGTTCGAGCGGGTGAAAGTTGTGCCTCTTTCCTGAGGCTGCCTCAAGCTCTCATGAGTTGCTACAGTTTTCGCAATCGCTCGATGACGATTTCAAGTTGCTTTTGCAGCGATTGAGGCGCAACGGCGACGATGCATTTGAGCTGCGGCACAAAATCCATGCGAATTTCGGGATTGGAGTTGAATTCGCGAGACAAGGTTCGCGTCACAATATCGATGACATGTTCTTCGGTAAAGTGTTTCTTCAATGATGTCGCCGTAATAGTAAACTTCCAACTCAAGCTGCGAGGTTGCGGTTTGAAAAGTGGTCAATTCGACGGTTTTTGCATCAATCGCCCGTAAGGTGATTTTCATGCTGCGGGCGATTTCCCTGAGCGTGCGATACACACTGGACTCATTGATATTGCCCGGCACCATGGTCGCCGGTGTCCAACCTTCTTGCATGATGGACGGCCAATCGATCAACACGGTTAATCCGGATTTTTGCTGAATCGTTGTACAGAGCGATTCCAGCGGAACGTCAAAAGTTCGACCCAGTTGGAGCGGCTTGTCCAAGCAATTCCTGCGCGGAGGCCCAGCGCGTGCGCAATTGAGTCTGTTCAGCCAATTCTGCGGGCGTTCCCTGGAACTCAGAAACAAATGTCAGCTTGTCCAAAAAATCCTTGAATTGACGTTGAATCATCGGCGTCTGGTAAACCGTTAATTCGTTTGTTCCCAGCTCAGCAGTCGCGGGATCATCTCCGGTGTTCCAGGATTCAGGTGCGATCATCCGTTTAAGGAAATCGAGCATTTTGGGAGCGATATCGTCTTGAGTTGCAAACGCCGGCAATGGGAAGGTGGTGTGAGTTTTCTGGTCCGCGTTCAGAGGGCGAATGAGAACGCAGCCCAGCGGATGTCGTTGTCCGCTCCACATTCATCGGTGCCAAAACCGATTCTACCGCCGTGGCAAAACTCAGCGGACGATCGTCACTCTGCTCCAGCTTGATGTTAACGGTCACACCAAAGTCGAAGTCTGCTGCTTGAAAACTTGCCGCGTCAAGAGAAAACGGGACTCCGGTAATGGCGGTCGCGTCACGCAACAACGCCAACAGCGGGAGATTTTCGTAAAGGATTCCACCGCAGGACAGTCCCAGTTGTTTTTCGGTATCGATACTTTCCTCCAGCGGATCGGGTTTGGCAACATAATAGCGCGCAATACCAATCGTTTCCGCATCGCGCACCGATTCGGCCAAATCCTGAATTTCGCGGATTGATGTGTTGGATTGATTGAGCAACGAGGAAAGTCCGCCAAGCTTGGAATCCGTTTCGACCGGATTTCCAAACACATCCCGGTTGATCAGATCGTCGATCGGTGTCACGGTTGTGGGTTGCGCCGAATTGGCGACTAACGGGTTTTCCGGTAGCGCCGGCTTGGTTTCCATGCCGGGAATTTCGGGTGGGTTGACGGTAATTGATTCAACAGGATTGTTCTCCTGTTCGTTTGATTCGCTGGGTGGAGCGGGAGATTCGGAATGGGCTTGGTTCGCGACGGGCTGCTGCTCCGTGTTTTCAGTTTCAGGCGCTGTCGCATCGGGAGGGACTGCCTCGACAGGCGGCTGTTCGACGGGCGGTTCCGCAAGTTCGGCGGGCACCTCAGCTTCTTCGCGATCTGGCTTCAGGACAACCGGTGTCGAGTCCCGATTAATCAGGATTGCGCCCACGATACTTCCCAGGATGACGAGAGTTCCCACGACGCTGATTCCAATTAATAGCCATTTGCGGCGCTGATGAGCTTCGGCCGGAGTCCACTGCGAAGTGGGCAAAATGGGTTTCGCTGATTCGGCTGGATTGTTTGCCTGACGGTTTTTGAGTTGTGGCCGGGGCGCCGTTGTTGGAAGTTTTGATTTGGAAGCCTGCCTGGCAACGGAACTCTTGGCGGCCGAAGACTTGGCAGACGCAGACAGAATGTCATCGATTTCTTCGAAACTGCTGCCGCTGGCGAAGGAGCCGACTTTCGCCAAGTCTGCCGCGGAGAAGCTGTTTTCAAGTTCGGGTGTTGGTTTCCAGCCCGGCGGCGGCATGACCTTGACCATATTGCCGCACTTGGGGCAGGCCAACACCTGACCCACGGCATTGGCCTGAGTAACTTTCAGCTTGGCCGCGCAGGTGTCACAAAGAAGTGTAAAAAGTTCCAACGATCGATTTCCTGAAAATATCTGTCCCTGCCAGCTTCATTTTACCGGAATCCTTCCCGCGGGCGAATGACAATTGGTGGACGCCCGCAATAAATGCGATCTGCGAATCGATTATTGCGGTTGAAAGTTTTCTGGCAGCTTTAAATTCCTTTCGGAAACGCCGGCGCGGGTCGTGATCAGAATCGCCTGTTTCCCTGGATCCGCAGGATCTGGCCCCAGGACCCAAACCAGTTTGCAATTGGGGTCGTGCGAGCCACTGATGCTCTTGTCAGGATTGCAACGAACCATGATTTCCGTCAGGATTTCGGCCAGTGATTTGTCGACCAGTTCAAAATCTCCCGGGCGCTGATTCTGCGTAATGCCTTCTTTTTGCAAATCATTTCCGACCAGTCGGATGTGAAAGTCAAAAGGCAGCGCGCCGAATTCGTCAAGAATTTCAGCTCTGATTCCGTTAAGCAGCACATTCAAATCGGGATTGGTTGTCACGCGGAGACTGCGTTGAGACTGCAACAACTCTTCGAGCGTGGCGGGTACTTTTTTTGTAGCGGCGACGACGGCTGAGTCCGTTGAATTGCCCGAAAAGGCGGTAATGAGTTCCGAGGCCGCCACCAGGTTGTGGCCGGCCATGGGTGGCAACCAGCAGTTGCCGATAACCGTTCCGAATTCCACATCCCATCTTAAGTTCCGATAAACGTCGGCAAGCATATTGTCATAACGCAAGCGGACTTTGTCCCAATAGGCATTTGCCGGGATAGTCGCCAGGTATCGTGTGACCTCGTCGCGGAAAACCCGCAGCCGTTTTTGCAGTGACTCTTTCAACTCCCGGGATTCCAGGTCGACCGTTTGGTCGAAAACAACCTCGAAATAGTCGCCCTGGTCAATATGAAAGCTGACGACGCCGCCGCGGATTTCGTCTTGCAAAAATAAGTCCAGTTGCCGGTTGAGTGTTGCCAGCTGAGGTCCCATCAGTGTCTGCCCCTGCTCGTTGAACATCGCCGGCCGCAAGAATAAAAATGAGAAGTGACGATCCGCATCACTTCGGTCGATTAATTTCTTCATCGTGCCGGACGTTACGTTTAAGCCCCCCGATTCAGCAACTGCGCGTACCGCAGCCGGTTTCCCGAACACGAAACTCAAAACGCGAAGCGAGCGTTCGTCTGTGTCAGCCGGCAGTTCATCATCAGTTGATTCAACGTTCTCCGGCCTAACTGCTTCGTCACGAGCCAACGCGGGGGGTGGGGTAGGAAGAAAGTAAAATGCCGTTCCGTCAGGTTTCTTGTAAATCGTGGCGTCGCCAACAACCTCGGCGGTCGGATTTCCAAGTGCTGGAATCAACTCGTCTGCTGTTGTCGGTCGTGTTAGTTTGATCGAGGCAAACGAGTCGTATGTGGACGCTTGTCCGGGGTGTAATGAAACAATCAATTGCTCGATGATGTCGAATTCCAGCCCGAGCTGTTCGCTCCAGTCGCTGATACGCTGGTTCAAGACGGGCCCGAGGCTGCGCAACAATTGCCTGCCCTCTAAATGCGACAGCAATTCGGCTGGGCGAAAGGCAAAAATGATCCGCGACGTGGGGGGATGGAAGGCCAGATCAAGCGGGGGGCCGGTCGTCGGGCTTTCCCACAAGCTGGCATCGTCATCATCAATCAGGACTTGAACCAGGTTTGGGTTGACCGTCGGTCGCACCTCGATTGTTGGCACGGGGACGGGGTGAACTTGTTCGGTGTCCGGGGCGACCGGGTCGGGAGAAACCACGAGCGCTGTGCGGTTCGCCTGGTAGGCAAATAATCCGATCAGCCCCGACATGAGGATCAGTGCAGCGGCAACGGCCAATGGCATTTTCCATTTTCCATTTTTTCTTTTGACGCGGACCGATAACACTCGTTCGGGAGTCGGGAATCGAATCGTCTCAGACACGACTGTTGACTCTTCGCTGGATTGCAACTGACCCCCGAAGTCGACAGGTCGCGCGCGCCCAAGGCCGGTAACCGCGAAGGTGTCGAACCGGTTTCGGTTTATTCGCGCACGGAAGGCTTGCACCTTCTCATCGCTTGCGGTTCTGCACTCGTTCAATAAGTCGGGTTTACCCGCGAGATGGCAAAGCTGGCTGGCGATCGAGGTCGCACTCTGCGGTCGACGTTCAGGATCCTTGTCCAGCAGGCGATCCAGCAATTCCTGCAATTGTGGCGGAATGTTGTATTTGTCCAGTTGAACTGGTTCCATTGAAAGATGTTGGTTTGATTTCAGGCCCAGGTCTGCGACGGGAAAAACAGTCTTGCCCGCGATGATCCGGTATAACGTGCATCCGAACGCATACAAGTCGGATCGCGCAGTTATGTGCGGTGTTTCCGACAGTACTTCCGGGGCGAGGTAATCGAGACGACATTCGCGAGTTTCGTTTGCGGGCGTTTCAAATTCCTTGTCTGGGAACAGCGACATTTCCAGTTTGGATTTGCCGCCGCTTTCGACCCAAATCACACGGGGTGAGATGGCGTTGTGAACGATTTCCTGCTGGTGGAGCGTGTTCAGCGCTTTCGCGACATGTGCCATGACGACGCAGGCGTCTGGCCAGGGCATCCTCCCCTTTCGCGGAAGGAGCTCCGACAATCGTCTGCCGGGGCTGGCTTCACTGACCACAAATCGGTAGTCGGTCAACACGACCGATTCGAACACAGCGACCAGGGTAGGTTCGTCCAGGGAGCTAACTTTTTCAGACAACGCCTCGATTTGATTCCAGAAATCCAGATCAGTTGGATTGGTTCCGGCCATAAATTGCAAACGGACGGGAAAGTTTGTGGCGAAATGTTTACCCCTAAAGTCACCGCGGGTGGGCGTTGAGGTGAACGGCTCCATTACAAGGTAGTCGCCAAAACGAATCGGGCCCTTGTGGCCGGCGAGCAGGATCCGCGCCTGATAACTGGTGAGCAGCTGTTTTTTCTGCAACCAGTTGGCCGCGTCATTCGCATTGAAACTGGCATTGTTTGTCTGGGCGGGAGTGGTGGCAAATTCCGCCATGAGCGGCTGAATTTTCGACATCTCGACCAGCTTGCTTTCGCCCAACAGGTGCCAAAATTGGTTTATGTCGATTGTCACGTTTTGCCCGCTGCCGTGGTCAGAATGGTCCGCAAAAATGGGCCGCCGGGTTGGTCTGGTGAAATATTTCCGGCGAATTGTCTAGATGCGATTGTAGTATCTGGTCGATCCGAGATATTGTAGGAAATCTGTCATCGGTCTCGTAGTGGGACCGGTTGTTCCTCAACATGCTTGTCTGTTTGACCCTGGTGCTTCAATGAATTCGTCGGTTACCAAACTAAAGAAACCTCACTCGATGAAAGCCTTCGAAGCCGTTCAATTGTATTTTGACCGCGCAGCCGATCACTTGGGCATGCCAGAGAATATTCGCAAACTCCTCAAGACACCCAAGCGCGAAGTCACGGTCGAAGTGCCAGTTGAAATGGATGATGGCGTGCTGGAGACGTTTGTTGGATACCGGGTGCAGCACAACAATGCGCGGGGGCCCATGAAAGGCGGTCTGCGTTATCACTGGGACGTCGACCTGGACGAAGTTCGTGCGCTGGCTTCCTTGATGACGTGGAAGACAGCCGTGGTCAACATTCCCTACGGTGGAGCCAAAGGTGGCATTTGTGTTGATCCGCGAAACCTGTCACGAAAAGAAACCGAACGAATCAGCCGCAAGTTCGTTGATCAGATTCACGAGATCATCGGTCCCGACAAAGACATCCCTGCGCCGGATATGGGAACGAACAGCGAAACGATGAGCTGGATTCGGAATCAATGGGAAAAGTATCATGGATTCAATCCAGCCTGCATCACGGGCAAGCCGGTTGAAAATTACGGCGCCAAGGGTCGGGAAGAGGCGACTGGTCGCGGGTGTGGAATTCTGGCGTTCAAACTGTTGAAGCGCCTGGGCCGCCGTTCCAAGGACATTTCGGTTGCGATCCAGGGCTTTGGCAACGTGGGCTCGCACGCGGCCAAGTACATGTACGAATCCGAATTTAAAATTACCGCCATCAGCGATATCAGTGGCGGATACTTCAATGCGGAAGGACTTGATATCCCTGCCGCACTGCGTCATTCATTCAAGAACGGTTCGCTGGCGGGATTTGACGGTGCTGATTCGATTTCGAACGAAGAACTGCTGGGGCTTGATTGCGACATGCTGGTCCCTTCGGCGATCGGCGGTGTCATTACGTTGGACAACGTCGACACAATCAAAGCCAAGTACATCATCGAAGGCGCCAACGGTCCCGTCCACGCCCATGCGGATGAAAAGCTGTTTGACCGCGGCGTGCTGGTTTTGCCCGATATTCTCGCCAACGCGGGCGGTGTCACCGTCAGTTACTTCGAATGGGTGCAAAATCGGCAATACTACAGTTGGGATTTGAATCGCGTGCGGGCCCAGCTGGATTCCATCTTGTCAACAGCGTTTGAGGAAGTCTGGACCAACGCCAATGAAGACAATGTCAGCCTCAGAACCGCCGCATTCATGATCGCGATTCGTCGCGTGCAACGGGCGACCGAACTGGCTGGTTATTAGTCGCAAGTCAACTTGCACGATCGATTGACCCCCGACGTTTTTAATGACACGCCATCTCGAAAGCAACCTTCGTCAAGCCATGGATGTGCCCATGAATGACGAGCAAGTATTAGATCGCTATGAAACCAGGCTTGCCCGGCAACAGGCGACACTGGAAGACTGCGCGCGCAGATGGAGCCGATTTGGCTATTTCCGCGGCTGCATGTTTCTGCTTTCGCTCCCCCCGTTATTGCTGGCGCTGAACCAGGTCTGGGGAGTTTCAAGTCCCTGGGTCTGGCTGTCGGGGCTGATTTTCGTCGCTTTTCTGGTCGTGGCTTTCCTTCACGAGCGAATCCAGGTCGAAATGCGGCGGGCCACCTTGCTGGCAAACATGCATCGTGGGGACATTTTCCGGGTGAAACGCGATTGGACAGAATTAAAACGGGTTGAACTGGACGTTCCGTCCGAGTTTCGTCCGGTCGCAACCGATTTGGATCTGACCGGCGAATCTTCGTTGTTTGCGTTAATTGGTATCACGCGCACCCCGCTTGGCACAAGCACGCTTCGTGACTGGATCGTGACGGGTGCACTTCCGGGCGAAGTGGCGGCCCGCCAACAAGCGGTTGCCGAACTCGCGCCTGAATTTGATTGGCGGGAAAAGTTTCGGCTCAACTGCGAACAACTCGCGGCCGGCCAATCAGGTCCCAGTCAATTTGTAGAGTGGGCGGAGAGTACCAGCTGGCTTGACGGTCGCGGCTGGGTTTTGTGGCTGTCGCGGATTACCAGCCTGGTCTCGCTGGCGGCGATTGGCTCGACACTGTTCGGTCTATTGCCGCTGATTGTTTCCGTACCGATATTGGTTGGGGCCATGGCGGTGAATTTCATCGTGTCGGTGGTCTATGCGGGGGCGATCCACGACATCTTCAACATGATTTCGTCTCGTCGGGATGAAGTCAATTTTTATGTTTCATTGTTTGACCAGGTCGCTGACTTTGCGGCAACTTCACAATACCTGCGCGACATTCAGGAACGGATGCTGTTTTCGGACAACGACGCGCGGCAGCAAATCAACAAGTTGGGGACGCTGGTCTGGTTCGCCAACATGCGTCGGCACGGTTTCATGTTTGTGGTGTACCTGGCGTTCGAGTTTCTGTTTTTCTGGGACGTGCACGTCCTGGATTTGCTGGAAAAATGGAAGGCAAAAAATGGTTCCAAGGCCCGTGGCTGGTTTGATGATTTGGGGCAATGGGAAGCAATCTGTGCCCTGGCAAAGCTGAAGGCCGACCAACCGCAATGGGTCTTTCCGGAAGTTGCCGACGGTGCGAAACAGGATGCATTGATCGATTGCAAACAGCTGGGCCATCCCTTGCTCGACAGCCGACGCGTTTGCAATGATGTTCAGGTTGGCCCTGCCGGAACGGTGTTGCTTGTTTCGGGCTCGAATATGTCCGGCAAAAGTACATTATTGCGGAGCATCGGAGTCAATGTTGTATTGGCTCAAATGGGGAGCGTCGTCTGCGCGGAAAAGATGTCGCTGCCACCGGTCCATATTGAAACGAGCATGAGAATCATAGACTCGTTGGCGGACGGCGTCTCGTTTTTTATGGCCGAACTCAAACGTTTGAAACAGATCGTGGATCGCGGCCGAGAATATGGTCAGCGATCCGATCGCACCATGATGTTTCTGCTTGATGAGATCTTGCAGGGGACGAACTCACGCGAGCGGCAGATCGCCGTTAGCCGCGTCGTTCGCAAGCTGATCGACGAATATGCAATCGGCGCGATTTCCACGCACGATCTCGACTTGGCGACAACGGAAGATCTCAAGCTGGCTTGTCGTTGCGTGCATTTTTCGGAGCAATTTCACGACCGCGATGGCAAACGAGAAATGACATTCGACTATCGCATGCGACACGGCATCGCCGAAACGACCAATGCGCTGAAATTGCTGGAAATGGTGGGTTTGGGAGAGGATGATTGACACTTCGGCCTCTGCGCGGAACAAGACGAAGCGACGATGAAGGGGGCGGGCGCGAGCCTGTGCGGCACAAATAGCGTTTGAGTCCCCCGACGAAAGTCGGCGGGAGTCTTATGCATGATTGGCCAAGCCGAGTTTTGCAAAACGTGTGATACCTCCCAACCGATTCGCGTCGGGGGCTTCTGGCAAACGGTGGGTTGAACGGGAATGCGCCGATCCCCTTGGCTTCCTGCCTAGTGATGACCGTTGTTGTGAGGAACAACCGGGATGTTGCCTTCGGTTCCCATTACATGCCGCGACTTGAGCGCGAACACGTCGCGCTTCGACAGGACGCCCTCTTCATGCAGCGCAACATCCGGATCAAGCTTCATTTTCATCAGCATTTTCCAATGCAGGCCAAGCAGCGACTTGACCGTGCGGGCGCCGTCGTAGTCAAGATAATTGATCAGTTGACCTCCCTCGTAGAACAGGGTCTCGATGCGGGCACAGTACAACCTGACCAGGTGATTCCACTCTTTTCCACCTTCGCGAAGCTTGATTCGATGCACAACAATTTCGCAGTCATCCAGATCTTCGGAGGCCAGAAAGTTTTTGTTTTGTTTCATGTTGTTGACGCTATTGGCCAACAGGTTCGTCAACGCAATTGCCTTGCCACACTTGACGGCCGGAACTTCATAGTCCGCTTTGACAAATCCGAGGATGGGCACGGCGGCAACCATCGGAGCGCCCCCCATTCGATAAGCGAACGTGAGCACGTCTTCGTAGGACGTGAATTTTCTGTTACGGATCCAGGTGTCGGAACCGTCCAGCATGTCAAACAAGTACTGCTTAGGGATGTCAAATTTACGAAACGAATCGACCAGCGCCGCCAGCTCGCAACGGGTGCATTGATCCAGGAACGCGTCACTGACGTCCGCCCGCACATCGCACCACACATCCAGCGGCAAGTGATTAGGGCTTTCGAGGTCAAGCAAATCCAGACATCGCAACGAATGCCACATCAGGGTTTCGATGGCCCGCCGTTTGTCGGGCGGAAGATTCCCCGTGACCCAATACTGGTCCCGAAATTTCTTGCGTACCGCCGCGCGGCAGAGTTGATAACCCTGCTCAATGGCAGTCGAATTCAATTCGATCCGTTTTCGAATGGCTTCTGACATGAATGGATTTGGCCAGCCCAATATTGACTAAATGAGGATGTCGTTATCTTAGTCTTTGGTGAGTTGATTTGAAGTGTCTGGACTGTGAAACGGGCCCAACGACGGGAATTACAAGGTTGTCTCGCGAAAACGGGAACGGTCAAGTAAGATACGAGGGCCAGCCAACCATTGCCGGAGTTCCCGAATGAAAATCCTGTTAGCCAGTCCACGCGGTTTTTGCGCGGGCGTGAACATGGCGATCGAAAGCCTGGATTTGACCCTGCGCGAATTCGGAGCCCCGGTTTACGTTTACCACGAGATTGTTCACAACCGATACGTGGTCGAATCTTTCAAAGCAAAAGGTGCGATCTTCGTTGACCGTTTGGAAGACGTTCCCGAGAAATCCGTGTTGTTGTTCTCGGCGCATGGCGTCTCGCCGGAAATTCGCCGGATTGCCCGCGAAAGAAAGCTCAACGCGATCGATGCGACTTGTCCGCTCGTCACCAAGGTACACCTCGAAGCCCTGAAGTACGCACGGGAAGGTTACACCATTTTCCTGATTGGTCACGAGGGACACGACGAAGTCATCGGAACGATGGGCGAGGCCCCCGAGGCCATGATGTTGGTTGAATCGGAAGAGGACGTCGCCGGTTTGGATGTTCCCACGAACGCCAAGGTTGCCTACCTGACGCAAACCACACTTTCGGTGGACGATGCGAATCGCATCATCAAGAAACTTCGCGAGCGGTTTCCCAACCTGGTGAATCCTCCCAAGGAAGACATTTGCTATGCGACTCAAAATCGCCAGGAAGCCGTCGGGATTCTCGCCAAACAGTCCGACATCTGTTTGGTGCTCGGCAGTCAGAATAGTTCCAACAGTCAGCGGCTACGAGATCTGGCAGCCGACACAGGAATTCCCTCCTACCTCATTGACGGCGCTGAGGAGATTGATGCCGCCTGGTTCCAGGGCGACGAAACCGTTTTGATGACGGCCGGGGCGAGTGCGCCGGAAGTGGTGGTCAACGATTGCATTGAGTGGCTACAGAACAAATACAACGCGACGGTTGAACCAGCCATCATCCGTGAAGAGAGCGTTAATTTTCCACTGCCGAAGGTTTTGAGGCAGTTGGCCAGCGGCAAATAGCTTGACTCTCTAGAGAGTCGGGCTACAACGTTCCCGGCGGCTTGCTCACTGCGGCCGGCGCCCGGTCATTTCGCGAACCAGAATGTCCTTGAACAGCAAGTCAGTGGTCGGATCGTGACCTTGCAAAATGATCGTACCCTTTTCCAGTCGCAGACCTTTCCGCGGGTTGGAATCCGGCTTGCGCGGGTCAGTCCAATCGCTGACTTGATAGCCGTTCACCCAGACTGCCATGTGGGGTCCGCAGGCGACAATCGTCTTTGTAAACCACTCGTTGTCATTGGCCACCACGTAGCGGGCATTTTGGCGACGAAAAATTCCGCCTGTTCCACAGTCAACCGGTTTTGCCCGGTCATTGTCCTCGAACGCGTTGTGAATCTGGCTTTCATAACCGTTCATCTCGTCACCCGGAATGCAGCGAAAAAATATACCCGAATTCAAACCGGCGGCGTTGGTTTTGCATTTTGTCGTCAAGATAAAATCGCCGAACTGGCCGTCGCTTTCAATTTGTCCCTTGCCATTAACGATTTTCAATTCACCGTCGGCCGTGACGGAAAATTGACTTTCCATTTGCTTGTCGACGTTCCAGCCGGCCAGATCGCGACCGTTGAAGATCGGTTTCTGGTTCAGAGGTTTGACGGCAATATTTCTAAAGGCGATTTCGCCTGATCTAAATTGCAGCCCGACAAACCCGCGACCAAGCGGTTTGGGATTTACATAATCGACCGTCTTGGTTTCATCAATCCAGACTCTCAATTGGTTTCCGTCGGCAATCGCGCGGTAGCGATGCCATTGATCGGGTTCAACATTGACATCCGCCTTCGCCCGAAAAACGAGACTGCCGGTGGGAAACGGATTGTCATCCGGGTGGGAAATGTTGAGTTCGAAACAGTCGTCAGCTGGGTCTTTCGGAATGGGACTGCTGCGAAGAAAAAGTCCGCTGTTGGTGTGGCTCGGGCATCTGAAGTCGAGTCGGATTTCGAAATCATCGAACTGCGAAGTGGTTCGCAGCAAACCCGGTTCGCCCTCGCTGACTCTGATTTCTCCATCGACGACCTGCCAGTTGGCGTCGGATTCTGGTTTCCATCCAAACAGAGTTTCGCCATCAAACAGCGAAATCCAGCCGTCGAAAACGTCGGTTTTGGCCAATCCGGGGGTCAAATTGCGACTGGCGTCAGCGGGCTGCTGAGATTGTTGCGCATGGGTGCAGGACACGACCGGGACCGACAGGAAAACCAGTCCAACTATCGACAAAACGGCGATCTCGATACGATGATGCCGACCTGGAAACGAAGCGACGGTGTTTCGAATTGGATGCAACCAACGCTTCCATGGCTGATCAGTATTGGATTCTTCGAGGGCTTGGATCATAATACGGTTGATTTATTAAGGCTTTGTAAAGTCAGAAGGAACGGACTCAACTCGCAGCTGATGTCATCCTCCCCGTGGCGTTTCCCACCCAGCCAGTTCGGTATTTTCGCGTCAGGATGATGTACAGCCCGCCAGTGCAACCAAGAGGCAGAGCGTGAACACAAATCCGATCTTTCGATCGAAGATCCGGCAGAGTCCCCAAAAGTATATCTTTCTCACGGGTGCGACGGGACTGGTTGGGCGTTATTTGATGCGCGATCTGTTTCTTCAGGGCCGTCAACTCGCGGTCATCGCCCGGCCAGGCAAGAAACTGTCAGTTGAGCAGCGAATCGAAGAGATTTTGCAAATGTGGGAATCCCAGCTGGGGTTCGCGCTTCCGCGTCCGGTCGTGTTTGCTGGTGATGTTGCCGAGCCCAATTTGGGGCTGAATTCCGAGGACGAAACCTGGATTCGTTCTCACTGTTCGGAAATTGTCCACAATGCGGCGGTCCTCCAGTTTCATGGAACCGGAATCGAAGCGGAACCCTGGCGAACCAATCTTGGCGGCACCGAACATGTCCTTGAGTTTGCCAACCGCGTTGGCATTCGCAACCTGCATTACGTGTCAACGGCATACGTTTGCGGTCAACGTGAGGAACCGGTGTTGGAAACCGACCTCGAATGCGGGCAACAATTTCGCAATGACTATGAACGGAGCAAGTTTGAGGCCGAACGACTTGTGCAGGCGGCCAACGGATTTGATCACAAGACAATTTTTCGTCCGGCTGTCATCGTCGGCGATTCTCGCACCGGTTATACGTCGACTTATCACGGTCTTTATCTGTATCTCCGACTACTGGCGACGCTGGTTCCGCAGCAGGAAACCGATGAAAATGGAAAGTTGATTACGCCCATCAAGCTGCCGATGAACGGCGACGAGCCGCGAAATCTGGTGCCTGTTGATTGGGTGTCGGCCATCATGACTCACGTCATTCAGACGCCGGCTGCCCAGGATCGGATTTTTCATCTTGTTCCCGAACAATGTTCGACTGCCCGTGATGTGATCGATGCGTGCTATGAATACTTCAACTCGGATGGAGTCGAATATTGTGGTCCGGAGTGCGATCGGAATGCGACCAACGAGTTTGCCCAACAGTTTTTTGACAACGCTCGGGTGTACGAGTCTTACGAAACGAGCGATCCTCATTTTGACCAGTCGAATGTAGCAAAGTTCGCCGGTCATCTGCCCTGTCCGGCGATCGATAAGCAAGCCATCATACGGTTTTTGAAATTTGGTCAGGCTGACAATTGGGGCAAACGGCGCACCGATCAGCCGGAAGTCGGCCGCTGGTTTGCAACTCAGCTGGATTCAGTCGTCGAAGCGATTCGTCAAATTCCCGTTTCGAATTTTATGCGAGAAAACCAACGCACGTTGAGTATTGGCCTGGACATTCACGGGCCTGGCGGGGGGCAATGGAAACTTACCGCCTCGCATGATTCGTGCGAAGTTTCACCAGGGCTGCCGACCACCGATCATCACCTGGTGAAAATGAATTCCGTTGACGTGGCCAAGCTGGTCAACGGCTTTGGCAGTTCGTCGGCTGCGGCGTGGGCCACAAAAATTCACGACGTGCTGATGTTGGAGAAATAGACGGTGCTTGACTTTCCTGACCCCTTTTGGCCCGCTACTCTAAGCTACTGAATCGATCCGTCCGCTGACGTTTGCACATCCCGATAGGGCCGATAGTTGATTAAGCTCACCGATTTGTCTTTTTCAATTCGGTATGCGACGCCGCGCCAACAAACGGTGCGGGCGAGCAGGGCTTTGCAGGCGGCGAACGGCTGAACCATTTGGGCTTGTAACAAGGCCCATATATATTTCACGGGCTGGATTTTTACCTCCCTGTCGTCTTCTCCCAGAAGTCTTCGATTTGTAACTCGAATTGCCTCCAACAACAATCCGTTGACAAACTGGTAGGCCACCCAGGCAATCAGGACAGTCAACGCCATTTTGGAAAAGCCGGCTTGTATCAGCGACAACACCAAGGCGGGGACCGCGAAAATACAGAGCCCCACCGCGATGGCATGCCCAAATACAAACGGCCAATATGGATGATACAACCGAACTGTCAATAATTGCCGCGTGAACCAGTCGACGGCGGCCGGCAAGGAGGTGGACTCGCAGTTGTTGACGACCACGCTTGCGACTCGATGAACACGTAAGCCGAAACGACGAAGCTCACTTGAAAGCATCGTGTCCTCGCAAAGCGTTGTTCGCCAGCGAGCCAATAAATCGGTTTCTTCAAAAACAGATTTTTTGATTGCCAGCGATCCGCCCCAGGCAATTCGGTAATGTTGCATTTGTACGATCGCGGCGGCGTTCCAAATTTCCCGGACCCAACTTCCCAGTCGATCGTCCGGCGGCGTAAACCAGCGAATCCCGGTGGAAGCCCCGATCGTCGGATCGGCAAGGGGCCCAACAAGCCGTGCCAGCCACTGCTCGTCAACGATCGCATCGGCGTCGATGAATGCGACAACCTCCGTGTCGTGCGCGAGATGTTCGATGACGAACACCAACGACTGACACTTCAAACTTCCTGTTGATTCGATTCTCTCCAGTGTGTGCAGGTGAACTGGAAACGCATTTTCTTCTATCCGTTTTATGAACTTCATCACAACAGGTCGACTGGGGTCACTTGCATGATCCATCACGATGTGCAATTCGAAATTTTCGAAAGCCTGGTTGGCAATTCCTGCCAGGCAATCGTCGAGATCGGGGTCAACACCGCGCAGGCACAAGACGATCGCGGTTTTCGGTTTGAAGCTGTTTTTTCCGCGGATATCCGGTTTGCGCAGCTGTCTTCGGAACAGCAACACGTAGCTCGCTTGAAATAAGGCCGTGGCGACCAGCAGGACGATCGCGATATTGGTGAGCAACTGATTCATTAAAGAGATTTGTTTCTGGAATTCAGGTGAGCATCCCGACAGCCGCTGCCCATGAAAATCATTGCGATTCCAACTTCACTGCGACCGCATGGGCGCCGACTGCCGGACGACTGGAAAATACACTTGCCTCAAGGTTCGTCGTGACTGTGTATCTTTCCATGATCGTACTCGCCACCTCGGTTGCGTTTTCTCGGTTGACGAGGCTGACAGTGCAACCGCCGAATCCGCCGCCGGTCAGGCGCGAACCAAATACTCCCGCAGATTCACCCAGTTCGCGAGCGATCTCGACCAGTAAATCGATTTCGGGACAGCTGATTTCAAAATCGTCACGCATGGACTCGTGACTCTGGTACATTAACTTTCCCGCCAAACTCCAGTCCCCTTCCCTGATCGCTTCCGCGGCTTGCTGCGTACGGGCTATTTCCGTGATGACATGTTTCGCCCGTCGGTAGATTTTTGAATCGAGATTTTTGCAGGCGTCGAGTTGCGCCATGGTCGCGTCACGCAAGGAAGCGATGCCCAGCGCTTGGCAGGCTGCGGTGCATTGCGCCCGACGCTCGGCGTATTCACCGCTTGAATGCTGATGTTGGACGTTGCTGTTTGCGATCAAAACTGTGGCGTTTGAGCTGGAAAACGGAATGAACTCGAGCTTCCAGGTTCCGACAATCCAGCAGCATCAGCCGGTCCTGTTGGCCAAAGACACTGCTGAACTGATCCATGATTCCGCAGGGAACGCCCGCAAATTCGCGTTCGGCTTGCTGACACAACAAGGCTTTTTCTTTTATCTCCCAATTTCGTTCCAGACATTGCTTCGAGCAGCGTCGCCGTCGGCGACTTCGAGTGCGGCGCTACTGGACAGGCCACTGCCCAGCGGAACGGTTGACGAAATAACTGCCTCAAACGGGGCGACGCACAAATTGGATTTTTTACAGCCTTCAATGACTCCATCGACATAACGATACCATTGTGACTTTGCCGGAAGCAAGGGTTGCGACAGGTCGAGCGAATGCTGTTTTGGAAAATCGAGGCTGATGATATTCGTTAAGCCAGCTGGGTTCGGGTTTTCCGCCGACGCGATGACCACATATTTTTCGATCGCCATCGGCAGTACGAAACCATCGTTATAGTCGACATGTTCACCAATCAGGTTGACGCGGCCAGGCGCGCACACAATCCAGCTGGGGGGACGATGGAAATTCGATTCGAATGCAGCGGTGGCGATCCGAATCTGGTCTGGTAAAGAATCGTGTGGCAATAGCAAAGGAATTAAATCCGTAGCGGTGCGTGGCCTGCCGAAATTTTAGTGCGATCTTCAGCGATAGCCCAGTGGCTTGAGGATTGTATGCGATTGAGCGTGAACAACTGCTCGCGTTTAACCAACCGTTTTCACACCGATTGTCGGCAAAGTTTATCAAGGGTGTCAAACAATTCCATATTTTCGCATGGCGCAGGCGACTGCCTGATAATGCGGGCAAACATTCTTTGTAAGAATTTGTCTTTGGCGTTTTACCGAGTAAGTTTTCGCAGGTTTGTCTGCGGAGTCGGCGACTTGCGCGACAAATCACGATATTGGCGTAGGTCGCGATATGGAAAAGACCTACTAGAACAATCACCCGGGAAGAATTTTCATGATCACAAAAACAAGTTGTATCGCTGCGGCTCTGGTAATGCTGGCCGCCAGCCAGGTCGAGGCTCAGGGCTTTTTCCAACAAAGGGGGACCCGCCGTGGGGCAGTCACTGGAGCCGTCGTCGGCGGAATTATCGGCGGACAGAATGACGAGGTTGCCGCCGGTATTATCGCTGGAGGTTTGATCGGCGGTGTTGTCGGTAACGGGATCGGTGCCCGCATGGACCAAAACAACGCCGGCTACTACCAGCAAGGCTACTCACAAGGTTATTACGAGCAACAACAATACCAGCAGCAGTATCAACAACAATACCCTCAGTACCAGCAGCAATATCAGCAGCCATATCAATATCAACCCCAGCAACCGTATCAACAGCAACAGCAACAGTACCAGCCCCAATATCAGCAGCAACCTTACCAGCAACAACCTTATCAACAGGAGATTCAACAACCGACGCCTTATCAACAGCAACCAGATGGCGTTGACCAGCAGAATTGGGCTCCTTCGCCACAACCGCAGAGCGAGTATTCGCCCGACGAACAACAACTTTACTACGCGCCGCCCATTCAGCAGCAGTCGGTGATGGTTCAACAGCGAAGAATCGGACCACATTTCTTCCGGAGAAATTAGCTGCGTTCACATCGCAACATCTCGTCGGTGGTCGAAACACCAGCTTTTGATAATTTGACAACTCTCGCAGTGAGCCCAATTGGGCTCACTTTTTTGTTGTTGGCCAACAAAGCAAAGTCAGGGCCATGATTGTGGCACAGACCTCCGGGCTGTGTTTGTCCACCAAGTCTCGGAGATCCGTGCTACTTTCCGGAACACCTCCGAGCCATTTTCCCGGTTCTCAGGCCACAAAAGCCATCCAGTAGAATAACCAACCGGTAATCGTCGTCATGAACATGAACGCGGCCGCCGTACGGCCCCACCATCGATGTTGACGGCTATGCGGTCCCGGATTTGGGGCGGCGGGAAAGCGCTGGAGTGCCCGCCAGATCACCCACGCCCACAAGAAAGGAGTTGGAATCGCGAACATCAAGTGAACAGCCAGCATCTTTTGTACCAGCCCCGATTCATAGTACGGTGACGCCTCGGCCAGCTCGCGCCAGTTTGAAAAAAATCGAATATCCAACTCAAACGCGACCAGGGAAACAAGCAGGACGATCGCCAGTCCAATTTGAATCCGTTTGTGTGCGCGATAGTTTTTCTTGACACGCACGAGGTAAATGCTGACGGCCAGAACCAGCACAATCGCAAACAGCGCGATGAACAGCAGATCGAGCATCAGCGAAGCGCGATTGGGCAGAAAGCCGTTGGCAAGCAATGGGAGAGCGACGATGTGCAAGATTTGTCCCGGTCAAAATCAAGGGCACTTGGATGAAACCAAGCAATGGTTAGATTAACCCGGTATTCTAAAGCAAACCTGCTGAACGGCGAGCGGTGGGTATACGGTGACGTAACGGACAAGTTGAACGTAAAGGCACTTATCACCTGGGAAGGGCTGTTGGGCCATGGCAAATGCACATTTTTATCCCCCCATCGAGCCATTTGAAAGCGGAATAATGTCGGTCGATGCACCGCACCAGCTCTATTGGGAACAATGCGGCAACCCCGATGGAGAGCCCGTCCTGTTCCTGCATGGCGGCCCGGGGGCCGGCTCCACCGAAACGGATCGGCGTTTTTTTGATCCCGCGTGCTTCCGCATCGTGATCTTCGACCAGCGCGGCAGTGGACGCTCCACGCCGGTGGGCGAGCTCAGCAACAACACGATGGCAGATACGGTTCGTGATATTGAACAATTGCGTCAACAGTTGGGGATCAAGACGTGGCACGTGTTTGGTGGCTCCTATGGGAGCACGATTTCGCTTTACTACGCGCAGGAGTGCCCCAAGCGTTGCAAAAGTCTGGTGCTGCGGGGCATTTGGCTGTTGCGCAATGAAGAGCTCGACTGGTGGCTGTACAGGATCGGATTCTTGCAGCCAGAGCTGTGGAAAACGTTTGCAGAATTTATCCCGGAAGAGGAACGCGACGACTTGCTGGAGGCTTACTGGAAGCGGTTGACCAGCGATGATCGTGAACTGGCCCTGAGTGCCGCAAAACACTGGGCGGTTTACGAGGGCTCCTGCTGCACGTTGCTTCCCAACGAGGAATTCACGAGTCATTTCCATGAACCGAACACGGCTTGGGCGGTCGCACGGCTGGAAGCCCACTATTTCAGGAACGCCAAGTTGGAACCGGAAAACATGTTACTGAATCGGGTGGATCGCATTCGGCGTATTCCTGCGTTCGCGGTGCACGGGCGCTACGACATTGTCTGCCCGGTCAAAAGTCTGCTCGACTTGGCGAATGTTTGGCCGGAGCTCGACTACGCGATTGCCCCTGACTCCGGACACTCTTCCCACGAACCCGGCATCACTAAAGAACTGGTCGCGGCGACCAAGCGGATCGCGCAAATGGGAACACCCGTCAGAACTGGATAATTCCCGGTCGCAAATTGGGCTGGGCCGTCTGGGATCAATCGCTATCCCCCAGAATACGTATTTCGAGGCCCACCGGGTACGGCCAGATACGGCCGCGGGTGCGAATGAATGGGGCATTTTACCGGCTGTGACGGATGTGAGGAGTTTGACTTTTGCTTGATAGCAGTACTGCCCAATTCTAGATCTGTTCCGTGATCGTTTGGCAATTTGCGCCCTAACCTCTGAAAGGTTTGCAAATTCGGCCTCAACTTAATCGAGCTTCCATAACGGATAAATTGGCGCGGTCTTTATCAAATGAAAGTATGGCAACAACTTATCCTTGGCTTGATCCTGTTGGGCGGCTTGCTCTCATTCGTGGCGTTCATGGGTATCTACCACTCCCTTGACAACGCGGAAACACTGCCGGTTGCGAGGATCTTGCCAATCATTGCAGCGCTGATTGGCTTTGTAGCCATCTATCTGTTGATGGCCAAATCCATCACAGCCACAATCGGTTCGCTCGTGACGGCTGTTGGTGAATTTGGCAAAGGCAATCTGCAATATCGAATCAACAGCGAACAAAAAGACGAACTCGGCGACCTGGCTCGTGCCTTTGATCGGATGGGAGAAGAGTTGGAGAGATCTGCCCAACAAATCGCTCAGGAAATTATCGAACGTGAGCGGGCAGAAACGACGGCACTCGAAGCGCGGCTGTATCTCGAATCGGCTCTGACTCAATCTCCTTCGGGGATCCTGATTGTTGATGCCCTGGATTTGAAAGTTCGATTTGCCAATCAGGCAGCGCTTGACCTTTGCGGGCTGGAAGAAAACCAACTGAGCAAAAGTGATTTGGCGTTCCTGGTTGAGAATTCAAAATTGGTTCTACCCAGTGGCGCCCCTTGTCCACCGCAACTCCATCCGCTGACACGCGCACTCGATTTGGGCGAAACAGTCAAGGAAGAAGATTTCAGCGTGCGTGACGGTGAAGGAGTCATCCATTGGGTCAGCGCAAGCTCGGCACCGCTTTACAATGCGGATGGCGAGATCATCGCCGCAGCGATGGTATTGCACGACGTGACAGAGCGAAGACAAATGTTGCAACGCTTGCAAGACATTGCCTACCGCGATCCACTAACCGGTCTCGCCAACCGGACTTCCATTCTCGACACGATGCAAAACTCAATTGATCGCAGCAACGGCAATCACTATGCCTTGCTGTTCCTGGATTTCGATCGTTTCAAGCTGATTAATGACAGCTTGGGACATGATGTTGGAGATGAACTGCTACGAGAAATCGGGAACCGCATTTGCGGGGCAATCAGAGACGGAGACGAGGTCATCATTCCTGCTCGACTTGGTGGCGACGAATTCGTCGTCTGGTTGGACAACCTGTCCTGCGTCGAAGATGCAGCGGTAATTGCCGAGCGGCTCCTGCACGTTTTGTCGCAGAGCTATGACTTGGGAGGCCAAACGATCTGCTCGACCGCCAGTTTCGGGGTTGTCACCAGCGAGCATGACTATGAGTCAGCACTCGACATGCTTCGTGATGCCGATTTGGCGATGTACAAATCCAAGGCGGACGGAAAAGCGCGTTACACGGTTTTCGACAACGGACTTCGTGATCAGGTTCAGGATCGGCTGCAACTCGAGAATGACATGCGTGCGGGGATTTCCGGCGATGAGTTCTTTCTTGAGTTCCAACCAATCGTCTCGCTGGAAACTGGACAGGTGGAAGGGGCCGAGGCATTGGCTCGCTGGATGCACCCCCACAAAGGAAAGATCGGTGCGGATGAGTTCATCTCGATCGCCGAAGAAACGGGAATGATCGTTCCGATCGGCGACCGGATCGTGAGCGAAGCCTGTCGGCATCTGGCATTTTGGCAACGTTCATTGCCGATCACCGCTCGGCCACTTTGCATTCACGTCAACGTCTCACGGTTGCAATTATTGCTCCCTGATCTCGTTAACGTCGTGGAGCGCGCGATCGCCGAATACGATATCCAGCCGGGTTGCTTGCACCTGGAAGTGACCGAGTCAACGATCATCGACGACTTGGATCGAGTCATCTCGAGACTCCACGAATTGAGGTCGCTTGGTGTCAAAATCGACATTGACGATTTCGGAACTGGTTATTCGTCTTTGTCGTGCCTTCATCAATTTCCAATCGACTATCTGAAGCTGGACCGATCGTTTATTGCCAACGTCACTGATTCTCCCGACCTCGCTGCCTTGTTAACAGCAGTGTTGACACTTGCCTACCAGCTTGATTTGAAGGTCGTCGCGGAAGGCATCGAAAAACCTGATCAGCTTGAGAAGCTGAGAGAACTAGGTTGTCACTTCGGCCAGGGATATCTTTTCGACAAGCCAAAGTCCTCGGACGATTTTTTGAAGTTCGTCGACGCAACGCACCGCAGGTTGACGAAAATTTGTGAGGCATTGGACTAGCCGGCCTGGATTTTCAGGCTTGCAATCCAGAGTTTTCGCGTCGGAGTTTTCGTGTTGCTGCTCAACCTGGCTGAGTCAAACAACGCATGAGGCTCCATACCTTGACGGAGTTGCCGGGCGAAAAGATATTGTAGGCTCATCGAGCGAAGATTTTTCGCTGTGGAGGATCGCCTTCTGAACGCCGCTGCCACAGGCGCTTTCAGCCGGCAAAAACCGACTTTGGCCGAGTGGCGGAATGGCAGACGCTCAGGATTTAAAATCCTGTGTCCATTAGGACGTGCGGGTTCGAGTCCCGCCTCGGCTATTACCAAACAAGTTACTCCCGAACCGATGAAAATCGAGTCGTACACACCTTAAACTATTCCCCGTTCAACCCCGCTGTTCCCCATTCCTACCCGCCAATAGTTGAAAGTTGATGACCCTCCTGATGACCCAGGTCTTGAAAAGTCCTGTGCAGCATTAGTCATCAACAAGTTTTGTGCACGAGCCAGAGTGGCTCCCGCTGCGTCGCCGCCTTCTTAGCTGCATCAGCGGAGTTGACGTAGAACGTTGCCGTCAGCACCAGCGTTCCAGTCAGGAAGTCGAACCTGCAAATCCGGACTGATAAAGACAGGCAGAGTGCGGTTCGTCTTGGAAGTCTCGCGCTTGTTGGTTCCGAGATTTCTTTCGTGCGTTGCTTTTCGATTTCCGATCGCGGGCAAACATAGTCAAAAAACGCCCGGATTCATCCGCCATGAAACCCCGCAACGACCCGGACCGCCGCGCCCATCCGTAAGGTCTGAACCCTTGCCAGATTCGGTATTTGTCGAATCGCAATCACGCCATCCGGTCGAATTGAATATTCGTACCCTATTTGACCAAGCATTTCCACGATAGACGGTCCAACTTACTTTGCGCCGATTTTCAGTCGAAAATCACCTCTTGTCGTGATGGTGATCGAGCCCGAGATGAAACCGGGGTCGACCAGGCCAACATCGATCTGGGCTTTGTCTCTGGTCAACTCGTATTGGCCAACTTCTTTTTGATCGACGATTCGGTTCAGTACCCAACCGTTTTCTGTCATCTTTTTGACCCACGGATCAAGAACTTTTTTGGCTCCTCCTGAATCCGTTTCAAGTTCGATCTGAGTGCCGGTCTCGGATTTGATGACGGCACCTGGAAGCGAGGCAATCTCGATCACGGCCGGGTTCATTTTTGCGTCCGCGGCGGCTTTTATTTCGGCTTGCTTTTTTGCCACGGCCACTTCCGCAGCGGCTTGTTCCCTGGCTGCCTGGGCCGGCGTCTGGAATTTGACGAAAACGCGAATCTTGTCTTCGACATCTTGAAAAGTCACTTCGGTCATGCCGCCTGCGGAGTTTCTGAAAATCATGATCTCGCGAAAACCAACTTTGACCAGAGACTCTGTCGTGGCTTTCCAGCCGGCATCGCTGAGTGTGGACTTGAACCATTGCAGTTCCACTTCCCGCGAATGTGCGGTTTCATAGACTAACTGGCCGGTCGAGTCGGTGTATTGAATTGATTGTGCGTTCGGCGGAACGGCAAAATCATACGATAGCTGTTCACTGGTAACCTGAATTGCCGTTTTCCCTTGTTGTGCAGGAGATTCGCTGATCATTACCTGTAAACGAACAGCATTCTGTTTTACAAAAAACGAAACGGTCGTCGTACCAAAAGGCTCCCAACCAGCATCGGAGAGCAGTCGCTGACATTCACTGATGGTTTCCTTGACGGGGCGTTCGGTGAACAGCATGACTGACATTGGGAGGGCGTACGCCAGCTTGCTCCCCTCGGGCATCGGCAACGTTTTGAGATCGACATTTCCGTGGTTGTTGATGGAAACGGACACTTGTCCCGGTTGGCTCGCTGGAAACACGGAAAGGCTGATCGAAAATTTTTCCTTACCGAAGCTCGCGCTAGCGTATTGGTCCGAGACGGTCGCCCCTTCCAGTTCCTTCCATTTCCTATCGGTCAGGCGGGCTCGTAATTGCGCTGTGGTGTCCGTGACATTTCCGCGCGAGAGGTATTGCTGGGAAGCGACAACCGCATGTTCGCTGCCGTCCACCGGTGCGATCAACTCGAACTCGGCAAGATCCAAAACCGCCGCAGCATCAACGGCCGTAGCTGGTTTGGCGGAATTTCCCTGAAACGCCGCTGTCGGAGACAACGGGAGCAACAGGAACAATAGCCACAGAGAAGGAAAGCGGTCGATCCAGTAATCGTAAGTCATTGCAGCACCATCTTTCATTTCCGGAGTTGTTGTCGACGACAAAATCTCCAAACTGAAGAAATCAGTCGCCATCATCGTTGCGAACCGCAAGTCGCGAGATTGTCGCACGGAGCGGTACGTAAGGGAAGATCGACTGCAAGGAAGATTTTCCTAACCCACGGCTCTCCAGTAGTGATAGAGGGTTGAGGATTCCGAGTGCCGTAAATAGCCCACCTAGATCCATTTGAAGGAATGGGTTTTCCGTTAAGAGGAAGAAACGCAACAAGGGCGCCTGTTCCAGTTTTCGCTGGTGCAGTCAACGCACTTCAATCGACCGGGATTCGACCCGTTGCAGTAACGATTGAAAATCTTTGCGCTCGCGAAGCGTATCGAAATCATGGTCGTTGGCCAGCGATTTGATTGCGCTACCACCTACAAACCACCCCATTCGCTCGGCTTGGACAAGCAATTCCATGGCCCGTCGTGAATAGTGCTCCACCAACTGCTGCCGCTCCTCCGACCCAAGCTGCGCATCGTGTTGCACGCTCACCGTCGCCAGAGCATACGTGCAGGCGGCGTTGTACAGCGCGACTTGGCACTCCTTGTCTTGCAGGGCCTCTTCTACAGCGGCCACGGCACGCGCGTACTCACCCATCTGGCTTAGTGCGCCGCCGTACAAAACCTTGAGCTGCGTTAACAATCGCTTGTACTCCGGTACGTCGGGATGCGTTTGGGCCAGTTTTTCGGCGACCGGTCGAGCCCGTTCGTAGACTCCGAGCGCTTTCTCCGGTTGTCGCAGGTTATGATAGGCCACTTCCATGGCAGTCAACGTTCGAACCAACCGGCTCTGATATTCGGGGGCGGCCGGATGTTCTTTCGCCAGGTTCTCCAGCAAAGGCAGTGATCGTTGCGCATAAACCAGACTTAATTCGTGATCGCCGCGGGGAACGTAGATTTGGCCCAAGTTCTGAAGGGTGTGCGCCAACTCGTTCTGGTATTCTGGCTCGCTCGGGTCGTGCTGGACCAATTGTTCGCATAGCGCCAGCGACTCCATCAATACCCCTTCTGCTTCGGTACTCTGCCCGGATTCCCAATGATAAAATCTCCCCAGCTCGATCAGAACGGACGCCAACCTGAAAATCTGCTGTTGTCCAGGAAACCTGTCTTTGAGACCGCGGCGGATTCGCACGGCCCGTTCCAACGCGTCCCTGCATTGCTCGATGCGACCGTTGGCAAGCGCAGATTCTCCGGACAAGGAAAGAGCCGATCCCAGCCCATCAAGGTACTCCGCGTCGTTGGGAAAGTCGCGACACAATTGTTCAAAAATTTCCAGAGCCGAACGCGTGTGCCTTGCCGATTCGGGACCTTCGCCCATCTCGGCTGTGATCCTGGCCAATTGAAGAGCGGTCCGTCCCTGTTCCGCAAGGACCCCGGGATCCGATGGCTGGCCGGATACGAAATGCGCGTAGAAATTTTTGGCATGACCAAGCAAATCCTTGCGTAGCGGCTCAAGCCCGTGCGCCTTGAGTTCGGGACTATCGCTGAGCTTTGTAAAGCCCAACGTTACCGCCTCGCGTGCCAATCGGAAATTGTTTTCGGCGGTCAGACGGGCCGCCCGCTCGCGGACTTCTGCTCTCTGAGCCCGCACGGCCAGCAAAGTGCTCGCCACGATACCCACACTCAAAACCAACAGCAATGCGGTCGCCGTCAGAACGCCATACCAGTTCCTGTGCAGGAATTTTTGCATGCGATAGCGTAAGCTTGGTGGACAGGCTCGTACCGACTGATTCGTCAGGTAGCGCTCGACATCTAACGCCAGTCCGTTGGCCGTTTCGTAGCGCCGTGTGCGGTCCTTTTCGAGGGTTTTCATCACGATCCAGTCGAGTTCACCGCGTAGTAGAAACGCCAATCGTGAGGGCTCGGTCCTCCGTTGTGCGGAAATTCCCTCGAGCGTCTGCCGAGACTCGCTTAGTCGGGCGCTGGGCCGAGGCGGATTTTGCTCACGGATCAACCGTAACGCCTCGGTAATTCCTTTGCCTTTGATCTGCTGCCTGGTGAGAGGCGTGGTGCCTGTTAACAGTTCGAACAACAGCACGCCCAAGCTGTACACATCGCTGCGGGTGTCGATGTCCAAGGCGTTGAACTCGGCCTGCTCAGGAGACATGTACGTTAGCGTTCCGACGATGCCCCCAAATCCGGTGAACAGTGTATCTTCGGTCAGCTCAAAACCGATCGCCTTGGCCACACCAAAGTCGATTACCTTTGGCACAGGGTGGCCGTCGTATGAGGCGACAAGTACGTTGGAGGGCTTGATGTCGCGGTGAATGATACCCTTTTGATGGGCATGCTGGATCGCTTGGCAGACTGGGCCGAACAGCTCAAGCCGCTCGCGCGTTGTCAGCCGCTGCTCATCGCAGTACCGCGTGATCGATATGCCGCGGACCAATTCCATCACAAAATACGGGCGTCCGCGATCGGTCGTTCCGGCGTCGAGCACACGGGCAATGTTGGGATGATCCATCAAAGCCAAGGCTTGGCGTTCCGCCTCGAATCGTGCAATGACTTGGAACGAATCCATACCGCACTTGATAAGTTTCAGCGCGACTTTGCGGCGCACCGGATGTTGTTGCTCGGCCATCCACACCGTCCCCATTCCGCCGCCGCCGATTTGTTCCAGCAGTTTATAGGGTCCAATAAATGCGCCGGGACGGTCCCTGGCGCCATCCTCCGCCGGGGCGGGGAATCCGAGGTTCCTTCTGCGGTCGGCTAAATCCACCGTCCCTTCTTCGATGCCGGGGATAAAGTTTGCAGCAGCACCGACAATCGGTTGGCGCTCAAGGAACCCGGCCGGGTGATGGTGGGCGTCCAGCAATTTTCCGATCCGCTGCCGCAACAACGTGTTCTTTCCACAAGCATCATCCAGGAATTTCTCCTGTTGGGGCTTGGCCTGTTCCAAGACTTGATGAAACAGAGCCTCTTCGTTTGCGTTCATGCCGTCTCTCCAATTTGGTTGCTCGGCCGCTAGTAATTCCGCGAAAACTCTCCTCTATCATCATTAGCGCATTTCACAGTCAAAAAGCATCATAAGCGACTAAAAAATCCCGCCGATCGCCCAACTCACCGGTCTCGGACCGCCGTTTGAAGCCAGGCACGGGCATACGCCCAGCTGCGATCTGCCGTAGCGGGCGAAATCCCCAAAACATGGGCGGCCTCGTCGCCGGTCAGACCGACAAAATATCGCAATTCCACCAGACGGGCTTTAAGCGGGTCCAACTCGGCTAGTTGTTCCAGCGCTTCGTGTAGTGCCAGTAACTCGTCGTCCGGCATTGGTGCAGTCAACTCGGCCAATTCCATGTCTTGGCGCTTCAGACCGCCACCGCGCTTTTGAGAATTTCTGCGGCGGGCACGGTCGATCAGAATGCGCCGCATTCCCTGCGCAGCTGCGGCCAGGAAATGACCGCGCGTGTCCAATGAACTCGCGTGGGAATTGGAGCCAAATAGTCGTAGATACATCTCGTGTACCAACCCAGTGGGATCAAGCGATTGGCCGGGCTTTTCCGTGGCTAGCTTCTGTGCGGCTAAACGCCGGAGTTCGTCATAAACAAGCGGCAACAGCTCATCTACCGCCGACGGATCGCCGTCCTCAATCTGGCTCAAAATACGGGTAACATCGGTCATGGCCATCCATGATAACTGGTTCATTCAAGACTGGCGACTATTACCTACCTGGCCATCGAGCCAACCGAAAAAGTCTCGTATTGCCCGGGCCGGGGGAACCGCCCGATTCCGCTACACGAACCGAAATGCACCAAGGGCGGCGATTTGGGCGTTGAGTCGAAATGGCAATTCAAAGAATGGTCGCATTTCGGCGGCTCCCAGAAATCAAAACGCGTGCTCACGGGTTCATAGGACAGCCGTGGGGCGCCGCGTGAGGCGTCAACAGACGATTCAATGAAGTGTCGGTTTTTCAAGGGTGAAAGCGCGCGTGACTCGTTGGGGGTGAGTCACGGCGTTCCGAGCCTTTTGAGCAATTCGAGCCTATTTTTGGTCGGATCCTGAGCAGGTGAGTCACGCGATCGCGCGTCGCAGAAATATGGAAAGCGCAAAATCCCGCGTATGGTGGCGCAAAAAACGAGGCCCGGAAGAATGAACTTCCGGGCCTTGTGTGGTTTGAGCCGGAGTTGTGGTCCGGCGTGAGTGGAGGCGGCCACCAGGACTCGCAACGGGGCTAGGAATTGCGAACCGTTACTATTCAATAATTGCTGAGTATTCCGCGTTTGGCGACGCTAGGTTGGTGACGTAGAATAGAACTGGCTATTTAATAAACGCTTGTGACGGATACAAACATGGCTACTGGTGACGACCTTCGAAGTCAGTTATTTGCGCTTTCTGCGCCCGAACGTGCTGACCTCGCGAGACAGCTATTGTTGAGTCTCGAAACCGACTCTTTTGACGATGACGTTCAGCGGCCGTGGGCAGAAGAAGCCGACCGGCGATCCGCCGCCTACCAACAGGGCGAAACCGAATCTCGCGACTGGCAGGAATCGGTCAATGAAATGCGCGAATCACTCAAGCAGAGGCGGCAGAAGTGAAATTGCGGATCCTGCGGGAAGCCGAGGAAGAGGCCCATGCATCCGCGATCTGGTACGACGATCAACTGGTTGGGCTGGGCGACGGCTTTCTTGATGAGTTAGTTGCAGCGCTGCAACAAATCGAGGACGATCCAGACCGATTTCCAAAGTTGGAAACGGCAAAGTCCAAACAGATACGACGTTGCCCGTGTGGTCAAAAAATTCAGCCGAACCAAAAAGTCGGGAATTTCTCACTGTATTCGCCTGGTTCCAGTGCAAAACTCGGCCGGTCGGATCCCACAACGCGATCGCCTGGATCTCATACAACCGGCGAGCAACGAAGATACCGGCCATCATTCGATCGGCATTTTAATTAACGGTCCCTTGCGCCCGACACGATCCTACGTTGGCATCGACAACTCGTCGCCAAGAAATGGGATTACTCAGATCGCAAAGAGAAGAAATCGGGACGGCCACGAATCCGCCAGGTGATCGTCGATTTGACTCTGCAGTTCGCCAAGGAAAATCCAACGTGGGGATTCGACCGGATTCAGGGCGAACTCGCTAAAGTCGGTTACCAGATTTGCGACTCGACTGTCGCCAATATTCTCAAGGCCCACGGTATTGAGCCCGCACCGATTCGCAAACGCACGGGGTCATGGGCGACGTTTCTGAAATCACACTGGGATGTGATGGCAGCGATCGATTTTACTTCCGTTGAAGTCTGGACCAGGAGTGGCCTGGTCACGTTCTACCTTCTCTTCGTCATGGAACTGAAAACACGCCGTGTTCATTTTGCTGGTTGCACGACAAGTCCAGACGAAGCCTGGATGAAACAGATGGCCCGTGAGCTGACCAACCATGAGGATGGATTTCTCAAGGGCAAACGCTACCTGATCATGGATCGCGATACCAAGTTCTGAGAATCATTTCGGTCGTTACTGAGCAATGAAGACGTGGAGCCGGTACGATTGCCTCCCCGCAGCCCAAACATGAATGCTCACTTGAGCGTTTTTTCGGCTCACTGAAATCCGAGTGTCTCGATCGATGATTCTATTCGGCGAAAACGCGATGCGGAATGCAGTCGGCCAGTATCTTGCTCACTATCACACTGAACGACCTCACCAGGGTTTGAACAACGAGTTGATCGTGCCGCCACGTCGACGCCAAAATAGAAACCACCGAACGACTCGGCGGTTTGCTTCGCTCCTATCGCAGAGCAGCTTGAGTTCGGCGACTTCATCTACAATCCATGACAATTGGCTCGGTCGCTGCTGCGCCAATTCCAAATACGTCACCCGTTTTTTCCAATTTGGGCGAACTTCCGAAACGATCTCAGCCGAGTAATCGGATAAAAAGTGATCTTCGAGCCCGTTTTTCATCGCTCGAGATGTCCGTTTGAGTTTTTTGACCCCACGTGGCCGAGCTCGTTTTTCTTCGCCCAAAGTGACCGTTCGAGTTTTTTGACCCCACGCCGCCGTCAAACTCGACCGAAAATTCGAGATCCGCGAACGATACAACCTCGAAAAATTCCGAGCCATGTCCTCGTTTCATTATTTTGACCCCACCGGAATCAAACCGTCACCGTTGATGCGACAAAGCCTGCACCGCGCCAATCAATCCGGCCCGATTGTAGTTCAAACAAAAAAGAAATCCGCTTCGAAATGCGCCAGTTGTGCACACCTCTGTCAATCTGTATACGGTCCCCGGAGCGACAGCGCACCCGGCTCTTGATTTGCTAGTTGAGTTTTCGCCAAGTGAATGTCCCAAGGTCCAACTCGTGTCGGTCTTCATTTGGCGCGATTTGTGGCTCTGCTTGCTCTCCATCTACCAGTATGCTTCCCCCTTCAACGCGAATCACGTTCCGTTGCGCATCGTAAGTCGCTCTATGTTCATGGAGCCAACTAGGAATGTCGCCTGAAGTCGTCACGGAATCAATCTTCCAACTATCCACTGCTAGTCGGAAGACTGGCGTTGTTCCAATCTTGCGCTGGTCTGTGTAACCCAAGCATCCAATAAGGTAGATCGAACCGTCAACCAATGTGGCTGTGTGAAAATCGGTAGGTGGAAACACCTCTTGTGGATAGCCGAGAATCTTGAATCCGCCTTGTCCGTCGTGGATGACCACATCGTTGTAGATGTAGAAATCTGGGTCGTAGAAATCCTCATGCTCACCGGCAATTTGAATGAAGCGTCCGTCCGGCAAAGGCGTCAACGATGAACCAAAACGGTCGTAAGACCAGACGGCACTTCCCAACGAATCCGTGTCATCGAAGTGGTCTCGTGCTGAGTAAGCGCTTCCACCTAAGCTAACCATGTCGCTCCAAAACGGGTTGTCCATTGGCTCAGGGTTGGCGTTCCCGAAACGCGGCGATCGGTATGCGCGGTAATCTTTCGCGGAGGACTGGAACTCACCGCCATTCTCCAAACCCACATAGGACCGTTTTACTTCGCTCGGAGCGAGTCTCAAGTCATCCCCAGCAGCAAGAAACAGCTTCAGGACTTCTACACTCTGAACGTCCGTAATCGTCGGCTCGACAGTTGGATTCTGGCCCATTTCGATCATTGAGTCTTTTTGCGCTTTGAGCGACTCCTTCCATTCCTCCTCTGACATCACTGCCTTGAGTGTGTCGGGAAGCGGTGAGTCGGGTATGTCGAAATCGTAATTGATCTTCTTGAGTGGATACTTAGGCGAGTAACCGCGATCAACACCAAGGTCCAATAGAAATCGCACCCCGTCCGCAAAATCCCAACTAACGGCGTGGCTCAAAGCAGTGCCGTTGAAATCGTCAGTGAGTTCAGGGTCTGCACCGTTCTCTACGAGAAGTTGCATCTTCTCCACGTCCTTGGCAGCAATAGCCACCATCAGTGGAGTTTCGCCATTGCGTCCGCGCAAGTTGACATCGGCTCCATTGGTCAAAGCCTTATGCAACTCTTCCAGCGAGCCACTCGTGATACATTCGTGAAAATCCATTGCCTCTCGACTTACTTTGGTCTTCGGTGCTTGCGTTGCCTGGTTTCCTGCGTGTCCCTCGCATCCGATGTAGCTTGCGACAGAAACCACGACGAGCCAAACTGCTGGATTCTGTGTGGACATCGGAAAGACCATTATGGTTCAGGAATGTTATGCTGGTCTTGCCTCGCTTTGCAGACCGAGCGATCGGTAATCCAGCCGATCGTCACTCAATTCTAGCTGCGACCGTCGCACGGCAAAACAGCCGCCCTGCTACCTGCCAAGTCACCGAAGTGGGACACACTTCGGCCAGAAACGGAATGCCCGAATCTGCATAGGTCAGAATGTCCGACGCTGATTCAGCGAATTGCCAAGTCGCGTCGGCTTCATCGACCGACGCGGATTGATGGGCAAATTCATACTTGTTTTTTAGCGTCTGCTCAACAACTCGTCGGAGCGCTAGGTTATTGACGATGAACAAAAAACGACCGATTAACGATTTCTGGCTTGGCCCAACAGCGTAGAATCCGCCCTTAGCAGCCTTCCAACGAGCGCCGTCAATGCTGGGTAAAATCGGGAACGTAAAAATCGAACGTTTTCCGAATAGCCATTCAGGCTCAACGCCCCATCACCGCCCTTGGTCGGTCCCCGACATCACGGGCCAAATGGGCGGTTTTTCGCTGGCTACCAAAACGAACGTTTGAAACGCGTTGAACGAAAGTGAGTTTTGGATAGGTATCCAGCTGGAACTTGCTAACACGATTTTGGATCGCTTGGCCGAGTCCGGAAGCTGGCCGATCAGTGACGAGATGAAACGACTCTTGGATCAACGTGCTGAAAAAGCAGACGACGCCCCGGATCGCCTTCGCCCTGCGGAAAAGGTATTCGCCGATCTTCGTGCGAAATTGAAAGCGAGCTGATGGCATTTCCTGTTCGCTTTACGGAAGAAGCTGAAAAGGACCTCATTGACGCCGCAACGTGGTTTGCAGTTGAAGTGAATGTTGACCTGGCCAATCGATTCATCGATTCGATGGAGTCCGCAATTCAGAAAGTGGCCGAGAATCCGGAGCATTACGCGGTCGTCGATAAGGACTATCGGCAGTGTGTCATCCGCCCATTTTCACACATTTTGACTTATCCGTAAAATCGCAATCCAGAATCGCCCAGCGTATAATTACGGTCTGACTAACCAGTTAGGACGTGATGATGAACGATGTGACGCAAATACTCTCAAAGATTGAGGATGGTGATCCGAGCGCGGCGGAGGAACTGCTGCCACTGGTTTATCAGGAGCTAAGGAAACTGGCTGCCAGCAAACTGGCCAATGAAAAGCCAGGGCAAACTCTGCAAGCGACGGCGCTGGTGCACGACGCTTATCTGCGGCTGGTGGATGTGGAGAAGGCCCAGCACTGGAATAGCCGGGGGCATTTTTTTGGCGCGGCTGCCGAGGCGATGCGTCGGATACTGGTCGACAATGCCCGGCGGCGAAAAAGTGTCAAGCATGGCGGTGACTTGGATCGCCAGGTCCTTCCCAAATCCCAGCTAGTGGCTCCAGCAGAGTGTGGTAATCTGTTGGCTCTGGACGAGGCTCTTGACGAATTAGCCAAGGAAGACTCCGAGTCCGCCGAATTGGTCAAACTCCGTTATTTTGCGGGACTGACGGTCAATCAGGCAGCTGAGATTCTTGGGGTTTCGCCTCGCAAAGCGGACTTCATGTGGGCCTTCGCCCGTTCCTGGTTGCGACGGGCAATCAGCAACGAATAGGCTCAAAAGCACGGAGAAAAAAACGGGATATTTTTTGCGCAATTCAGGAAAGTTATCGCACTGAATTATAGAGGCAAGTCCTTAGATACAGGATCAGGATCATGAAGCAACGAGACATCTTCATCGAGGCAATGCAGAAAGAAGAAGGCGAGGAGCGTCGTATCTTCTTGGATGTGGCATGTGGCGACGATGTCGAGCTGCGCGAAGGCGTTAACCAACTGCTTGCTGAACATCAGAAAGACGGCAGTTTCTTCTTGGACTCCCCTCCACCGGGGATCGGAGCGACCCTCGACCAACCCATCACCGAGAAGCCCGGCACCCAGATCGGCCCCTACAAGCTCCTGCAGCGAATCGGCGAAGGCGGCATGGGCGTCGTCTACATGGCCGAACAGAGTGAACCGGTAAAACGGCGCGTCGCCCTCAAGATTATCAAGCCCGGAATGGACACACGTGAGGTGATCGCCCGGTTCGAGGCGGAGCGGCAGGCCTTGGCGTTGATGGATCATCCGAATGTCGCCAAAGTCTTGGACGCCGGCGCTACGGATTCCGGCCTGCCCTATTTCGTCATGGAACTGGTTAACGGCTTACCGGTTACCAAGTTTTGTGATGAACAGCATCTGACGCCGAAAGAACGCTTGCAGCTGTTTGTGCCAATCTGTAAGGCGATCCAGCACGCTCACCAGAAAGGAATCATTCATCGTGACCTAAAGCCATCCAACATCCTGGTGGCAATGTATGACAATCAAGCGGTACCCAAGATTATCGACTTCGGCGTTGCCAAAGCCACGAACCAGACGTTGACCGACAAGACGATGTTTACCCAACTGGGGCAAGTCGTTGGAACTTTAGAATACATGAGTCCGGAACAGGCTCAGAGGAATCAACTGGATATTGATACCCGGAGCGACATCTATTCTCTGGGCGTCGTGTTGTACGAATTGCTTGCGGGTGAAACGCCATTGGACCGTGAACGGCTCAAGTCGGCGGCCTTCGACGAAATGCTCCGAATCATTCGCGAAGAGGAGCCTCCCAAGCCCAGTACAAAAGTGAGCGGCAGCGTGTCCTTGCCGGCCATTGCCGCCAATCGCCGAATGGAACCCTCGAAGCTTGGGAACACGATTCGTGGCGAGCTCGACTGGATCGTTATGAAGGCACTTGAAAAGGACCGTGCGCGGCGATACTCAACCCCTAACGAGATGGCGGAAGATATTGAAAGCCATCTCGATGGCAAGGCTGTGACTGCTTGCCCTCCGTCCATGGTCTACAGAGCAACAAAGTTCGTGAGGCGTAACAGGATTGCCATTCTGGTCTCTGGTGCCATTGCCGCGACCCTGCTGGCTGGGTTAGCGGGCACCACTTGGCAAGCCTGGCGGGCAAGCGAAGCCGAGCAGGCTGCTATTGCAGATCGTGAATTAGCAAATGAACAGAAGGACAAAGCCGAAGCGTTGAAGGAGCAAGCGGAACGAGAGGCTGCCAGAGCCAAAGCGATGAGTCAGTTTTTGAGAAGCGATCTACTAGGGTTGGCTCGCGGTACCACGCTCGTTAACACGGCATCCGATATGGATCCGGATATGACGCTCAGGACATTGCTGGAACGGGCCAAAGGTCGACTGGACAAACGTTTTTTTGATCATCCCGATCATAAGCGGCAAGTTCAACGGTTGTTGATGTATTCCTACTGTGGTATCGGTCAATACGACGAGGCATCCAAACTGTTGGAAGATGTCGTGCAAGATCTGAAGCAGCGTCGAGGCATCGACCTGGAGACTTTGGACTCGATGAGCGTCCTAGCCCAGCTGTATATGCAGCAGCTCCGTTGGCATGACGCACTCCCCCTACTAAAAGAGGCTCTGCAAGAAAGAAAACGACGGCTTGGCATCAGGCACCCGAAGACGCAGGCTTCGATGAACAACTTGGCAACCACATACAGGATTCTCGGAGATTTCGACGCAGCCGCTGAGTTGTTTGAGGTACGCCTGAAGGTGCTGACGGAGGTTCATGGAAATGGTCATCCTGAGACAACGGCCGCTCTCAGCCGCATGGGTGATGTTCTTGTCAATCTAGGCAGACATGAGGAAGCCGAACGGAAACTGCTCCGCGCAATCGATCAAATCCGATTGACGTCGACGAAAGAAGGCCTTGCTGGCTCGCTGAATTCTCTTGGCCAACTTTATCTTTGTACGAGTCGCTACCGGTCAGCCATCCCGGTATTGGAAGAGTCGCATCAAATACGGGTACAAGAACTTGAAAACGACAGTCGTAATACAGCCGATACCAAGCTGGCTTTGGCTACCGCTTATCTAGGGCTCGAACGATTCGAGCAGGCGGATCCTTTGCTGGAGGAAGCGTTTGCTGTCCTGCAGCAGAATCAGGGGATCCACGTTTTCACCACTTTGGAAGTTTTGGAAGTGCTTGCCAACATTTCGTACGGACAAGGGAACTTCGACCGTGCGGAGCAGGCTCTCAATTTGTCGCTCGCGATTCTGGATGCAAGTCAAATTGGCGACTGGCGAAAACCGAAAATCCTGTCGCTGTTGGCAGATATTTCCATCGCCAAGGAAAATCCTTCCCAAGCAAAAGCCCACCTCATGCAGGCGTACAAATGCCACGCCTCCTTCGCCGTTCCCGCGGGCAGCCGCAGTTCCGTTCCGTCTCACGAAAAAAGATTCGCAGAAGTCAATCGCCGAGTGATCGAGCAATTGGTCACCGTCCACGGGCTGCTTGACGACGACAAGACCGCTGCCAGCTGGTGCTCCAAGCTCGATTTGCCGTGATTTGAATTTGTGCGACAGGTTTTGTTTAAAAATCTGTCTCGTTAGTAATCAATCAATCCGCCCCTCAAACTCCAAGGAGATTATTCATGTTCTGGAATAAGAAATTCGTTTCGTATCAGTTAGGAATCGCCGGCGTGGTTTCGCTGGTTTTGTTGCTGGCCGTGGCCTTCAACGTTGAAGCAGACACGGTTCAAGTAACCGGTGGACAGACCAGCGTCCTGTTGGACACCGACGCCCTGTCTAACTTTGGACTGGATGTCGCAGGCTACTCAAACGTCGTAACACCAGGTGATCTTGGGCCCGATTCCGTCGCCTTTGAAATCGAGCCCCGAACAGGATTTGTTTTTAATCCGACAACATTCCTCTATGACTCTTCAAATTTCAATCCATTCGGTGGCAAAATCGTGCATTCGGGTGTCGTTCTTTTGCGCAGCAATTCCTGGTAGGCAACTTTGAGGTAGCATTCGACGCAAACAGGGTAACAGCTTCGAACAGCGGCTTTTTCGTTGTGAGCACTGCGGACGTATTTATTCCCGTGTTCGACATTGGTACTCCTTCGTTGTTGGATGCCCAGCCCGACTCGCTTACCATTCAAGCCGATCTATTGATCGCTCCTGAGTTTGCGGACTTCTGGTTTAATTCCCCGCTAGTCGGATTGGATGTCGGAGACGTATTAATTTCTGCGAACTCGACGGCGATTCCCGGTCCGGTTGTCGTAGTGGGACAATCGCTCGGCGTTTCACCAGGTCTCCAAAACGCCGGTGGCCTTACTGAGCTGGAAACGAGTGACAATATGGATCTTCAGATCTTCCGTGATCCACTGTCCATTAATGCGGTAACCCAGTTCCAATTGACGGCAACCAGCCCAACCGCGACGCCGACGACATTCGAATTCACTCTTGAGGGCAACTGCATTTCGCGTCCAAATGTTGTGCAGCGAATTCAGCTGTTCAACTTTGTGACGAATGCCTACGAGACCGTCGACGAGCGGAATGCCAATCGGGCTCCCAATCCGGACCTGGTTGTGACGGCGACGCCGGGAGGTGATTTGTCGCGGTTTGTGGACCCGTCAACTCTGGAGATTCGGGCCCAGGTACGATATCGCGCTGATATCGCTCGTGCCGGATTCGCTTCCAATACGGACCAAGCTGTTTGGACGATTGAGTAGCAATCCGAACGCGAACGTTTAACTAAATGTGGGATGGCAAAGCTAATCACAGTTCCGTGAAAAGCAAAGCCATCCCATTTCCTGCGTGGAGCAATGTTTCTCAAAGATCGGCTCGCCAATAAGCGAACATCATCCTCGTCCGGTCAAAATGCTCAGCCGAACCGAAAACGCGTGAAAATAAGGGCTAGTAACAGCTCGACGACCAGCCAACTTGGGTCGTCGCACCAACTCGGCACCATCGCCAAATCCGGTACAACCGAAACACCATAGTTCCGACGATATCCTTCTCTCCACTCACTTGATTGACGGCTACCTGATCATGGATCGCGATACCAAGTTCTGCGAATCATTTCGGTCGTTACTGAGCAATGA
>CAVONL010000029.1:0-177335 GCA_963697295.1 uncultured Planctomycetaceae bacterium | reverse complement strand
GGTACGTCCCGACGAATCAACTGGCTGAAGCACGAGCGGAACGATCAGCGCTAACAGAGCCGAGTATGAACAACACGTTAAAAATATTGCTGCCAACGACATTGCCCAATGCGAGGTCGGTACGTCCGGACAACGCGGCCTGAATCGAGACGGCCAGTTCCGGAGCGCTGGTGCCAAACGCGACGACCGTCAAGCCGATAACCAACAGGGCGAAATGCGTACGGCTGCCGCCAGCCGCGATGCACCCCGCACGAGTAACTCGGCACCGCCGACCATCATGGCCAGACCACCGCCAATTTTCACCCAAGCCCAAATTGTCTCGTTCATCAGGTTTCCCAAAACAGGGTACTTGAATGATTCTTTCGTAAATTGACAAGCCCCACGGGCGAAGTTCCGAATGTCAAGAGCGTTATTCAGTTCAGAACCGTGGCAAGTTATGGGTAAGGAGTGCGCTCGTTTGACAAACATGTTGAATTTGCGTGTTCAAACCCTCACCCGCCGCTGAGACGGCGACCTCTCCCAGAGGGCAACGCCGTAGCGGATTATGGAATAGGTTTTTACGGGTATTTTCGTTTAACCGCGTGGGCGACGCCCCACGCTTGCCGGCGTGACAAGCGAGCCCAGATGGGCACGCAGATAAACGACAAATAGGATCCGCTACGGCGTTACCCAGAGGGAGAGGTAGCTCTGAGAATCGAACCACAGCGAAAACCGAAAGCTCCCATAAGCTCATGCCAATCCGCAGAGAACCGCTGGCTTGCGCCATTCCGCTGAGAATTTTCAGCAGATGCACGGTAGCTGCTCGCCACTGATCAAGTCGATGATTCGAGTTGAACCGATACGGCTGGTGAGCGTGACAAGGCCGCCGCGATTCGTCTTGCGCCTCGCCAATGATCGCGCTTGATGCACCCACCGATGCGATTGCAGCAACTCCAGCGCCGGCTGAGCATGCTCAGGCCGGACAAACGCCACGAATCGGCCTTCGTTTGCGACGTACAGCGGATCAAAACCCAGAATCTCGCAGGCGGCTTGCACCTCCTGGTTAACCGGGATATCGTTTTCTCGAATGTTGATTCGCCACTGTGCCTTGTCGGCAATTTCAACCAGTGCCGAGGCAAGACCTCCGCGGGTGAGATCGCGCAGGCAATGAACATCAATGCCTGCCTCGAACAATGCCAATACAATTTCGGCCAGCAGCCAGTCGCTGTGGATCGTGGTTTCAAATTCCAATCCTTCGTGGCCATGATGGTCATCCCGTGCCGGCCAATGTCACCGCTGATGAGAATCACGTCACCCGGTTGAACACTTGTCGGCACAACTGTCCGTGGCGCAACCACTTCTCCGACGCCTGCCGTGTTAATGAACAACCCCATCGCCCTTCCCACGATCCACGACCTTGGTATCACCGGTGACGAGCACCACCCCGGCTGCGGCCGCGGCCTCGGCCATGGACTGCACAACCCGCCAAGAGTCTCCATCGGCAGTCCTTCTTCGAGGATAAAGCCCGCGCTGCCAAAATACAGCGGACGCGCGCACATCGCCAGGTCGTTGACGGTGCCGTTGACCGCCAGGCTGCCAATATCTCCCCCAGGAAAAAACAACGGATGCACGACATACGAGTCCGTTGTAAAAGCCAGCTTTCCGTCAATTCGGTCGAGTACCCGCCCCGTCGGCCTGCATGTCCAAGGCGGGATTATGAAAGCTGGGCAGGAAAATCTTCTGGATCAGTTGCTGCATCAAGTTCCCGCCACCTCCGTGCGCCAGTAGCACTTGTGGGTAATCGGCGATTGGAATGGGGCAGGAGAAACCCGTCGGGTTGGTTGCATGAATGTCGTTCATCAATCACCGTCCTCAACCGCATTCTGCGACGCTACGGCGCCTTGCAGACGGCGGTAGCGATAGTACGCCGCGCAGGCCCCTCTCGTTGAGACCATAGTCGCTCCCAAGGGGTGTTCCGGGGTGCATTGGCCACCAAACGCGGGACAATCGTGGGGCTTTTTCACGCCCTGCAGAATTAAACCGCTGATGCACTCCTTGGGCTCTTGAATTTCGCGCTGTGAAACATGAAATCGTTGTTCGGCATCAAAACGTGCAAACTCTTGCTGCAAGCCCAGTCCGCTGTGCGGAATCTCGCCAATGCCACGCCACTTTCGCGGTACAACGCAGAATACCTTGCGGATCAAATCGATCGCGGAAGTGTTTCCAAGCCTCCGCACGTAGCGCGTGTACTGATTCTCCAATTCGGCACGTCCCTGTTCCAGCTGCAGGATGCACATATAAATGCCTTGCAACAGGTCCAGCGGCTCAAAGCCCGTGACCACCATCGGTACGCGATATTTTTTGACCAGCGGTTCGTATTCCGTATAACCCATGACGGTGCAAACATGACCAGCGGCAAGGAAGCCCTGGACTCGATTCGCGGGTGCCGAGAGAATCGCCTCCATCGCCGGCGGCACGAGCACGTGGGAAACCAGGATCGAAAAATTCTCCAAACCCTCCCGATCCGCCTGCACGACTGCCATCGCGTTGGCTGGAGCCGTGGTCTCGAAACCGACCGCAAAGAACACCACTTCGCGATCCGGGTGTTCACGGGCCACTTTGACGGCGTCCAATGGCGAATAGACGATTCGCACATCGCCGCCATGTGCCTTGACGGAAAACAAATCGGAAGTCGTTCCGGGAACGCGGAGCATATCGCCGAATGAACAGAAAATAACGCCGGGTCGAGCGGCAATCTCCAACGCTTTTTCGATCAGTTCAACGGGTGTTACGCACACCGGGCATCCAGGACCATGCACCAGCGTGACACCGTCGGGAATCAACTCGTCGATGCCATATTTCACGATCGCATGCGTCTGGCCACCGCAAATCTCCATAATGGTCCAGTCGCGGGTCGTGATCCGGTCGATGGCCTGCACATATTCCCGGGCTGCCGCGGGGTCGCGATACTCGTCGACGAATTTCATGGATTCGCCTCTGGTTCAGCACGAAACTCTTCCAACTCGCCCATTTGCCGCAGGTAATCGAAAACCTGCAGCCGCTTCGCTTTCGTCGACGGTGCTGATCGCCATCCCGGCGTGCACGAGGACGTAATCTCCGATTTGAGCGTCGGGTACACAGGACAAGTTGACAACCTTAAAGATGCCTCCGAAGTTGACACGCCCACTGCGCAGGACGGGGTCATTTGCTTCGATACTTGCGATTTGTCCGGGAACGGCCAGGCACATGGTTACGATTTCTCCTCTGTTGAAACGGTCGCCTGATCGGTTTTTGTCGCCGCGCAGTTTTGCAGCAACCAGTCACACCACTCGGAAATGCCCTCGCCGGTCGTGGCCGACATCGGAAATATTTTCAGCCCAGGATTGATATCGAGAGCATTTTTTCGCAGCTGCTCGAGATCACAATCGACGTACGGCAGCAAGTCGATCTTGTTGATCAACAACACCGAGGACTGGAGAAACATGTTTGGGTATTTTAATGGCTTGTCAGCACCCTCGGTCGTGCTCACGACGACGACTTTGTGCGCTTCGCCAAGATCGAAGTTGGCAGGACAGACAAGATTGCCGACGTTTTCGATGACCAACAGGCGAATGTCACTCAGGTCCATGCTGGCAATCGCGTCTTGAACCAGCCGGGCCTCCAGGTGACAGCCGCCCTTGGTCACCACCTGCACGACAGGCACGTCGTAACGTGCGACACGCTGGGCATCGAAGTCCGTTTGCACATCGCCTTCGACGACTCCGATTTTTAATTCCTGTTTCAGTCGCTCCAGGCAGCGTTCGAGGATCGTGGTTTTTCCGCTTCCGGGTGAACTGACGATGTTGATGACAAAGATGCCTTGCCGCTGAAAAAAATCGCGATTGACCGCCGCAATCTCATCGTTCTTGGCCAGAATTTTTCGCTCGATCGTAATGACGCTCATGATGCCTCCTGGAATTCTTCCGTCAATTCAACTTCTGTGACTTGCAATTCCATTCCCGACACAACCGTGGTCCGACTGCTGTTGCAAACGGGACATCGAAAGATATCGCCATCGCTTTGAAACGTGTCCTGGCATTCGGCGCATGCCAGGCGCAGTGGAATTGAGTTTAGGCATAACCGGGAATTCTGCAACGCAGTTTTTGCCACAAGGGCTTCGAAGCAGAATTCCAGCGATTCGGCGACGACGCCCGAAAGCCGACCGACATCGACCCGCACGATTCGTACGTCACCGATGCGGTCGGCCGGAACGTGATCCTCGATAATTTTCAGGATGCCCTGTGCCAGTGAAAGTTCATGCATTTCGACCTCCACAAGTCACAGGCGAATCGACGGCCAATTTCCCGGCCGGAAAACCCAGGTCGCGGAAAATGATCTGGAGATGTTGAATGGCCGGCGTGATCGCAGCCGCAACGGACTCTGTCAACTCGAGCCCCATCGGCTGATCGGCGGAAATGGAGACCGTGATCAGGTACATCCGCGGCAACTCGCCCAGTAACGCAGCCGATTCGATCAGGTCCCTTAATCCGATATCGTGTGAGCTGAGCACGCGGGGAAAGTCGTTGGCAAAACGCGGTTGCGTGACCGTAACTGAGCCGGGTGGTTTTCCATCGAGCGACGCGTCAATGATGACCAGGATCTCATGGTCACGGAAAAAGCCCAGCAGGTGAAATCCCCCCGTTCCTCCGTCGAGCAATTCAACTTCTGCGGGCAATTCCTGCTGCTGCAGCTCACGGATGACATGCACGCCAATGCCTTCATCGCTAAGGAGCAAGTTCCCGATTCCCAGTACCAGACATGTTTTGGATACCGTCATGCCGAACCTTTAGGCCGGTTTTGGCCGCCGGTTTGACTTTCCTCCGGATCGGCTAATTCCTCCGCGAGATGTTCCTGAGGTACAAACTTCCATCCGCCCGCCATCGAGGAGAGGACACCACGCCCTTCGACGTAGTCGTGATAGAAAACCAGGTAGACATGCACGACCGTGAACACGATGAAAAACCACATCATCATGTGATGCCATTGCCGAACTGCGAAATCTCCACCCATTAACGGCACAATCCAGGCGAACAGTTGGGGGAACCAGCTGTCGCTCATCGCCGCGTACATACCGAACCCGGTCGCGCACTGAAACATAAAGACCAGGAATGTAAGAAAGTACGTCAAACCGGCAAGGCTATTGTGGCCTGCCGAACCGACCGCTTCTCCCTTGCCTAACAAAATGTCAATTTTCAACACGTCGCGAATTTCCTGCCATTGGCTTTTACGAAACGGCAGGAAGGTTCGCCAACTGGCATACTTGTTGCCGACAAATCCCCAGTAGATGCGAAACAGGAAATTGAAAAAGAAAACGTAGCCCGCCACGAAATGGATGAAACGTACGTTGCCAAACCAAAAGCTGTCGGAGGCTTCATTGACGTGACCCAGGCTTATTGGGCGGCTGATGAGAAAACCCGTAGCGATCAATACCAGAATGCAACTGGCGTTGATCCAATGGTAAAACCGCACGGGCAATTCCCACACGTATACACGAGACATGGTCGGTTCGCTGACGCGATGCAAAGTCGATTGGCTCATGTTGGTATTCCAATCGTGTTAAGCTGATGAACGTAACTGCCGTGTTCGTCATAGACATGCACGGCGCAGGCAATGCAGGGATCAAACGAGTGAATCGTTCGCAACACTTCGACAGGTTGCTCCACATCGTGAATGGGAGTTCCCAGTAGCGCCGACTCGTAGGCCGAACGTTGACCCTCGACATCGCGCGGAGAGGCGTTCCAGGTACTGGGCACGACCAACTGGTAATTGTCGATTTCAGCATTCTTGATCACGATCCAGTGCGCCAAGGCTCCGCGCGGCAGCTTCGGAAAGTCCGACTCCCTGGGCCTGCTGGGGCCAAGTCGACGGCTCCCAATAGTCGCCATTGAACATGCGTGTATCGCCATTGTTGATATTGGCCATCAGTTGACCAAAGAACTCTTTTGCCCAGCGAGCGATCAACCGCGTTTCCAAACCACGGGCGGCAGTCCGGCCCAGCGTCGAGAAGAGCGCATCCACGGGCACATCCAGCTGCTTGAGAGCTTCGCCAACCACTTCTTTGATTTCTTCGTTGCCGGACGCAAAACCGACCAGCATGCGAGCCAAGGGACCAACTTCCATGGCCTGCCCTTTCCAGCGAGGCGTTTTCATCCAGCTGTATTTGCCTTCGACCTGCAGCTGTTCATAAGGAGGCTTGGGGCCGGTGTAGTTCAGCCGCGTCTCGCCTTCCCAGGGGTGCAAGCCGGTTGAATCGCCACCCTCGTATTCGTACCAGGAGTGTGCGATAAACTCCTTGATCTGCTCTTTGTCGCGGCCATCAATCTCTTTTACTTCGGAAAGATTGCGGTCCAAAATAATCCCGCGGGCAAATTTGAATCCGCTGACGTCCGCATAGCCCCGCGTTGGCAGGTCGCCATAGCACAGATAGTTTCTCAGTCCACCGCCGATTGCGCCCCAGTCCTTATAAAACGATGCAACTGCCATCAGATCGGGCAGATAAACCTGCTCGACAAACTGCTGGGCGTCGTTAAGCAACTGTTCCACCATCGCCAGTCGCTCGGTGTTGATCGCGTTGGCTTCATCCAGGTTGATCGAACAGGGGGCTCCACCGACAAGGTAATTGGGATGCGGGTTTTTGCCCCCAAAAATCGTATGCACCTTGACAATTTCCTTTTGCCATTCGAGGGCTTCCAGGTAGTGGGCCACACCCAGCAAATTGACCTCCGCTGGCAGCTTGTAAGCCGGGTGGCCCCAATAGCCGTTAGCAAATATTCCCAGCTGGCCGCTTTCCACAAAATTGGCAATTCGCTGCTGGACGTCCTTGAAATAACCGACCGAACTTTTTGGCCAACTGGAAATGCTTTGTGCCAGTTCCGACGTCGCTTTGGGATCGGCCTTGAGCGCGTTAACCACGTCCACCCAATCCAGGGCATGCAAATGATAGAAATGCACTGCATGGTCCTGCATGTATTGCGCAAAACATCAAGTTGCGTACCAGTTCCGCGTTCGGTGGAATGACGATTCCCAACGCGTCTTCGACCGCACGCACCGAGGCCAGGGCATGCACTGTCGTGCACACGCCGCAAGCCCGCTCGGTAAATGCCCACGCGTCACGCGGATCGCGACCCTTCAAAATCAATTCGAATCCGCGCACCATTGTTCCCGAGCTATAGGCATCGACAACTTTTCCGTCTTTGACTTCAACCTCGACCCGCAAATGGCCTTCGATGCGTGTAACCGGATCGATCACAATGCGATCTGCCATCACTCACCTCCCTTCTCTGCGGATGATCCACCGGACGGTTGAGACGCATCACCGGTTGCGGCGTGAGATGCCGGTAAGGGATGTTCGTTAATATGGACGAGTTGATCGCGTTTGCGGATGTTCGTGGCAATGGCGTGTCCGGCGATTCCGGCGACCGTTGCGGCGCCAACCGCCAGCCCGACCGTGTCCGCCGTGGATTCGATTCCGAATCCGGGAAATGACGGCAAATGTTGGTAAAATGGACCGTTGTCCCAGAAGTTTTCTTCACTGCAGCCGATACAGCCGTGTCCGGACTGGATTGGAAAACTGACGCCACAATTCCAACGCGTCACACCGCAGGCGTTGTAGGTGACTGGCCCGCGACAACCCATTTTGTAAAGACAATAGCCTTTCTTGGCCCGCTCGTCGTCGAAACTTTCAACGAACAAACCGGCGTCGTAGTTGGGCCGTCGGTAGCACGTATCGTGAACACGACGCGAATAGAAGGCCTTGGGGCGTCCGATTCCGTCAAGTTCCGGGATACGATTGAAGGCCAACAGATAGACAATGGTGCCCGCCATCACCTCGCCGATCGGCGGACAACCGGGAACTTTGATGATGGGTTTGCCGGAAACAACTTTATGAACCGGCGTGGCCCCGGTGGGATTAGGCTTGGCAGCCTGAATGCAACCGTTGCAGGCACAGCTGCCCCAAGCGACGATCGCTTTGGCTCCTTCTGCTGCTTCTTTGACGATGTCCAGCGCCGTCCGTCCGCCGATGCAGCAGTAGACTCCGTCCGCTTCGGTGGGGATCGAGCCTTCGACGAGCATCAGGTACTCGCCTTTGTGTTTGGTCATTGTTTCGTGGAGTGCCGCTTCCGCTTGTGCACCGGCAGCTGCCTGCAACGTCTCCGTGTAATCCAGGGAGATTTTGTCCAGCAGAATGTCAGAGACAATCGGGTGCGACGAACGCAGGAACGACTCGCTGCAACAAGTGCATTCCTGGAAGTGAAACCAGACGACTGGCAGGCGCGGTTTGGTATCGAGCGCCTCAATCACCCGGGCGACACCCACGGTGGGAATTCCCGCCATCGCCGCCATCCATGTACAAAACTGCACAAAATCGCGGCGGCTGTAACCACGGTCCTGCGCCTGTTCCCAAACGGACATTTTAGTACCCATCAGACGCTCCTTAAAATCGATTTTTCAAAGCCTTATTGGCGGGCCCCAGCTAAAAAAAATTGCAAAAGTCTCGAATAGAAGTCGCTGTTTCAGTTTAATCGCCTCAACGATTGTCGACGTGATCTTCGATCGCTGAAATCCGTTGATCGTGCACCATGAATTCTTCGCCAAGCTGATCGATTTGCCGTTGCAGGCTATCCACAATTTCCAGGAGGTATTCGGGACTACCCAACAGTTTCAATTTGAGTTGAGCCAGTTTGTATTTGAGTTCGAGTTGCGTGATTTCCAATTCGCGAACAGGTTTCCCCGCCATTTTGTCGGCTTGAAGGGCATCGAGTTTTGTTTTTGCCAAGCGAATTTTTTCTTCGGCGTAACGCAATCGTATTTTTTCCGGGCTGCCGGTCGAAGGAGTTGTCGCTTGAGCGAGTTGCTCGCGAGCGATGGCGACATTTGACCTCAGCCGCTCCAGGGCAGACTCGGTGACCTGTTTACCGCGGAGGATTTGGCTGCGCTGCTCTGCCGTCACGTTGGTCGGGATGCCAGCTTCCAATTCCAGATTGAATTGCTCGGCTAATTTCAATTCCGTTTCAACCAATTGCAGGTTTAGCTGGGCGTACTCCAGCTTCAACTCATCTGTGGAGATCTCTTGTGGTGGCGCGTCATTAGCCAAGGCGCTCACAATCGAAGCGCGACTCGTTAAGGCAAAAGATGCGATCCACAATACAAGAATGGTGGCCGCGAAGCTTAAACAGAATCGAACGGCAGATGCGTGTTTCTGCGTTGCCATGATGCGCCTTTTGCCATTGAGTTTGGTATTATCTGGAGGCTGCCCAGCGACGTGTGCAACCGGCGGGCCGTTTTGTCACGAGCAGGGCAATAGGTGCCCTTTGTCAATTGAAACCATCAAGAACGTGCAGTTGGCAAGTAAATTGATGAGCGCGCAATCTGTCACACTCGTGTGCGAAATCGCTCAGATAACACTCAACGGGATCGGGGATCACTAAGGGGGGTCGGCATTTCCTCCGCGGGCATTGAATTGTCGCAGGGCTTCGTAGCTGGCGACACCGACGCTACAAGACAGATTCAGACTGCGGACTTTGTCGGTCGTGGGGATGCGTAAGTTGAGATCGGCGTTGGTCGTCAATCGCGCGGGCAGTCCGCATGTCTCGCTACCGAATACCAAGGTATCTCCCACCTGGTATTCAACCGAATCATACGGTCGTTTACCGAAGCGGGTAAAGAACCAGATACGGTTGGGCTGCAGCCGCTCCAGCAAATCTTCCCAATGGTCGGCGGCTGCCCAGTCAAGATGCTGCCAATAATCCAGTCCGGCCCGGCGCAGGGTCTTTTCATCCACTCGAAATCCCAGTGGGCGAACCAGCCACAGCTTGGCCCCGATTGCAACGCAAGTCCTGCCAATCGCCCCGGTGTTGCCGGGAATCTCAGGCTGATAGAGTACGATGTTCAAAATGGGGGCAGGAATTGTAGTTGACATCGATATTCGTAATTCGGTTTGACCTGTTTGGGCAGCCAGGAATCGGGATTCGGGTTAGAATTGCGGTTTGGACTTCAACCTCAGGAATTATGTCGTGGTTAACATACAACGCAACAAAACCCGCCCGGTAAAGATAGGCACGATCACTATTGGGGCCGGAAATGACATTGCTGTCCAGTCGATGACGGCGACAAAAACCCAGGACATCGACGCCACCGTGGCCCTGGTTAATTTGATGCAGGCTGCCGGAGCCGATGTGGTCCGGATTGCCGTCGACAGCAAAAAAGACGCCGAAGCACTCGCCGAAATCCGCAAACAAACGCGGGCCAACCTCTCCGTGGATTTGCAGGAAAATTATCGACTGGCTTCGATTGTGGCACCCCACGTCGACAAGATCCGCTACAACCCGGGTCATTTATACCATCACGAAACGGAAAAATCCTGGCAGGAAAAAGTCGAATTCATTGCCAAAACAGCGGTTGATCACGATTGTGCCATTCGCGTTGGCGTCAATTGCGGCAGTGTCGACCCAGCCAAAAAAGAGAAATACGACCCGGAAGACTCGATTACACCGATGCTCGAAAGTGCCTGGGAACATTGCGAGTTTCTCGACTCCCTGGACTTCACCCGGTACTGCGTTTCGCTGAAGGACTCGGATCCCAAAAAAGTGATCGAGGTCAACCGTCGGTTTGCCGATGCGCGCCCCGACGTGCCATTGCACTTGGGAGTCACGGAAGCCGGCATGCCTCCCGATGGCGTGATCAAAACGAGGATTGCGTTCGAACAGCTGATCGGACACGGGATTGGCGATACGGTGCGGGTGTCCTTGACCGTGCCGAACAATCGCAAAGGCGAAGAGATCGAAGCCGGCCGTTCCATCATTGCAGACATCTATGCCGGCCGCGTTCGTTCAGTCGTTGACTTTAACACTGACTCGTTGAATATCATTTCCTGTCCCAGTTGCAGCCGCGTCGAAAACGAAGCGTTTGTTGACCTGGCGGTCAAAGTAAAAGAGATGACCGCCTATGCTCAAGACCACGCGATTACGATTGCCGTGATGGGGTGTCGTGTTAACGGTCCCGGAGAAACCGACGACGCCGACTTGGGACTGTGGTGCGGACCCAACTACGTGAACTTGAAAAAGGGGACTGCGGAATTGGGGGCCTTCAAATATGACGAAATCCTGCCGCGGCTGAAGGAGGAGTTGGACAAGGTCATTGAAAGTAAGCTGGCTCCTCGTTCCTCGGTTCGGGATGACACGAGAACGTAGTTTCCAGACATCCTTGTTTAGATATAAATTCGAGACCGCATGATTAACACGCTGTATTTGCCGGAAATTCGCGAAATGCTCGCTGCTGGAAACATCGCCGAGATGCACGAATTCTGCACGGCCTTGCATCCGGCCAGAACGGCCGAGTTTATGGAAGGACTGACCAGCGACGAGGCTTGGGCCGTCATGCAGCACGCGGATCTCGACACGCGTACCCAGATATTCAGTTATTTGGACCTCGATAAACAGCACGAAATCCTGGTGACGCAAGACATTGACGAGATTGCGGAAATGGTCGCCAAGATCCCTCCCGACGATCGGGTGGACGTACTGCAAAATCTCGAGCCGGAGAAACTTGCCAGTCTGCTGGAGCGGCTACCGACCGACGATCGTCGCAACTTTCTGCGACTCAGCCAGTACCCCGAAGGTACCGCCGGCGCGGTGATGACCAGCGAAGTTGCCAAACTGGGCGAGAGCCTGACCATCAGCGAGGCACTCAACGAGATTGCCCGCCAAAGCGAACAATACGAGACCATTTACTACCTGTACATCGTCGACGATGAAGATCACTTGCGAGGTTTGGTCTCGGCCAGGCAATTGCTTGGCGGGATGCGTCATCCCAACACGCTCTTGCGAGACATCATGGAAACCGACCTGGTCACGGCGGACGTCATGGAACACCAGGAAGACGTGGCGAACAAGGTGGCGAAACTCGACTTGCTGGCCATTCCGGTCGTGGACGCGGAACATCGGATGCTGGGCATCATTACGCACGACGACATCATCGACGTGGTTCGCGAAGAAGCGACCGAAGACGCGCACCGGATCGCGGCTGTTGATCCGCTGGATGAGACCTATCTCAAGACCTCGATTTTGACGTTGAGCTGGAAACGCGGTATGTGGCTGGGGATCCTGTTTTTTTTCGCGCTGTTGACCGCGTTTGCGCTGGAAGAATATGAAGCACCGTTCAGTCGTTGGGTTTGGCTGGTACCGTTCATTCCGCTGGTGATTAGCAGCGGCGGCAACTCGGGAAGCCAATCGGCGACCCTGATCATTACGGCCCTGTCGCGGGGGCACATCACATTGCGGGATTGGTTAAGGGTGATTTTGCGCGAGCTGGCAATGGGCGTCTTGCTGGGCGCGGGGCTGGCCACGTTGGGCTTTTTCGCAGCCTTGGCGTTTGTTCCCGGCAACGAAGAACTCAGCCAGTACGCGACGCTGGTTGTCCCGATTACGTTGCTGTTGGTGACCATGGCTGGAACTTTGACCGGCTCGATTCTGCCGTTGATCTTCGAACGATTGGGCTGGGATCCGGCGATGATGAGCAATCCGTTTGTCGCCGGAATCGTCGACATCATCGGGATTCTGATTTATGTCAATATCGCACTCCTGATTCTCTCGTAGCGGCACGGCGCAAGCCGACTTTTGTAGCGGCACGGCGCAAGCCGGCTTGCGCCGGCCGCTATTTCGTTTGACGTTGCGCGTCCCATTCCGACCGTGCCGCGGCGATTTTCAACTTTTTTGCGGCTGAGGGCTGGGAAGCGTTTACAATACGCTTTTCCCAAGCGTGAGCGCAGCCATGCGGAACCTGATTTCGGTTGTCATCTTGCTGGCGTGGACTTCCATTTGTGTCGGCCAGCAACAACCAAACATCATTTTGATCAATCTCGATGATGTCGATGTTGATATTCTGGATCCATCCTCCATTGGCAGCCGGTTTCCGGAAATGTCCCGGTTCGTAACTCGCGGCATGTGGTTTTCCAATATGCATGTGACGACGCCGCTCTGTGGCCCTTCCCGGGCTTGTTTGTTTCGCAGCCAATACGCGCATAACACCGGCATTCGAACGAACAGCTACGAGGCGGTGCCGGGCAACGGCATGCCGGGCGGGCATCGGTTATATGTTGAAAAAGGATATGATCACGACGATCTGAGCACCTGGATGCAAGCGACGGGTTACCACACGATGCTCGTCGGCAAGTATTTGAATAATGAAGTCGTGAACGTCGTTCCGCCGGGATGGGATGAGTTTTATTCGTCGCGTGGCAATCTCTACTACCAGGCCAGACGATTTACAAACCGCGTCAATCCGCGCGGCGCTTTCGAGATCGCGCCCGCTGGAGTCAATCGCACGGTCGCGGAGATGGACGACGTGTTGCAGTTGATCGACGAACATCAGCTTGAGCAACCGGGCACTCCGTTTTTTCTGTATTTTGCTCCTGTCGCGGCCCACGCAACGCAACCTGAGGAGCAAATGGTTGAAACCCAATATCAAAATTGGTGGCCAAACCTGGCAGTGCCGCGGACGCCGGATTTTGGCGAACTTGACATGTCCGATAAACTTGGATCGATGTGGATGTTGCCTGCGCTGAGTCCAGAATATGAAAACGAGTTGGACGCGCAGTTTCGAAATCGGGTTCTTTCGCTGAAGACGGTGGATGATCAGTTGGGGCGGTTGTTTGCCAAACTGGATGAACTCGAAGTTGCGGACGACACCTATCTCTTTTTGACATCGGATAATGGCTGGTCAGGGGGGCAGCATCGCCTGGCCGGTAAATCAAACCCCTACGATCGCGCAACCAACGTGCCGTTTTATGCGCTAGGACCGGGTATCGCAACGGCAACCGCACGGCATCTGTTGGCTCAGATTGATATTGGTCCCACCTTGTTGCAGGTCGCCAGCGGCAGCACGCCGGATTGGGTTGATGGCCGGTCGTTTTATGATTTGTTGTTCGCTCCTCTGGTGGCAAACGAAAATCTGTGGCGCTCGCCCGTGTTGATTGAGAATTGGACGTCCAATCGAATGCGGGGACTGGTGGACCCCGTTGATATGGTTTCGACCACCTTGCGAATGTTTGACGAGTCCTACATTGAGTGGTTCAACGGCGACAAAGAATATTACGATTTGAGCATCGATCCCCAACAACTGGAAAACAGGTACGCCAGTCTCACCGCCGCGCGAAAGCAGACGCTGAAAAACGCCATCCGCTCGCTAAAGACGCCGATGTTGCCTCTGGTCAGCGTCACCGTCCCATTGCAGGAGGCAGAACTGCTCGGACGTGAATCGGTGCTGAAAGGAATTGCCGAGGACGACCGCGGACTTTGGTCCGTGAAGATTGCCATGCGCGATGAAGCCACATCCCGGTTTTGGAACGGGACGAACTGGCAAAATGGGTTTGTGCAATTAACGGCCGATCTGACGAATCAAGGAGGCCAGACCGCGCTGTGGAAACTACCGTTGAATATCCCTGCCAATTTGGCGACTGGCGAGACTAAAAAGATCTGGATCTGGTGTGTCGATGTGACGGGGAATTACGACCGCAACGTTCGCACGGCGACTTTCAGACTGGACGTCGAGGGACCGACCATGACCATGACTTCGCCGACAAGAAACGAGGTTGCCGCCAATCCGGTCGATTTTTCAGGAAAGGCAACGGACGAAAGCCGTGTTACGCATGTGCGACTGGTGATCATGAATCGCAACGGCAATCGATACTGGACAGGCAATGGACTTTCAGACGAATTCGCGTTTGTCGATGTGGACGTGAACAATTCGGGGCGGTGGACCTATCGCGTTGCCTTGCCGGCGGGGCAATACTACGCCAGTGCCCGCGGCTTTGATGAACATGGAAACTATTCCCGCCAAATTGCCAGCCAGGTGTTCCGCGTCCCGTAAACGAACTTGTGCCAGAGTTACCCTGGCAGTTGCCGTTATTCATGAAGATCCATGGTTGGATCGCCGACGTACATGCGCAGCACCTGGCTTTGAATGTTGATCGCGCGGACCAGAATCCAGATTTGGCCTGGATCGAATTCTCGTGGATCGGAGCAAGCCAGCTCCTCCAACTCTGAAGTAACCGCCTCGTGCTGGTCCGTTGCGGCCGCCAGCCGGAGATTGACGTCTTGCCAGATTTGCATGAACGTGTCGTCGTCTTCAAGTAGCCGGTGGTCGTTGATGCAGGATGAAATCAACGTGCAGACACGGGCAACCTCCAACGGATCGGCAGTCGGAACTGACTTTTCAATTTTCGCAGCGATTTCGGAGCACTTCATTACATTCGCATTGTGGAGATCGGGGGCTCGGGTACCTGATTCAAGTTAGCTCAGGACGCCGTGGCGTTTGCCATTATTTGCCGCGAAATCGATGAATACCGGTAAACCGCAGGTGGCGGTTTGATGAAGATGCAAAATCGGTACAAGGGTTGACCAAGCAGGTTGCTTTTCGGTACGTCGGCGACACCGGTTGATGCGAAATCGCCACTTCCTCACTGGCAACACGCCGCCCTACGGCTTCCCGCCACCTTTGTCTGCTGAACCCGGAACTTCGGTTGGCGGTTTGCCATCCGGATCGGCGACGGATTGGGCTGGCTCGTCCTGGCCTGCTTGTTTGGGTTCACCCTCAGCGGTCGGCTGATTTTGATCAGTAGCAGGTTGTGCGTTTGGTTCGTCATTGGTGTCAGGCATCTCAAAGTTGATATTGGGTCTTGGGGGCAACTCGCCTACATCAACCGGTGGATTATTGGCTGGTTCTTTGGCAGACACGACGTCAGCGCGAGTTATTTTCAGCGATTTGAGATTGTCGGCCGAAATGACATAGTACCAGCTGCCAAATCGTTCGTTCAATTCTGCCACACGACTCTGACCTGCGGCGACGCGCTCGTCAAAGGATTTGAGCTCATTTTCGTAGCGAGTCATATTGAGCGTGTACTGAGTCATTTGCTGCTGATAGGCCGCCAGTGCTTCGTCGTAGGCGAGGAAGACTGGATCCCGTTCTTTGGGTTCTTCAATGGCGGGAGCCGCATCTTCGTCGCCAGCTGCCTTTTCCTGTGCGGGATTGCCGGTTGCTTCCGACTGTGCCTTTTCAACGTCGGAGGCTTTTTCGGGGGGCGGTGTATAGCCCTCTGGTTCAACCGGTTTGGTCGGTTCCGTCGGTTTGACGGGGCGTTCGCCCAGCAATGATTCGTCAAACGAAACACGGATCATGAGGTAGCGATTTTTTGCTTCGGACTCGTTTGCGGTTGCGGCTGAAGGTTCGCCTTCCGTCGTTGCCGTGTTAGTCGCAGCGGGCTCCGCACCGCTGGTTTCGGTCTGCTTGTTTTCACCTTCCGCCGAGTCGGTCGGCTCCGCGTCTTTTGAACCGGCGTCGGCGACTTCTTCGCTGTTACCGATTTCGATTGCGGACTCGTCTCCTTCCACGGACTTGCCAAAATTCAACGAATACACGACGCCTTCGTCGGTTCCCACGGACAATTCACCTCCATTGGAGACAAGCGTCAAATCCGGGTTTTTGATAAAGTTGAAACCGCGTTGCGAAAGTTCGTTTTGCAGCTTGGCCATTGCCACGTTAAATTCACGCGGGTTCTGTTGGAGCTCCGGAATCTGGTTGACCTTCAGATCGGCAGTCAACAGCAACTGGTCCTTGTATTTGAACTTGGGCCGTACGCCCACAATTTTCATGTTGTCCAGGACGTTGACGATATCGGTGACGGGCTTGTTGTCGAGTGTTTCAGTTGCCTCGTCCGATCCTTGCAGCTTCCATGCTCCGAATCCATCATCGCGGGTGAACAACAGGTTGTCCCCTGCGACCTTGAAAATCTGCCTGGAGGCCAAGCCCCCCTGCTCTTTCAGTTCGTAGTTGTCAACGTCGATCCGTCGCATCTGGTTGCTTTCGAGTTGAAGCAGATCCGGCTCGATCCAATCTGAAAAACGCGTGGAAAGGTCCACGTTCAAACGAACCTTGTAAGTCTGAACTTCATCCGGGCGGCGAACGTAATAGTACTTTGACACGGAACCTTCCTGCATCGCACGCTCGGCAATCGGGATTTCGACTTCCCCCGCTTCCTTGCCAATGATGTAGTCCGCCAACGTCTCGTTGTCAGCGTCTTTGAGTGTAATTCGTTTTCCCGTTGCCTCAGGATCGCTTGCCTCGACGTTCAACGGATCGACGACACCAAAACGCTCGTGATCACTGGCCAGCCGTCCTACCAGCGATTCGCGCTCGATCCCCAACACGGACGTGGCCGTTTGGGCCAGCCGTTCCGCCGCTTCGGCGGGATAATCGTAATGCGAGGGGATTCGCCAGACGCCATCTTTTTCGGCAACACTAAATTGCTTCAATTGCGACGTCTCGGGGTCCAGCGCGGCGACCTCGAGTGATGTTGCCTGGGCGGCAGAAGTGAAGTCATTGTAAAACGGTTGCCCGACAAGTTCGAAGTCTTCGGAAACATCGGGTTGCGTCGCGAAATGTGTAAAGACGGCGATTAATACCGCGCCGATTCCAAAACAAACAAACCCGATTGTTCTTTTTTGTTCGTTCTTCTTTGCCATGGTTACTCAATAGCTGAATCTGTTTTGAAAAAGTTAAACGCGACGATCCGGGGCGATGTGTTTTCGTTCGTTGGTTGTGCGAATAAACAAAACCGCAATGCCCAGCAGCAGCGCGGGCAGCGGCGCGAGCCCGACCGACAAGTACCGGATCCAGTTCTCCAGTTGCGAAATCTGTTGTTGCTCAGCCGATTTGAGTTCGTCGATTTCGATTTTTAGTTCTTTATCGAGCTTCGCTTTCTTGATATCAAACCGGCGTTGCGTGTCAGATGCCTTTTGCGACGTTTGCTGAAGCTTTTCAAAGAAGCTGAGCGACTGATTTTCTTCGATCTCTTTGGTGGCTTCATCGAGTTGCAGCTGGGCCTCTTCGAGCTGATCGCGAACACGTCTTTCGGCGATTTCCTGCTGTTTGGCACGCTCGTCGCGAAACTTCTCCAGCCACGCCTCAACTTTGGTTAATGTTCGCGGCTGCGGGCGGCGATTGCGCAGGCCGACAAAACCCGTGTCGCCCGCGAGCACTTCGATCGAATTTTGCAACAGCGACAGGTTGTCCAATTGCTGTTCCAGCGATTCCTGCTGTTCGTAATACAGGTCAGACAGAAAATCGAGATCGCTGATGAACACCACGTTGATGTTGTCGCCCGAAATTTGGGCAGCCAGCACGTGTTCGTCATCGTCCTGGTACGACTCCGGGGTCGGCCGAAGGACAACCAGGTCTTCCTGCGTGATCGGACTACTGGCGGCACGCTCTTCCACCGTCGCGCGGCCCGTCCGGGGATCCAGGCGGCGAACTTGCTGTTTGGGGACCATCGTAAATTCGTCCCAGTTGGAAACGCCTGACTTGCCACCCAGCGTGACCAGCGGTTCGAATTTCAATTTGCTGTCCGGCGCTTTTCTGATCGTCCCCGGATAAAAGAACAATAGCTCTTTCAATCCGCTGGACAGCACATTGTCCCGGTTGAAGTTTTCAATGTCCGCATGTGGCCGGACCCAGACAAAAGCTCGTTCATAGGGTCCGTAATATTCCGGCCACCGATCGCCAAGGTACTCCGGATATTTGGCTTCAAAGCTGAGATCGGGATTGAACAGGTTCCAGGCGGTTTGACCATTGTCCCATTCGAGCCCCAGCAGGTTCAACAGTTTTCCGGCCGAACCGCCATCGTCTTTGGGCATCGGCGAACTGGACAGGATCTGTGCGTATGGCGAACGCGGCGAAATACGATTTTGCCGGGGAGCGTTGAGGACCCCAATCCCGGTCGGATTTTGGTAAGTCCAGAAAAACGGCAGCGGATCAGCCAGGATGACTGCGGGGTTGCCTGCCTGAATGTATTTGATCAACGCATCCATCGCGGGTGCGGCAAGACTGCTGGGATCCGCGACGAGCAAAACATTCGGAGGCTCTTTGGCAGGAGTTGCCTCGGATTCGTTGTCAGGATTTGCCGGATCGGGCGGCGCCGGGATGTAGTCCGCCAACTCTTCCTGGCTGATATATTTGATTTTGAACTGTTTCTTGAGCTGTTCGAGTGTTTTGTTGTAAGCCCAGTTGATTCGCCGTCCTTCGATCTCGGGGCCGCCAAAGTGAGCATCCGAATCGAGAATCCCGATGGTCAGCTGACGTTTCTTGTCCGTCGTGGTCGAGATGGAGCGGCTCAGTTCATATTCGATCGACGATTCGCCGTCGACAAAAGGCAGGGCCACGTCGCCCAGCGAGCTGGAAACAAGCGCGCCCATGAATACCTGCTGCTCGACGGTTCGGCCACCGACATCGGAACGGTCGTCCTTCGGTTCGATACCCAGTCGCTGAGCTTCCTGGGCTTCGGAACTGTTCGGGGCCACGTCGACAAACCGTACATCGACGTAATTTCCGCCATACAGGTCATATTGGCGCAGCAGTCCGGTGAATTGCTTTTGAGCATTCACGTATTTTCGCGGAATGTCTTCGCTAACAAAAGCTTGCACTGAAACTCTACGTTCGTTATCCTTCGCCGCCTTGAGCGTATCCAGCGTTGTTTTGTCGAGCGAATACAATTTTTCGCTGGTCAAGTCCAATCGCGTCATCAGGTACGAGCCCCCCACGCCAATCAGGTAGTTGAGCGCGATCAGGCCGACGGCAAGCGAAACGATGCGGACCAGAAAATGACCCGCTAACGTGGCATGCTGCCCCCGGCTCCAGTGGCGGCGGCTGACGACAATCAAGTTCAGGTACAACATGAAAACCGTTAGCGTGACAAAGTAGAGGACATTGGTCAGGGGGATGAGGCCGATGGTAAAGTCCTGCAGGTTCCAATCGATTCCGAGTTTCTCGAATTCGACGAAACCGCTGAAGTAATAGCCGATCAAAACCGGAATCGCGCAAAAGACGGCGCCCAACACAAACGCTACCGTAGGACTGTTGGTCAAGGAAGACGCAAACATGCCGACCGCCAGCAGCGACAAACCCGATAGCCAATAGCCCACGTAGGTCGCGGTGATCACGCCCCAATCCGGATTACCGATCAGCGAAAGGGCGATCAACTGGGTCGTCGAAAACAGCAGGGCAATCGTATAAACCGCGGCCACGGACAAATATTTGCCCAGCAAAATTTCAAAGTCCGAGGCGGGCAAAGTGAACAGAATGGCATCGGTCCCCTGTTTTTTTTCGTCAGCCCAGACTCCCATCGTGACCGCCGGGATGAAAAACAGCAGCAAGATCGGGTACCACCGACTCAACTGATCGAGGTTGGCCAGGTTGTCCGCAAAAAACTGTTGATTGAATGCCATCATCGCACAGACCGTGACAAAGACGACAATGAACAGGTAGCCCAGGACTCCCGAAAAATATTGTTTTACGTTCCGCCAAAACACAGCGGAAACGACGTGCCATCGAAACATCGACAGTTATTCTCCAAAACGATATGAGGTTCGACTAATCACCGGTCATGACAGGGAATCAGGACGAACTGGTTGCGTAAGAAAATTTCGTCAGTTCGTGAAACTTCTGTTCCATCTGAGTTCGGTCGCCCATTTGATCAATTGAGTTGTCAAACACGATCTGGCCGCGATCAATCAGAATCACGCGGCTGCAGATGCTCTCGACTTCCTGCAACACGTGCGTGGAAAGCAAAACCGTTTTCGTTTCGCCCAGGTCGCGGATCAATTGCCGAATGCCGACCAGTTGATTGGGATCAAGTCCGCTCGTGGGCTCGTCCAGAATCAGCACATCGGGATCATGCAACAGCGCCTGGGCCATCCCCACACGTTGACGAAACCCGCGCGAGAGTTTGCTGATCGGCTTGTTCCAGACTTCCGCCAGATCGCATTTGTCGAGGACGTATTCCAAACGCTGTTTTCGCTGAGCCGACTTGAGACCACGTGCGTGAGCCAGATAATGCAACGCGCTTTTGGGCGTCATTTCGATGTACAAAGGACCGTTTTCGGGCAGGTACCCGATATGTTCGCTCAGCCGCAATTCGTTCGTCCTGCATGTCGTGACCGGCGATCGTGATGCTGCCACGAGTCGGCGCCAAAAAACCAGTCAACATCTTCATCGTCGTCGATTTTCCGGCTCCGTTGGGGCCGAGGAACTCGCACACCTGGCAACTCGGTACCGTAAAACTGACATCTTTGACGGCGGCAAAAGGTCCGTAAAACTTGCAAATGCCGCGGACGTCAATCATCTCCTTGACGGCGCTTGAACCAGTTTTGTCAGTCATTTTTGTCGTATCAGGTTGATTGAATTCAAATTGTAAAAATACGGTTCCAGGGAAACGCCTTTGTCCTCCCACCCGCGTATTATCCGCTTTTTATTAAATAAACAAAGGCGGCTGTCAAGTGAATCCCGGGCCGTGCATATCGGGGGCCACGTAGCGGGAGTTACAGGAATTCAAGCGGTTCAAAACGGGAGTTTTCGGAAGCTGGCGAACTCGGTCAGTCAAGGCACCGGATTTAACTCTCCAGTTCCAGGCTCATCGCGGAAGCAATTCCGGTCTGTTCGAAACCGAGCTTTTGCAGACACTCGATCGTGGATTGGTCTGACAGCGGGCATTGGACCTCGGCCAGGCCAATGCCTTGCTGCATCAAATAGCGGAGCGATTCTCCCAACAGGAAAAGTTTGAGCCCCGTGCCTTCGTGCTCCTGGTCAATTTCCAATTCGTGAATCCCACGGGCCGACACGCCCCATTTAGTCGCCAGTGGTTGAATGTCCCAGAACTTAACGCTCCCCGCGACTTCGTAACCATTTCGCGGATGAGCCTGAAAACAGTCGCGTTCAGCCAGGCCTAACGTGCAACTTTCCCACCACGACGTTTCCAGCGGGTCCGCGATGGCCGAGATCTGGAACCGGCGCCGAATGGACATCTGTTCGCGATCAACGGCGGTCCGAAATCCAGCCAGCGTGCGCGAAAAGGTGGCGATTTTCTGCTGCTCGCGAAATCCAAAGGCCGCCAACGCATTTTTTGTCGAAACATCGTCGTCGATGACGCCGCCGACCTGCGAACCACCGTAAAGTCCCAGGTAAAACGGCGCATGAGGATAACGACTGCCGAAATGAATCGTGCGGGCCCCTTTGTCGCGCAGGTAGTCGCCAGCCCGCGTTAACAACTCGTGGCTAATCTGCGGATTCGATTCACCGTCGACAACTCTCAGCGCTGAAACAATTCCGACGGCATAATCGAGGTCAGTAAGGTCTGCATTAGGTCCGAACCCGGCATGCACAAAACCGGCGGGCCGCTCGTCTTCAAAAGCAAGGATCAAGCCAAGTCGATCAAAGTACGGCTTGGCAAATACAAACGAATCGAGCGTGGTTCGGCTGAGCGATTCGGCAACTGCCCGTAACGGTCGCTGCCGTCTCCAGATATCGGCTATCGACGGTGAGTCAGTATTGAGAAAGGGGCGGTATTCAGTCACGCGCAGCACGGGTATGCGGGTTTGTCTGGAATCGGAAAGATTAATGCTAACAAAACCGGCGGCCAGCGCCGAACCGCCAGAGGGGGTCGGGAGTCTTTTTGCGAAAACTGTAACAAGCTACCTTTGTTCATTCTCAAAACGACTCCCGACCGTTGACTCCTGGCCCCTTCAGGCTGCGGCCTCGCGTTTCTGCTTTGATTTGCGGACAGGTTTTTCCTTCCACCGACGATGAACCCACCAGTATTGGTCGGGGGCAGCGAGAATCGCTTCCCCTAGCCGACTGTTGTACCACTGCGTTAATTTTGTCACATCGCGCAATTCCGCTGGCATGTCGAGGGGGTCTGCTATGCCAGTGCAACCAACCTCAAAATGAAGTGGTTGCTCGGTATGGCGACAATAAGTCACCATCATCGGGGCTTGGCCGCTGAGCGTAAACAGCGCTACGGCTTTATGGCAGGATGCAGGGCGGCCGAGAAAATCGACCCAACAACCCTTGGTGCCTGCGTGCTGATCACCGAGAAGCGTGAGAATACCGCCGCTATCCAATACGTCTTGAACCATTTTGGCACTTCCATCTTTTGGCAAAATGAATTGCCCGTTAATCCCGCGAAAGTCGTTCACGAACTTGTCGAGATACGGGTTGTCCAGCTTGCGGGCGATCGTGTAACTGGGCATTCCCATCAAGCCGGTCGCGTAGCCTGCCATTTCAAAGTTTCCATAATGCCCGGAAACCGCCACCAGTGGGCGATAGTCGCAAAGGTATCCGGTCATCAGTTTCTTGTCGCGAATGTAAATGTAGTTACGCCAGTTCGTATCATGAATTTTTCGCGGCGCGAGCCCAATCTCGCAACCCATCATGATCAGGTGGTAATACATGTTGCGAGCCATTTCGTCGCGTTGCGATTCGGGCATGTCGGGATAAACGCCCAGAATATTCTCGTGGATGGTTTTTCGGCGAAACCGAATGACATCGGCGACCAGCCAGGCCAGCAATCGCGAAAAACGGGCGCACGCAGCGGGGGTCATGATCTGAACGCCGCAAACGATCAGCCGCAAAACGAGGTATTCGGTGAATTTTTGCAGAGACCTCACGTGGCACTCCATTGCGTTGCTGTGTTGGCGCAAGCCAACGGGTTCGAATTGGTTAGCAACAGGCAACCCGACGCGTTAGCGAGGAACGAATTTACACCAGTTTTTCCTGGCTTACGCGTCGGGTTTCCAGAAAATGCGACAAATCAAGACATGCGCTCGCGTTTTTGTTGACAACAGAGTTGCGCTGTCAAGCTGATCAATATCGCAACTTTTGCGATGATCGAACAGATGAATTGAACGTGACGTTTTACGATACTTGCGAGCGGCATTTAAGCACCGGATCTCTGGCCAATGGCAATTGAATGCGTTTTCCGGTTTCAGCAGCTTTGTAAATCGCCAGAATGATTTCAACGCTGCGGCGACCTTCACGACCATCAATTCTCGGGTTACTCCCCTGTTTGATCGCCTTGATGACGTCTTTGAATTGATGAGCGTGAGCCGCGTGACCGATCGCGGCAGGATCGCTCGCTCCGCCGCCCGACGAGGTCCTATCAGCCAGCGCGGCGACGAGTTTTTTGTCGGCCGCGGTCATTTTTGCAAACTGCCATGTTTTGATATCCTCTTCCTCGAGGCAAGCCGAACCGTGACTGCCGTGGATTTCAATTTTTTTGAGCCACCCGGGAAACGCGGCAGTCGTCGCTTCGATCACGCCCAACGCACCGTTTTCGAATCGGAGTGAGGCGGTTGCCACATCTTCGACCTCGATGCGTTCGTGGGCGAGTGTCGCCGTCGTGGCCGAAACTTCCACGACCGGGCCCATCAACCAGGTGAGCAGGTCGACGCTGTGGATTGCCTGATTCATCAACGCCCCGCCGCCGTCGAGCGCCCACGTGCCGCGCCACTGGCCGCTGTCGTAATACTCCTGTGTCCGAAACCATTTGACGTATGCGTCTCCCAAAGTCAGCCGGCCAAAACGTCCTTGATCGATTGCTTTCTTGAGCGCCATGCTGCTCGAATGAAACCGGGATGGAAAAATCGTTGAAAGCACGACGTCGTTTTTTTGACAGGCGTTAATGATCTTGTCACAACGCGCAAGGGTGACCTCCAGAGGCTTTTCCACGATTACATGCTTGCCTGCTTTGGCTGCTGCCACGGCGGCCTCCATGTGTTGCCCACTCGGTGTGCAAATCGTGACGATATCGATTGCCGGATCATTCAGGAATTGCGGCAACCCGGAGTATGACCTGACCGCGTGCTTTTCTGCAAAACGGGCTGCGACCTCGGGGACGCGGTCCACGCAAGCTACAAGTTTTGCGCCGCTCGTATCGGCGATCGCCCGGGCGTGGAACTCTGAAATCATGCCGCAGCCGACAATGCCAAATCCAAAAGCCATCGTGATTTACCCGGTTTCGTTTAAGTTTGAATCTCGCGGAAGCCCGCTCTGAAAATACAGACAGGCTATCCCGTTTGGTAGAGTGCGTCCGCCGTCACCAGGAACATGGTAATCCCGTTGAGCAACATGTGCATGACAATGCAACTGAGCGTACTGCCGGTTTGGCGATAAACGTACCCCAGCGCCAATCCGAAGAAAAACAGGGGTATCGGAGCCGGGCCTTGTCCAAGGTGCACGCTGGCGAAGACGAGCGCACTGATGAAAACAGGGGTCCAGGCCAATCGTGTTTGGTCGGGCAGGTCCGAATAGACTTTGATCGGCTGGTAAACGCTTCCCGTCGCCGTCGAGCTCGTTATCAGTTCCATCTCCCTCGACGGCTTGATCCAGTATCGCGTCCAGCCGCCGAATATTTGCTCGGGACTGATGTCCAGTGAAAAAAAAGTTTGCCGCTGCAACCAGGATTGAAAAACTCCTCGAAAAAAGATCTCTTCGGAAATGGGAGCGACGATGACCGCCATCAGCCAAGCCGCCGCGATGCCGGCCGGCGTCGGATTTTCTTCCAGCAGGGACAGGGTGGTATGACTGTACTCGATGTATTGCGTCAAAATGAGCTGAATCGTCATGATCACGGGCGCAATGGCGAAAAACGCCAAGGTTCCAATTCGCAGGTCGGGCCAATAGTGCTCGGGTTGCCAGCCAAATATGCGCGGTGCATAACCGTATCTCAGGGCGATGGTCGCCATCCCCATAATCGTAAACATCAATTGCGAAACCGAAACCGTAATTAACAGGGCGATTTCGTTTTCCCGCGACAGGTTGTCGAGTTCCAGCGGCCAGACACCCATGAATACGATCAACATGGCAACGGCGGCAAGCTGCGAGACAAACCAGCATGTGAACATGATCCCAATATCGACCAGACCAAACGGCGACTGAATTCGCAAACGCGGTTGGAGAGCAGGTTTTCCTCGGGCCAGAGACTGGAACAGTCGAATCCAAAGCGGAATTGCGGCCGCGATCAAACCGAAGAAAGTGATTTGGCTCAACATGCATTACTTTCGGCCGCGGCGCCGCGTTACTGGGACTTTGCCGGCTGCTGGATAAACTCGGCAGCACCGAAGATATACAGGATGCCTGAATGAATCGTCGAAACGATCGAAATCCAAATGGAAACGATCATGACCCACCAGATCCAGGCTGGTAAAACCGCGTCCGGATGGTTCGTTTGAAGTGCCAGGGCGACGAGGCAACTGCCCACGGCTAAACATTGAAACACCATTTTCAGCTTGCCTGCCATTTTAGCTGAAAAATCGCCGCCGCTGCCTTCGATCATCGAACGCAATACCGTGACAAGCAACTCGCGACCCACCACGACGACCGCCATCCAGCCAGCAATCTTGGCGTACCACGGAAATGCCTGGTCCATTTCGACGGCCAACAAAATGTAGATCCCACAGATCAAAATCTTGTCGCAAAACGGATCCAGCACACGGCCCAGTTTCGTGACCAAACCGTACTTCCGAGCGTACCAGCCATCGACCCAATCGGTGCTGGCGGCAACTACGAACAGGATGAATGCCAACCAGTAGTAATGCAACGGCAAGACCACAAACGCAATCAAGGAAAGGACCAACCGCGCGATCGATATTCGATTGGGCACATTCGAAATTTGTTGAAAAAGGCTGAGGTTGTCCGAATTGCTCATGTGCGTTGTCATGTTCTCGTGAAACGTTTTATGCAAAAAACATCGCTCAGACCCCTTCCCTGTTACCGCGGTTTGCCCGTAGCGACTGCCACCAAGTCGTACGATTGGGCGTGGACTACTTCGACCGGTACGATTTGGCCCGTTGCCAGCGGATGATCGGTTTCGGTGACAAACACGCAGCCGTCAACGTCCGGCGCGTCAAACGAAGCACGTCCCACCCAGGCACCCGGTTGCTCGCTGACCGGCGCATCAATGATCACATCAATCGTGTTACCCACTTGGCTCTGATTGAATTCCAGCGAGATCTGTTTTTGAACTTCCATCAACCGGTCGCGGCGGCCGTCCTTGGTCGCTTCATCAAGGTGGCCAGGCAGATTGGCCGCCGGGGTATCCGGTTCAAAGGAATAGGTGAAGACTCCCATTCTCTCAAACCTGAACTGCGAAACAAAATCGACCAGTGTTGCAAATTGCTCGTCGGTTTCGCCGGGAAATCCCGTGATGAAGGTCGTTCGCAACGTCAGACCGGGAATCAGTTCACGCATGCGGGCGATGGTGTGTTCGGTGTCATGGCGATTGACGCGACGCGACATGCGTTTGAGCATGGTGTCATCGGCATGCTGCAGCGGCATGTCAATGTAGGGAATGATTTTTTCCGCGCCGGCAATCGTTTCCAGCAAACGATCGTCGATGTACATCGGATAAAAGTACATCAACCGGATCCAGTCCAGGCCGTCGATCTTGTCCAGTTGGGTTAACAGCTCCGTGAGTCGCGGTTCGCCGTAAAGATCGATTCCATAATAGGTCGTATCCTGGGCGACGATATTGAGCTCGCGAACTCCTGCGTCGGCCAATTGCCTGGCTTCTTCCAGCACATTCTCGATCGGCTTGGTCGCGTGTTTCCCGCGCATTTTTGGAATCGCGCAAAAAGTGCACAGTCGATCGCAACCTTCTGAAATTTTCAGATAGGCAAAATGCCGCGGCGTGATCTGCAGGCGGTCGGTATCGGGCAGAGCACGGATCGGTGCAGGCTGAAAAATTGACCGTTGTTCCTGCAAGTCCCCGACCAACCGATCCGCGATGCGGGTGATTTCTTCCCGGGCAAAAACACCGACCAGCGAATCAATTTCGGGGCGGTCAACGAGCATCTGCTCTTTTTGCCGCTCGGCCAGGCAACCGGAGACGATCACGCCCTTCGTCTTGCCCGCTTTTTTGAGTTCGAGCATCTCGTCGATCGCCGCAAATGATTCTTGCCGCGCCTGCTCGATAAACCCACACGTGTTAACGACCACAAAATCGCTTTTGGCGGGATCGGAAATCAGCTGATAACCGTCAAGCTTGAGCAGCCCCATCATCCGTTCGCTATCGACGGTGTTTTTCGGGCAGCCCAGGCTAATGAAGGCGTAATTGCCTTTGTGGTCTTTGGACGCAGGAAGTCTCTTGAAATCGGTAGACAATGGTGGGCTCAGATTTGCGGGGCGGTGATTCGAAAATTCGTAAGAAAACGACCCCTGATGTTAAGCGATTATGGCCGATTGCGGGAGGCACAAAATGATAAACGCCTCGTTTTCGAGGCGTTTCGGAGACGCTTGTTTGAGTTTGGGAGGAAGCAAAATGTGGGGCGAGCGCACACCTCCCAATCGACAGCCATCATTCAAGTTGCCGCGTGCTTCAAATCGGCTGCCTTCGATCCGACGGCCGTTGCGCCCAACATTGTGACTGGCACCAACAGGATCAAAAACGCAAGATTGTACCAGACAGGCAAGTCGTTCCAGGCACTGAGTTGGACCGGAATTCCGGTTGCAAGCAAACAAATGGCAAGGATCGCCGCTGACAGAGTTTTTGAATTGCCCGCGATTTTGCCGGCCAAAAATCCAGCTGCCAGGGAAGCGACGATACTCAGGATCAGGTAAATCAAGAGCGTTGTAACATCGCTCGTAAATCCGTTGGCATCGTGAACATCGGGTCGCATTGCCCGCACTCCCGCGACCCCACCCAAAAAAATAACGGTCCACGCGGCGTATCCGGCCGCAATCGATAGGATGTTTTTCAGCATTTCAGTTTCCCCCCAAATTGAAAAAAGGCAGTGTTACGAGCTTTGTTGTGGATCCATCTCAATCCGTTTTTCCATGGGCCAATTCGATGACAAACTCTGTTTGGGTGACATGAACTCAAACCAGCTGCTCATCACCATGATGAATTTTGCCAGGAAAGTCGGTTTCCCAGTCTCCACGCAGGACTTGAGCGTCGAAGTGATGATTTTGCCGCCACTGGCCATATTCTTTTCCGTTTTTGTGCCGACGGGCACACCCTCGGCAATTAACGTGTATTCGGTTCCCCCGTCGACCTCTTTAAGTTCATGAGTGATCTTGCAGACGGCGTCGTCAAAGTTCGTGAACTTGAACGTCATCGAATATTTGTAGGGAGGTTCAAGTTCCAGGACGTCGCCAACCACGCCGGTGTATTTGCCATTGGGTGAACGCATGCGAATGGGTGCGCCGGGTGCAAATTTGGTCGTATGCATGACGCTGCCAAAAAAGAAAGGCAGAACTTCGCCTTGCTTGGTGAGCGTGTCCCAGACTGTCTGGATCGGGGCATTGATGACCACCTGAGAGACCTGTGTCGTCGTATGGGGAGGGTTTTTCATTTGGCTACCTTGGCGTTTTTTGTGGTCTTGCTGAAGTTTTTTCGCTTTTGCAAAGCGGATTTGCTTTTACTTTCGACCTGAGTTTTCAAATCCACCGTTTGCGTCGCCCAGAACGCACTGTATTCATCCGTCCAGCGGTCGTAGATCATTTGAATCGGAGCCGCATTGAAAAACAGTTGTCGATTGCGTCCCTGTTTGCGTGAAATCACAAGTTTGGCAGCCACCAGAACATTAAGATGTTTCATCACGCCGATTCGGCTGATGTCAAAATGTTCGCAAATGTCATTCACGCAACATCCCGGCATGCGTTTGACGATATCCATGATTAACCGCCGCGGTCGACTGGCGAGGGCTTGAAACACTAAATCGGTCTGCTGGGGCTGGCTCATAATAGGTAACTAAAAGGTTACATGTATTTTCTGCCGGTGACAATAGTCAAAATTTGAAATTCAGAAAATTTGTCGACCGTAAAGATAGTCGAGTTCTGGTCCGCCGCGGCGGACGACGTACCCAAGCTGGACGATTGCTGCGCCCGCGAAGCCGTTCCACCCAAACGCTAATCGCCCGCTCTCATCTGGCAGTAACTTTCATAACGTCGCACGTCGATTTTGCCATCGGCGACGGCCCACTTGACGCCGCAATCATCTTCGTGCGTATGGGTGCAATCGGGAAACCGGCACAAGTTGATAAACGGGCGAATGTCTCGAAAATATCCGGCGACTTCTTCGGGGATGATGTCCCACAGCTGAAACTGGCGAATGCCGGGCGTATCGATCAAATGCCCACCGTTTTTCAGCGGAATCAACTCGGCACCGGTGGTCGTGTGCCGGCCTTTTTGATTCTCCGAGCTAACCTGGCTGACGCGCAGCTGCAAATCTGGCTCGATGGCGTTGAGCAATGACGATTTTCCGACGCCGCTTTGTCCCGTAACAACACTGTCGACGCCGTAAACCAGTTCGCGCAGCCGCTTGATTCCCAGCCCGGTCTCGGCCGACGTCAACAACACGGGATAACCCAGCTGGCTCCAGATCGCGATGAGCGGTTGCACGTCGGCCAGATCGATCAGATCCATTTTGTTGATGACAATGATCGGTTGAATGCCAGCCTTCTCTGCGGACACGAGGAACCGATCGATCAGATTCGGCTTGAGCATGGGTTCGGCCGCGCTCGAAACGATCAAAGCCAAATCAACATTGGTAACAATAATCTGTTGGCGGCCGCGACTGGTGCGGCTGATCTGGTTTGCTCGCGGCTCGACTCGAACGATGACCGCTTGCTCGTTGTCCGTAGGTTGAATGGTAACTTCATCGCCGGTGACAACGACATGTTGTAAATCCGTGGCGAGTGATTTCAAGACGCCCCGCAGAGAGCAGCTGTACTGGGTTCCGTCCGGGGTTTGCACAACACTGGCAAGCCCATGAATGCGCATGACACGACCGGCCAGGCAACTTTCCTCGTCGACATCGAGGTCAACCTGGAAACTACCGTCATCCGACCTGCTTTCTGCACCGACAATCGTGCGTTTGCGTGTCAGGTCCCCTTTGCCAGAGACACGTTCGTGAGACCGCATATTGTCCAGCGATTCCGCGTCGTCGTTGAATTCACGTGTGAAACTGTTCTTTCGACGGCGCGTATCTCGTCCCTTGCGAAATTCTGCCCGGACGATTTTCCTGGATTTCTTTTTTTTGGACATCCGCGCGCGTTCGAGAGGAGTGAGGTGATGATGTTTTGCCGGAAATTCGCGATTTTCAACTAAGTGCGCAAACTACGCCCGTCGTCCCGATTTGGGTCGCCTGGCTCGCCGTTATTACGATAGGTCAAACTGTCCACCGGTTTGCCGTCGAATTGGCGACAGCCAAAATTGTACCAGCTTTGTGAATACGGTTAATCGTTTTACTTGAACAATTCCGCAATCTCGATTCTGATAGAGGAAGTGGTAAACTTTAGGTTGAGGAGATGCCGAAACTTCTAGATGCGAGTTATGTTTGTGACTCGACGCTTTCGGCGAATCCAAAGCCTGCCTGGCAAACAGATTTGCCTTAATTTTCATGATTGATACTCATCCCGAGCTGTGAACCTTTTTGTAGCGACCGCGCTACTTGAATTATTGTGCCAAAGGTACTGTGTGTAAAACGCGAAAAGACTGACTCGGCGAATCCGCCTTGGTCATTTCCGGAATCTGTACAGATTACCGAGGCTGATAGTCTGGAAACAGCGATTCGGCTGTTGAGGACGGAAACCTTCGACGCCATTTACTGGCACGACCAAAGCGACGCATTTTGTAAGGCGTTGCAGAGCTTTGCCGTGCTCGATGCGATGCCCGACGGCGTGGTGCTTCTCAATCAAAAGAATGAGATCATTCAAGCGAACAAAAGGCTGATCAGCTGGTTTGGAAATAAACCGTTGATCGGCCTTAATTTTTATCAGGCCATCGGTGACCCGAGCATTGTGGGACCGGAGCCCAGTCCCTTGGCGACTTCACTAGCCAGGCAGACGATGACATCGGCCACGCTGCAGGTGGAAGACCGGTTCTACGATTTGAATGTTGCACCGATCATTAGCCATGGCGAACCGGGCGTCGAAGACGCGCGACTGATTGTAACGTTGCGAGACGCAACGCAGGCGACGCTCCAGCGGCAAAAATTGGAAGCGCTGCGTCAGGCGGGTGTCGCGCTGGCCGATTTGCTGCCCGAAGAGATTTTCGGGATGGATGTCGCTTGCCGAATTGACTTGCTAAAAGAAAACATTCTGCACTATACCAAGGACCTGTTGAATTTTGACGTCGTCGAAATTCGATTGCTGGATCAGGAAACAAATCGACTGGAACCGCTGCTGTCGGTGGGAATCGATTCGGACGTCAGCAAACTTCCGTTGTACGCGCTGGCCGAAGGCAATGGCGTGACCGGGTTCGTGGTCGCGACAGGAAACAGTTATCTGTGTGAAGATACCGCTCACGATCCGTTGTATCTTGACGGACTGATGGGAGCCAAAAGCAGTTTGACTGTGCCCTTGAAGTATCACGATCAGGTGATTGGTTCGTTCAACGTTGAAAGCCCCGAGGTAGGCGCGTTTGACGAGGGCGACCTGCGCTTCGTCGAAGCATTCGCCCGCGATATCGCGGTCGCCTTGAATACCCTCGAATTGTTGGTTGCCCAGCGAACCAACGCGGCCCAACAAAGCGTGGAAGCCATTCACGGTGCGGTGGCCATACCCGTGGACGAGATTTTGAATGACACAGTGCATGTCATCGAAAGTTACATCGGGCACGACCCCGCGGTCGTCAAACGATTGCGGGCAATTTTGAAAAATGCGCGAGACATCAAACAGGTCATCCAGAAGGTGGGGGCCACGCTGGCGCCTGCAGAAGCGGTTCCGGCCGGTGTGCAGGTGCAGCAGCGACCCGCATTAAAAGACAAACGCGTGCTGGTGATTGATGCTGACAGCCAGGTACGAACTTCGGCCCACAATCTGCTGGAAAGATATGGCTGTGTGGTTGAGACGGCTCACGAAGGTAAAGAAGCAATCCTGATGGTTCGCAACTGCGGACCGGAAGACGCCTACGATGCAATCATTGCTGACATTCGGCTGCCGGACATCAGTGGCTACGACCTGATGTTGCAGCTCAACGAACTGATGGAAGATGCTCCACTGATCCTGATGACAGGTTTTGGCTATGATCCCGAGCATTCAATTGTAAAGGCTCGCAAAGCAGGCCTGCGGGCGGGCGCGGTGCTCTACAAACCGTTCCGTCTGGATCAACTGTTGAGCATTGTTGAGTCCATTACGGATCCTGCCGCGGCTGCTGCCGGATAAATTGGGCCTCTAGCGGTTCAATCAATTGCCTTTCCTGCCGCGAAATTGTCTCTCGGTTCCTGGAGGCGTACGGGCAAGCAGCCAAGCCCGTACAAAATTCGAAAGTCATCGCGGAAAATCACGGATCGGTGGACACAGGCAGGGGCTTGAATTAGCCTGCTTATTTTGACATCTGCCATCGAGTCGTTTGCGACATGGAAAATTGGTATTGGGATATCATTAAATGGCTGCTGTCATTCATCGGCCATCTCGGATTGTGGTTTGTTCCTTACGACAACATTCACGCCACCGCCTGGCCGCGCCAATATCGCAAAACGAGCGAAAAAGTCACCTTTCTGATCATCCTGTTGCCGGCCGTGTGGGTGCTGACGGTACTCATTGGTCAGCGCACGATTTCGTTTGCGTCCATTTACCAGGTCAGTTCTGTTGCCTATTACTACGGCGTTGCCTGTCTCTGGCTGGGTTGTTTTTTTATCTGCCGCTGGGTCTGGCGTAGTTCCGGGACTCAAGTTCCACCGGCAGTAACAAGCCGATCCACGCGAATGCTGGATGTTCAACAGGAAATCGGAAAACCGATTTTGCACGGGAGGCTTGCCCGGGCGTTGGGAATGGTACCCTGGAATCAGGCAACCCATCTCGCGATCGAATCGTCCACGTTAACGCTACCGGGTTGCCCGGCGGAACTTGATGGCCTGAAAATCTGCCAGTTATCCGATTTGCATTTTACGGGGCGGTTGGCTGCCGAGTATTTCCAGGAAGTGGTCCGGCATGTCAACAAGTTCGAACCGGATTTGATTTTTATCACCGGTGATATTATTGATCGGCCGGCCTGCTTGCCTTGGTTGGAACTGATTCTGCCGAGGCTCTCCGCCAGGATTGGCGTGTACTACGTGCTGGGCAATCACGATCGGCGCATTTCAGACGAATCGTTGTTGCGGCGAACGTTGGCCCGCTGTCATGCAAACGCGGCGGGGGGGAAATGGCACGAGCTTGAAATCAACGGTGCCAGGTTATTGCTCGCTGGCAATGAATTACCCTGGTACAAGGGGGCGGAAACGTTGCCTGTCAGGCACGCGACATCCGAGTCGCGCGTCCCCGAGTTTCGAGTCCTGTTGAGTCACAGTCCGGACCAGGTGAACTGGGCGAAATCCTATCAATTTGATCTAATGTTTGCCGGGCACACGCATGGCGGACAAATCAGATTGCCACTGGTGGGACCCTTGGTCGCACCCAGCAGGTTTGGCGTCAAGTATTGCGCGGGAACCTTTCAAATTGGTCCGATGTTGATGCACGTCAGCCGGGGACTTTCGGGCGAAGACATGATCCGGATCAATTGTCCGCCCGAATTGGGTTTGTTCACTTTGCGATCCGTTGACGGAATCATGGAATCGTGAATCCGCCCATGGCACCTGATTTCCCATAGGCGTCACGAGCATCTCGGGTGTAATGCTGCTGGCTGTTTGACTTTGGCACTCATGTGCGTCGCCTGCCGTACGAGGCTTTTCCAGAATTTTGTGGCAAAAACTTTTTTTTGCGCGAAAAAACGCATCTTGAGCGTTTTGTGGTTGTCGCCCCGGCAATCCCGAGGTGCTTATTCGACATACTGCCTGTACTTACCTGGAGTTTGCCATGACACGCCACCTGTTTTCCGAGCGCCTGTTATTTTCACTGGTACTGATCTTCCTGTTGCCGCTGCAGATGTCGGCGCAAGAGCAGGATCTACCTGATGATATGGAATTTTACGACTACGCGACTACTGCCACTGTCACGATTGGTTTTTCAGGAGGAACGGTTTCCGATTTCGTAAGGCAACTCACTAAACAAGCAGAGAGGATGAATATCCTGATCCGTGCCGATGTGGCCAACATCACGCTTCCGGCGATGAGTCTACGCAATATCACCGCAGATACGGCGTTAAATAGTCTGATTCCCCTTTCCATGGAAGCCGTCACTGTCACGTTGGACGACTCGCAGTCGTACTACATTGTTGGCCCCAACTACGACCTGGAGCCCGAAATTGTGGAGGTCTTAAACGTCGGCAAATTACTATTCAAATTTAATGCCGATGGGACGGGTGAAGTTTCGCCGGAAGGCGCAGGATAAACTACTCAGCGCCATTGAAGCAGGGCAACAAATGCTGGCGAACAGCTCGAACACCTTAAAAATCAAGCTGCACGAACAAACCGGTTTGCTTTTCGTTAAAGGCAGCCCGGAACAAACGGACCTGGTCAAACAGATTGTGGGTGAGTTGTACCAAGGCAAGTTCAACCCCGGTATCGGCGGGGGCGGGGCTCCTGGGGGTTGGGAGGGGCCGGGTGGAGAGTGAATCGAATCGTCGTCAAGTTTTGTTGCCAGGTACTTCGCCTGACAGCCTTATCTTGATCCTTTAAGATACCTGTGATGGCGAGCCTGACCTTGGAAAACCTGCAAAATGCCTCGGCCAAAGAACGGCGACCGTTCATGAAAGATCCGGTCGCTGGTTCGACGCGCGATCGGGAAGAGGTGCTAACGGAACCTTCGACGGACGACTCGCTGGCCATCATGCGCGGCATGGTGCGCGGAGATCCGGACTGTTTTCAAGTATTTTATGACGCGCATTTTGAGCTAATGTTTCGCGAAGCCCAACGTTTGCTCGGTCGTGACGAAAACACATGTCTCGATATCGTGCAGGATGCCTCGTTGAAAGCAATGCGATCGATTCGGCCGCTTGAGACCGGAGCCCAACTGCAGCAGTGGACCCGAACGGTTGTGCGAACGACGGCGTTGGATTGGTTGCGAAAAAAACAGCGTCGTCGCGAACGCGCGTCCGAATCGATCGGCGAATTAGCAGACGACACCGACACCGACAACGACTCCCATCAAAACAACGTGGTGCGCATGCTGTGGATCGAAGAACAACTCCGTGCGACCGCACCGGAAATTCGCCAACTGTTGTCGTTGCGATATCGGTTGGGGTGGACCTTAAGAGAAATTGCTGGCCACCTGGGAATCAAAACCGGTGCCGTTGATGGTCGCATTCGTCGTGCGCTGGAGGAATTAAGAAAACACGCGAGGGCAAACGCTGATGAACTCTGAACAACCGAACACAAATTCACATGACCCTGAGTTGCTTTCCCAGGCCGGGAAAGCGCGGCGAGTCGAAATGCGCGACCAGCTGCAAGCAGAGTTCGTTCAACTTCATGTTCGCCGCCAGCGGACCCGCAGGGCGCTTGCCTGGTCGCCCGCGATTGTGCTGCTGATGGTAGCGGGGGCTTGGTGGACGTGGTCCACAATTGCCGCGGGCAATTCGTCAAAGCTCATGGTGGAGAATCGCCAACCGCCCGTTCAAGATGCGGTACCCTCATCAACCGGAATCTCGGCGAACGAACCTGCGAGCCCGCACGTCGAGTTCGAATTAATTAACGACGACCAACTGTTGGACCTGCTTGCCGAGGCGGGCCAGCCATCCGCGCTGGCCTGGTTCAAGGGTAAACCGGTCGTGATCCCGCTCAGCAAAAAACCGACGCTTTAATTGAAGACCGCCGGTCCAACTAGCTCGTGCGTTTTAACGTTGCGCTAGCACTGGATTTCCCTGGTAATGGAACCCGAGCGTTAGCCGGGCAGCATTGCGATTTTTGCGTTTGCGGCGAAATTACCAAGATTTCCGGGTTGCCCATGAACGCCAAAACCTAATATAAAGCTTTCCATCTACCGGAATCCCGAATGAACCTGTCTCCCACGAACAACAAGACGAACATCAACGGCAATGGCGAAGCGAGGTTCCTGGAGGGACCACAGCCGCGATTCGCCGAATTGGTGCGCGCGTTTCGCATTTTCGGAGAATTGATCAAGGGCTTTCGAAAGCTGCACTTCGTCGGGCCGTGCGTAACGGTGTTCGGCTCGGCACGTTTCGATGATTCGAATCCGTATTACCAGCTGGGCCGCGAAATTGGTGTCGAGCTCTCGCGAGCCGGATTCGCCGTGATGACCGGCGGCGGAGGGGGCATCATGGAAGCCGCCAACCGAGGAGCCAAAGAAGCTGGCGGCAGAAGCATCGGCTGTAACATCGTTTTGCCCCAGGAACAACAGCCCAATCCGTATCTCGACACGGTTGTCGATTTTCGATATTTCTTTGTGCGCAAAATGATGCTGGCGAAATACTCATACGCGTTCGTTGCGCTGCCGGGTGGCTTTGGGACAATGGACGAGCTCTTCGAAATCTCGACGCTTGTCCAAACTGGCAAGATCAAGCAATTTCCCATCGTCCTGGCAGGCTCGGAATACTGGGAACCGCTGCTTGATTTTCTGCGCGAGAAGATGATCAAACAAGGAACGATCGACGCCAACGACGTCGATCGCTTCATCGTTTCGGATTCGCCGGAGCAAATCGCCCATCGCATTAGTGAAGTTGCGATGCGGCGTTTTGGCTTGCGCAAAGGCGTGGCCAAGCCCCGTTGGTGGTTGTTCGAGCGCGGATAATTGGTGCGCAAGCGGGATCGGCATCTTGCCCGTGATGATCATGAACAGAGCCCAGTGGGCCAGGCACAATGCCTTTCATGAACACATCTTCGTTTGGGTTTGGCGTTAAACCAGCGGCAATCGGCAAGCCGAATCGACGGATAGGCCTCCCGATTGAGTGATTTTTCCAAGTGATTGCTCATTACCAACCGTAGTAGAAACCGCCGCCGCAACCGGGACGCCCCCAACCGGGTCCCCAGCCCCATCCCCCAACGGGATAAACCGGCGCCACAGGAGCTACCCACGGACCGCCGTAAAATCCGGGACCGTAATAGCCGCCCCAACCCGGATTGCCAAAGGCGATTGAGACATTCGGTCCTCCGTAAAAGCGGCCCGGACCGCCATAATAGCCCCGATAACCGCCGTGGTAATGACCGTAACCGCCATAGCCACCTCGGTATCCGCCACGCCCATGATCGGCGTTTGCGGTTTGTGTTGTGAAAAGAGCCATCGCACAAACTGCCATAAGAATTGTGAGCTGTTTCATTACAAATTCCTGAAACCAATAAATCTGTTTCAAAACTACTGAACTAGAACGGTAGTTTCGCCTTTTTCAATCCAGCTGCCGAGTCAGGCAACACGCCGGGCATCGACAACTGCAAGCTGTCACTGGAATATCTCGTTGTACACATATGATACCACCCAAAACGAATATTTCACGACTTTTTTTGGATCATTCGGATATCGCATGGTTTTGGGGCAATGTGTTTGTGATGAAGTTAATTCGCTTCGCGAATGTGTGACCAATTTTACGACAACTTGACGTCATTTTGAGCCCGCGATTTGCGTGCACGAACCAAGCTTGTACAGAAAAGTTTGCGCGATCGTTAGATTTTTTGTTGGCTTCAGTGACGATTAGTTGACGTGACAATTCGTAACGCAACGAAACAAGGACGAGATCGTCCAGCGTAGATGGGTCGTCCGCCGCGACGGACCGGAAAAACTGAGGTTGGCCCGTGATTTACCGAGGCATCAAGCGAGACCAAACGCGGGCGTTGAGCTAAACGCAAAACTTGGCGTACTCGACGTGCAACGAATTTTCGGAACGCTTGTCAAAATCGCCGGCCTTACCCGGTCCTGTTCTGCCACCCGGCTCGGAGCCGCGTGTGCTGGGAGGGACGTTTGGGATTCTCGCGCCCGGTTTTGGCTTGTCGCCAGAGCTGCATCCTGACACCACCGTCGCTGCCAGAAAAAGTGAAGAAAACATCACGAATGTACAAATCGATTTGGCGGGTTTTTTCATCATGATTCAGTTGGATTGAGGATTGCGTCAAGAAACAATTTTTGGACTTCAGACGCAGAGCACTAGCCCCCCGGTTTTGGCTACGCATGCGCGACGAACCAAAGGCTACCGCGTGGCGGCTGAGATTTGATAAACACTACCCGGCGCGTAAACGGCTGATGGTGCCAGTTCAAATTTTTGGATGTGACACCAGGCTAATTGATCAATCGCGCTCGGCAACTTCACCGCCAGCACGAGTTGCCAGCCGTTCCAGCACCGTCGCGTCGAAGCCATTACTGCCGTTATTATCGCTATCGATCGTATACGTGAAGAAACGAGTACTACCATCGGCCATCCCCCATGAAGCACCGCCAGGGTGGTTGCTCCAAAAATGAAACCGATGAATGTTTCCGACAACATTGTTAGCGCCAGGTCGGAAATAGTCAGTTTCATATCCGTTTGGGTCGGCGCCCCAATCCACGCCAATTCGCTCGTGTACGCCCAGCACAACGTCCGCTTCGCCTTGCGAATTGTCTCCGGCGCCGGCCCATTGCCAGCCATAAACCAGGTCCTGCGCGGGTGAACGCTCGCCTACCATGATTGTGTTCGACGAACCGTCGGTAATTTTGCCAAAATTGACGCTTGAATTGACGTAGAGCACGCCATCCTGGCCACCAGTGTCTTTGTAGCTGTCTCTCCCGCTGCATCCGAGATAGGAGGTAACCGCGACGCGATGGCCAGCCCCATCGTCGTATCGTCGATCGCCGCGTTGATCCGAGGGACAAACGAACATCTGGCACCTCGCACTGAGAATCGTCTCACCATCGTCAAGTAGTTGCCACCAGGGCCAACTGCTGGGTCCGGCTGAAAAATCCACTTGGTTATAAAGGTTGGTTTGCTCGATGTACGGTGCGATTTGCATCATCCAGCTCCAAAAAGAGCCGCCGCGTGGATATCCGTTGGCTGCATACCCGCCCGGAGCCGGGTCGACATTAAACGGGCCACCCCACCAAGTGCCATTAATCTGATGAGCCGGAGGAAAAGTACCAAACGCGCTTTCATAATTGTGTAAACCGAGCACCTGTTGGCGAATGTTGTTCGCGCATGTCACGCGCCGCGCCGCTTCGCGCACCTGTTGAACGGCGGGAAGCAGCATGCCGATGAGAATTCCGATTATTGCGATCACAACGAGCAGCTCAACAAGCGTGAATCCGGACTTGGAAACGTGTGTGACTTTGTTCATCGATTCGACCCTGCCATAAGGAATTAAAATTCATCGAACCTTAATATAATGATGTTGCTTGTTTTTGCACAACGAGATTTTTCCGAGTTTCGAAAAAATCATTCGCGCGGCTACGAAGTGCGAAAACGATTGATCGACTTGTGAACGCGCAAAGACCGCCCGCTCCCGTACGCGTTGACAAATAACCGCTTTTACGCCAACAGCTCCTGGATGACGTGCCCGTGTACATCGGTGAGTCTGCGATCAATTCCGTCATGACGCACGGTTAATCGCAAATGGTCCAGACCCAGCAAATGCAAAATCGTGGCGTGCACATCATAGACTTGGGTCGGATTTTCCCGGTCCAGTGGCTTGAACCCCCATGGGTCGGATTCTCCGTAGGTGGTACCGCCCCGGATCCCGCCACCGCAAAGCCAATTGGTAAACACATGCGGGTTATGGTCTCGGCCAGCACTTCCTTGAGTCGACGGCATCCTGCCAAACTCCGTGGTCCACAAGATGATCGTGTCGTCAAGTAGGCCACGTCGTTTCAGATCAAGGATCAAAGCCGACGTGCCCTTGGCCATACCGTGCCAAGTGGCCCATGCTCGCGCGAAAGATCTTCGTGGCTGTCCCAGTTTCGCCGTGGAAAACTGTTATCGTTGCCGGACCAGATTTGCACGAATCGCACGCCGCGTTCCAGCAACCGTCGCGCGATTAAGCACTTGCGACCAAAATACTCGGCCTCTTCGGGGGCGTTAATCGTCTCGGGATATTCGGTTCCCCCGCGATCAACGCCGTATAGCCTTAAAATGTGTTCAGGTTCGTCCGTCAAATCCAGTGCCTCGGGCGCGGCCAATTGCATCCGCGCGGCCAGTTCATAAGTTTTCAGACGCGATTCCAGTCGATCATCGCCCGGGCGGTGGGCGGCAAAGTCGCGATTCATGTGATCCAGCAGCTTTAACCCGTCCCGATCGCTGGCGGAGGTTACCAGCTTGCCGGACGGAAACAAATCGTTAATCGGTTGCGGTCGCTGAGGAAAAATGGTGGTTCCTTGCGTGCTGGTCGGAAGGAAAGCGGAGCCCCAGTTCTTGGGTCCGTTGCTGGCAAACCCGCGATGGTCGGGAAGCACGACAAACGTCGGCAGATTCTCATTCTCCGAGCCAAGTGCGTAACTGATCCAGGCACCCATGCCCGGAAAACCGGGCCGCTGGAATCCAGTCGCCTGCAAATAAGTCGCCTGGCTGTGCACACCTGTTTTGCCTGTCATGTTATGAATGAACGCGATGTCGTCGACGCACGGACCGAGGTCGGCGACGACTTCGCTGATCATTTTTCCAGATTGACCGTACTGCTGGAATTTGAAAGGTGACTGCATCCAGGGTCCCAAGCCATTTTGAAAGGCTTCCACTTTTTCCCCAAAATCGGATGGCTCGCCGTGATGTTTTTGCAGGGCCGGTTTGTGGTCCCATAAATTGATATGGCTGGCCGCGCCGGCCATGAACAGCTGCACGACTCGTTTGGCTCGTGGCGGGTGGTGCAGAACTTTGACGGCACCGTTTGAGCTCGTTACTGGATCAGGCAATCCCGCCGGAACACGCGTGCGGCCGGCAGCCAACTCGTCGGCCAACATCGCAGACAATGCCAGCGAACCAAACCCCCACGCGGAGTCGAACAGAAATTTTCGTCTTTGCCAGTCAATTGCCATATTTCGCTATTTCGAAAAAACCCGAATTGATTCGTTACCGTAGCCGAGTCTGTCCCAGACACGGAACAATAACGGAACGACCGCTTAGACGCGGTGTCAGTCTGGGACTGACTGAACTAAGTAAAAAACTCACAACATCGGAGTGCCGCTGCAACATCAATCCACATACACGAACTCACTCAAGTTAAAAATTATTCTCGACAAGTTGGCCAAACCGTGTTGAGCCACATACTGTCCCATCAAATTTTGCTCTTCCGACGTGGGCTCCCGCCCCACTGCCAACCGCAGGGCGCGCTGGATCTGCTCGTCGGCTGTGTCGGCTTCGGCGCTTAAACGCCCGGCAAACTTTTCTGCCATCACGAGATTAAAATCGCTATTCAACATGGCCAGCGATTGAAGCGGAGTTTGCGTTTCCATCCTGGATGGCGTACTTTGCGATGAATCGGCGCAGTCCAACGTCGTCATGTACGGATCGGGTTGAGACCGGACAACAAACCGATAAATCGACCGCCGATACGAATCCGGGTCCAAATGATCGAACTTTTGATACTCGTAATGCGGTGAGTGTTCGGTCTTTTCCAGTTCGAACAAGTAGTAACCGGGCCCGCCCATTTTTGCGCTCAACTGACCGCTGGCCAGCAAAATGGAATCGCGAATCTCCTCGGCCGACAATCGCCGTCGATTCATTTTCCACAGCAACCGGTTGGCGGAGTCTTGTTCCATACCCTGCGAGTTTTTGCCAGCAAAAGACGACTGTTGATAAACGGAACTCGTCACGATCAGCCGATGAAGACTTTTGAGTGATCCGCCGTTGTCGCGAAATTCGGCCGCCAGCCAATCCAGGAGTTCCGGGTGGGACGGTGCGCCTCCCATCCGACCGAAATCGTTGGGCGTGTCGACGATGCCACGGCCAAAATGATAGTGCCAAACACGGTTGACGATGCTTCGCCAGGTCAGCGGATGGTCGGTTCTCGTAATCCAATGGGCAAGTGCCGCGCGACGCGCACCCTCGCTGGCGGCTTCCTCCGGTGCAAGTGTGTACTTGTCATCGATTGAAAGTGGCAACAAGCCGGGGGCAGCGGGATCACCAGGGTGCTCAACATCGCCACGAACCAGCAGGCAAACTTTGCGCGGTTTTCCCAGTGTCGGTTTGAATTCGCCTTCCGGAGGAAAATCCGTTGCGGCCGCATAAACCATTTTTCCCGGGGGTTCGAGTTGCGGATCGACATCAGGATTGACATCGTAAACGCGTTCTGCCCGGTCGACGGCGGCAAACACGGCCTGCAGGCCGTAATAGTGCTGCTGCGTGAAGGGATCAAATTTGTGATCGTGGCAGCGGGCGCATTGAATCGTGACACTGCAGAAAGTGTTCAACGTATTGGACACCATGTCATCGCGATCAAGGTTGCGGGCGACTTTGCCGTCGATTTTGGATTCGGGAACTTCGACGTGCCCGATGAAATCCCAAGGGCCAGCGGCGATGAAGCCCAGCCCCAGGATTCCGTCAGGCGAATCGGGATAAAGTACATCGCCCGCAATTTGTTCTTCCACGAACCGCTTGTACGGCTTGTCCTCGTTGAGCGATCGAATCACGTAATCGCGGTAGGGCCAGGCGTTCAATCGCAGTTTGTCCTTGTCGTACCCGCAGGTGTCGGCGTATTTAACGACGTCCAACCAATGCTGGGCCCAGCGCTCTCCGTAACGGGGTGACGCAAGCAAGCGATCAACCAGTTTTTCGTAGGCGTCGGGCTGCGGGTTGTTTACAAATGCTTCGATCTCTTCAAACGACGGGGGTAAACCGGTCAAGTCGTATGACAAACGGCGAATCAGTGTCCGACGATCGGCGAGCGACGACGGCTGCAAGCCACGTTCACGAAGTGTGTTCAAGACAAACGCGTCGATCGGTGTGTTGATCCATTGCCGGGCGTCGCCATCATCAAATCGTGGCACGGGAATATCCTCGAGCTTGTTGAGGGACCACCAGTCAAAATTGATGGTGCGGTTCTGCTCGATGACGAAGCCCGCTGGCCACTCGGCTCCCGAATCGATCCACTTCTCGATGATTTCAACCTGTTCGTGGCTGAGCGGCGGCCCGGCTTTCGGCATCGCGGGGGGATCATTTTCGGTCGCCGAAATCAATTCGATCAGGTAGCTGGCTGCAGCGTCCCCGGGTTCGATATGACCATCCTGGAAAAAGGACGCGGCGGTTTGAATCGAGAAATCGCCTTTTGGTGTGGAATCATTGTGGCACCCAACGCAATGCGACGCAAAAATTGATGAGACCTGTTCGCGAAACAAACTTTCATCGCCCGACGCGCCGGCAGGAGCCGCGGCGACAATGAATAGCGACACAAGTCTCGTAAAAATGCGCATGATCGCGAAGCGGGGTTTAAAGGATTATTGGTGAACGCATTATAGTCGACTCATTCGTTGCTCCCCACCTGTTCTGGCCTCGCTCGACTTTGGGCCAAAATTCGGGACAATGATCGGCTGCGGGCGAATCAGTCTTGGGAAGGAGTTCTGCGTGAAAAACGACGAGATGATTGCAACCAAGCCGGCCGTGGACTTTTATCGCGGCGTCAAACTTCTTCACGATCCGCTCAGGAATAAGGGGACGGCGTTTACCGAAGAAGAACGAGATCGACTGGGTTTGAGGGGGTTGTTGCCACCGAAGGTTTGCACTCAGGACGAACAGGTCCTGCGGGTGCTCGACAACTTGCAGCGCAAGTCAACCGATCTGGAACGGTACATTTACCTGATTGCGTTGCAGGATCGAAATGAAACACTGTTTTACCGGCTGGTAACCGATCATTTGCAAAAAATCATGCCGTTGGTCTATACGCCAACCGTCGGCAGAGCGTGCCAACTGTACGGTCATATTCTTCGCCGCCCGCGCGGTCTGTTCCTGTCCGTCAGGGACAGGGGCCGCATGAGTCAGGTCATGGCCAATTGGCCCCATCGCGATGTGCAGATCATCGTGGTTACCGATGGTGAAAGAATCCTGGGGCTCGGTGACCTTGGCGCCAACGGGATGGGTATCGCGGTCGGCAAACTGACGCTGTACACGGCTTGCGCCGGAATTCATCCCGCGAGGTGCTTGCCCATCATGTTGGATGTCGGTACCAACAATGATGAGCTTTTGAAAGATCCACTTTACATCGGACTTAACCAAAAACGCTTGCGTGGTGCCGACTATGACGAACTTTTGGCGGAGTTCTTTGAGGCAGCGTCGACGCGGTTTCCCCGCGCCATTATTCAGCTGGAAGATTTTGCGAACGTCAATGCCTTTCGCCTGTTGGCAGAGTACCGAGATCGTGTTCGCCTTTTTGACGACGATATCCAGGGCACAGCCAGTGTGACCCTGGCTGGATTGTATTCGGCCCAGCGCATCACGCAGACCAAACTCACTGACCAACGATTGCTGTTTCTGGGTGCGGGCGAAGCCGGCATCGGTATCGGACATCTGATTGTTAATGCCATGCAGAGTGAAGGGCTGTCTGAAAAAGAGGCGCGGCAGCGCTGCTGGTTTTTTGATTCCAAGGGGCTGGTCGTCAAACAACGAGAGAACCTGGCTGAGTACAAGAAACCATTTGCCCATGCTCATCGGTCCCTGACTGATTTTGCAGAAGCGATCAGCGAACACAGGCCGACGGCGATCATTGGCGTTTCCGGGGCCACCGGAGCGTTTAATCAACAGATCCTCGAATTGATGTCCGAAATCAATCATCGCCCGATTATTTTTGCGTTGTCCAATCCGACTTCCAAGTGCGAGTGCTCGGCGTCAGACGCGTACAAGTACACCAACGGCACAGCGATTTTTGCCAGTGGCAGCCCATTTGATCCCGTCGATTACGGGGGACGCACGTATGTACCCGGCCAAGGTAACAACGCCTATATTTTCCCCGGCGTCGGACTGGGTGCCCTGGCCAGCGGGGCCACGCGGATTACGGATGAAATGTTTTTTGCGGCGGCCAAGTCGTTAGCGTCACAAGTGACGCAACACGATCTCGAACTGGGTCGGATCTATCCGAGCTTGGCCAATATCAGGGAAGTCTCCGCGCAGATTGCGGTCGCCGTCGCTGAATTGGCGTACGATCAAGCCCTTGCGACAGAACCAAGGCCCGCGAATCTGCTGGAACACATCAAGCAGATGATGTTCGAACCGATTTACGATGAAACAGGTCTGCTGGCTGGCAGTTGATTCTCCCGATGCCAGCTCATTTGCAATAACCAGAAACTCAAAGGAGCCTTAGAATGAACCATTCAAAGTTGATCGACGAATATATCGCCGGTAGTCAACTTCTGCGCCAGGCAACCGCCGGCATGACCGAAGAGCAACTGGATGCCAAGCCAATTCCGGCGAAATGGTCGACGCGACAAGTGGTTTGTCACATTGCCGACTTTGAACCGGTCTATGCGGACCGCATGAAGCGAGCCATTGCGGAAAATCAGCCCACGGTTTTCAGCGGTGACCCAGACGTATTTGCCGCGGGACTGGCCTACGAATCACGCGATTTGGAAGAAGAATTGCAGCTGATCGACTCGGTACGCAAACACGTGGCGCGAATTCTTCGCACGCTGGGTCCGGACACTTTTCAACGAACTTGCAACCACTCGGAGGAAGGTCCGCTGACGGTCGAAACGCTAATTGGGCGCATGATTGGCCACATTCCACACCACATCAAATTCATCGAAGAAAAAAGAGCCGCGATGGGCTAGGGAAACGGGACGAAGGGAAAACCAGTTTTTGATACGGGCCTGCCGTTGGCAGTCCATTTCGGACCGCAACTTTCTTCTTTCGGCTTTCCGGTCACCGCAGTTCTTCCGCTCGCAAATGTTGGCAAAAAAAGAACCGGCAGTTTGGGGGCCAATACACCCTTCACCCTGCCGGTTCGATGCACGATCGCATGAACTCGATGTCACTCAAAACGATATTACGGGATGTCGATCGGAATCAGCACGCGATTAATCGTATGAATCACACCGTTGGACGCCTGTACATTGAGTGGGAAAAAGAGGAAGGGATCTCGCAAATCCGGTTCATTATCTCGCAAACGGAAAATCCGCGGTCGAATAATAGCATTTTCCAAAAGGGTCGGTATCTCCCGGGAAAAGATGACCTGGAACGGACCGAGACGCTCGGGTGCGACATGGTACAGCAAAATACTAGTCAGTAGCGGAATCGGACCCTCGTCGCCTCCCAACTCAGTCAGTGCGCCTACGAGAAAATTCCAAGCTCCCTCTTCGGAGAACCCGCGATAACCCAAGTCACGAGCCGTACGAATAAATGCCAGATCATTGGGGGCAAATACGGTAACGTCGATGTTTTCGTCAGCCAGCGCATCGGCCAGGTCGGCGGCTATTACGGCGGTTAGCAAGATATCGTAGTCGAAGAAATTGCGATCAAATTCGCCACCACTGCTGGCCACGATATCCGTAATCGTTTGGCCGTCAGCAGGTCGCCCTTGAAGAACAAAAATTGAGAGCGCCAAAACCAAAAAACCTGCTTTTCGCAACATGATTTACCTCGGGAAAGAAAGTTGGGTCAGTAAGTTCCAGAAAACGCGATGCCGGACTTGGAGTGAATCGGTCAAACCGTTCATGCTAACAATGTATTTAGCCGACTTTCGCGTCCGTCTGAGCGTCAAACCGGAACGATTTTTCCGAATTAACGGCCGCCGAGAATTTCGTTATGAAAAAATGCACTCGCTGAATGTTGCATTGTGTTCCAATCAAACGCTGGCGGAGCACACGCGGATTACCGACAGGCGAGCAAAACCGTGGCGTTGTTCTACCACCGCCGCGGCAGCATGTCCAAGATGACCGGCTGTTTCCGTCCAATAATTACTCTGCCAAATCCAGGCAGATAATTTTGTCATCGTTGCGAATGTAGGCTCGCTTATTGGCAAAGGCGGGCATGCTCCACACAACGGCGCGACCGAATGCATTGTTCGATGGCTCGATGACCTTGGCGCGATCGAGCTCCTCGTAACCCTTGGCAGTCAATTTGGCGATGATCAACTCGCCATTTTCGTTAAACATCCAGAATTTGTCGCCTTGCTTGACGATGAATGCCGTGCCGCTGCCAACGCGGCGCTCCGCAACGGGCTTTGAGGTCTCCCACAACAGTTTGGGCTCCGCGACTTCCATCGCCCGTAGATCACCTCCCTGGTCCAATCCGTAAATAATCCCGTTTTCTAAATCGGCAAACGGCTGCACGTTGACCGGCGATACGGCGATGTTGCCTTTGGCCTGCCAGACCACATCCGGCGTCGAGTGATCGGGTTTCAATTTCAGCAGCATACTCTTTTTGGAATAGCCTGCGACGTAAAGATAGTCTTTGATCTTGATCGGCGACATGATGACCGATCCGCTTGTTGACTCGTAGGGCACGGACCACAATTCCACGCCCGAAGCCGGATCGAGAGCAGCAACGGCGTTGGGACTGAAACTGATCAACTGCCGTTTGCCGAAAGACTCAATGATGGTCGGGGGCGAATAACCTTGTTCCGGGGCCGACAACGCTTTCCAGACCTCGCTGCCATCATTTTTGTTGAGCGCCACAATGTGACTCCCTTCGCCACCGGCGAGTGTTAACAGGTTGTCGCCGTCGAGCAACGGGTGTGCCGAGTATCCCCATAACGCGGCAGTCGTGTTGTATTCCTTTTTCAGATCTTTTTCCCAGACAACTTTGCCAGATTCCAGATCGAGGCAGCAGAGGTTGCCTTCAGCACCCAAAGTGTAGACTCGGTCTCCGTCGATGATCGGTGTGCACCTGGGGCCAGAAGGGTAAGAGATCGAATACTCGACCGGATACTCGTGTTTCCAGAGAACCTTGCCCGTCGACTCTTCCAGGCAAAGCACACGTTCGGTACCGGAAAACTTGCGTCGTCTCAAAATTTGCGACCTTGACATCCGCGTCCGTTACGACGTCCGTCACGACGACTTTGCCGCTGGCAACCGCCGGGCCGGCGTAACCGATGCCGACTTTCTGTTCCCAAACCACCTTGGGACCGCCCTTGGGAAACTCGTCGATCATCCCGGTTTCATTCCAGGTGTTGTTACGCTGCGGACCCATCCACTGTGGCCAGTCGTCAGCGGACAAGGTGCCCGCGGTCAGCGTCAAAGAAAAAACAACTAGCAGAATGTGTGTTGGGTTCAAGATGTTCATATGAAATAGCTTTTCGATTCGAGGTGTTTTTTGAGGCGATGACTGATGTCGTCGCACACTTATTGAACACGAAAAAGTTCGTCTTGAAAATACTGTGAAGAATCGGGCGAGTGATTTCGGGAAAGTGATCAGGCCGAGAGGGGGCGTTGTCACCGGCGGGCTTGCGCCCCGGCCGCTAATTCGTTCGACGTGTGTTCGACGAATCGTAGGGGTACGGCGCGGGTGGCCTTTTTCCCCGAGTCGTTTTTCCGAACGGGTGGGGCCAACCGCGGGTCCCGGGTCGCCGGAATATTGTTGCTGTCGGCAGCCGGATTTTAGGGTTGGTTTTTTGGCTGGTTCGAACAAAGTATCGACGGAATGGCGACGGACGTATTTGTCCAGTTTGTTGGGCCACTGTTGGTCAGCGGCATTTCGCTGCTGGTCGCGTCGCCAGCCGAAACAGGCTGCCAAATGTGACCTCCCATGACGCTGGTAGACAACCGTTTGGTTGATCATCGACGGATGGTTCACAATTTTGGGTTTTGTCCCTCGACTGCGTAATTTTTTTTGGCGGGTCACACCTGCATCTTTAGCTTTCCCGAATAGACAGCGTTGTGGACCAGCGTTGATTCGGTTTTGTGTGTTTGAAATTCAATAAAAACAAGGTGTAAGGATGAAGACCTCATTTATTTCACGTTCGGCAGTCGATCCAAAAATAGCTTTGTCGGGACCGGGCCCAGGATGGCGCAAACTAGTATTCCTCGGGGTGGCCCTGGCGCTCTTTAGTTGCGGCGGCATCTCGGACGCGCAGGTGACGTTTGATGCCGCTGTCGACTACAACGTCGGACAACGCCCCGATGGAATCGCTGCTGGTGATTTCGATGGAGATCTCGATTTGGACATGGCGGTCGTCACCAACGGTGCCACTGGCAACCTGGAGTTGATCGAGATTTTCCTTAACAACGGCGACGGGACGTTTACGTTTGGCTCGCTCGTGGTGTTGCCAAATTCATCCAGCCCGAATGAGCTCGTTGCCGCTGATTTTGACGGCGATATGGACATTGACATGGTCGTGATCCTCCGCGATTTCCAGCAAATCCAACTCGTGCGAAACACCGGTGGCGGCGTCTTTGTGTTGGACGGAACGGCTGCCGTTGGAGATCGTGCCCGAGGGATGACTATTGGCGATTATGATTCTGACGACGATTTCGATCTCGCGGTGGCCAATCGCAATGACAATACGGCCACGATACTCACCAATGATGGGACGGGCGCGTTTACACCTTCGACATTGGCCATCGCGGGTGAGCCTCGTGCCGTAGCCTTTGTAAACATCGACGGTAATGCCGATATTGATTGTGCCGTAACCAACAACGATGACCGCAACGTCGCGTTGTTTACCAATACAGGAACCGGATTCTCATTGGCCGGAACCATTTCGACCGGTCCCGTTCATCGCCCCGAAGGCATCGTGGCTGCTGATCTGGACGGTGACGGAACGCAAGACTTGGCGGTAGCCCTTAATGACAACGTTCAGCCGGATGCGGTGGCGGTTTTTCTAAACCAAGGTGGAGCGTTTGGAGCCGCAACACGGTATTTGACCGGGGGGCAGAATACATCGGGCATCCTGGCAGCAGACTTTAATTGCGACAACGTAGTGGACCTCGCCACACGAAACGAAGACTCAAATGACATTTCGTTGTTGCCGAACCTGGGTGGGACATTCGGGGCGCCGACGATGCTGGCGACCGGTTTGGCTCCCAGCCAATTGGTCGTTTGTGACCTTGATGGTGACAATGACAACGACCTTGCCGTATCCAACCGAGATTCCAATACGTTTTCGGTGCTGCGAAATAACTGCGGCATCCTGATCACTACGGTCATGCCCGCTTCCTTTTCGGTGACGCGCGGGAATTATGTCTCTGGTGGCATCGTGGAACTTGGGATGAGCGACAACCTTGACCTGGCGATCCAGCGGGGAGTGTCCGATACACAATCGCGAACCGAATTTGAAGTTGCCGGCACGAGTCCAACGGCGAATCCAACCAGCCTTGAAGTCACCTTAGAGGGAGCCGTGTTTGCCCGCTCGACGGTGGTTCAGACAATTGAATTGTATGACTACGTTGCCGCGGCCTGGGAGTTGGTTGACACCCGGGACGCAACCAATATGACGGATTCAACAGTCACCATAGTTGCAACCGGTGATTTAAGCCGATTTGTTGATCCCGCGACTCTCAGTATCGAGGCTCGGGTTCGTTTTCAATCGCTTAGTGTTCGCCAGAGGTTCGCGTCCAATACCGACCAGTTTATCTGGACAATCCAGTAGGAACAAAACGGACGGAGCGGACGTGTCGAACCGGTTCGACATGTCCGCCTACTGTTCGCTGATCTCCGGGGCGATCCCCAGGAGGCCGGCCAGTTCAAGCAGCAAACGTTCCGGTGCACTCAGTTCCGCCCGCTGCTGGAGAACCGATCGTGCCAGCGCAGGTTGATCCGTGATGAGCCCGCTGACACCGCGGCCAATCATCGTCGACATTCCTAACGGATCATTAACCGTCCACACGCACACGTCTTTACCAACTCGATTCGCTGACCTGATAAAACTTCGGCTCGCAAACGAAGCGTTGACCGCCAGGAAGTCGGCGTCGATTTTCCCGAGGTTCCCGGCAGAAACCGACATCAAGAGGCCGGCTTTCCAGTCAGGTCGCAGGGACTTCATTTTCTTGATGGCGTCGACCTTGAGAGAGATGATGACAACATCTTTCGCCATGCCATGGGTTTCCACGAGGTCGACAACTTTCTGTTCAAGCTGAACGTCATGTCCATAGTACTTCAGCTCGATATACAACCCGACCTTCCCTTTGCAGGCATCCAAAACTTCGGCAAGCGTCGGCACACGTTCATCCTTGAATTCCGTGTCAAACCAGCTGCCAATATCGATGTCCTTCAAGTCGTTTGTCGTGGCCTCCCAGATCTTCAAGTTCACGCCGGAGAGTTTCATGAAGTCGCTGTCGTGAAAGACCACAACGGTACCATCGGCCGCTTCCTGGACGTCAATTTCCACCCAGTCGGTTCCATCCGCGATCGCTTGTCGCACGGCTGCCAGCGTGTTTTCGGGAGCCGCTTTGGACGCACCTCGATGGGCAATCACGTCGACGTTGTCCTCCAACGAGACGCCGTTGATGACGACATAACCGGAGACTAATGCAATGAGAAATCCCACCAGGCACCCTGCGATCAGCCGCCCACGCGTGATGCGGAAGCCCAGATTTTCCAACGTTGATTCAGCGAATCCAGCAGGGATCGCAACGACTTCGTCACTGCGCCCAATATGACGGTACAGGTTGAAGACCAGCGTCGCGAGAGTTGTCGTACCGAGCAAGCTGATAACCAGGTTGACGACTGACCAGACGATCAGGCCCCCGCCAAGCACGATCGTCAAAAGATGCAGTGAACCAGTGGCAAGTGGAATGAATTGGCGGTCGGCCCAGATCACAACCGACGTGGCGATCGAGGAAACAACCACGGTGGCGATGAACCAGCTGAAAATCCAAAACAACAGTTTACGAAGCTGGCCAAGTGTGCGTTTGCGACTCAGGCCCAGTGCCGAGGCGGGACGGACCTGTTCAAACAACACCATGGGCAGTGCAAACGCCCAACCAGCAAACAACCGCAGCAGGAGTGCAATCATCGCGATGACAATTACTGCGGCGATACCGACGGCTACGAAAAATACTGGCGGCTTTTTGCTGAGGTAGAAATTGATGTCGTATTCACCAAGCAAACTGAAATAGACGACAGCGACGACCGCCAAAAACGGCGCCACGGTTAGCGAGGCAAATACCGCCACGCGCGCTGTAAGTCGAATCGTCGACCAAGCCCGGGCCATGGCAAACCGCAGCACCGCGAACGATCGCGTGCCGTCCGAAGTTGTGTCGGCGAGGATCGCCATCATCGCGGCCAGCTGCAGTGCGATGATGGCCAGCCACAGGGCACCAACCGAGATCAGACAAAACCATCCCAGCGGCGACACAAAAAACAGCAGGATGTCCTGATCGGCCAGGAGTGTTTTGCCCGACACACTGACAAAAATGCGAAACAGGATCGACACCAGGGGCGTCAACAGGATGAATGAAATGAGTTGGTAACAAATTCCTGTGACAAACAGACGTTTCCAACAGCGCCGATAATCGTGGACCGACATTTCGATGACTTCTTGCATGTTGAAGAATTCTGTTTTAATTCGGTAACGGCAAATTAAGTTCAAGCCACGGGCAGCATCAACGCATTGTTGAATTTGCGGCCAGCATCCCGTCGTTCCATTTGACATTCTGGCGCAAGTAAATGCTGGTCCGAAATCGGGCCAAGTTATCGCAAAAATGAAAAAACGTGCGATAGAACTCATCATCCCGATACAATCGCCAAAGACGCCTGATTATACTGGAAGTTGAATAATCCACCGGAACCGTACCGTAAACTCTTTCCGGCACTCGTTTGGTGCAGGCCAAATCCTGCGCTACGCGTGTGTTGAAGACAACTTCCCATCATATCTCAAGGTAGCAGTCTAATGCAGCGGTCGAAATTGGCACTTGTCGCAGGTGTTTGCGCGATCTTCTTGCATGCCGGCTGTAAACCGGAATCTGCCTACCAGGTTCCGCCACCGCTCAAAGTCGCGGTGGTCCAACCGATTATCGAAACTGTGCCGATCTTCCTCGAAGAGAATGGACAAACGGAAGCGGTCGAGCAGGCTGTTGTGCAAGCGCGGGTTCGGGGAATCCTCCAGGAAATAAAATTCGAACCTGATAGCCTGGTCACGGAAGGCACGCCGCTGTTCCTGATTGAACAACAGGAATACCAAGCCGCCGTTCAATCGGCGGCAGCAACCGTCAGCTCAGCCAAAGCGGCCTTGGAGTCGGCCGAGGCCGCGCTGGGCGTGGCCGACGCACAAATCGCCGCGACGGATGCGGCGATAAAGGTTTCTCAGGCGGAATTCGATCGCATGAGCAATCTGCTCGCCGACAAGGCGGTTGCCCAGAGCGAGTATGATCTCGCCAGGGCCCAACTGGAAACTTCCGTGGCTGCCAAACAAGGCGCGGTTGCTGCCAAGGTCGCCAGTGAAGCAGACATCACCAATGCCACCGCCCAGGTCGCCAAGGCCGAAGCCGATCTGGCAAATGCTCAGCTAAATATGGACAGGACTGTCATCAATGCCCCGATCAGCGGGCGAGTAACGAAGACGATGGTCAAACGCGGCAACCTGGTCGAAAGTGGTACTCCGCTCGTAGAAATTGTGAAGAACGATCCGATCTGGGCCAATTTCAATATCAGCGAACGCTTCCTGTTGGATTTTGAACGAACTTCCAAACGTGAGCAAGACAATTCAATCGATCCGACGAACGTCCAGGTGCAACTTCAGCGCAGCGGCGACGTTGGCTTTCCTTTCGCGGGACATCTGGATTATTACGATCCGAAGATTGATCAGGACACGGGCACAATGCAGCTGCGAGCTGTGTTTGATAACAAGGGAGAGCGCGGTTCCGTATTATTCCCCGGCCTATTTGTGCGTGTGCGAGTTCAAGTCGGCGAGTACGAAAACGCGCTGCTCATCCCGGAGCGAGCGATCGGACGTGACCAGGTCGGCACGTTTGTCTACGTCGTCGACAACGAAAAAAAGGCCGTCCGAAAAAACGTTTCCTTGGGGACCAGGCGTGATGACATGATTGTCGTTGAATCCGGGCTTGAGCCAGGAGACTCGGTGATCGTCGATGGGCTCCAGCGTGTGCGGGCAGGTATCGAGGTCGATCCGGGGTAAATGACTGGCTACAAATAGCCACACAATCACATCACCGATGGGGCGGCCCAACGGTGATCGGAACAACTTCATCGAATGAACACCATTGACGCGAAACAACCAGGGCGATTGTAATTCCAATGTCAAAATTCTTTATCAATCGCCCGATTTTTGCTTCCGTGATTTCGATCGTAATCGTGATTGCCGGGGCGGTGTCATTTACCAGCCTGCCCGTCGCCAAGTTCCCACAAGTCTCGCCGCCGACGATCCAGGTTCGCGCTGTTTATCCCGGTGCCAATGCGCAGGTCATTGCCGAGACGGTTGCCACTGCGATCGAGCAGGAAGTCAACGGCGTCGAGAACATGTTGTACATGTCGTCGACCAGTGCCAACGATGGCTCGTACACACTCCAGATCACATTTGCCCTGGGCACGGATATGGACATGGCCAATGTGCTGGTCCAGAACCGCGTGGCAATTGCCGAACCGAAGTTACCGGAAGAGGTTCGAAGGCAAGGAATCACAACCAAAAAACAGTCGACTCAGATTCTGCAGATGATCAACTTTACGTCCGACCGGGAAGGAATGGACGAACTGTTTCTCAGCAATTACGCGCTGAATATCAAAGACTCATTGAGTCGTATCAACGGCGTGGGGTCGGTGCGAGTGTTTGGAGCGGGCGACTACAGCATGCGAATCTGGCTGGATCCGCGCAAGCTTAAATCCCGTAACCTGACCACCGAGGACGTGGGCAACGCGATACGGGAACAAAATGTCCAGGTTGCCGCGGGACAAATTGGTGGCCCCCCCGCGCCTCCCGGGACGGCATTTCAGTTTACGATCAACGCCCTCGGACGTTTGGACACAGTCGAGCAGTTTGAAGACATTATTATTCGAACTGGTGCGGAAGGGAGGATTGTTCGGGTCAAGGATGTCGTCGTTGATCCGCAGGAAATCGACGGGCAAATCAGGAACGGCGTCGAAATCGGCGCTAAGGACTACACGCTCAGTTCCAGCTTCAATGGTAAACCATGTGCGACGGTTGCCGTGTATCAGCTTCCTGACGCCAATGCGTTGAACGTAGCAACTCAGGTTCGTGGAAGACTGCAGGAACTTGCGGGGCGAGGGAATTGGCCGGAAGGTTTGAAATACGAAATCCCGTTTGATACCACGCGCTTCGTCGAAGCATCAATTCAGGAAGTCTACACCACGATTTTCATCGCGATCACGTTGGTGGTGCTCGTGATTTTCATATTTTTGCAGGATTGGCGGGCAACCATTGTGCCGGTCGTTGCAATTCCGGTGTCGCTGGTCGGTACTTTTGCGATCATGGCCATGCTGGGGTTTTCGTTGAATATGTTGTCACTGTTTGGCATCGTGTTGGCGATCGGGATCGTGGTCGATGACGCGATCGTGGTCGTGGAAAGTACTTCCCGGTACATCTCCGAAGGACTTGGTTCCAGGGACGCTGCCATCAAAGCGATGAGCGAGATTACGGGTCCCGTGATCGCAACAACGCTGGTTTTGCTGGCGGTCTTTGTGCCGACCGCCTTCATGAGCGGCATCACGGGCCAGTTGTTCAAGCAATTTGCGTTAACGATCTCGGCAGCGGTGTTGATCAGTACGGTCAACGCGTTGACGCTCAGCCCCGCGTTGTGCGGAATCGTGCTGCGGGCGCCGACGGAAAAAAAATTCTTACTCTTTCGCGCGTTCAACAGTGCCTTCGATGTTACGACCGGCGCCTACAAGGGGCTGATCCGCTGGACCGTTCGTCTGGTATTGATCGTGGTGCTGGTCTTTGTGGGATTGGTCGCGTTGACGGGATGGAGTTTCAGTACTTTGCCAACCGGTTTTGTACCTACCGAAGACCAGGGATACGTTTTCGTGGACGTCCAGTTACCGGATGCAGCGTCCAAACAACGGACGCTCCAGGTAATGGAAGAACTGAACAAAATCTGCGCCGAGACGCCCGGAGTCGCTGACTATATATCCGTCACCGGATACTCGTTGCTCGGTGGCAGCGCCGCTTCCAATGTTGGATTTGTCGCGGTAATTTTTGAGCCATGGGAAGAGCGGCAGACTTCCGAGTTGAGCCAGGATGCGATTGTCCAACGACTGCAACAGCAGCTGAATACGGTTGGAGAGGCAATCGCGTTTGCTTTCGTACCGCCGCCGATCGACGGCCTCGGAAACGCGGGTGGCTTTCAAATGGAGGTCGAAGATGTGGGCAGCGTCGGTTATCAAGCTCTGCAAAGCGCCGCAGAAAGCCTCGTGGTTGAAGGCCGGGGACAACCTGGCTTGCGGGGATTGAATTCGACGTTTCGCGCAAGCTCCCCACAGTTGTTTCTGGAAATCGACCGGATTCAAGTCAAATCCAAAGATGTTCCGCTTGATTCGGTCTTTTCCGCACTGCAATCTTACCTCGGGTCGGCATACGTAAACGACTTCAATTATGGCGGTCGGACGTACCAGGTGCGGATTCAAGCCGACGCGAGGTACCGCGCACAACGGCAGGACATCCTCGACCTGGAAGTTCGCAATCGCTCTGGACAGGCAATCCCCATGGGTTCCTTGATCAGCATCAAGGAAGACTTTGGTCCTTCGGTGATTCGTCGTTATCAAATGTACCCGAGTGCTTCCGTCAATGGTTCCGCGGCACCTGGCACCAGCTCTGGGCAAGCGTTGGAGATCATGGAAAAGCTGGCGGGCGAAGTGCTGCCCGTTTCTTTCAGTTACGAATGGACGGGGTTGTCCTTCCAGGAAAAGCAGGCGGGCGGCCAAGCAGTGATTTTTCTGTTGGCGATTTTGGCGGTGTTCCTGGTGCTGGCCGCGCAGTACGAAAGCTGGACCATGCCGGCGGCCGTCATCGCAGTCGTCCCGTTGGCAGCGTTGGGTGTCGTCGCTGTGTTGCTGTTGCGCGGTGCCGACAACAATGTTTACACACAGATCGGGATCGTCTTGCTGGTGGCTCTGGCCAGCAAGAATGCAATTTTAATTGTCGAATTTGCAAGCGAAAAACGCCGCGAAGGGCTTTCGATTCAAGAAGCGGCGACGCAAGCGGCCTTCCTCAGATTTCGCGCGATCTTGATGACGGCCTTTTCGTCGATCCTGGGCTTCATGCCGCTCCTGGTCGCCGCTGGAGCCGGTGCCGCCAGTCGACAAGCTGTCGGCAATGCGGTCGTCGGAGGCATGATCGCGGCGACCGCGTTTTCTCTATTATTTGTGCCCACGTTCTTTGTCATTTTTCGCCGCTTGGGCGAGTTGGGACAACATGAAGTCGAGCCGTCGTCGACTGGAAATACCGGCGAGACGACACCCAAGCCAATTGCCGATAAACAGGACAAGACGGAACAGGAAGTTATCGCCGAACCGGAACAAGACAGCGCTGATGCGGTGTCGCCCGATAGCTCCGTCGATTCGACCATGGACTTGGATCAGGATGAATAGGACAATTAACGACAGCCGAAAGTTGGTTTGGCTGCAACTTGCCTTCGCGGTTGCCTGCATTTCAAACGGCTGCGCACGACCGGCTGCGGAAAATCCAGCGCTAGAAAAAACTGCTCGTTATGAACTACTGCGAGTTTTGGAGGTTAAAGGTCGGCAAGGCATCGCGACCGACGGAGAGCGGTATTACGTCAGCGACAGCGGAGCGATTTATGTCCATTCAAAGTCCGGTGAACTGCTCGCGGCTAACGAACAACCGTTTGCCAACCTCGACAAGCCGGCCAATCATATCGGAGATATTAGCGTTCATGGCGGAGAATTATTCGCAGGTATCGAGTGGTTTGAGGATGGTCGGGGACGCGATATTCAGATCGCGATTTACGACTGCCAAACGCTGGACTTTAAACGATCGATTCCCTGGAAGCCAGAATCGGGACAGGTGGAAGTCAGTGCATTGGCCGTCGATGCCGAAAACGGATTGGTGTGGATGACCGACTGGGTCAACGGCAATTTCATTTATCGCTATGAATTGAAAACAGGCAGCTATGCGGGAAAACTCCACCTGCGCCCTGTCCCTCAATGGCAGCAGGGAATCGCCGCCTTTAAAGGGTCGCTTTTCATCACTGCGGATGATGGAAATGCCGAGGAAAACGAAGTGGATAACCTGTGGAAGGTCGCCGCCGAAACCACAGCTTCTGCGGCGTATGTGACGCATGAGTTGGCCTTCGACAATTTTAAGGACGTCGGCGAAATTGAAGGCATCGCCTTTGATTCACGGGCCAACGAAATGCTGGTACTCGCCAACCGAGGGAAGCGCGTCGTGCTCGGAATGCCGAAGGGGTTCTACCCAGGCTACGAACGCGAAATCCACGAAGTATACATCTACCGCATCAATTCGTTCTAATTAATGTCGGCTGGGCAATTCGAGAGTGTCGAGAGTTTCACCTACGACGCAGTTGGGAACTACAACGCAGTGGTGAGTGTGACCGACAACGAAGGCGCTACCGATACGGACTCCATCACGATCACCGTCACCCAACCGGGCGGCGTTTCTGTTTCGATCGCTTCCGACGGATTTGAATCGCGCAACCTCTCCGGCGGTGCCGGTAATTGGGTCGGCAATTGGGTAACCAGCGGCGACATCGCGCTCAGGTGGCGACGCGACAATCCGCACACGGGCAGCGGACACGTTCGCTTGCGCCGCAGCACTGGCTATATGGAACGCCAGGTCAACCTTGCCGGGTGCGACTCCGGCGTGTCAATCCGCCTGAGCAAGCCAATCCAGGGCTACGCGGCTTTCCAAAACTGACGTCAATCTCACGCGAAATTCTCATAATTTCTTAACGGGATTTTGCGTCCAAAAGCTTTCAGTGCAGCGGAAATTTGGTACGCTTGGCCTGCCTGAACAGAGGTGTTTCTGCAGGACTAACTTGGTAACCCAAGTAGGCGAATCGAGCGTTTCGAAACAAGGCTGTGCGTAGCCATTAGTGGAGGAATAGATCATGAGAGTTTCCTGTGTGTTGACTTTCTGGCGAGCGTCATTGTGCTCGTATGCTGTTCTGGTTGCAGTTGCGCTTAACGGATTTGGTCAGGAAGAGGTGGGGGTTCCGATCGACCAGCCAAATCGTGTGAACTACGCCGCCGTTCGTGGAGATCACGAATTCTCCGGTCGAATGATTGTGCGTCCAGTTCAGGCGGTGCGGCTGCGAGCCAACGGGTTGACCGAACAGCAAATCCAACAACGCACCGTCGGTGCCGTGGAAATGATCAACCAGTACGCGATCGTGAACCATGTCAGGGCGACCGATGAGTATATTATCGTGGTGCCGCGTGGCCAAACCGAGAACGACGTAGCCAACGCCCTGTTGGCAACAGGTAACTTTGAATATGCCGAACCTGACTGGATCCTCTACCCGGTGGCTATCCCTAACGACACGTTCTTTAACAGCCAGTGGCAGCACACGAACATGAATTCCGCCGTGGGCTGGGACATGGCGACCGGAAATCCCTCCATCAGTGTGGGTATTTGTGATACCGGGATTCGCACAACGCACCAAGACTTTCAGCTGCATCGCCTAGAAGGCTACAACGCGGTCGATCAACGATGGGAGAGTCAAGGCGGTGACATCGGGCCCGTTCATCCACATGGAACGATGACCACCGGCTGTGCAGCCGCCAACGGTAACAACGGCGTGGGAATTGCTGGCGTCGGTTGGAACCTCAGCCACCGCATGCTTCGCGTTTCTAACAGCAGCGGCGGAAGTTCTGCGATGTCGACGCTTCAACACGCGGCTCGTACCTCGATCGAGAACGGCGACAAGGCCGCCAGTGTCTCGTACAGCGGCGTGGACAATTCGTCGAACTTGACGACCGCCACTTACATCCGTTCATTGGGCGGCCTGCTGGTGTGGGCTGCGGGCAACGACGGTCGCAACCTTACCTTTGGCAATCGAGACAACGATGATTTGATTGTTGTGGGTGCCACCGACAGCGGCAACAACAAGGCATCCTTTTCTGCCTATGGCCAGTTTGTCGATCTTGTTGCTCCAGGTGTAAGCGTCCTCACTACCGATTCGGGAAACGACAGCGACTATGCCTACGTGAGCGGTACGAGCTTCTCGACGCCACTGACCGCCGGCTTGGCAGCCTTGATCTGGTCTGCGGATCCTTCGCTGACTCCGAGTGAGGTCGAACTGATTCTCAAAAGCGGATCGACCGACCTTGGTTCGTCGGGCACCGACAACACGTTCGGCTATGGACTGATCAACGTCCAGGGCTCGCTCAGTCTGGTTGGTGGCGGGGGCGGCAACCAGTCTCCAGAGGCCGTTCTGACCGCGAATCCGCAGAGTGGCACGGTTGGGCAATTGTTCTCGTTTGACGCTTCGGGCAGTTCCGATCCTGACGGCAGCATCGTCCAGTACGAATGGGACTTTGATGGCGATGGCACCTACGACGATTCGGGGATAGCTTCGTCCGCGAGTTGGACGTATGGCTTGGCAGGCACCTACAATGCCGTGGTGCGCGTGACCGACAACGGAGGAGCGACTGCCACGGATTCCATCACGATCACCGTCACCCAGTCCGGCGGCGTTCCCGTTTCGATCGCTTCCGAAGGATTTGAATCGCGCAACTTCTCCGGCGGTGCCGGTAATTGGGTCGGCAATTGGGTAACCAGCGGCGACATCGCGCTCAGGTGGCGACGCGACAATCCGCACACGGGCAGCGGACACGTTCGCTTGCGCCGCAGCACTGGCTATATGGAACGCCAGGTCAACCTTGCCGGCGCGACGTCCGTGCAGCTCACATTCTGGGCCAAGGTCAATTCGTTTGAGTCGAATGACCGGGCGGTCGTGCAGGTCAGTCCGGATGGCGTCCACTGGACGCCCGTGGTGGAGTTCACCCCCGCGCAGAGCGACAACACGTATCATGAGTACAGCTTTGATTTGCCCTCCTTCAACGGCGCAACTGATTTGTTTATTGCGTTTGATGCGAACATGAGCGGCTCGAACGACCAATTCTACGTCGATGACATTGAAATCAGCGGCGTGCAGTAAGGTCGTGTCGACGGTAAACCGGGTATTGAATACATCAGGGGTCGCGCACGAGCGCGACCCCTGTATTATCAAATTGAAATTCGACATACTCAAACTGCAGCGAAGGCCGGCATCGGTTTTGGATGCGCGTTGGCCATCGTGCTTTCATGGACTGCGAACAAGAGCATTGGCTGGGATCATTTGTCACCTATGATGCTGAATTGAATTGCTTGCGCCAGACTTCCACGTAGTCTGGTTGTTCCAGTTCAGCTTTTTCGTTGTCGTCAGGAATTACTGCTTCGGCGATTTGACGGAGCGGAACTACCCCGGACCAAACTGGCAGGTTGAGGTCGGCTGGATCGTCAACGGGCCCTCCGGTTCGGATCTTGGTGCTGGCCGTTTCGATGTTGACCGCCACGACACTTGTCGCTTTCATTTCCTGCACGCTCGGTTGACGGGCGTCGTCCCACCGCCCCGGCATCACCTTGTCCGAAATGACGCGCAGGGCTGTCATTCGTTCTTCTTCGGTGGTCAATTCCCGGCCGGTACCAAAGACGGCGGCAGAGCGATAATTCATCGAATGATGAAACAGCGACTTGGCCAGGACAATTCCATCCGTCTGCGTTATCGAAATGCAAAGTTCCTGCCCACTGGCGAGGGTTTGCATCAAACGACTTTTGGTCGACCCGTGAAACAGGAGATCGTCTTCCTTGCGCAAACAACATCGGAATGACAAAGGGCCGTTTGTCCTGCACGAACGCAACGTGGCAGACGAGCGCTGAGTCCAACACCAGGTAGACCGTTTGGCGATCGTAGGCTCCACGTTTGGCGACTTGTTTGACTCGATTTTTGGCCGAGACAGGATACTCATTCGGGTTCATGGCGACTATTTCTTTGTGATATCAGACCTGGAGCACACCTGCGAATACAATCACCGTGCTGCCTCGACACGACTATCTTGATGAGCCACTGAATTCCGCGTGGAGCCTGTCGTGAGCGGTGGCGACGTTCTAATTTCAAATTCAATCATCGTCCTGGTTCCGCTTCGCACCGCGGTCGGTAATCTGCAAACAACCTTGCAAATAGCCCAAGGCCTTTTTTCCCGACGCGTCGCATTGGAAACAGGGTCCGGTTCGGATCGGCAACGTAGTCCAGAAATTTTTGCGGTCTTCGCGCACAGAGTTTTGCCTGTGAACGGATGCTCCGGATTGCCACGCAGCCCCACCGGTTTCCCGTCCAAACTGACGCTAGCCTTTTGGGGGATGTGCTGATTGTTGCCAAATTCGCAAAAAACACCAGTGGCAGAACAGTGGCAGAAATGACTGGACGATCTTCAAGCCTCCGGGTTGCCGGACGATATACCGTGTGCGACGATGAAACGAGATAATTGACCATCAACCGTGGAGATTGCCGTGGCCGTTCGATTTGCCTTGTCCGTTGGACTCATGCTGCTGCAGTTTTCCTTGCAGATGGGCGAGGCGCGGGGCCAAACGGAATGGCTGGAGGTGGTAAGCGTCGTCCCGTCTCTCAAGATTGACCACGAAATCGATATTCGAGGAAAGTTTGAGGATGAGAAACATCCCGTCCTGCTCCGGGGGCCGCAGTTTTTGTCCATGGCAGTCGGCGGTAACGATGTCGAGGTGCAGCAGGAAACCTATTTGACCTGGTTCCAGATGCCACCCGCTCTGCCCGATAAGACCAGTCTTTGGGTCCGCGATCCGTGGCAAACGGACCAGAAGCTGCACGTCAATTTTGGTAACGCGTTGTACCTGCTGTTTCCGGCTCAGAGTATTACGACTGGCAGTCCCAGTGATTTGCCCGCCGGGATCAGCTGTTTTCAGGCGTTCAAGATAACGAAGGAAACCAAGTACGACAAGAAAGTCAAGTTGACGGGTTCGTTGGGCACTGGCGAGCGGACGATTAAGGAACTAATTTTCGTCTGTTTCCCCGCGGAACAATGGCACCATGCGGATCACATTCCCGTCATCAATTGGGATCACTGTTTGCTGGTGTTCAGCCTGGAATCGCAACCAGTCACCAAAGACTTCAGTACCATCGACGCGTTTGGGTTGAACAAGTTAACTACCAATTCGACCCAGTGGCTTTGCGTTCCATCAGATGTTGTTGCGGCCGATGAGGCGAAGAAACCGAAGTGACTTGTGGTGTTAGTTGTTGACCGGCGTTTACCAACAGTAATGTTTGCCGCCTGGCGATCGCGAGTGTCAATCGATAAGAGCCAAAAGCCGCCTCGGTGGAGAGGCTATTGGGCAAAGTTCTTGAGATCTTTCACCTCGTGCCTCGGTTCAGAATGACAGATCTGAGCGTTTGCTCTTTGGTTACGCCGTCGTTCACGGCGTTTGAGGTAATCACAGCGGGCCGGTTGGCGCATCAAAAAAGCCAGTAGAAAAATCTACTGGCGATTGAGACTAAGAACGCAGCAAACAGATGTTTACTTTTCGTCTTTAGGAATAATCACTGCGTCAATTACGTGGATGATTCCGTTCTTGCAAGGAATGTCCGTTTTGACGACATTGGCGTTGTCGATCTTGACTTTGCCGTCTTTCACTTCAATCTTGACTTTGGAACCCTCGACGGTCTTGGCTTCTTTCAGCTTGACAACGTCGGCAGCTTTAACAGAGCCGGCAACAACGTGGTACTTCAGAATTGCGGCCAACTTGTCTTTGTTTTCCGGCTTCAACAAATCTTCCAGAACTCCCTCAGGAAGATTTTCAAATGCCTTGTTGGTTGGAGCAAACACGGTGAACGGGCCTTCACCCGAGAGAACGTCAACGAGACCAGCGGCCTTAACGGCAGCTACGAGCGTTGAAAAATCTTTACCGTCAATCGCTACTTCAACAATTGTCTTGTCGCATGTGCCACAATCTGCCAAAGCAGATTTGCCCATCACGCAGCACAGCACAGCCGTCACCATAATCATTACAACATTCTTCTTCATTTTGATCTCCCGTGTTTTGTTTAAGCCTGTAAAATTTAAGGCTGAAAATCCATTAACTTCTGTTCCGTCTCGAAACCGTTTCGAGCTTGCTCTAGAAGTGCCCACCATCCATTACTATTGTCTTGACATCGGGACAATCCACAAGTGGCTGCCCGTTTGCAAGCTTGCCCAGATAACGTAACCCGCAACGTCAAACATTCAGCTTGCAGACGTATGCCGCCAGCAGCTTCGACGATTCCGGCTGCGTTTAAGGTTCGTTGTGTCTTAGCCGGTTTGACCGCACGTCCGGTCAGCTCTTCACTGGCATTTTGTTAATTTTTAGTAAATTCTGGAACTTGTTTAAGAATCAGAGCTCGAACCCCACCGCGCTCGAAAACGGCCCTGGCAGTCCGTGAAACTTAAGCCGTGCCCCGGAGGTCCAACTTCAAACTTGATTCAAAAAATCAAGCCAGAGTTGCCGGGTTGAACACAAAATTGGCAACCGACAAACAAACGCTAATGGAAAGGTAACGAAACGCTGCCTCGTTAAGTTCTCTTAACATGAGCGGCACGATTGGTCCGGGGCATTGTTTTCCCGGGTAAACGTTAACGCGTCGAAGTTCCGCCGCGGCGGGACGCGTCAGCAAGGAGCAAATCAAGTTCAAAAAAATACGGGTGATTGTTTCGAACAGGCTCTTTCGCGAAACTGACACCAGCATGAAATGGTTCTTTGGTCGATCTTCCATCAACGTGTTTTCATAGTCGCCAGAATGAATTCACAAGAAGTTGAACGCAGCGGGTTCTTGACGGCGCGTTTGAGTGCATCGCCCACGACAGTCTTCGCGGTCTATGCGGTCGCCGTTTCGTTTTCGACCTATTTCTGCATGTATGCATTTCGCAAGCCGTTTTCTGCTGCGAAGTTTGAGGGGCTCACATTTTTTTCAACTGAGGTCGAACTCAAATCCGCGCTCGTCATCAGTCAGATCATCGGCTACGCACTTTCGAAGTACATCGGCATCAAAGTGTGCTCGGAAGTTGCCCGCGGACGACGCGCGTGGTTGTTGGTGATACTGATCGGGGCGGCCGAATTGAGCCTGGTGTTGTATGGCATGTTGCCCAACCAATGGAAATTCCTGGCCATTTTTCTTAACGGCTTGCCGCTGGGAATGGTGTGGGGGCTGGTCGTCTGGTACCTCGAAGGCCGCCGGGTTTCGGAAGTTCTGCTGGCCGGACTCAGTTGCTCGTTTATTCTGGCCAGCGGTGTCGTGAAAAACATTGGCCAATGGTTGATGGGGGACTTCGGTGTCAGCGAAGGCTGGATGCCCGCAGCGACGGGTGGTTTGTTCCTGCTACCTTTTTTGGGGTCCGTGTGGTTGCTGGACCAAATTCCCAAACCGACGCCGTTGGACGAAGCGGCGCGGTGCCATCGCGAGCCGATGGACAGCAGCCACCGGCTGGCATTCGTCAGGAAGTTCTTTTGGGGCTTGTTGATGTTAGTTGTTGCCTACTTTTTTCTGACGGCTTATCGCGACTATCGGGACAATTATCAACCAGAATTGTTTTCGAACCTGGGTTACCCCTATGAAGCCAACAAGACGATTATCACGCGAGCCGAACTGATTGTTACGTTTGGGGTGATGGTATTGCTGAGCCTGTTGTTTCTGGTGCGGAACAACCGGTGGGGCTTGATTGCGACGTATGGAATTATGACCGCAGGAGTCATCTTATTGGCCGTCAGCACGTGGCTGTTGCAAGCGGGTTGGCTGAGCGGATTCTGGTGGATGGTATTGATCGGCCTGGGCAGCTACATGGCTTACGTTCCGTATAATTCCGTGCTGTTTGATCGCCTGATGGCATCGACGCAGGCGGTCGGCACCGCGGTGTTTGCAATCTACTTGATGGATGCGATGGGCTACACGGGGTCCGTGATTATTCAAATTTACCGCGACGTCATTTACAAGGGCTCCGCGGGCGCGACCGATTCTCGGTTGGATTTCTTTATCGACTTTACATTCTTCATGTCGGCTGTGGGAGCCATCATGCTGGTCGGCAGTTGCGTCTATTTCATTTTGAAGAATCACTCCGCAACGCACAATTAACGGCAACGGGCACGACCGACCTTCGGCGAAATGTCTGTTATTGGGTTTACTTATGGGAATGAATGCGACATTTGGCCGCAGGGGCCTCGGACCCGTCGTTGACATTCCGTCAAAACGCCTTAACCTCTTCCAATTGTGAAGTTTGCGTTTAAATCGTAAGGCGATGGACGTTCCATTTTGCTACCGATAGTAAGAAATTTCGCTGGCCTCTACGGCGGAGGTCTCCATGCAAACTTCGACAAGAAATTTAGTTGAGGAGATCCACTCAAATGTTGAATCGAATTGTTCTATCGTTGTTGGCGTTTGGACTGTTGTCAGTCGCAATCAATACCGAAGCCAACGCCCAGTTGTTCAAGCGTAACAAAGGCAACGACTGCTGCTGCGCTCCCGCAACAACATGCTGCTCAGCTCCAGCTCCGACTTGCTGCCCGGATCCGATGCCAGAGCCATGCTGTGCACAACCTGAACCTTGCTGTGCGCAACCCATGCCAGCTCCTTGCTGTGCGCAACCCATGCCGATGCCAGCACCTTGTTGTGCGGCACCTGCACCTGCACCGACTTGCTGCGCAGCTCCAGATCCTTGTTGTGATCCGTGTGCACAACAGCCTCGTCGCCGCGGATTGTTCCGTCGCTAAACGATTGCGTTGCAGCTGATAAAACGTACTCGGCCGTCGTGTGAGCGACGGCCGTTTTTTGTTTGCGGGATAAGTTCGGTAAACGGGATTCGCAGTCGACGCTGGAAGCTGATCCCAAGCCCGCGCACAGCACGTTCGATAGGCATCCTGCTCGTCGTTACATGTCTAACTCCGCGTCACTAAATCATCGCCGCCGCCTGCGGCTGGTCGTCAAGAGATCGTCACAGGTGATGGTGGAAGCTCATTCCAAGGCCGTTTTAGTCGGTCGGCAACATCGTCCACAGCTCAGGGCGACCGATGTTGCAATGCACGGCCCGGGAGAGAACTCCAAAACACGCCCAGGAACAGAATAGAGTCATGCGGGCGACATTCCATGTTGCCACTCCGCGCTGATTTCGCTGAGTCAAACCGCGACTGCTCACGCTCGGGACCGGATGAAAAATCGCTTCAATGAATTTGGGACGATGCGTTTCACCGTCTTGCATCTGATCAAGCGAAAATGCTGTATCTCGAATCAAGTGTGAAGGCAGGCCCTGTTCGCTGAGCATCTGGTCAATTTGCAAAGATGCATCGCGGCTGAGGGTCGGCAAAATCAGCAATCCAAAAAATGACCAGACAGTAAACCAGCAAAAGGTCGTGACCAGCTCCGCTACCGATGAAACTCCAGCACTTGGCAGGAAGGTGCAAAGGCCGAAACCGAGAACATTCCACCCGATCGCAAACAGTAATCCAGCCGTATAACTTCCGCTGTTAAAGGCGACAGCTCGCCTGGCGATCGCGGTGGCCAGTTCCTGTCTCGACATGGCGTTCAGCCAGGCTACCGGAATCACAATTTGGACGTCACGTCCGAATCCGATAATCCCGCCGGTAAATCCGACGTCACGATGCTTCACGACAATCGTCGGTGGCACTTCGATGTTCCAAGAGCGGGCGAGCTCAACCGCGTCATCCACTTTGTTGACGATCCACTCTGCCCGCATGATTCTCGTTCGCAGCAGCTGATTGCGAAGTCGGAGGCAGAGTAGCATTCCGCCGCAAACCATCGCCAAACTTCCGATCAACCCAAACGCTCTCCCGGCAAGCAGAATTGAAGTCGCAAACAAAACGAACAAGCCAGCTTGTCCAATCGCCGACAACAAGTAGACGCGGCACCAGGATCCAAATGATTCGAACGATTTGTAAAATTTCCTCGGCAGCTGATAGCCGCCCAAGAAATCAAACGGAATCAACCAGGCAGTCAAAGCCAGCGTAACCGTCAACAATTGGACGATTTCCGACCCGTCAAACGACTGCTTCGTCGAGAGGACCGATTCCGGAATTTTGAAGAAAAGCCCGGTGGTAGACGCCAGGACGAGTGACCCGACACCGGAAATTCCTAACCACAATCTGGCTCGCGCGTACGTCATTTGAATTGCTTTTCATCATCATGTTTTGAACACGGCTGGTCTCAGCCTCTACCCGCCAAACGTGTAGTTGGGTAACTGGGAGGCCGAAAATTCCTGACAAAGTCAATGACTGGATTTCCTGACACGAGCGGAAGCCAGCCAGGATGCCAACCTTTCCGCTTCAATTCTGTCGGAATCCTCAAGTATTTACGGGATAGCGAACAGCTGTTGTTTCTGTCCAACCAACGCCAGAGCGTTATGCTCCGGTCGCTTTTGCGGTAAAGCCCCGGTTGCAGTAAATCACGGATCTGGTTGTAAATATCATGTCGAAAAATCGAATCACGCATGCCCAACCCGACTACATCTTTTTGCTCGTCCGCAAGCCGGAGGGTTGGCGTCCCAGGAATTATTACGATGTGCCGTTAACCGCTGAAGTTATTTCGAAGACTTTGGTTGCCAGCTACGAGGAGGCTCATGACGACTTGGAACGCTGCAACCGCTTGGCACTTCGACGAACACTCGATGTTTGGGCCGTGGTTCAGGCCGTCGAGGCCGAACTCTGATGCAAAATTCGGCGTGCGGGGTCGCGTTGGCAGTTACCAAGTCGGCACGGTTGTTGACGCCCGGTCGCTTCGAAAAGTGCTCCCAGCCAGCTTGCCAGCCGATGGTTTTTCTCGACCGATCCAACTCATGAAGTCTGCTCGATGGGTTATCGCTGCTGGTCTCGTGTTGATCCTTTCTGTCCTTGTTCACTTGGCAGTTTTTAAGTGTTTGTCGGCGCGGGATCTAATGCTTCTCTGCCACCATCGCAGCTTGCCTGCATGGAGCGATGTTCATAACCAGATTTGGGTGACGATCAAACCGCCACCAACGCAGCTTGCCTGAATGGAGCGATGTTTCTCAAGGTTCCAGTCACGAACAAGCGAACATCATCCTACCCGGGCAAGCCGGGCAGTGATGTGGATTGCTGGGGATTCAATCTGGTAGTGAACAGGTCTCGATCGGGACAAGCCCGCATCGTGGACCAAATATCGTTGGCTGGCACTGGAAACCCCAAGAAAAGCCAACCAAATAAACAGCACGACCTCAACTTGGGAGAGGTTGTACACCGAAGCACTCGCTTTTTCACTCACGATTTCCTTAACCCTGTGCCATTCGGGGCAAGCCCAAGTGTGATCACGAAATGTGTCACGGCTTTAAAATCTCGAACGAAAATTTTGCCAAAGGAAAAGCGACATCTGTTAAGATAGTAGGCATCATCCGTAACACCCCAGATTCCGCGGAAAATGCAAACTGGACCTTCGAAACCTGCGCGTGACGCGCTGGCGACGCTTAAAATCGATCGCTCCGATGGACCGCGTCCGCAGGCCGGAGGCAAATGGTGGCGGCGGTTGGGTGTGTTGCTGGTAATCCTGCTTGTGTTTGGGGGCGCATGGTTGGGTGCAGTCCGGGCAGGCTGGTTGAATCCTGGACTTTCCGTGGCGGGCAACTGGTTGTCCGTTCCCGACATCATCAAAAGTCGTCCCGAGGTGCGAGTTGTTCGCCCGGTCGTTGAATCCGGGCGAGCTGCCGATGCCACCGTGGTGGCAACCGGTTACCTTGAATCGCGCCGACAAGCCAGGATTGGGGCGCGAGCCCCAGGACGAATTCAGGAAGTCATGGTGGAAGAAGGGAGTCGCGTGACGAAGGATCAAGTGCTCGCGGTGCTGGAACATGCCGACCTCGACGCTTCGCTGGCGGCGACCGAAGCCAGCCTGAAGCGGGCCAAAGCGGCGATCGAAGAACAAAAAGTATTGATCGCGCAAAACTTGCGGGAGTACGAACGCGCGAAAAACCTGTTGGCATCGCGCAGCATTTCCGACTCGGAACACGACGCGGCAAAGTATCAATACGAAAGCGCCGTGGCTCGCTTGCAATCAATGAAAGCCGAAGTTGAGCTCGCCGCCGCCCGTCAAGTCGAAGCCGAACAGCTGAAAGAGAATATGTTCATTCGGGCTCCGTTCGACGGAACCGTAATCTCGAAAGATGCCGAAGTGGGCGAGTCGATCTTGCCCGGCGGGATGGGCGATGCCTCCGGACGCGGCTCGGCCGTAACGATCGCCGACCTCGACAACCTGGAGGTCGATTGCGACGTCAAGGAGGATTACATCAGTCGCATTCAATCCGGACAGGCGACCGAAGTCGCCGTCGATGCGGTACCCGACCGACGTTACAAGGGAGTCGTGCGAAAAGTCATCCCGATGGGTGATCGGGCGCGTGCAACCATCAAAGTCAAGGTTACAATCACGGATGTCGACAGTCGCCTGTTTCCCGACATGAGCAGCACCGTTTATTTCCTGCCGGAAGAAAAGCCGGGCGAAGAAGTCGGCGAAGCGCCGCGCATGTTTTGCCCCGAAGATGCGGTGCAGCAGGATGAACAAGGCGAATTCGTGTGGGTCGTCGATGACAAAACTCACGCCCAGAAAGTTCGCGTAACAACCGGCGGACGCAAGGACGGCCGTATCGAAATCGTCAGCGGATTAACGGGCGACGAAAAAATGATTGCCAACCCTCCGAATCTGGAAGTGGATCAGGCGGTGAAGATTTCGGAATGATGAAAAGCCCAGCCCCAACGGTGATCAAAATTGGTGGGTAACCTAAGTGCCGTGCCTGTTACGGCCTACAATGGAATCACAATCGACGAGTAAACCAATCGAACAACAGCCCATCTGGATTGGAGCGGGTACTTTGACCACTGAGAACAACAACGAACCCATTGTTCAAATTCAAAATGTCACCAAGGAATTCCAACGCGATCAGTTTGTGATCCCGGTCTTGACGGGGATCAACTTGACGCTCGATCAGGGCGAGTTCATGGCTTTGATGGGACCGTCTGGATCCGGCAAATCGACGTTGCTCAACCTCGTGGCCGGGCTGGACAAACCGACGACCGGATCGGTCATCGTCTGCGGCACGAACCTGGGACAGACATCGCAAGGCGCGCTCTCGAAGTGGCGCTCGCGGCATATTGGTTTTATCTTCCAGCTGTACAATCTGATTCCGGTCCTGACGGCCTACGAAAACGTCGAGTTGCCGCTGACGCTGACGCACTTGAACCGGCGGCAGCGCGATGAACATGTCAAAGCGGCCCTGGAAGTCGTCGGACTGTCCGACCGGATGGATCACTATCCGCGTCAGCTTTCGGGCGGACAGGAACAACGAGTCTCGATTGCCCGGGCGATTGCAACCGATCCGACATTGATCGTCGCTGACGAACCGACGGGAGACCTGGACGCGAAGGCGGGTGGAGAAATTCTGGATATCATGCAGCGGCTGAATGAAGAGTTTGGAAAAACCATTATCATGGTTACCCACGACCCGAACGCGGCGGCACGGGCCAAACGCATTCTGCATCTCGAAAAAGGCGTGCTCGTCGATGACGTTTCCAATCCAGTGCTGACCGGAGCGACCGCATGAAAACACTGATATACATTTGGCGAAACGTGTCCCGCAACAAACTTCGTTCATCCCTGACGATTTTGTCGGTCGGGTTTAGCCTTGCATTGATGACCATTCTGCACGGCTACATGGCAATGCAGGATCAATGGGGAATCGAAGCGTCAAAGCATCATCGCATCGTGGTGATGAGCACGATGGGCTTTGCCGGTGACGTACCCATTGCCAATGTGGACCGAGTTCGAAGCATGGACGGTGTTCTGGCAGCAGTACCGTATGCCTGGTATGGCGGAACGTACAAAGACCAGCAGATGGCGTTTGCCCAGTTCGCGACGGATCCTGACGCCGTATTCGATGTGTGGCCAGAGTTTGAAATTTCTCCTGAGCAAAAGAAGGCGTTTCAGGACGATCGCCAGGCCTGCGTCGCGGATCGCCGCCTGGCGGAACGCATGAACTGGAAAATCGGAGAGCGAATCCCGTTGGAAGGCACGTTCTACACATTCAACCTGGATCTCAAACTCGTGGGGACATTCGACGCTCCGCAAAACACCGATTCGCTGTGGTTTAATTGGTATTACCTGGATGAAGGGCTGAAGAGCCAGTCCAGCGAAATGGCGGGCAATGCGGGAACGATTTTTGCAAAGACGAAGGAAGCCGCGTCGATGGCACCGGTTTGCAAGGCGATCGACGATCGTTTTGCCAGTTCCGACAACCCGACCCGAACCCAGACCGAATCCGCGTTTGCGCAAATGTTCGCCGACATGCTGGGCAATATCCAGGTCTTCATTTTGGTGATCGGAATTGCCGTGGTGTTTTCCCTGACGCTGGTCGCCGCAACCGCGATGGCGATGTCGATGCGCGAACGGACGACGGAAATCGCCGTGCTCAAGGCGATTGGATTTTCAAAATTGAAAGTCTTGTGGATGGTCCTCGGAGAGTCATGCTGGATCGCGTTCATTGGCGGGGTGCTGGGTGTCGGCATCGGCTGCCTATGCCTGAATGGACTGCATAGCATCAGCGCGCAGTTTTTTCCGTTTTCGATTTTCGATATGGCGGGGCTGTGGTTGGTCGGTTGCTGGCGGTGGCTGCCGGGATTGGACTGGTGAGCGGCATCGTTCCGGCGATTCGGGCCGCGCAACTTTCCGTGATTGATGGACTTCGCCGCGTGATTTGAGTTTAACCTTTTAACAAGAAACGGTCAGTCGACCGTTAGTCAACCAGAATGATCCCAATCAAATACAACGTGCGAAATCTGCGGGTCCGCTGGGTCACGACACTGATGACCGTGATCGCAACCGGCTGGGTGGTGTGGGCGACGGTGCTGACGTTTGGCATGACCGACGGGCTGGAACACGCGCTGCGGATCAGCGGCGACCCCCTCGACGTGATTGTGATGCGCAAAGGGAGCGATAGCGAAACGTCCAGCGCCATCGAAGCCCAGACGGCTCGTGAAATTACCAATCTCGAGGGAATTGCCAAAGGACCGGATAACCAACCGCTTTGTTCTACCGAGTTTGTGACGATCCTGACCAAACCTCGGCGGAACAACGGCGGAACGACGAACCTGATCGTCCGCGGTGTTGATTCTGTGGCCAGGCAGTTGCGACCTGATTTTCAAGATTGTCGAAGGCCGGGATTTCAAATCGGGTGTTAACGAGATCATCACCAGTCGGCAAATGGCCTCGCGCTTTGAGAATCTGGCGATCGGTGAAAAGCTGGAAATCAACAAGATTGACTTTACGGTGGTGGGTTATTTCGAGGCCGGCGGAAGTGCGGCCGAATCGGAAGTCTGGACCGATCTGCGAGATTTGACGGGCGCCCGTCGCGTGCAAGGCGCGATTTCCATCGTGAATTTTCGCGCCAATGATTTGGAGACCCGCGATTCATTGATCAAGCTGTTGCAAGACGATGAACGATTCAAGCTGAAAGCCATCACCGAAAGTGACTTATTTCGAAAGTCAAATGTCGGCGTCGATCGCAATTCGATTCATCGGTTACGTCATCGGCGGCTTTCTGTTGTTTGGTGCCATGTTTGCCGCTGCCAATACGATGTATGCGGCGGTGGCGAGTCGCGGGCGGGAAATCGGCACGCTGCGCGCGATTGGATTCAGCAGATCGAGTATCCTGTTTTCGTTCCTGTTTGAATCGATGTTTTTGTGTTTGCTGGGTGGAATTCTGGGATGCCTGGCAACGCTGCCTTTCAACGGCATTTCGACCGGTACCGCCAATTGGGCCACGTTCAGCGAAATCACGTTTTCATTTCGGTTTGGCCCGACTGTACTGGCCAGCGGCGTCATTATGGCATTGGTGATGGGGCTGCTGGGCGGATTATTTCCGGCCGTGCGGGCGATTCGCCTGAAAATCGTCGATGCGCTGCGGCAGGTCTAGGGAGGCGGCATCCACGGCTTGCAGTACCGGCTTCAGCCCGATACGGCTCAATCGAGGATCTGCCGTGGGTAACACCTGCCGGGTGTTACTCCGAGCTGCGGAAATGGCCAACGATGTGTTCCTGTGTCTAAGTTGCTAAACCTGTTTCGCACGTCGGGAATCGCACCCGGCAGGAGCGACCCACTGTTCACACGCGACAGGGAGCCAGCATTTCGATTCGATTGAGCGGTATTGAGGCACGGAATTGTTCCCACTCCGCCTGGGTGCTTGGTTGCCGAAACAAATCGGTAAGTGGCTGGTGTTGCCTGGAAAGATCGGTAGCCATGGGTTCGCCCTGATTCTGATCGCTTAAACGGAATCATTGTAATCGCCCGATCGGTTAGCGGCACGGGGCGCGATTTGACAGCATTTCTCGTACTCGTACTCAGTGAAACGGTACTCGTACTCATCCGTTGGCATTCGAGTAGGAGTAGAAAGGGAGAAGGGGAAGTAAATCGAATTCAGGTGGCCTAACCAAGATTGACTCCGCCAAGTTACACTGGATGAGAGAACCTGAAAATTTGGATGGATTGCCAAATGCAATTGTTGAACATCGCCAAACCGAAAGACCGCCTGCAAGTCGGGCTGATATTCGTGAGCTCCCTGCTCGTTTTTTTGGGTGCCGTAATTGCCTGGTCAGTGCACGAGACCGTCTCACTCGCCGATCCACCCGAAGAAATCCAGGACGGCGTTTTTTATGACAATATGGCTTATAACCTGTGCCAAGGGCACGGGTTTGCCTTTGATTTCAAGGACAGGGTTTGGCGCTACAAATATCGGCGCGTTAACCGGGATCCCGAATTCGAGGGCAAGTTTGCCTGGGTCCTGGAATTGGACTTTCAGGGACCCACGACAACAAGGCCTCCCGGTTACCCGGTTTTTCTGGCAGTGATTTATCGCGTCTGTGGCTGGCGGTGGGATGTGGCTCGTTTGGCCGGTTGCCTGATTGCGAGTGTGGGGCTGGCCACGATCGTGACATGGAGTTGGTCGCGTTGGGGCGCAGTGGCAGCAGGCATCTCGGCTGCGACCCTGATCGCTGATTTTTCCGTAATGACTTATGCCGGATACCTTATGACCGAACCTTTGACGACGGGACTGGTTTGCGTGTGGTTTGTGGTCCTGGTGCGCGCATTCGAAAAGCCGTCCATTGGAATTTGGATGCTTGCCGGCGTGATCCTGGCGCTGCTCACTTTTCTGCGTGGGAACTGGTCATTGTGGCTGCTGGTAATGGTACCGGCGGCACCGTTATCGGCGTTTACGCGCGTGCGCCGTCATCTGCTGCCGGTCACGACAACCCAGCTGCTGGTGTTTTTCGCCACCTGTTTTGTATTGGTTTTGCCCTGGTGGGTCCGCAACTGTATGGTCACCGGACATTTTACACCTTTGGGAACGGCGGGTTCGCGAGGGCTGGTGGCAGCCTATTGCGATGAGTCTCTCGCAGATCACGGCAACTGGCAGCCCCAGGTGTTTAACGACCATCATGAAGCGGTACTGCAGCAAATCGACCGGTCCCAACTTACGTTGGCTCAAGCGGAATACGAAATTGCGCGGCAAAGCACCGCGAAAGCGCTGGATTGGTTACACCGAAATTGGCGCAAGTTTCCTCGCTTGGCGGGCGAACGGTTCATAACTCACTTTGGCCTGAATCAGCCGTTGCCGCTGTATTTGCATCTCGCCAATGTCTGGCTGATATTGATAGCCGCTTTGGGCCTGGTTTTGACTCGCGGTAGGGTGCGAGAGATTTTGCTGGTGATGCTGGTGCTGGATTCGGCCATCGTGATGATTACCTGGGCGCATTGGGGCCGATATGGCATTCCGCTGCGGCCTTTGATCCACCTTTGTTACGGACTCGGGGCAACCGTTTTGTTGCAGTGGATTGGCAATCGATTTTGGCGGCGCAATTTGACCTAGCTTGTCATCGTGGCAATTGGAACGATACCAGGTCGAAGCGAGTTACCGGATGCACCCCGTGATGGCCATTTTCGCGTAATCAATTCCAATTTGGTCCCGGTTGATTGTTCAACCGCGGCCAGTCCAAAAACTAATTTTTTACACAGCACTAATAATCCAGAAAATCTCCCATCATTTCACCGTCCGCGCGGTCGCCGAGGAAGCTGAGGATCTTCGCGTTCAATCCCCAGTAAATCGTACGAACCGAACCGTCGGCCAGGCAGAAATTGACGCCGGCACCATGCGGACTGCCAAAACTTCCGACCTCGGTTACCGGCAGCGGCAAGGCCTGGTTTTGTAGCGTCCAGTCTTCCATGTTTAGCAGTTGGTCAGGATTTCTGAGCGACGCCCGAGTCCCCGAGGCCCAACCCAGGGTATCCAGCAGCGGCAACATTTCACCGACCAGCAACGTATTGGAAGTCCCATCATAGATGTCGGCCAGCGCAATGCGGCTGTTGAGAAACAGCATTCCATTATTGTCCGTGTCAATCTGTACTTCCTTGGAGTCGTAGCAACCCGCGTAATTCGTGATGCCCGGCTTGCCGGTGCCGCTGTTAAAGTTCTCGAAGGAAGGACAGAGATAAACCGGAATCGACATATTGCGGGCTGGCGCATTGGCAGGCGCGTAAGTTCCCAACGCCTTGTCAAATCTGTCTGCGATTCCGCGCTGCTCGATGTACGGTAGCAGGTCGACCAAAAAACTCACATGTTGCCCAATTGCTTCGCAGCGAATGGGACCCTTGTCATTCGTGACACCCGGCGGCAGATGTTCGCGAGCAAATTCGTAGTTGTGAAGGGCCAGTCCCAACTGTGCCAGATTGTTCAGACAGGCTGTACGGCGGGCAGCTTCGCGAACCTGCTGAACGGCCGGTAGCAACATCCCGATCAAAATGCCAATGATCGCAATGACCACCAGTAGCTCGACCAGCGTAAAGGCGCACCTTTCGGGATCACGTTGACGCCCGTCGGGAATCCTGAAATCAATTCTTGCGTTCATTGCCTGTTTCCTCATCTTTCGTTTTGACGGGTGGATCGTTCTGGGCGGCCGGGAAATGATCCAACACAATTACCCGCGAGCGTTGCGTCACCGGGCCGAATTCACGGACGCCTTTTAATTTCGCGGTGACCAACACGCTCGCACTTTCATCGTTTCGTTCAAGTACCTCGATGTCCACAGTACCAGCGTAGTTCCTGAGAGAGTCTAGCCAGTCGCGAATACGTACTTTTCAAAGTTGGGGGACTGCTTGAATTTGTCGATTGCCAGGCCGATTCCCGCGTCCAACAGCCAATAAGTCTGTTCCAGCTGAAGCTCGTTGCGGAGTTGCTGGCGGTGTCGGATGCTGACTGTAATCGCACCGAATAAAATGGAGGTGACCACAACCAGGCAAACCAGGACGACAATCAAGATCGTGCCGACTCTTTGTCGATCAGCTCCGTTTAAACGTCTTCCAGGATTTCCACGGCAAACAAGTTTCACTGTGGACCTCGATTCATATTTGCAGTTGAGTATTTGAGCGGCCAACGATTGACGGAGGCGAAAATGTGAACGTCGACGGGAAGCGTCCCGGTTGGACTGGTGTTGTTGGACTTCTCATTGCCGAAACCGGCGTCGGCGGGTGTAGCCCTCGTTGCCATCATCCCATCACGATTTCGAGTCACGACCACGCCGATGAAATCAGGTAGTCCGCTGGTGTCCCATTCAATCAGCGAACCGGTTGCCAACGCAAAACGTTCACGGCCGACATGGGCTCCACCCGATTTTTCCATTTCAATCGTCGTGCCGGAAATTTCATAGACAATTTGTTGACCATCGCCACCGTGCAAAACCAGACGCTTGTTGTCTTCGACCGTCATCGATTGACTTAGTCGGACATCGGTGCGCAATTGCCATCCAAGCCGGGTGAGCTGGTCATGCTGGTGCTGGTGAGATCGCATGCGCGACGCAAATTTGGTCGTTTCCCCGATCCAGGCGACGGCCAGCAGCATGAGCAAGCCGCCAACGGAAATGACTGCCAAAATTTCAATTAACGTGAAGCCTCTCCTGTCGTTTTGGTGACTCATTGGTTGCCCTTTTCAGGTTCCGGGTCATTCGGAATCCAACCCGTCAGTTCGACTGGTTGGCCCGGATTGACTCGCTTCCAATCCAGTTGCAAATTGATTTGATGCCCGATCTCGGTTGGCAGCATTTCGCCGGAAAGCTGCGGTTCGTACAGCGTGCGTTGGGCAAATTCGGATGGCTTGAGGCTTTGTAGTTCATCGCGAACCTGTTGCAGATTCATGCGCGTCAATCGGTCCAGCTGGTTCGACAGTTCGGCGACAGCTACCCGGCGCTGCCCGATGTCTTGCCACACGAGACTGATTCGAAAACAAAGCGTCGTCACCGAACTCATGACAACAACCAGCACGACCGCCGCAACGACCAATTCGATCATGGTGACGCCTCGGCGTCGTTTGGACTTTTCCGTGTTTGATTTCATTGGTTTCATCGAGTTGCTCCGATCATTGCAAATTCGACATGATACTGATCAGAGTCGTAAACACGGAGAGCGCCATGAGCAGGACGAGAGCGCCGAGCAAGACATTGACGATCGTGACAATAGCTCGAGCGAACGACACCCTGCGACTTACAACTCGCTCGCTTGTTGCGACTGAAGACTTCTGTAACAACCAGGCCTGCGTGTCGTAAGAGTCCGATAATTTCAACGCAGCGGCCTCATTTGCGGAAATTATCCTGCGGGCTGCGAACGGTTTCCATTCCATGAGTTTGTCGCAGGCGTTTTCCAACTTTTCTTCAGCGTGGTCCAGCCCACGTTTTGATTTCCAGGAGCCCGTTAATGCCTTGGCCGAGATCGATTTTCCGTGGGCCGTGACCAACGCCAAAATCTGCCGTCTGGATACGGAGCCAGGGGAAATCGGTTGCTGCCAGACGAAGGGATTCCAGCGTTTGAAATATCTGGAGAGGGCGGGAATGCAAAAAAGGATGGAGATCAATAACAACACGGCTGGGATAAACCAAAACTTCGCCAATTCGTTAAGAATCATTGCCGTGAAATCGAAAACGGGTGGTAGTTCAACGCCAAACTCTTCGGTCATCGCCTCGAATTCCGGGAAAATCTTAACAAGTATGAAAAAGGCCACGAAAAGCATGAACATCGTCTTCAACATCAACGTGAACAGGCTGCTTGCCGAGGTTTCATTGCGATTTGCGTCGCAAACATAATCGGGCGAGCGATTCAGCCATACCTCGTTGAATTCGTCAAGAGTCCCGGCCTCTTGCTCCAATCGCAACGCGAGTTCCACAGTGCCAGGAAGCAGCCCGGGAAACTTCTCCAGCGCGTCCGGTATGGCCGGGGACTGTTTTAATTCTTCTGAGAACTCATGGGCCCGCGACCAATAAAATTTGCGCGTTTTTCTGCGCTCTTCCAATGGGCTTCGCGGCAAATCTTCCGCAAAACTGGCGACCAGCGATGCCGGTGCGAGATGGTGTTTATTGCAAATGGCCAGCAGGCTCAATAACGCCCGTTGTCGAGGCGCACATGCCTGCTGAACTCCGCTGACCAGTTGGTCCTCAGAAAATACGTTTGCTTTTCTTGAATTCAAAACGGCCACCACGATCCTCCCCTCCCAACTCCTCCCCAGGTCAATCCGGAAATAATCGCAAACATGGGGGCGTAGAGGGAGACGACCAACAACACAATCATGGTGACCAGAATCCAAATGAGAATTGAAACGAGCCACTGAATCCACCAATCACCCATGGCGCGGTTGCGGTCCCAGTAATAGGTTGAGATTTCCCGCAGCAGATCAACTTGCGCGGCGCGGTTATTAACGCCAAGAGACGTCTGGATCAACGGGAAGCGGCTGCCAAACTCGGGTGAACGGGAACTACCTCCCGACATCTGCGTGGAATTCGAATTGATCCAGTTCCGGCAAGCTCGTTGAACCCACCGGTTGAATTGTGATTTGGCCGCAATTTCAATCGCGTTGGTCATCGCGATGCCGGATTCCAACAGCATCGCGACATGCCAAGCCCAACCCGCCGTGGCGTTGCGCGTGGTCTTGCATCGCTGTTCCAGCCAACTTTCTCCCACGACGCGCCGGCTGCGCGTTGCGGCACTCATCAAGCAAGCCAGCGCGGCGATTCCGGCCAGGCAACCTAATGCCATCAACCAGCCATTGCGCACAACCCAGGCAAGCTTGAACACCAGCCAAGTGAGTTTGGGCGGCTCGATCCCAAAATCGTCAAAGATTGATTCGAACTGTGGAATGATCGTGACACTGAACAGGACCGTCAATGCCGCCATCGTAACGAGGATCATGGCCGGCAAAAAAAACAACCGTAACAGACGACCCCGGGTAGAGAGTCTTCGACCAATGGAACAAAATCCGACTCTCACTGCGCTGGTTATGTCCGTTTGCGAGGGAGAATGGGCGCTATCGCCGCGGACTAACGGCAGGCAAATTGCCAGCACATCGGGACTCTTGAGCGCGGCATCTAAGCCTGCCTGGCCGGAGAACCAGGTGGCCAGTCGCCCGAGCAAGATCCGGTCCTGCGCGGCAGCTCGGTGCCAAGTTGCCTGAGTGCCTTCGCGATTTCGCCGCGATTGGCCTCGATCCAACTCCAGCGTAATTCCAGCAGAGATGTTCCAGGCGCGCTCACAGTCATACCCCTGCAGTTTGTAAATCTTTGAGCAACGACAAGATCGGCCAAAACACGATCAGACAATAAATCAACGCCAAGCTGCCTCCCAAAATTGCGGTGAGTACCACGGGAGTTACAAGTCGTAAACGGGCAAGCTGACTATTGGCGGTCAATCTCAAACAATCTGCCATTTGCCCAATCGCTTCTGCCTGGTCGGCACCTTCAATCACCGCTTGTACTTCCGTGCGGACATCTGCTTCGGCCCGGGTTAATTCGAAACCAATCGCAACTGCGTCGTTTACGGCCACGCCGGCTTGCACCAACGACTGGGTGATGCGGAGAATCGTCATCAGATACCGCGCTGGATACGTAACGGCGACCACCCAGCCAGGGCGTTATGCGGGCGATTCCTCCCACCACCATTGCGAGCGAAGCCAGCGTCCAGGCGGAGGCCAGAATCCCTATAATCCATGGCAACCATGGCAGAACGTCAAAGCGCGGAGCGGCTTTAATCGCAGCCGGCAGGAAAAGGTCTTCGCGAAAGTACTTGATCGAAGGCACGACGAACCAGGCAAACAAACACAAGCCGAGAAGTGCCGTCGCCGCGACGACGAACAGGTAAATGAACGTCCACCGCAGCGCACGGTGCACCTCACGAGTTGCCAGTCGACGGACGCTCAGGCCCTCGAGTACGCCCAACATCGAGCCAGTCCGCGAAATACGGTGAGCGCAGCGCGGTACCATTTTGGCAGCCGATCAGCTTGCCAACTGGCCGGTTCGGTTTCGCTGATGAATCGTGACGGATCTGCCATGTCCGCCGTCAGCTGTTTCTGCAGGCTTTCGAGTTGGGATTCTGTCAGTCGCTGGTCCTCGCCAACGACGAGGGGAATTCCGGCAATCAACGCGGCCCTCAAGTCGCGATGAAATCGTTCGATCTCGAAATGATCCATGAAAGGCGCCAATTTTTTCAACTCAGTCCGCCCACAGTCTAACACGTTTTTCTGCTTGGTCACGCTAATGCAAATTGGATGCGGGAAAGAATATTCCGGGTGCGGCAGCGATATTGCAGGCCTCTAATTGACAAATTCGTAGAAAAGCACCTACAACGTGGTGCGAACGGGCAGGGTTACCAACATCTCCGTTGGAGCCAGCCCGAATGGCACAAGGTTAAGGAAATTGTGCCGCAGACTTTTGAGTACTTTTGAGATGAAACCTCTTCCAAGTGAGGTCGTGCAGTTTTGCTTCACCCTCCCGCTTGCGGGAGGGTCGGACGCGGTAGCGGCCGGGGAGGGTTTCGTGCGTAATCCATTGCGACTACCCTCCCCGCTCGTTCCTCGCGACCCTCTCGGCGGTAGGTTCAAATGCATAAACCTTGGCTCAAACACGACTTATAAAACTGCTCGACTTCAGTTGGGAGTGGCTTCCGCGAGGAATCCCAAGTTACCCTCTCCTGGACCCTCACGTGTCGCAGGGAGAGCGACACTGTTTTTTGTTGAGCTTGTGGCTCCGCGAGGAGTCCCAAGTTACCCGAAGGAATGACGACTGACTGGCTACGAATTATGTTCTCAAAAAACTTGAAACAGTTCGAAATTCGGCATGTCCTGATCGGAACGGTGCTGGTGGCCGGGGCGATGGGGTTGATCGCGACCCAATGGTACCTGGCGACGTTGCTGGGGATTTTAATTCTGGTCGGAATGGTTGGTGGGTTTTTCAGCTACGGGCTGATGTTCATTTCGGATCTGATCGACGATCGGCGAATCGACGATCGCAGCCGGCGGTCCCGGTTTTTTAACTGCAGCGGGTTGCTGATCCTGCTGGTAACGGCAGTTTCCGTCGTGTTGCTGGGTCTCGGGTGGATCGTGTTGACGGTATTTTGGCTATTGGAAAAAGTTCCTTGATTTGAGGATTTGACCTTGGAATTGGTGAACTTTCGACAAATTCGTGGGGTACGACCGTTGCCGGACATTTGGCAAAATCAAAGTGCGTTCGTATGGCCCGCCGTAAACAAGGAATATTGGATGAAATCATTTATGCGAAATGCCAAATTGGCGGCTGGACTCATTTGTGCCGGCCTGTTGCTCGCGCAATCAACCGCTGCTCAGCAATCGTCTTGGCCTCAATTCCGGGGCCCCGATGCCAATCCGATTGCCGAAAATCCCAAACTTCCTGAAAGTTGGTCGACTACTGAAAACGTGGAATGGTCTGCCGAAATTCCAGGTCGCGGTTGGTCTTCGCCAATTGTTGCTGCTGGCAAAGTGTTTGTCACCGCGGTAACGACCGACGGAAAATCAAAGCCTCCCCAAGTCGGGACCGACTACAGCAACGAGTACGTCGAAGAACTCACAAAACAGGGTCTGTCGGAGGAAGAAGTCGAAAAAAAGGTAACCGAGCGGGACATTGAATTGCCCAGCGAAGTCAATCTGCATTATTTTCTGTATTGTCTGGATCTCGAAACCGGCAAAGAACTTTGGAAGCACGAGTTTTACCAAGGCAGCCCGCCCAACGGTCGTCATCGCAAGAACAGTTTTGCTTCCGAAACCCCGGTGACGGACGGAGAACACGTTTACGTTTATGCTGCGAACCTGGGCTTGTTTGCCTACGACCTGGAAGGCAACCAGGTGTGGACCAGGAAATTGGAGTCGTATCCCATCTATTTCGAGTTTGGAACGGGCACGTCGCCGATCATCGTTGATGACAAGCTGATTATTCTCCATGACAATGAAGAGCACAGTTTCATTGCGGCGTACGACAAAGCGAATGGAAATCAGATTTGGCTTACCGATCGGAGTCCGCCAGAGGGTGCACCGGCGGGACTCCCGAAATCTGGCTGGTCGACGCCGTTTGTCTGGAGGCAACATCGGCTTGCCGAAATCGTAACTGTGGGTCCGGGACAGGCGATCAGTTACGGACTGGACGGCGAGGAACGCTGGAGATTGAAAGGCGTGTCTGCGGCACCTGCGTCAAGTTCGTTCGTGGCCGATGGCCTGCTTTACCTGGACGGTGGCAAGATGAAGCCGATGTTCGCGATTGGGCCGGGCGCGTCCGGCGATATTTCGCTGAGTGATGACGAGCTGACAAATGAATACGTCGTTTGGTCCCGGCCTCGCACGGGAACCTATATTCCGACGCCGGTTGTTTACCAGGGTGGGCTGTACGTCGTCTATGACAACGGCATCATCTCGCGATTTGATGCCAAAACGGGCGAACAGTCGTTCAAAGAAAGAATCAAGTCCAGCGGAGCCGATTTTACTTCATCGCCGTGGGCCTACAACGGCAAAGTTTTTTGTTTGAGCGAGCAAGGCGACACCTACGTGTACGAAGCGGGTACCGAACACAAGTTGCTGCACGTCAATTCGCTGGGCGACATGTGTCTTGCCACGCCCGCCATCGTGGGCGACCGGCTGTTGATCAGAACGGAACAGCGACTTTATTCGATGCGAAAGCAAAATTGAGCTGGCTCTCGCAAGCATGTTTCCTTGCAAATACGGACTCACTGGCTTGCACTACGTGCTTGTATTATTCATTCGTATCGATTGTTCTCATTCGTCGATCGGCGTATTCGGCGGTTCCGGCAACAGGAAACTGCAGATCACACCGACCAGGCAATAAGATCCGGCCACGATGCCACCAACCAACGCGATGCGGGACGGATCGGGTGGCGTCGTGGCGGCAAACGTCAGTGTCAGCCAGGCAGCTGCCGTACCGATAATGCGCCCGCCGATATTGGCGGCAAAACTCTCACCCGTGCCGCGCAGATGCAAAGGAAACACCCGCGGGATGTAGTTGCCCCAGAAACTGAATTGTCCCACGACGACCAACCCCGCCACGAAAATGCCAATTCGAATTCCGTTTAATGAGCTTTCTGAATCGAGTGACTTGCTGATCCACCAGAATAAGACTGGCACGACGATCAGGGCCGGTATCTGAAAACAACGGAGCAGCGCGCGGCGACTGACGATGCGCACTGCCAGAAAAACCAATAATAATCGCCCCGCCAAGCCCCCGATCTCTTGCCAGATGGTGATCCCGCCGACCGCTTCGTCGCGGGTCTTGCCTCTGATCGCGGCAATCTTTCCAGCAGGCAGTGGCTGTTCACTGGCGGCTTGCGCGACAGCAACTGCTTGATCCATGTCGGCGACGACGGCGACATGACCCGGCAGGATTTGCGCCAACTGTTGAATCGCACCGAAGGCCATCCCATAGCTGGCGGCGAAAGCCAACGTGGTGATGATCGTCGTGCGGGCCAGTCCCGGCGCAAACAATGCCGCAATGCTCGGGCGCTGTAGCGTGCCGGCCAATTTTTTTTGTTGCCATTTGGGAGATTCGGGCAAAAACGGGCGAATGATAATCAACGGCAACGCTGGAATCACGCCCGAGATCAACATATATCGCCAAGCTTCGTGATTGCCATAGATGGCTGGCAGGCTCAGCGCCGAGCGGGCAATGAAATAAAATGTCACGCCCACCAATAAACCACCCAGCGACGAAAATGCCTGCGTATATCCCAGCACCCGTTCACGCTGTTCGCGATCGTCAAACAGCTCGGCCAACCAGGCCACGGCAGCGACAAATTCGACGCAGACGCCGGTGAACACCAAACATCTCAAGATCAGCAGCTGCCAGACGGTGGTCACAAACCCGCTGGTCATCGCCGCGATGGCATACAGCAAAATACTGTAGGTCAACACGCGGCGGCGACCATAAAGGTCGGTTAAATAACCGCCCAGCAAGCCAAAAATTCCGCCAACGAGAGCCGGCAGGAAAAACAGCGTCCGGGCCCAACTCACGTAGGCTGCCGAACCGGGAGCGTAAACCAGGGCCCCTTCCGCCGTTCGACCGCCCAGTTCTGCCAGGGCCGGCTTGAGAATGAGCGGCAACATCAACAGTTCGTAGATGTCGAACGCAAAGCCAATCGCGGCCATGGCACAAATCAACCATTGAATCGTCGTTAACTTTTTCACGTTTGTCATGCCACAGATATTTCAAGCTTGGAGTGCGGAAATTTGAGCTGACAGTATAGACGATTTCGCTAACTTGGACGCTCCTTAACGGGCCAAGCCTTCCAGTATTTCCAGTACTCGTTGGATGCTACTTTCGCCGCGATCGTCGGCGTACTTTTTGGCACATGATTCGGCGCCAATCGAATAAAGTCGGTCGTTGAGAACTAATTGCAGACTGGCGATGGCGTTGCGGTACTCCTGAGCGTGAACGCATTCGCCGGCGCCCAGGCGGACGACGTTCTGGGCAACGAAGTATTGCTCTCCCGTACTGAGACAATTCCCTGGCATCGCCGGCGGGCACGAACTGCGGCAGCAAATTCTCGAATCAATTTGATGGATGCCTGCCGCTTGCTGACTCCATTTCGCCGCTTCAGCTTCGTTCCACCATCTCTGGCGCAACGAAAAAACCCCGCCCAACAGACTTCCTGTTGGGCGGGGTTGTAAAGTGTCAATCTTGCGTCGAATTCCACAATCCGACGACGAATTAACGGTTTCTACATTTAGGATCAGTTGCCAATCATCCAATTGAACTTGTCCGTATTCGACGAGAATCGTTGCCGCGGATTAACCGATTGGAAACGAACTCGCGCCTGAACAGCCATTGTCGACTGATCTACAAATCGGCTCAAATCGCCGGTCGCAGCTACCGTGATGGTCGAATCGACCATATTGGTTGCGTTCCGGGAATCGATCTCTTCGTAAGCATTCGTGACGTAGTTGTCACAAGGCGATCGACTGGATCACTTGCGACCGGGCAAACACAGCACCTTCGAGCATGACTTCCAGGCTCGTTGGACTTGTAGTTTGACTCATGCCTTCGACGACAAATTCCGTTCTCGCGACCGTATCATTGGCAGCTCGTCGGATTACGTAGTCCATATTGTCACTTGTGGCCAGAATGTTCGCGTCACCTGAAATGTAAGTGCCGCGAGTCGTATTCACGATGTCCGGGAAGACAGTCAGAACACCACCACCACAATCGGAGCATTCTCGACCCCCGAACACCTGGACATTGTCAACCCACCAACCGGTTGACGATACCGAGCTATCGGTTGCCATCAGCCAGCGGAAGCTGACCATCTGGCCATTCAACGACGCAGGCAGATTAACCACCGTGTCGACGTAACCACCCGAGTTGCCTGCCCACGCCATACGTCCGGCAATGGGACTCGAGAAATTGACGCTGATCGTGGCGTTATATCCACCGCTGACAAACGAACCTCCGCCGTCAATAACGTCGGTCCAGGTCGCGCCGTCAGTCGAGTATTCCAAAACGCCGCCGTCGTAGGTAGCTTCCGTGTTGTAGAAGTTGCTAAATGCCAATTGACTATCCGCACTGCCAATCATCACAGGGGGTGAAGTCAGGGCAGCCGCATTAACGGACGGAGGATCACTGGCAAACGCCGCGTTTGGAGCAGAAGACGGCGACGTTTCCGTGGTGGCCCAAGTGATGTCGGAGCCTGATGTTTGGACACTTGACCAACCACCTGGAAGAGCCGGAGCCATTACGCCGTCCATGTTGTCCTCGAGTGAAATCGTCCTGGCGGCCGTTCGAGTAAGTCGCCGTGACATCAGGATAGTTTTCAATACCATCGGTAATGGTCCAGGTCAGCGTGATGCTATCACCACAAGCCGTGTTCGGATCGGCAGTAAACGAAAAAATGCCTGATACCGGCATATTGTCCGGGGCAACTGCGCCGTAGTTAACTGCCCCGCTTGGATTGATTACGCCGCCAGTCGCCTGTAACGTCGCCGTCAAATTGGTCGTCGAAATATCGCCACCATTCATCAATGGCAGATCGACCGTCAGCCCTTCGCCAGGATCAGGATGCCGTTCGGAGGAACGCAATCCTCAGAAACAATGCTCACAGGACCACTGGTGATGAGTGCCATATTTTCCAGGCAAGTCAACTGTTGATTGGAGTCTTCGCCGACAAAGCCGGCAGAAGCGGCCGAGCGGCCACCGATCACGTAAAAGTTGCCGTTATATTGGGCTCCCGTCATCCGGGCCCGGTCGCCAGGCATATCATTCAACGAAGACCAGGAGTTGGTGATTGGGCTCCAGATCACAGCCGTCGCAGAAATTGTGCCTGGTCCGCCGATCCCGACGTATCCACCCGCCAGAACCCAGCCGGCACTCGCACCGGGACCGAATAGCGACCCGGAGGAAGCTGCACCCCAACGTCCATCAGGTAAATCGGCGATTGACGCATCGTCCCAAGCGTTAAAGACCGGATCGTAGAGATAGGTTTTCTGCGATGCGATTCCGGTAGCGCCTTCAATTCCACCCGCGGCGTAGATGAAGCCACTGTCAGCAAATGCGCCAACAAAACTTACTGCAAGCGGGTATGACGCGCCCGAGCTCCACGAGTTGTGCCGATATCATAAATCTCAAGAGCACCAGTCGAACCGGCATCCGTGGATCCGCAAAACTTGTAAATTTTGCCGTCCAGGTAGACTGCAGTCTGATTCCAGGTACCCACCGAAAACGGAGCCATCGTCGCGTAGGTATTGGAAACGGGGTCATACCGGTACATCGTCGTTTGGGCCACACCCGTATTGGACGCCCCACCCAGGATGTACAGAATGTGCCATCTGAAACCGCGGCTGGAAATTCGACCGCCGCTGGAACTGGCGCGATTGCTGTCCAGGTCGTGCCATCAAACCGGAACGAATCTGCGATTACCCCATTCTCACTGACGCCGGCAAAACAGTAAAGAAATCCACCCTGGGTAACGCTCGCCTGATCCAGCACGTTGATCGGATAGGCGACACTATTGGACCAAAGACAGACTTGTCCTTCCGCGGAAGGTGTCGTCCACGAACCGATCGCGGACCCAAGTACTAATGTGGCGACGACCCAACGGGCCGTCAAAATAGATCGTTTCATTGCTACTTTCCCCTCAAAAAAATAGAGACTAGTTTCGCGATGCATGTTGCTTAACCGGACACAACACGCCCGGGCCTCTTCACTTCCCGTGTCCACTATTAGAACTAAGGACATTAAATTTAGCAACTAGATTGTCGAGACTTTTGTCAACTTCTCTGCCATGGGCTGGCAAACAAAAGAAAATCGCTTAACGCAATTGCCACGGGTTGACATTGCCTGCTGCCGGTGTTGTCTGACGGTTTCCAACAATTTGTTGGGGCATTTCCGCCGAGTTAAAAAAAAATGTGGAAAGTCAACGGTGTCGTAACTATAAAGAAGAAAGTATGCCTCACAAATTTAAGAGCTAATCCTTTGAAATTTGGTCTAAGGGGTCCAAGGTTGTCAATCTGCGCATGCTCGAACGAGTCATCCGTACGCTTCGGCAAGTTCAGAAAAGACTTGCCGACGGATTGTCGTAGCATCCGCTACATTTGCGAATATTCCTTTGGCACCAATACGTACTTGTGGATCTTGCTAACGGTGCCCTGGTATTTTGCAACTTCCTTCAAGGTCAACCAGTCGGGATGGACAAGAAATGCCTGCCAGGCTTCAGCGCGGGCGACGTCGCTGGGATACATTGTCAAATAGGTTAGATTCGGCGTGTAGGGACCGACGACCGACTGGCCAATGAAGATCGGTTGGATGTCGCAGGCCAGAAAAATGGGGACTTCGCCCGAGTTGAACATTTCGACTTTCAGATTTCCCAGTCGCTCGTTGGGGCTTTCGTAAACACGCAGTTCGTAAACGCGATCTTTGTTGTCGAGGCTGCCAGCGGGAACCTTCACTTGCGGCATGCAGTCCATCGCGATGAGCAATTCGCTTTCGATCCGTTGATAGGGTGGGTCATTTGGGCCACGATCCAGATAGGTTCTCGCGGCTGTTTGGTATTGAGCATCTGCTTCCACTTTGGACTTAATCGTGGCGACGGCGTTGGCATCGTTGTAAGGTATCACAACAATAATCCGGGCACTGCCGGTCTGGTCGTTCTCAGAATTCGTGAAGACGCCAACCGGTCCCACACCCTGACGTCCTAACGCCGGTAGCAGGGCCTGGCTCAGGTATGCGTCGATCGCCGCAACGTCGCCTTTCTCACCAAGCACGTAGCTGCGTACTTCATAAAATTGATCCCCCGACACGCTGGATGCAAACAACTCAAAGCAGCTCAGGACGACAACCAGTAGAACGAATCGAATCATGTTTGGCTCCAATTTGAATGGTGGAATGACGCTTTGACTTTGGCAGAATGATTGCCGGTTGCAACCCTCACCCGGGGCCTCAAGAAGAATGTAGGGGTGGAGCATACCTTGTTAACGGAAAAACATACGTTTCTGCCACACAAGGTGGCAGCGGACGGGACGAGATGCGGGTAAATCTAACGGTTTGTTTTCCACGTGTTTTTGATGCAAGCAAAACTAATGCAGGACGATGAGCCGTGGGGGCGGGGAGGGAAGAGTTCCGTCTCTTCCATTGATTCACCGCGACACCGGCGGAGACGGGAGCTCCTGACCGGCGGAGACGGAGCTCCTGACCGGCGGAGACGGAGCTCCTGACCGGCGGAGACGGAGCTCCGCCCTCCCTGTGGGCGTGGTTGTTTAGACCGTGCAAGCGTTGGCCGTTTTCAAGTCGAGTTCGAGGATTACTTCGTGCAGATCATGGCCTGGCTTGCGTATGAACTGGTGCCGGTCGAACACGTGCAGCATCGGTCGGTTCTCCGAACGCACATAGGCAACCATCTTGTTAATGTTACGCTTTTGGGCGATTGCGATCATCTCGTTCAACAGCGTCTTGGCCATTCCCTTGTTGTGGTGGATCTCGCGGACGACGAAGGCAACTTCCGCCGAGTCCTTTTCCGCGACAAAGTAATATCGGCCTACCGCCTCGATCTCTTCTTTGGGGCCGGTGCGCTTGACGATGCACAGAGCAAGGTCCTTCGTCTGGTCAACCGCAACCAGTCGGGCAGCCTCCTCGCGTGACATCTGTTTGGGATGATGGCTATAGCGCATCAAGAGCGTTTCCTCGTTGTGCGAGTAAAAGAACTCCTGCAACAGACGCTCGTCGGAAGGTCGCAACGGCCTGAGGAAAAACGTTGCTCCTTTCAACTCGATCCGCCGCAATTCGACGTCCCCCATTTCCGGCACGTGGGTGGGTTTTTGTTTCTGATAACTTGGCACCCAGTAATGTTTGCGAACCTGCTCCAGCAGCTGATCGCGGAAATCCGGATGGGCAACCTGGATGAGTTCCAGCGCCCGTTCGCGGATGCTTTTGCCACGCAGCGTGGCAATCCCGTACTCGGTAACCACGTAGTGCACGTCGCCGCGTGAAGTGACGACGCCGCCGCCTTCGGTGACATACGGGACAATCTTGGAGATCGTGCCATTCTTCGCGGTCGACGGGAGCGCGATGATGGGCTTGCCTCCCTTGCTCATCGAAGCGCCGCGAATAAAGTCGACTTGTCCTCCAATCCCACTGTAGAACCGGTACCCGACCGAGTCGGAGACAACCTGCCCGGTGAGGTCCACTTCGATCGCGCTGTTGATCGAAATCATGTTGTCATTGCGGGCGATGTTCGCGGGCGCGTTAACGTGCTCGGACGGGTAGAATTCGATGTGCGGGTTCCTGTCGACAAAGTCGTACAGCCGCTGGGAGCCGATACAAAACGAGGTGACGGATTTATTGTAATGAAAGGTTTTCTTGCGGTTGTTGATCACGCCACTGGTCATCAAGTCGATGATGCCGTCGCTGAACATCTCGGTGTGCAGCCCCAGGTCCTTGTGATGTTGCAGGTGATGCAGCACCGCGTCGGGGATCTTGCCGATGCCCAGCTGCAACGTGCTCCCGTCCTCGATTAGCGTCGAGACATAACGGCCGATGCTGGACGTCACCGGGTCCATTTTGACCGGATGCAGCTCGAACAGCGGTTCCTCCGCTTCCATCGTGGCCGTGATTTCATTGATATGGATAAAGCTTTGTCCGCTCGTTACCGGCATTCGCGGGTTGATCTGGGCGATCACTTTCCGCGCTGCCCGGCAGGCCGCAGACACGGTGTCGACGGAAACGCCGAACGAGCAGTAGCCATGTTGATCGGGCGGGCTAACCATTACCAGCGCCGCGTCCAGCGGCAGAATCCCGTCTTCGAACAGGCCGGGGATCTCCGACAGGAAGCACGGCGTATAGTCGGCGTATCCGTCGGCTACCGCGTCGCGGGTGCTGGGCCCAAGGAAAAACGAATTGACCTTGAATAGATCGCTGTGTTCTTTCCTGGCCCAGGCATTGTCCCCCATCGTGAGGATGTGGACGACTTCGATGTCGTGCAGACCCTGGCTATTCTCGATGAGATTCTGCATCAACGCATGGGGTACCGCGGCATTGGAGCCGACAAAGATACGGTTGCCCGATTCAATCAGGTTGTTCCAGGGAATGAGGGGGGGCTTTGACATATTAGGGTTTAAGAGCCTGAATTTCTCGCAAAGGGTTGATCAACCAAGCCGCGTTTGGTCGCGTAAACAGGATGGACAACCGGTTGATTGCCTTCTCCCGTGAAATGACTAGACTAAAAAACGAGTCCGTCTTCGGCAAGCAGGCAACGCTAGCGGCTGGGATTTCAAAGCATTTGATTGCTAATGTTGGCTATCGAAAACCCTGTTATAGTTTGCGCTGTAGCGACTTCTTTTGACCATTCAACAACCATACAGACTATTTGCTGATATGAGTATTGACGACGACAGATACAGTTCTTTCATCAACCCGTCCGATCCGTCCCGCTCGGTTGACGTGGGCCGTACGATGCGGATCAAAGACTCCGAGATCGCGGCGGACCAGCGCCCCGCAACCAGGGCGTTCTTGAACGTAATCCGCAGCCGGGCCGACCTGGGCGTTCACGCGTTCATTGATGGTCCGGTTTTTCTGGGACGCGATCCGACGTGCTCGATTCCACTTCACGATTTTGGTGTCTCCCGCAAACATGCGATGATCATGCCCGATGGAAACGGTAACTATGTACTGCGGGATCTTGGTTCGACCAATGGAACGCTGGTCAACGGTGTTCTGGTTGAGGGCACTCGAGTTTTGAGAGACGGTGAGAAGATTTTTGTCGGAGACACGGTGCTCCGCTTTGCGCTGGCTGACGAAATGGACATTGACTTTCACAGTGAAGTGGCCGCTTTGGTGAGCATCGATCCCCTGACAGGTCTGCCGTCAAAACGCCGATTCGATCAAGCACTTGAATTTGCGCTGGAAGATGCCAAGCAAGTGGGACAGCCGCTGGCCTTGCTGATGATGGATATGGATGGTGTCAAAAAAATAAACGACACACACGGCCACCTGTTTGGGGCTCATGTGATCGGAGAAACTGGCCGCGTGATTGCCCGGGTCCTGGGTTCCAAAGGGCACGCTTGTCGATTCGGCGGCGATGAATTCAGCGCCTTTTTGTGCGATCACGAACCCCACGCAGCCAGTGCCATGGGCGAACAAATACGGTCTGCGGTCGAAACGGCCGGCTTGGAAAAGGACGGAATCGCGCTCAAGCCGACGATCAGTATCGGAGTGGCCTGCTATCCGGATGCGGGCGATGATTTGCTGGGGCTGGTCGCGATGGCGGACAAAGCACTCTACCGCGCCAAGGAACAAGGCAAAAACCGCGTCTCTCAATAATGGCTCTGCACGGAATTTAGTGACTCACCACGATAGTCGTGTCTGACCCCAACCTCCTCTGGGGGCTCTTCACGGAATTAAATGACTCAGCGAGATAGACGTTGACGCTACCCTCCCTCTGGGAGGGTGGCGAGGAACGAGCGGGGAGGGTTTTGTGCAGTTCCGAGTTGCGCCGGACTTCTGAAGCGATCGAGCGCGTCTTTTGAAAGCTGCATTTCCTTTACGGCTTATGCTCGAAACTGACGCTCGAGACCGAATTCAACCAAGTTCTGAAACAGTCCGCTCATTGTCGCGGGTGAGAAATCCGTGATGATCGGTCCGCAATTTTCGGCGCGGTAGGCCAGCTGCACGTTGATGTTTTCCCACAATACCAACTTGCCCTGATATTTCATGGTCGCCCGGATATCGCCATCCTGTGAAATTACAAATCCCAACGCGCCTTCGTTGGCGTCGCAGTAGCGCATCATGGCCCGGTGACGCGTGCCAAACTGGCTGAGCGGTGCCGGTCGCAGCAGACGGGCACTTGCCTGTGCATCGCCCGCCATAAAGATCTCGGTCAATTCAGTATCGGCTCGTGCTTCCACGCCAAAACCATTGACAACCAGGCTCTTGTCCAGCAGCACGAATCCATCCACGCGTGATAAAGACGCAATGTAACGAACACATCCAAGCAGCCTGCTCTTCAGTCGATCCAGTTCGGATTGAAACTGCACAGCGTCAAAATGGATCTCGCAGGGCAGCATATCACCTTGCATGCTGCAATGCGCAGCAATCGTGTCGGCCATTTGCCTTTTCAAGAATCTGCTGTTCGGCCAGTTTAAACAAGGCTTGCGGCAGGCGGTCGTAGATTTGTTCGTACTTAATGTTCAGATCCGGCGCCGGACAGCTGGGTACGATCAGGATTCCACCTCCGTGACCGTACTGCTGGATGTTGAACAGGATCCGACAAATCGAATTTTGCCAGCGAATGAGCAGTTCATCCATCACCTGCTTTATCTGAGTCAGCTTGCGATGATCCTTGCCCACCCCCTGATTTTCAACCAGCGTTTCGTGCAAAGTCTTCCGTAGCCGTCGATTTACAGGCCCCTGCCAAAGCACGTCGTGGTATTCGCCGACGAGGTTGTTTTGTTCCAGACTTCCCAGCAGTGCAAAGTCCTTGTACACCGACACGCAACCCACGCCTGTGATGGTCGCTTGAAAAAGCCCGGGCCTTTGCGGATCGCCTTTGGCGTCCAGAGAAACATAGTCGCCATAACGCAACTCCTGATCGACCATGCCCCAAATGAATAATTCTGAATTGTTGTCGCAAAAAACGGCCAACGAAGAGACGGCTGGATCTGCTGCCTCAGCCAATTTGATTAACGAGCGAACATTGAACGGCAACGGTTGGCGAAACCGTGTGACATTCCAGCCGCTATCTTCATCCCCCGACGTCAAGCTGGCGGTTTGCGTCTATGTAGTTGACAGTGCACCGGCATGGCCTTGCTTCGTCGGTTTTGAGGCTGGCAAAGTAGAGCGTTTCAAAAAGATGTAGCAGAATCTTCTCAGGAGGTCTGGCGAGGCCTTTGGAATCAAGTCGCCGGGCTACAAACTGGGCCAGGTGGCAGGAATAAAATGCGTTTTGACGTGCTGGCATTGATCAATCATCGACGAGGATTGCGAGCGAATTCCAGATTTTCTGAATCAAGGCGAAGTGGACGACCTTCCCGCGCGGAGCACTATCGAACGGAGCTCGATAGTGTTTGACGCTAGCTGCCGCTGGCAGGACAGTTCACGGGGGGACGTTAGCGAAATCAGCAACTTGCGACAAGCCGAATTAAGCAGCCCGGAAATGGGAGGTAACGTCTCCCAAGTGGGGCTCTTCGGGAGTTTTGGAGGCTCACGGGATGTGGAGTGACTGGATATAAAAAAGGGGGACAGGCGCATATATTGACCTGCTCAAACGGTATTGTTAACATGTTTGGATGCCTCGAACTGCCAGAATAGCTCCGGGAGGAATGGTTTTTCACGTCCTTAATCGGGGCGTGGGACGGATGAAGTTGTTCAAAAAAGACGAGGATTACAATGCCTTTGAGCGCATTATCAAGGAAACGCTGCTCCAATGTCCGATGCGGATTTGTAGTTATTGCCTGATGCCCAATCACTGGCATTTCCTGATGTGGCCGGAAGAGGATGGCGATTTGGCGAGATTCATGCAGCGGATGACCAACACACACGTGCAACGCTGGCAACAGCATTATGATGTGGTGGGCTATGGACATGTTTATCAGGGCCGTTACAAGTCGTTTCCTGTAGAGGGCGACGACCACTTTTACCAAGTCGCCCGTTACATTGAACGCAACGCACTTCGCGCTAATCTGGTCGACCGCGCGGAAGGCTGGCCGTGGAACAGCCTTTGGTGTCGCCTCAAGGGATCGCCGGAAGAATTAGCCATGTTGGGGCCGTGGCCGGTTCCGCGACCACGTCATTGGCTTGAATATGTCAATGGTGTCGAGACCGAAGCGGAGCTAAGGGCGCTTCGCCAATCCGTGAACAAGGGTCAACCATACGGTTCCACGAATTGGGTCAAGAAGGTCTCGGAACAGCTAGGCCTGCAGTCAACCCTCCGCGGTCGTGGCCGGCCGAAGAAAAATCGGCAGTAATATGCGCCTGTCCCCTTTTTATTCATCAATCCATGAACAAGGGTCAACCATACGGTTCCACGAATTGGGTCAAGAAGGTCTCGGAACAACTGGCCTGCAGTCAACCCTCCGCGGTCGTGGAAGGCCGAAGAAAAATGGTTAGTAATATGCGCCTGTCCCCTTTTTATTTGTCGAATTTGCGGACGCTGGTTTTGTCGGCGGTGGGGAAATCGGCGGGGACACCGATCGTCACATTGCCCGTGGCTGCCCACTCCGTGCCGCGTTGAAATACGGTGATGAAACCGACGCACTCGCACGAATAATCGGCGTGGCCCATTGGCGTGTGAAACACTCTTCCCTTACCATAATCGATTGTCATGATCATCGGTTCATGACGATTGGTGCCACCGAATTTGGGATCCGCAAACGACGTCGCCAGAATCTTCATGTTCAATGCGGGGCCGCGCAGCTGCTGGTACAACTCGTCCTGCGCGTGCAAAAACTCGCTCGGCAGCCCTTTCGTGATGGGGTGCTGCTGAGTCGCGAACGACAACCGAAAATTCATGTTGCGGACCATGGTTGCCACCCGTCCCGGCCGATTTGTCGCGAACGACTTTTCCCTCGGCATCAAAGTAAACGTAAGGGCCACTCGTTTCATCTCGTCCGCCCCAGCCGCCCAGCCCGATCATTTCATTGAATTCGGGCCATTCGGGAAACGAGTTGTCGGCAGCATGGACGACGACAAGGCCGCCGCCATTTTTTACGTAGTCGACAAACGCTTTCTTCGTTTCTTCCGGCCAGGGCGCCGCCCCATAACCGAAATTGGAGATGACAACGTCATAGTCAGTAAACGCGGGCTTGAAATCCGGATCGGTACCTGCAGGTTTCGTCGTTGCCACGGAGACGTCGAATTTGCCGCTGTCTTCCAGATATTTTTTCATCATCTGAGTTGTCTTGGGCCAGATGGCGTGGTTGTTTTGCCCGTCAACGATCAACGCCTTGAGTTTTTTGGGAGGCGATGAATTACCGGCATGGGAATAAACGTCGGCGCAGCAAAGGCTGATCAAAAAAAGTAATGCGATTACGAAACTTGACGTTTTCATGTGAGTTTCCTCGTAAATAATTGGACCGCCTATATCTTAACATCTATCCGCCGCGGCGGACCGGATGCCATCAGACAATCGAATCGTGTTTTTTGGGGTTGGCCTTCCAGTAATTGGATGCTTTCCTTCGCCTGGTAACTCCCGGCAGGAGTAACCCACGGTTGTTGGCGACATGACCTAAACCTCGATTTACCGAGCCATAAAGCTGGGCGATCTCCGAAGGAGGGTGATAAGCAGGGAAAGAACTTGCTCTCAGGGCATTGTGATTGCAATTCGGATAACGAGTTCGTGGCGGCTGATTAAATAGAACGCTGCCTGGCGCCGCGCCGCTCACGAAATTGGCTCGGCGCCCCACAATCTCGTGGTTTGTCCGTTTCTTTGGCGATGTTTTCGGATAAAATCAGGTGCAGCCCGCGATCCAGACGTTGGGCCCAGCCAAATTCTGAAACTTGCTCATTTGCGAACGGAGAAAATATGCGTGCTCAGGATTCGTTTACTGTAACGCGGGGCGTCCTGTTGACCGCCATCATTGGTTTGATGTTGCTCGCCAGCGCCTTCACGGCCATCGGGTTTGTCGTGGCGAAAGGCGTTTACAAAGCCGAAGGCCCGGAAATTCCAATGGTCTTGCGTGCCGATTCGGCCACCGGTGGGAAGGCTCTGTCTCTGGCTTCCGGGTTCGTCGCGCGCGACGTCGACGCACTGTATGTTCTGGACCACTTAACGGGCAATCTGCAATGTTGGTTGCTGAATCCGCAAACTGGAAAAATCGGTGGTATTTTTCAAACGAATGTGAATGGCGACCTGGGAGTCCAAAAGGCGGGCGACGTTGATTTCGTTATGGTTACGACGCGGATCCCAACGGCCGGCCGCCAACGTGAAGGCAACCTGCGTCCCGGCGAATGCCTGGTCTACGTGGGCGACGGGAACACCGGCAAAGTGGTTGGCTATGGATTCCAGTTTGTTCCCGCCCAATTCAACGAAAGAGATGATACGGTTCAACAAGGAGCGATGGTTGTTGTTACCCAAGGCCTGGCTCGCGGGCTGGTAGAACGCGACCAATAGTCGCACCCGATCCTCTCGCATTGGAATTCGCCTCTCGGAATGAGACGGGGCAATCATTCGCTTAGTTTTGAAACTGTTGAAAAGCCGCCAATAATTGCGGCGTTTTTGTTTTCAGTGAATTGGCATACCTATTGCGTTGGGATGGTGATGTGAACGAGCGCTAATGCCCACAATCTTATCTCTGCCGTCTCACGGGCAGCTCGTTCATCCCGCCCAAGTTAGCTCGATTGCCGCCCAATTCTTTCCGATTATCCAGGCGCAGCGAGATTACGATATGGCTAGTTTGCATTTAGTACGGGCACGTTTGTCGCCGGGATCCTGGCGGCAGACGTTCCCAACTTTTTTCAAACCGCTTCGCTGAGCTTCATCGCGGGGGGCTGAAAGTCTGCCATGTCCATCAACAATTGTCGCCAGATCGTCGGCCGACCCGGAGTCAACCTGCCCAGAATCCTCTGGCTGCCGGCTCCCGTGATCCAGGGAATATTGGCAGGCATCTGGTCGATGTACATCAATCCAAGCAATGCCGCGACAACCGCAGAAGGATCGCGGGAAATTCCCAAGTCGCGCGTCGACTTGATTTCTGACTTGGCGAACGACTGCTGGATCTGATTGATCAAGCAGGCTTCGTACTGCACGCCGGCGCTGACCCAGATTCGTTCGAGGTGAATGCGGTTTTTCAAGTCAAATCGTTCGTCCCGTCCTTTGATTTGTGCTTGAATCATTTCAACGATCAGCGCCACGGCCGAACGCAACAAGGTTTCCAAAGACAGTCGTTCGCTGGTTTGAAACTCGTTGGCAAGTTCCACAAATTTTTGGTCGAACGTACTGGAGAATTGGGAGCTGTCAGATGCTGTTGAACGTTTTTCATCTGAATGCCAAGAGTCAGTGACCAGCTGACGCCAGGCGGCGATGAGTGGCAAATGACGTTTGCCGCTGACATACAATCTGGAGACGTCAACGCTGTTGCCCGCCTGTTGCAGCGAATCGGGCAGACAATGTTTGAGCAATAACTCCATCAAATCCGTTCCGGGTGCCTGTTCAAAGCGGACAGCAGGGACTTCCGAATCGAGGCCGTCAGAAGGGGGCAGCAAAAAAATATCTGTCGTGGGTCCAATCTGGAACACGCCGATATGGTGGCGGGCGACGCGCGGGTTGCGATCGGCAAGCAACAGCCACAGAGGCAAAGCCGCCAGGGCTTTGCCGCTTCCTCCGACTGCGAGGTCTCTCGCGGGAAATGAATCGATCACGGTTAAGCCGCTCAATTCAGCCAAACGATGGCTGTCACACAGGCTGGCGTAAGAAATTTGTCCATCAAAATCAGTCGTCCAAAATCCCGGATCGGAAACGGCCAGCGTCAACAGCCGGTCAACGTACTTGCCGGCCTCCGTTTTCAGTTTTTCCGCCGTCAATGCCTGGAAGTTCGCCAGATCGTGGCTAAGCTGCGTCAACTGGGCACTGGAAACGCCTGCTTTACCTGAGTCAGTTGCGAAGATCCGGCGACATTCGGACGCGGTCGCATCCGCGATCGGCGTTTCGACGCAGCGGGCGTGATTCACGCGAAGGTACTTGCCGCGTCCGCGCGTGATCAGCAGCGTTCCGAATACGGAACGAAAATCTAGTCCAATTGCCAGCCCGGCCGATAGGCGCTGGGTGCGGTCAGCAAAATACCGATCGATTCGGTCCCCCGGATTGTCCAGGTTAGCGGTCGACCGGTGGATTGAAAACGGAAACAACATTTTGCCGACGTGAACGACTGGGAATGCCCCCCGCCAGTAAACAAAAAGCGGTGGATAGCCATTTAATCGGCTACCACCGCGTGTTGTTTCAAAAGTAACTAATTAACCAAGGCTTCATTTGGCAAATCTCCGGTGGAAGCGTAGCCTGCTATCACAACCGGGGTTGCCCAGATTACCGTTTAGGCCACGATCTTGAGCAGCGGAGCCGAGTTTTGGCGGATGCCATCGAGGAATTCTTCGAAGATGCGGACATCCAATGCGGACGCCGCGTTATTTTCCGGATGGAATTGAGTGCCAATGGCGAACCAATCAGCCATCTCGCTCTCGATCGCTTCAATGACACCGTCGGGACAACGGGCCGTGACATTAAACCCGGGTGCTACTTCGTCGATTGCCATGTGGTGGCGACTGCTGACACGGATTTCGCCATCGCCATAAACGCGTTCCATCAAGGAGCCTGGCACGACTTCCAGACTGTGCCGATGTCCGGGATCCTGGGGATCTTTGTGCGGGATTGCGTTGGGCAGATCCTCGGGAATATGCAAGAACAGATTACCGCCAAGCGTCACGTTAAGCAGCTGCATGCCGACCCCGATGCCAAATACGGGGGTGCGGGTTTCGAACAGGCAATGCATCAATTTTCGGTCAAAACTTTCGCGTCTGGGGTCCATCGGACGCACGGATGGATGCAACATAAAACCATCTCGACGAGGATCGAGGTCAGCGCCGCCGATCATGACAAAAGCGTCGAGTTTTTCGAGGATCAAGGGAATGTCCTCTTCGTCCCGGATCGGTGGGACCAGGATTGGCACGCCTCCGGCACGGGCAATACTGTCGTAATATCCTGCGGTGACCACTGAAAACGCAGGTTGATTTCCCTGAGCACTACGAAAATCGGAATTGATTCCAACCAAAGGTTTTACTAGCATCCCTAACTCCTTTGTAAAAATGACTCGTCGTGAGTACGTTGTAACGAGGTTTTCGCTGGGCGAATGCTTGAGAGTCGAAGAACTGCCATTTCCGAGGTGAACTCTGGATTCATCTCGCAGTGCCAAACAGCGACTGCTCGATCGGCGTTGACTGATTCTTCTGGCGAGGTATCGTATGGGGAGTCAAAGAAACCCTGGTTTGATTTCAATGGCGCCTGTCTGACGAAGAAGTGATTAGCGTGGGAATTTTTGTTGCTGACCACCACTCCAACGATAGCCCATCCTAAGCGTTCGTCGGCGATCTCCTCAAATACTAAAGCCGGTGATGTTGAGTCTCATACCCAACTGATGCGTCTGATCTTGTCAACGAAATTCGAATCGTCAAGCATTTAGATGTATTTTGGGTTGCCCAGTAAGGGGCCTCCATATATTGTGCAAGCACTCGCGTTTTTGCTGAGCAATATCGACATTGTGGGGCAATTGTCCCCGAATTTAAGCGAGCCTGGAAACGCAGTTCTTGACCCGTCTGAAAGATCACGCCAATGCGCTACGAGAATGTGTGTATTGAATCGTTGGGTTACACGTTGCCCAGCGAGATTTGGACATCGGCTGACGTCGAACAGCGGCTGTTACCGTTGTACCAACGGCTGAAGCTGCCTCAAGGTCGCCTTGAATTGATGACGGGAATCCGGGAGCGCAGATTTTGGCCGACGGGAACCCGTCCCAGCCAGTTCAGTGTCAACAGTTGCCGCTTGGCATTGTTGGCGGCGGATCTCGATCCACAGGAGATTGGTTGCCTGATTCATGGATCGGTCTGTCGAGATTTTCTGGAACCCGCGACCGCCTGTGTCGTGCATCATCAACTTGGTTTGCGGGCGGACTGCGTCATTTATGACACGTCCAATGCATGTTTGGGAATCCTCAACGGCATACTCCAGGCAGCCAACATGATCGAACTGGAGCAGATCAAAGCGGCACTCGTTGTTGGATCGGAAGGTGGTCGGCAGTTGGTCGAAGCAACGATCCAAGAACTCAACGCCAATGAGAGCCTCACTCGCAAAACCGTCAAACCGGCGTTTGCTTCGTTGACGATTGGTTCGGCCAGTTGCGCGGTTTTGTTGACTCATCGAGACGTGTCCAATTCCGGGACGACATTGGTTGGCGGCGCGGCCACGGCGAATACACGTTTTCATGATCTTTGTCAGAGCCAACACGATCAGGCAGGCAGCCAGATGCAGCCGCTGATGGATACTGACTCGGAAGAGTTGATGCGACGGGGAATCGAAACGGGGCAAACCAACTTCGGAGGTTTATTGCAACACTCTGGCTGGGCAGAAGCCGACATTCAGAAAACGGTCTGTCATCAGGTGGGTGCGGCGCATCGCAAACTCATGTTGGAGTCATTGCGATTGGATCCCGACAAGGATTTTACTACGTTTGAATTTCTCGGGAACACGGGCGCCGCCGCGCTGCCCGTGACGTTGGCAATGGCGGTCGAACAAAACGCCATCAATCAGGGCGAGAACGTTGGCTTGCTGGGGATTGGATCGGGAATTAACTGCGTGATGCTGGGAGCCCATTGGCAGACGACGCCTGTACGCGGTGCGGTTTGGGAGGCTGAACTTGAATCAGACTTCGCCGCTGAAAGGGCCTCACACAACTGATCGACGACTCACCGACTTTGCCGAAAAATCGGGTCAGAGTACTGAGTACTGAGTACTGGGTACTGAGTACTGGGTCACCGGAAATTCCATTGGCCGAAACCGGGATAGATGCTCCGCAGCAAGACTTTGGCAGTGGACTTCGCCGGGATTCCTCGCAAGCGATTACGGAAATGAAATCGTTGGTTGGCAATTTGAAATTCGATTCGGCTGAACCCGAATTGTCCGCAACGCACCTGGTCGCGACCGTTGCAGACTTTGGTTTTGTACGGATCGTCACCGTATCCAAAATCAATCACTTCAATGCCTCGTTCGGCGGCCACCTGGGCGACATTAAGAATCAATTCGGATCCCGGTGAATATTGTTGGAAGCGAATGTCAAACGCCGGGAACCAGTAATGCATCGTGCGGCCGCGTAACATGCCGAAATGTCCGGCGACCATTTCATCGCCCGCCCACATCACCGATAAGATGCCTTGAAAATTGGGCTGCGATACCGAGTGAAGCTCGCGCAACAAATTGGCTGCCCAAGGGACCGACAAGATATCAAACGTTTTACAGCGGCGATACTTGGCCCGTTTCAGTGCAATCAATTTTTCCAGGGCGCCCTCGCTGGTGCAATCGAACTCGAAACGAATATCGCCCGCCTTTCGCCGCAGCGCCCGCGTCTTTTGCGATTGCCGCTTGAGAGTTCTGCTATGCTGGACAACCCATTGTTGATAGAGCTTCCCAGCCAGATCCCAAATCGATAAAGTAGGTGTTCGGTCTTCGTGAATTCAGACTTGCCTGAATCAATCGTTGAACCGGTCAGTGCATGAAACGAAAACTTTGCCAGGCGGGATTGCCGGAGCACATCGAGCATCTGGAAACGCACGGACTGTGGTCCGATGATTCCATGCACATCATTCAAACGGCCGCCTGCAGGTTCCGCCGCAGTGGGACGTGTTCTTTGGAAAGGGAAGAACCCGACGATCACTTTCCGTTGGTTGGTGAGGACACCTATTTCGATGTCTGGACGAACTCGATCGACGGCTCGGATAAATTCCAGATCAAAATAAGGACTTGAAAATTCCGGATTCGACTCGCAGAGCTGTCTCCAGGTCGTCTCCATTTCCGGAGTCATCTGGTTGACACGAATCAAGTCGACTTGGACGTCTGCCGAATTCACAGCCGAGGTTTGAGAAGAGTCTGGACGCAGGTTCATGACGCAGCAAAACAGAATGTTCGGAAATTGTCCTAGTTTCCATTTTGTTTCGAGTTCGTCAGAACAGAGACAGTTTTTTCTGAAAAAGCCAGATTTTCGTCGATCAAAACCAAATTTTTTACTGCTGATGCGCTCGCTGGCGCGACGCACGCCAGTAAGTCCGTATTTGCAAGGAAGCTCACTGGCTTGCCCGGCGCGCTTGTTTTGAATCGCAACTATGGATGTTCATCCGCCAGGGCGACGGTAAAGATCTCGTCCAAAAACGCCACTTCGTCACCGGCTTTCAATTGGCGGCGTCGCCGGGTTTCAACTTCGTCGTTCACACGAACTTTGCCGCTTTGAATCATCACTTTTGCCTGGCCACCGGTTGGCACACCACAGCGTTTCAGAAACTGGTCGAGGTGGATCGTCGGTTGTTTTTCTGCGGTCATGGATATGCGGTGCACCTTGGCGAATTTGGTTGACGCATTAGATCATAGGGCATTTACGCAAACAAGTTTGGCGGGTAACTTGCAACACTTTCGTGGTTCGAGACAAACAAATGCCGATGATTAACAAGCATGCCAATCCGCAGGCTGTGGCCGAAGCATTTGCAAAGTGGTTTTGTACCTGGGTGGGATCCGTCCCAGTCGAAAAATCAAAACTGACGGTTGCGCTGTCAGGCGGCTCAACCCCCAAACTGCTGTTTAGGCTGTGGGCATCCGAGTATCGAGACAGGCTTGACTGGAATCGGGTGCACTTTTTTTGGGGAGACGAACGGTGTGTTCCCCCGGAAGACCCGGAAAGCAATTATGGTGAAGCCAAGCGGTTGTTCCTGGATTCCATTGGCATTAAAGCGGAAAATGTGCACCGGATTCGAGGTGAATCGAACCCCCAGTCAGAAGCGCAACGCTATTCCCGGGAAATTTGTGAACACGTCGAATTGGGTGATGGGAACTGGCCGATTTTTGATCTGATCATTCTGGGGATGGGAAATGATGGGCACACAGCCTCGATTTTTCCGAACCAGCTGGCGCTGCTGACGTCGGAAAAAATTTGCGAAGTCGCGTCTCACCCGGTGACCGGCCAACAAGCGAATTACTCTGACGGGGCGCGTGCTGAATTCAGCCGATTGCGTCGCGTTCCTGATTGTCGGAGCGGACAAAAGGGCCGCTTTGTCAGCGGTGTTGGAACAGCGAAATGGATTCGATAACTATCCGATTTCCCATGTGCATCCAACTCACGGCGATCTGATCTTTTTTGTTGATCAGGCAGCTGTGGGAAACGACTGAAACAAAAAAAGCTCCGCCAGAATCGGCAGAGCCTCGATTGATTCAAACGAAAAAATTCTACGCCTTGTTCGCGGCCGTCATCACGTCTTCGATTTCGGTCACGACTTTCTTGATCGCTTCTTCGACGTTGTCGACGCCCAACCGCAGGACTTTGACGGTTTCCCAGCCTTTACCTTCTTTGCCATCGAGCGAAGCGCGAAACTCATCCAGCACCCGGTTGACTTCCGCATGTTGTTCCTCATTCAGCCCGGGAATCTTTGGCTTCCACCTCCAGTTCAACTGGCAGATACCCTTGTAGACCTGAATGATGTTGATTCGACCAGCCACCGAGCCGGTAAATGTGCAATAGGATGTTTGACCTCGGGGCGCTAACGTATAGGCGCAATCCAAATCGGTTTCTTCAGAGACCGTCCGTTCGAGTTGTTCATAAGCATTAAACGCCTGCATACTTGGGCACAACCGTTCTGTTTCAGTGGCCCATTCATCGCGTGTAACCTCTGCTGACATTTCGTACCTTTCTCGACAGGTGAGTGCTTTCTACCACCTCCAGTCTAAACGAAAACGGATTCAATTTTTAGTCCCATTCACGTTTTCTTGGCAATACATAGAAAAAATGTAACGATTTGTCGTGGATTTCTCGACAGCTAATTCACATGATCGCAGTGATTCGTATTGACATGTAAATTTTATCGTGATCGCGATTTCCCGTTGCGGCATTTCTTTGCTTCGCTTCCGCACCCATCAAGATTAACGATTGCGCCAAATTTCTGCATGGGTGAACCGACGTCGCACGCCGGGAATCTCAAATCTTTCTGGAGTGATTTTTCGATTACGTCTTCACCACAGACTGACGGGTATAAAAATTTTGCGATGTCTTGGTAGAATGGAGGATGTGATTTTCGCCAGGGTCAATCTTTCAACGCAAGCCGGAACAAAGACATGTCAATTCGTGCCGACGCCGACAAAAAGTTTCTTCTGAAATACTTTTTGATTGCGATTGCCTGTATCGCATTTTCGCTATGGAGTTTGTACGACGGTTTCATCGGATATCCGCAGACGCTGACCGAGGCGAAAGCGTATGCCGAGCTGGCCAAGCTTGGCCCGACCGAACAATCCCAGCGGTGGCAGGCGTTGGCAAAAGAAAAGGGCTGGTCGGCCGGCGTTCGCGAAGCTCCCGAGATCATCGAAGGCAAAATCAAGTTTCAGTTTTTCATGGCCGCGGCAAGCGGGCTGGTCGGGATCCCTTTATTGATCTGGTACTTTAGAACCAGAGGTACTTACCTTGAACTTGAGGGAGATCGACTTACCGCCAGCTGGGGGCCAACGTTCGATATCAGCTCCGTCACAAGTCTTGATAAAAGAAAATGGAGCAAAAAAGGAATTGCCAGGCTGGAGTATAGTGGCGGTAGTGCGACAGGCAAGTTCAAGCTGGACGACTTTATGTACTCTCGCGAGGCCGTCGGTGAGATCCTGAAGGCGGTTGAAAGCCGATTATCGCCGTCTCAAATTATCGGAGGAGACTCGGAGAAATGCGACCAAATCCGACATGGCTGATTCGAATCCAACCAAAGCCGACGAGCAATGATCTGGAATCGTCGGCAATCCGTGATTGGCAACTGCTCGAGTCCCGCTGGCCGGCCTGATGATCTTAATGCTTCTTTCACTTGATGGAATATACACTTCGTTGCGCCTAACTGCTGGAATGTCGACAAGGCTATGAGTATGATCAGCCGTAGATTTCTCTTCCCCAGCGAACAAACGGTCTCATGCCAACGAAAAAAGTCGAACGAGGCATCACTCGATTTGATATCGACGAGCGCAACACTCACGGTTTCATGATGCGAATCTGCCGCCGCGGCAAAAAAATTCACGAGTTCTTTTCCGACAATGCTTATGGAGGCAAACGAAAGGCGCTGCTTGCTGCTCGTGATCGCTACCAGCAACTGGTCAAGCAGCTTCCAGACGCCGACAGTGCCAAGGGAAAGATGTCGGTTCGGAATACGACGGGAGTCGTGGGCGTCCATGTGGCCCACACGGTCCTGACCGATTGTCCGGACAGAGAATACTTTGCCTATTGCGCTTCCTGGAAAACACCCGAGGGCGCAGCGACGAAAAATCAGTTTTGGCTGGGACAAGTACGGCAAGCGAAGTGCCTTCGAGTTGGCATGCCTGGCTCGCGAAAAAGAATCGAACGACCGCAAACGAATCGAACGTCTGTATCAGATGCGGGCGAAACTTCGCAAGAAGAAGTAGGCGTCGTCTTAAACCCCGATTTCATATCCCGCGCGTGGTTCGCGCTGGATGAGGCGATTGGCCAAATCGTCGTTTACGAATCGCCGCGTTTCCGGGTCAAAGATGACTTTTTTGTTCAACCGCATCGCGATGTTGATGGCGTGGCACACGTTGAGCATCCGATTGTGTGACACAACATCGGAAATGGGTTGCTGGCGTGAATTGACGCATTCAACAAAATTGTGCATGTGTGACTGCGGCATCGGCTGGCCGTAAAGTCTTTCCAATGCGTCAGTGGGTAACGGGTTGTCTGCCAGCTGGTCGACTGGTTTTCCGACAAGTTTGCCACGATTGACCAGAAATCGGCCCTGGGTACCTTCAAACATGATTCCGTTATCAAAGCCGAGGTCGTCTTGAGCCGTGTGGCGGACGATCATTTCGATACCATCCTCGAACTGGCAGCGAACCCGAAACCTGGTGGCCGTGTTGAATCGATCGTCTTCCTGCGGCATCCCCTGGTCGTCGAATTTGACGGGATGCGTTACTTCCAGCGGTTCAATCGTGATGTTGCCAATACCCGGACGGAGTTTGTCAATCGCGAGCATGGCGATATCAACGTGGTGCGCACCCCAATCCGTCAGCTTGCCTCCGGAGTATTCGTAAAACCAGCGGTAATAGCGATGCGTACGACTGAACGGATGGCCGGCACCCCAGCCTTCCCGGTCAACGACATCGCTCGCCGCGCGATATTCCGTAAAAGGAGACTGGCCCAACCAGCGGTCCCAATTGAGGTTCCGCGGAACATCGACAATCGGCAACGGATCGCATTCGCGTCCGCCGCCGACGCAAACGGTGATTCGTTTGATGTCCCCTGCCCTGCCGTCGCGAGCAATGGCGGCGGCCTTGGCAAACATTTGACCGAATTCGGTGCGTTGTTGGGTACCCACTTGCACAATGCGGCCGGTTTCTTTCATGACTTGTTCGATCTGTTCGCCTTCTTTGATCGTGAGCGTCAAAGGCTTTTCGCAATAAACGTCTTTGCCCGCTTGCATTGCTTCGATTAACGGTTTGGCGTGCCAATGATCGGGAGTGCCGACAAACACGAGGTCGATGTCCTGGTTATCGAGGATGTGACGATAGTCCTCGAAAACGTCGATCACGATTGGCTTGTTCATCGTCCGGTGGAGATCGCGTACTGTTTGCAGCGCGCGGCCGGCTTGGATCATGTCGACGTCACTAATCGCAGCACAGGTTCCAAACTTGGTGCCGCCTGGTCCCAGCGCTGTATGGAAGCGAATTCCCGTTCCGATAAAGCCAATCAGGGGTTGTTCCAAAGATGAGCGGTAACCGCGGGCCATTGTCGTTGCGGTCCAGGGACAAATTCCGGTCGCCAAAGCCGTCGCAGCGGACGTCTGCAAAAAGTTTCGTCGGTTGAGTTGAGACATGCTCGTCCTGAGGGTTGGAAAATTGGTTACGGTAAAAAGCTGGCGGCTGGGCGTTAAACTACGTCTGGCGTCCGCAGAATACTGGAATTCATTTGTATTTGTCGTTCAGGCCCACGCCGTCGAGAATCATCGGCAATATTTTTTCGATTCGTTTTGTTTTGGTTGCTTCCTGCTTCGCTTCGGAAATGTAGTCTGCGTATTCACGTTGCTGGCCGACTGTAAGCCCCCCGAAAATCGTGTGGACCCGTTTGTGTTTTTTCAACGCCTGTTCGAGTTGGACTGGAACCACGACTGGCTTGCCGCGGTTGGGCTTGATTTCCTTGCCGGCGTCGACGAGCTTGACCGCGTCGGAGACGTAGGCCTTGATGATTGCCGGTTTGATGTCTTTTGAGGTTTGCATTCTCCATTGCCGCAATGCTTTTGTGCGACCTTCCTGGGCATTAATCAAAAGCTGTTGGTTGTCTGGCAAGAGTGCTCCCTGGAAAAACCAAAGCCCGAAATAGGACTTGAATCCACCGATTCCGACGACGTTTTTTCCCTGGTAGGTATAACACGGACTTCCCCATTTAATCGTTTCCTGCAGGTCGGTTTTTAGCAGGATTTTCCGGAGCCTGGCGATTTCGGGTTTCCACTGCTGCAGGCTGTTGAGGTAATCTTCGACGGTTTTAAAGCGTTTCACGGCGACTTCCCGGCGACCTGGTTCCTGTCACAACATGGGACGATCTATTAGACTCAAAATTCGGCCTCAAACAATGAATCTTTAGCCAAATCTTTGCGGAAACGACAACGGCTGTCCGCGGAAGATCTGCTTGACCTGGCGATTGAGTACTGGGTACTGGGACAGACGCGGCTACGGTACCCAACCCAGCAGCAACGCGAGCCAGATGACAACGGCGATAAACAACCATCCAATTGCCGAGACGACTTCGGCGACGACGTAGATTCTCCCTTCGCGTTTGAACAGCCAGAATCGGTGCTTGTGTGGCCGATCGCGAACGAGGTAAACGTATTCTTCTGCAGAAACAGTTCCCACCGAGAGCATCGAGACCAGCGTAAAGCCGAAGAAATAACCGATGCCCCAAAAAACGATTTGCGCTAACCACTCGATGGTGGCCAACCAAGATCCTCGAAACATAGATTTGTCCCTCATCTCGGCGGCTTATTCGTTCCGGAGCAGGAATTATTGGAATCGTTTCTGGGGCGATAGCGGTCCGCGGCAGTCTCAGGGTAACGCAGTCCATCAGCCCCTCCGCGCAATGGATGGACAGCATCCAAAAAGCTGATTTGCCTCTGCTTTAGAAGCGTCAAAATCCCGTGATGGCGAATCGAACCGGGGTGAAACCTGAAACCAATCGCTCACGCACGTTGCGTTTTAGTCCGCCCGACGGGTGGCCGATCGAGCGGTCGCGTTTGTCGGTCATCGCCGTCTCGTTGGTTTACCCTTATCTCGGGTTGCAACGAAATCAGATAATTGCGGTACATTCGGTGCACTTGCCATTTGGCCAGCCACGGTGCAAACCGCGCGACAAGCGAAGTCAAGTGACCGAGACGCGTGAACACTCGGCGGGTTTGGCGGCGCTCAATCATCTGCACGATCTCGCCTGCGACCTGGTCCACGGGTTGCGCCTTGAAGACATTTCGCTTGGGCTGCGGCATGGTTTTCCCGTCAGGTCCCAGAATTGATTTGTCTGGATCGTTTTCGGTGAAGCCCAGGTAGGCAATTCCGACGTGGACACCCGAATCAGATACCTCCAGGCTGAGTGCCTGGGCGAATGACGTGAGCGCCATTTTGGATGCACAATAGGCAGAAAACCGGGGAAGTCCGAACAAGGCGGCGAGGCTGGAAATGAAGATCACGCTGCCTTTGGTTTGTTGCAAATATGGTAATGCGGCTTGTGTCATCAACGCCGAGCCGACGGTATTGACGGCAAACACCTGCCGAATCACCTCTGGGCTGAGCCTTGCGATCTCGCCCTCCATCGAAATTCCCGCGTTGTTGACGAGAATGTCAAGCCTGCCATGGACTGCAATTGTCTCCCGCACCAAATCGTGACAATCTTCAGGATCGGAGATGTCGGCGGCAAACGCCAGTGTGGGAAAGCCCTGTTTCTCAAATTCGATCTGGGTCTGTCGCAGTCGCAGTTCATTGCGTGCATTGAGCACGACTTTTGCACCGCGTTGCAACAGTTCTCTAGCGATGGACTTACCAATGCCCATGCTCGAGCCAGTCACGATCGCGACTTTGTCTTTCAGATCCACGGCAGCACTCATTGAGCCAACCAAATAACTTCGCTACTGCTATTTTTGTAACGAGTGCTGGATTGGGCAACAAAATATTTGCAGTTCGGTGCAAAAAGTTATCGGCTGGCGGTTTGCCGACACGCCCGGTCGTTGCGCTCAGATTTCGGTCAAATCGTCAGAATCTGCAAAATCGGATTCACCCTATCGAAAAAAGGCTCGAACCAAGCCGACCCGAGCCAATGTCTCACCAATTTCTAATCCACCAGGACGAATCGCCTACTCGATCGTCCAGACAGCTTGGTCCGTGTTTGATCCAAATCCGGCCCGCGCCAAGTCCGCTCGATATCGAATTCGAGTCTGGATCTCGCGTGTCGTTTGATTGACATACCGGGACAGATCGCCTGTTCCTGAAACGACAACCATCAGATCCGGGCTTGGTGACCTGTTCGCGTTTCGCTCATCCACGATTTCATAGGAACCGGTGACGTAATTGAAAAACTCAATCCGTTGCACAACGTTGGGGCGAGAAACAACGTTGCCTTCCAGCGTAAACTCGAAAGTTGTCGGCGATGCCGTGGGGCTGGTGGCCGTCACCACGAATTGGGTTACCGCGTTGATCGAAAGTGGATCCCGAAATAACTGGAGATCCATGTTGTCGCTTGTCTCAAGCTCCGGCAGGTCACCGGAGCTTTGAATGCCTGGTTGAATGCTGAGCGTTTCCCCGACAACGACAACCGGACCGGAGTCCAGTCGGATTGCCAGTTTCAACTCATAGCCGTCGCCAGGATTGGGCAGGTTTTGCAGGGTCTCAATCGTGGTGAACACGCCCGTCGACGTGTCCCATGTCCCATAAAAACCCGTTCCACCGGAGACATAGATGGATGCATACAACTCACCCGTGGCTGGATCAAAGTCCATGCCCTGGACGAAGTTTCCTGCTGCTGGTCCAACGCCGATCTCTGTACAACTTGCAGTCGATTTATCGACCGACCATAGTTTGTCATCGCCCGCTGAAAAAATATACATCTCTCCGACTTGATTACACGCAATTTCGATCACAGTCGTCGGATCGTCGCCGAGCGGTTGACCCCGATAGTCTGCCACAAACACGGTATCACCCGTCGTGACATCCAACGTAAACAATGACGTGGCGCTGGAAATATAAAACTGACCAGTCGATGCGTCGCAAGTCATGCCGACAGGTACCGCAGCCGAATTGGCAAAGTCGCCATCGACCGGCAGCAGCGGAGTGAAAATACCAGTTGATGGATTGATCGTGCCGAGATTCAATGTGTTCACGTCGATGGCATATAAGGTTGAACCGGAATCGTCAAAATCCATGGCAAACGGAATGGGCACTGACGGTTGGTTGATGGAAGTCACACCCGCCGCGGGATTCAAGGTGGCGTATGTCAAAAACGTATCAAGATAAAAATTCACCTGGTACGTCGTTCCTCCAAAGCAGGCGATCGGACCGCCAATCCGCGGGTCTGCCAGAGGATAGGAAAGGTGATTCAGGATTTGCGTAAACTCACCTGTCGCAGTATTCCAAATACCATAACTTCCCGACCCGCCGCCGGTGTAGACGTCGCCGATCAACTGGTTGGAGACGGGATCCCAGTCCAAACCGCTGTTCGAAAAGTTGGGGTTGCCGGGACCTGGATAGACGCCGAGGGCCGTCACATTTCCGGTGGTCTGATCAAGACTCCAAAGCGTGTCCAACGTAATATCGAAGGCCCAGAAATTGCCATTGCCGTCGGTGGCAAGCTCAAAGACTTCTGTGACTGGAGTTCCTCCCGCCGTGTTTGTGAACTGCGACGCCACCAACGTGCAAACACCCGTTGAAATGTCCATTGTCCACAACCCGTCACCGTCGCTGATCCAGGCGACGTCGGTCGTCGGATCAATCGTCATGGCGTTACAGTCGGGAGGGATATTGCCCGAAAGTACAGCGACGGTTGTGAAGCTGGCGTCCACGGGATCGATCGTTCCCAACGTCAGCGGAAAATTCAAGTCGACGGCGTAAATGATTCCCGTCGAGTCCGTATCGCAAGCGACAACGTCATATTCCACTTCTGGACTGATAACCGGACCGCCAACCAGTGCCCAGTCTGCAAGTGGAGTTGCAGGCGTGTGAGTATACAAGCCTCCCTCCCCGCGAATATCGTACTGGAATGCCGTGCTCTGTGCGAACATCGACAGCGGAAACAGAAGCAACAGCGGCAGCGACGCCGCGGAAAACATTACGAATCTAATCTTCATGGAACTCAACATTTTTTCAATTCCAAAACGCGCTGCCCTGTCAGTGGGATTTCCAAGTCGATTTGCATTTTGTCATCCTGAACCGAGGCACAAGGTGAAGTAGTCTATCGTAGGCGAAAATAGTCCGCGTGTTTGGATTTGCAGTCGTTTTCGTGGGCATTTTTACGACTTCTGGCGGCATGAAAAAGGCCCGAACCAATCTGGTCCGGGCCTGGATTAACAATCAATTTTCATCGCACCAAGTGCGAATTCAATTTAAAACTTACTCGATCGTCCATATGGCTTGATCGGTGTTCGAGGCGAATCCAGCACGAGCAATGTCAGCACGATATCGAATTCTGGCCCGAATTTCGCCTGTTGATTGATCAACAAACCGCGAAAGATCACCACCGGGCGAAGCCGTGACCACGAGGTCCGGGTTCGGTGTCCGGTTGGCATTCCGTTCGTCAACGGTCTCGTAAGCATTCGTGACGAAGTTAAACAGTTGGATCCGCTGCACAACATTTGGCCGCGAGATACAGTTGCCTTCCAACGTAAAATCGAATCGGGTTGGCGAAGTCGTGGGGCTGGTCGCCGTCAAATCGAACTGTGTCACCGCGTTGATGGACAGTGGATCACGGAAGATATTGAGATCCATGTTGTCACTGTTCTCAAGTTCTGGCAGGCCACCGGCGTTTTGAATACCAGGAGCCACGGTCAACGTGTCCGCAACTACGGTTACCGGACCAGTCGTTTCGGGTTTAACGGCCAGGATCATCTCGTAGCCGTTGTTCTCCATATCTGGAGGCAGACTTGGCAGACCAATGATCGAAGTAAACACACCAGTGGTCGTGTTCCAGGTTCCGAAGTTGCCGGTTCCACCACCAGAGTAAATCGAGGCGTACAACGTATCGGTGGCCGGATCAAAGTCCATGTCCATCTGGAAGTTGGCCAAAGGTGCCAGATTGTAGGTACCCAAGGCGGTTGTATTGCCGTTGGTCTTGTTGATTGACCACAGCGTCTGACCATTCGCGACCAATTCACCAATAGAGAAGCCGAACAAATCGCCAGCATTGTTGCAAGCGATGGCAACGATCGTGGGGTCATCCGATAGCGGAGGACCATTGTAATCGGTGACAAAGGTCGTGTTTCCAGTCATTACATCCAAGGTGTACAACGTTGTCCGATTGGACAGATAGTATGTGCCTGTCGAAGGATCATACGACATACTTTCGGCAAACGGATTGTCCGCATCTAGCATGAAGTCACCGGACAAAGGCATCAATGAAGCATACGCGCCAGTTGACTGGTTGATCGTGCCCAATGTCAAGTTGTTGGAATCAACGGCGTACAACGTATCGCCACTCTCATTGAAATCCATCGCTACTACGAAGGGAACCGCAACGACTTGAACGCCGCCTGCGGGACCTGGATCAAAGGTGTCGTAAGTCAAGAACTGACCCAGGAAAAAGTTATTGTGGAAAGTGGTACCGCCGAAACATGCCAGCGGGCCACCGACTCGGGGGTCGGCAAGCGGGAAAAACGGCGTTCCTGGATTGTACGTGTCATTGTGTTCCAGAATGGTCGTAAAGCTGCCTGTGGTCGTGTTCCAAATACCATAAGTACCCGAACCGCCACCGGTGTAAACATCACCAATCAACTGGCCCGAAACTGGATCCCAGTCCATTCCCTGGTTTGAGAAGTTGGGACCATCTCGTCCGGCAGGACCGTTATACACGCCAAGCAAGGTTACGGCCCCGGTGGTCACATCCAGCGAGTACAGCGAATCCGTGTCGATGCTAAACGCCCAAAAGTTGCCCGCGCCGTCAGCGGCAAATGCAAAGAAACCTGCAACAGCTGCGCCGCCGTTGGTGTCGTTAAAAGTTGCCGCGACCGAAGTGCAAGCACCATTCGTGAGATCCATCGTCCATAGTCCAACACCGTCACTGACATATGCAATATCGGTGGAAGCGTCGATCATCATTCCTTGTACATTTGGAGGAATGTCACCCGACAAAGCCGCAATTGCGGTGTACGAGCCGGTGACTGAGTCGATGGTTCCCAACTCATTGAGATTCAGTTCGACGCCATATATTGTGCCGGTCGAGTCGGCATCCAATGCAATGACGCTGTAAGTTCCAGGCCCCGCGCCACTCGACGACAGCAAAGGACCGACCAATGTGAAATCCGAGAGCGGATCCGTCAGTGAATGCGTGTAGGAATTGTCTACGCCGCGAATGTCGAGTTGGAACGCAGTGCTCTGCGCGAAGGTCGACATCGGAAACAACAGCAGCGCAGCCGCTGTTAGTAACCAGAATTTTCTAAGCATTACTCTCTCCCATTTTTTCAATAAGTAGTTAATCAAAGTCCGTTCCTCGGCTGCGACACAAAGATGAAAAGGCAAAACTTGATCCCGATTGATTTCAAAATTGCAAATCAGACGTCAGAGTCGCGACAAATTTCGTTCCGTATGAACGCTGCACGATTTAAATGCGCGAGAATACGCACGCCTTCATTAAACACAGGGCGCCCCCAGATTGCAAATCCCCCGTGAAAAAAATCGCTCATTTTGCTAAACAATTCACACTTTTTATGCCGGTTTGGGCCAGGCGTCGGCAGTAATTTATTAGAAGAAAAACTGGGTCTTGTAGGCCCGGCGAGGGATGTGCCTCCCCTCCGGGCAACGCCGCAGCGGATTATTACCCCGATCTTTTCAGAGTTTCCTCGTTTATCTGCTTGAGCAATGCCCCGCGCTTTTGCCGTTATGACAATCGCGGCCCGCTGGGCACGCGGTTAAACGACGATCAGGGTCCGCTACGGGGGCTAATCGCTTCCTAATCTGCGCAACATCTGGCGTTGCTGGAAGAGAAGCTCTCAGCTAAGGCGCTGGTTGCGGGCGGCGAATGAAAACACATGATTTTCAGGGTCCACAGCCCTAATCGTGCCTGTCACGAAATCGAATCGCAAATCCGAGAAAGCAGACGAGGCATGTTCCCATCAAGACAAACCAATAGGTAGTCCATCCAGTCGTGGACGCCGTTACGTAATGGTCAAACAGGTATCCAACGAAAAAAGTGCCTGTGATGCTTCCCACCCCGCTGGTCCCAAGCGTCAACAACGCTTGCACCTGGGCACGTAGCTCGGCTGGCGCTCGCTGGTGGACATAAGGCCGCGCCGCTTCAAAGAAGAACGTCCAGCAGAATCCGTGCAGCGCGATTCCCAACACCACCATCCAACCGGACTGCATCATCGCCCCCGTTGCAAACAATCCATAACGCGCAATGCCGAAAGCGATTCCGGCCAGGAAGAGCGTGCGGGCGTTGATCCGGGCGACGAGAAATCCCAGCGAAAACAACGCCAGGATTTCCGTCATTTGACCGATCGTCATCATCGCCGCGATCCGTTCAAAACCCAAGTCTCCCATGAACAATGAGGTGTGCATGTAGTAGGCAGAAAGCGGCACCATGAAACAGGTCCCCGTGATAATCACCGTGCCCAGATCCCGTCGACGCAACAAGCCCAGCGATCCCAAGCCCAGTTTTTGGCGTAACGTTAGCGTCGCAAACGCTGTCGGCGGGGTGGTGGGCAAAAAACAACAGCAGCCAAACGCAATCACCCGCGCCATAACCGACAAATAGCCTGTTGTCGGTGACGAATCAATCGCGAGGCTGCTGACAAGCCAACCAGCCGCGACCCAGCCAAAGCTGCCCCATAAACGGTAGTAACCGAATCGCTCCGAAGTCCCTCGTAAGTAAACCAGCGTGATCGTATTGAGCAAACCAAACGCCGGCGCAGTGATCAGGCTGTTAAGACCCAGCAGCAACAAGAACAGCCAGGGGCGTTGTCCAATGCCGAGTTCTCGAAAGGCAAGAAATTGGAACACCGCACCCGCAAGCAACATGACGCCGACAACTTTTTCAGCCGGGAATCGCTGGTCTGCCTGTGCTGAGACGACCAGCGGCGACAGCAAACTGGCCAATGGTGGGAGGGCATAGGCCCACACAATCCAGGGGCTCCAGGATTGCTCCTCCATAATTTTGGAAAGCACCGGAATCCAGAATCCCGGAGCCGCCGTGAGAAAAAAATAAGTTCCCGCAAGCGCAACCTGGTGCCGAGTGAATCGCATCGTGATGCTTGCCCGCGGTCAAAGGTTGATGGTCGCCAAAACGTGATTCCCTGATGTAGGACATGCTTCCAACGGGTCAACAAAACGTGATCCCCTAACGTGGGATATGCTGCCAGCTTGTCAACATAACGTGATGCCTGCCTTTACTTCGACGAACCGGTGCGGTGTCATGAAAGGCAGGATGCCCAGCCCACGTTTGATTCAGTTCCACGGAGCAGATTTTAACCCAATGATTCAACTAGCTGAACGGGTCAGGTGAGGGTTGACCGCGGCCAAAGCGTCAATCAATTTCCAGCCAACTCATGCAAAAAAAGGCCCGAACGAACTGTTCGGGCCTTGCTGTTTCATCACCGCGAAAAAATGCGATGTCGACCACTTACTGAATGGTCCAGATCGCTTGATCAGTATTCGAAGCGAATCCAGCGCGAGGGCTGTCCGCTCGATACCGAACTCGAGTCTGAATCGCGCGAGATGTCTGATCGACAAATCGGGATAGATCACCGGTCGGGGTGACCACGACCGTCAGGTCCGGATTGGGTGTCCGATTGGCGTTACGCTCGTCAACGACTTCATAGGCATTGGTGATGTAGTTGAAGAATTCAATTCTTTGCACGACATTCGGGCGGGCAATGCAATTACCTTCGAGTGTGAATTCGAATGTAGTTGGCGTTGCCGTGGGGCTGGTTGCCGACAGAACGAACTGAGTCACCGCGGCAGTCGATACCGGGTCCCGGAAGATATTGAGATCCAGATTATCACTGGCTTCGAGTTCCGGCAGGCCACCGGCGTTTTGAATTCCGGGCATGACGGTTAGTGTTTCGCCGACGACGACGGTAGGTTCCCCACCAGGTTGTCGGAACACAAGGTTGTCGTACAAAATGCCAGAGGCTTCATACTCTTTGCAAATACTGTCGAAACCAATCTGCAGAATTTGGCCGACGAGCGATTCGTCAATATCAATTGTTACTTCGTACGTCGCCCAAGTCTGAGGAATGCTGGACATGTCGGCGGTGATATAATTTGTTACGAAGAAACCAGCGTTAGGATCAAGCGTCTTGATAAATCCGTTGGCCGTCGTTGGCGCCACGAGGTCCCTGTTGGCAGCGTCGAATTGGAAAACCCAGGTCGAACCTACGTCTGCCGCGTCGACCGTATATTCGCGAAAGAAAATGGATTCAATCGTGCGATCTGGATTTGCGTGATCCGTATTGTTGTAATCACTCAGGGTTACCAATTGCACTTCGCCCTGAGCAACGTCCCCTTCACCCGTCGTCAACAAAGAGAAACGAAAGCCGGCGGTGTCGCTGTCAAACGTGCTGTTGGGAGCAATGAACGGACCGTATCCATAAACGAAATTTCCCAGCTCGAAAACATTGCCATAAACGAGCCAGCCATCATCGGACAAGGAGGTTTCACCCATGACGTCGAGCGATTCGAAGTCCTGTGAATAACTTGCCAGCTGAGCGTTTGCCCAAGCCATCGGTAGGACGAGTGTGAGTACTAGCGGTAGGAATGTTTTGCGTATCATTTGAAAACCTTAAAACTGTGGGATTTGGGGGAAACGGTAAGCGTCAACTTGCTTGAAACCGGTTTCATGCAACCGCTTTCATGATCGTCAAAATTTACAATGTGTCAAGGATTATTCCCAAATTGTTACCGCAGATCCGTGAGCAAGGCAACAAAACTGCCGCTAATGCGAATTAAAATTGAATTATTACGACACTTTGATTTGACCCGTTCATGGCTAAGATAATAGAAACAGATACATAGGCGCACGCTCAGCTCCCATATTACTTGGGAAATTCACGTTTTTTCGCGCCCAATCGACTTGTTATCCAGGCATCGTCAATGCTGTCTCTGACATCTTTATGCAGCAATGCACTATTGTCGTCTGTTTTCGTATAGCTTTGCTCATTGAATGTTAACCACCGCGTTAAGAACCTGCATGTTAATTGTGGCGGCACTTACCCTGTCGAGCCATTTATCTGCGCAACAACAGCGCGCGGTCACTGTTAAAGTTCAATCCGGCGAGAAGTCGTTTGTCGGTCAACCAGTAGGTTGGGACGGGAAGCAAATCGCGCTGTTACTGCTTGATGGACAGCTGAAATTCGTACCAGCCAAACGCGAAAACGTCGAGGTGTTGTCGGATACGTTACCCCCCTATTCGTTGCCATCTTTGCAGAACTATTTTCAGAAAAAGTATGGCAAACGTTATCGAGTTTCGACCACCGAAAATTTCGTCGTGGTGCATCCGTGGGGCAAGCCCGATTTCTGGGCGGAGCCGTTTGAAGATTTTCATCGCCGCTTCGAGTATTTTTTCCAAATTCACGACGTCACGTTGTCCGAACCGAAATTTCCATTGACGGTGATTGTCTTGCGATCCCGAAGTGACTTTGACCGTCATTTTCATAACGACCAAAAGATGCACGACCCCAGGATCGAGGGTTACTACTCCCGGCTGACCAATCAAATCGTCACGTACGATCCGGAAGCGCGTGTGCGATACAAGGAAGATAGTTGGTTGTACGAATCAGCGACGATCATCCACGAAGCGGCGCACCAATCCGCGTTCAATGTGGGACTGCACAATCGACTTTCGCCTCCGCCGAAATGGCTATCCGAAGGCCTTGCCTGTTTGTTTGAAGCCCGCGGAGTTCATCATGCCATCAAGTTCACCAAACAAGTGGATCGCGTGAATTTCAAGCACCTGAAAGCACTGCAAAAATATTACGCGGGCGGACAGGGTCCGGGCGGGTTGGCTCAAATTATCCTCGAAGATGAACATTTCGATTCCAAGCCTGAATATGCCTACGCACTTGCCTGGGGTCTGACCTTTTATCTTGTCGAGAACAATCCCAAGGCCTATTTTGCCTACTTGCAAAAAGACGCGGCCCGAAAAAATTTCAAGCCCTATCCGCGCGACCAGCGGCTGAAGGATTTTGCAACCGCCTTTGGTACCGATATCGACCAGCTCGAAACAAAAATGCGCGACTGGCTGCTGGGAGATCTGGAAAAGTAGCTCGGTGGTCCCGACCGGGGAATGTGGCACAGACCTCCGGGATGTGTTCGTCGGGATGGGTTCGTCGGTGTCATTCACGTCTCGGAGATCCGTGCCACAATGCCTTAAGTACTGGCCAGAATGTGCAGGATGTCGCCGTCTTGAACGACATATTCCTTGTGTTCTTTTCGCATCAGATTTTGCGCTTTGACCTCCCGCTCGCTACCGCACCGAAACAGGTCGTCGCACGACATGGTTTCGGCACGCACGAAGCCACGAGCCAAATCCGTGTGAATCCCGGCCGCCGCGTCTTCGGCAGTGCCCCCTTTTCGCAGAATCCAGGTTCTGACTTCCTTGTCGCCGGCGGTGAAGAATAACATCTGTCCCGAAGCATCCATGATCGTGCGCAGCAGCCGATCGCGGTCAAAACCTGCAACGCCCATCTCCTGGCAAAATTCGCCACGTTCGGCTGCGGACATCCGATCGAGATCCATTTGCAGCGAAATGCTGAGCGCGATGGCGTTTGAAGCATCCGGCAGCGCTGCCAGATGCTGATCGGGATCGGTTTCATCGTCCGCAACATTGACAATGACCAACCGTGGTTTGTTGGTAATCAGCTGAAACGCCTTGACGAATTTTTCCTGTTCCGGATTCAGTTCAATGTCGCGAATCGACTTGCCACTTTCAAGTTCGGCCAGTACCGGTTCCAGCGCGGCTAGTTCCGCAAGTTCCTTGTCGCGTGTTGGCCGTGGCTTTTTCGTCGATTCGCGAAGCCGTTCCACACGGCCAGTGATGATGTCCAGGTCGGCGATCAACAGGTCCTCTTCAAACGACTGCAGGTCCTGTTTGGGGGCGGCACCTGAAAAAGCAGCCACGACGACGACAATCGCTCCCGCTTCCCGAATCATCGCCAGTTTGCCGGCCGTACCTTCATGATCGCGACTGAGCCCCGGCGTATCGACGACCGTGATCTGGGCCTGTGTGATCTTCTTGGGTTTATAGACTTCGACCAGGGGAGCCACACGCGGATCCACCACGGTTGCCTGAGCGGTTTGGGTCGTGTGTGATAACGAGGGATCCGGCTCGACTCCCGTCAGCCAATGAAACAGGGTGCTTTTGCCTGCCCCCTGGTAACCAACAAGTCCGATTTTCATCCAGTTTATCTCTAGTGTCGTGATCTTGGAAAAACAAAATCGCCAAGGCGGCAGGTCCAAGCATTGGCGATTAAGATCAGTTTTATCTCAAATGGCCCAGTCTTGTCGAGCCGTAACACAACTCGGGCGTGTCGGTCCGAACTGAGCCGGAACCACGGTGAGCGGCGTTCAACCGCAGCTAGTTTCGTCGGGGAGCCAGCGAACCGATGAGCTCGTTCGTTTCATTGCGTTTTTTCAGACGGGCGGCTTTGCGGACGTCACGTTCGCTGAAGACCAGTTTTTCTTCCGCAGATTCGGGTTCGACCAAGGGCACTTCTGTCGGTTTGCCGTTCTCATCGAGCGCGACAAATGTCAGGAAAGAAATCGCAGCCACATGTTGCTCTTCGACTCGCGCACTATTTTCAGTCAAGATCTTAACGAAAATCTCCATCGACGATCGCCCGACAGAACACACATACGACTCGATGATAACAATATCGTCGCGTTGAATCGGGCGGTGAAAATGGACGCCGTCATTCGACGCCGTGACAACCGATCCGCGGCAATGTCTTCGCGCCGAAATGGCGGCCGTTTCGTCGATGTGCTTCATCAACAACCCGCCGAAAAGCGTATCGTGGGCGTTCGTATCGCCCGGCAAAACGATACTCTCCTGCACCGCCAGCGAACGGCTCATCGGGACTGTTTGTCGGTTATTCATCATAGCATCCTATTCATTGCCAAACATTTCCGCGAAGGCTCGTTTGAGTTTGACAAGTCCATCATCGACTGGGGTTTTCCGAAACTCTCAGGCCAGATCGAGCATCAGCGAAATGAGACAGATAACAAGTTAGAATTGGCGTTCCCCGAACGCAAGGGAGAGACCGACGAGTAACCCCCAAACGCGTAAGAAGTGGGCGGCAGGCTCTTACTCTTGGTCGCCTTTTTCCACGACGAGTTTGACTGCGTTAATTCCCTCTTTTATATCTCAAGTCAGTCCGCTCGTGCGATAGTCGAGATATTTTCTGGCAACCAGCGCCCCATGGTTGTGAACGATTTTCGATTTGGCTTCGGCGTGCGGTCCCGTGGGTGCTGCTACGATTTGCATGATGACAACTTTGTGTTTTCCGGCGACGGCTGCATGAATCGGGTGTGCAAAAGGATTTTGGAATGTATGCTCCGCTGGTCTAGTGAAACGGAAGTTGGCTCTGCGGGAACGCAACCAACCGAGGGATAGGCAGACTGAGGGTGCGTGAAAGGCGTCTGGCCGTAATGCAATGAACTGGGCGTGAGCAATTGCCGCTGTGGTAGTGCTCGTTGTATGACCGATCGGAACACGTGCGACAGAATGCTTGTGCGTCCTCGTAGCAGCCAAAACGGTTAGGAACGTCCGGACGGTATTTCAAAGTTTTGTATTGGCTTTCTGAAAACGGGTGGTCATTGGAAACATGCGGTCGGCAGCAACGGATCATAAGGTATCATCACGGGATATACTTGCTCAAGACGTTCATCGCGGGATTTTCCGGCTGTAGTTCAACCAGCTTTTTCAGTTCATTTTGGACGAACGCGATATCCAATTCTGAATTGCAGGCGATGATTCCAGCCACATCTTGCCAATCCTGTTCACGCCCGGCGAACGCTTTCAATACAACCAGGTCCTCGGCGGAGACGGTCAGCAGTTCCACGCCTGGCGCGTACTGGAATTGAGTGGCTCTCTCGATGATGGCTTTCTCGAAATCGAATTGAGCCAAGGCAATGTCAACGGCGATACCTCGGCTTGATTCAGCAAGGATAACTTTTGAGTCGATTGCAAAAGCGTGAGCGCCAGCGATTCGTGCTTTGAATTTTTTCAAAACCTGTTCGATCAACTCGTTTTCCCGGCCAAACTCGACAAACAGGCTGACGTCGACATCCTGGGTCGTGCGGGGCTTTCCCCAGCGAAGCACAGCGAGTCCGCCAATAATGCAAAATTGCCAGCCCTGTCGATTGAGAAATTCCTGCAATTCAATTGCGGCTTCGAGAATCCTATTCATTGCCAAACATTTCTGAGAATGCCTGCTTGAGCTTGATGAGTCCATCGTCGGTCCTTGGCTGCCAGAATTCTGAAGCCAGTTCGAGCAGATTTTCAATCTGTTGTTGCCGTTTTCTGACGGACATTCGGCGTAATTCAATCTGTGCTTGTGCGTCAAGCAGTGGGCGCGTTTTTTCCCATTGGTTGATCCAGGCGCGTCGATCGGAGCTTGAGTCGTCCATAGTTGTCAGGCTGCTACAACAGAACATGAGTGTTGAGAATACCTTGATTATAGCGTAAAAAGACGTATCAAATCAGAGCAATGCCCAATCACCAATGGTTCTATTGGGCACTTACTTTGGGATGGATAGATTGATGGTTTGGGTTTGGTGGTCATGAACGGTTTATGCAGCGGAATGAACTCGAAACAATTAGGCCATATCGAGTCCATTGCTAGATATCCAGTCAAGTCGATGGCCGGGATCGCTTTGGAATGCTCGATGTTGGGCTGGCATGGTTTAGTTGGTGATCGACGTTTCGGTGTGCGGCAGATTAAAAGCACGAATGGATTTCCCTGGATATCCGCGAGCAAACTTCCTGAACTCCTCCTCTACCATCCTTGTGAATTCGACGAATCCTGCAGTGAACTTTCGCCTACGAGCGTGCAGTCTCCTGCAGGCGATATTCTAGAGATTCAGGGCGACCAATTGCGTGACGAAATCGCCGCACGAGTTGGCAGTGATATCGAGTTGATGAGGCTAAAGCATGGAATTTTTGACGATGCCCCCATATCTTTAATAGCATCCTCAACGATTTCTCAAGTTTGCAAATCTGCTGCGGTTGCGGTGGACCCAAGACGTTTTCGTGCAAACATTGTCGTTAGTTTGGACGAGTCCATTGCATTCGCCGAGGACAATTGGATCGGTCGTGTTATTAAATTCGGCAGGCACGAACGGCCTGCTGCTATTCACGTAACGAAACGTGACGTGCGTTGCAAAATGATTGGACTTGATCCTGACACAGGGGAGCACATTACTTCGGTAGTAAAGGCCGCCATAGAATTGAACGAAAATAATGCTGGTGTATATGGTACGGTTGTTTCCACGGGTACAATCAACGCCGGTGATCCTGTTTACCTGGTAGATTGTCGCTCAATGGGGATCACGCCCGAAAATTCCCAAAACGCGATTTCAAACCGACGGTTCTAAATGTCGATTACCGGGAAAACTATTTGTCGTTATACCAACGCTCGACGTCGTCGATTGTTGTCTTTAAAATGGAATGGTTGTGAGCCCGTTTAAGTACTCTCAGTACTCCACGTCGGGCAACCTGGATTTTTAATCAAGAACGACAAAAATGAAAACCGCCGAACAGTTGGCTCAACTACCTGACGATGGCAATCGCTATGAGCTTATTGAAGGAGTGTTGAGCATGATGTCACCGGCTGGAGGCCGTCACGGACGGATTGCTGGCAGAGCATTCAAGCTGTTGGCAAATCATGTAGACGACAAAAAACTTGGAGTCGCGTTTGCCGCCGAAACGGGATTTCGAATTTCATCCGATCCGGATACGGTACGAGCTCCCGATGCGGCTTTTGTGTGCCGGGAAAAAATGGACCAACTGGATGACGATTCCGGTTTCTTGCCTTTTGCACCGCAGCTAGCTGTAGAAGTTGTCTCACCCAGTGACACTTTTGCTGCCGTAGAACAAAAAGCTTTTTCCTGGCTGGACGCCGGAACTCAGTCGGTTTTAATTGTTGAGCCCGAATCGGAAACCCTACATGTCTATCGATCGCGTTCGAATATCACGGTATACCAGCGCGGCGAGGTGGTCGATGCAAATGATGTTGTCGCAGGGTGGACGGTTTCTGTTGAAGAACTATTCGACTGAGCGACTGAGCGATTTATTGCGAGTGAAACTTGGAACCGAGAACTGATCGTAAACGTCTTTGGGTACAGTTCGAGTCTTATGGTTGGTGGGTCTTGCGAGATTGGGTTGGGTTTGCGGCGTTCGAGCTTGGCACGGCGTTTCTGGCGTTTTTCTCGCGCAACACAACCCGGAGGTCGGTGCCACAAAAAAGCCCCGCACAGTTTCCCGTGCGGGGCTTTCATAAATGATCCGGCGATACCTACTTTCGCACTTGCAGTACTATCATCGGCTCAAAGTGCTTAACTACTGTGTTCGGGATGGGAACAGGTGTGACCACTTTAATATGTTCGCCGGAAAGAACCACGCCGGCTTATTCACCCGACGTGGCTCAGATCCGAAGATCATGTTTTGACAATGTGTAGACAGATGGCGTTGGCCACGACCCTTTTTCAAATAGCTGGAATTCAAACAAGTTTGAATCCCTGATGTTTGGTGCGGGCTTGACCAAACTGACCACTCTTTTCCGTAGCTTCGTTTTAATCGAGATTAAAGCGAGAGACCTGGATATATGTGGTCAAGCGTTCGTCCGTTAGTACCAGTTAGCTGAACCCATTACTGAGCTTACACATCTGGCCTATCAACCTTGTCGTCTTCAAGGGGACTTTCGCGGTAAACCGCAACGAAACCTTATCTCGGAGAGGGCTTCACGCTTAGATGCTTTCAGCGTTTATCCTTTCCGTAGTTAGCTATCCAGCCGTGCCACTAGCGTGACAACTGGGACACCAGAGCTACGTCCTTCCAAATCCTCTCGTACTAAAGAAGAACCTCCTCAAGTTTCGTACGCCCACGGCAGATAGGGACCGACCTGTCTCACGACGGTCTGAACCCAGCTCACGTACCACTTTCATTGGCGAACAGCCAAACCCTTGGGAGCTTCTTCACCCCCAGGATGTGATGAGCCGACATCGAGGTGCCAAACCGCATCGCCGCTATGGACGCTCGGATGCGATAAGCCTGTTATCCCCGGAGTACCTTTTATCTGATGAGCTATGGCCCTTCCATTCGGAACCACAGGATCACTAAGACCTACTTTCGTAACTGCTCGACTGATTGGTCTCGCAGTATAGCACACTTCTACCTTTGCGCTCGACGCTTGATTGCCAACCAAGCTGAGTGTACCTATTGTACTCCTCCGTTACTCTTTGGGAGGAGACCGCCCCAGTCAAACTGCCCAACAGAAACTGTCCGATGCCCTGATTCAAGGGTCATCGTTAGAACTAAAACATATTCAGGGTGGTATTTCACCTTTCGGCTCCACGACGCTGGCGCACCGGTTTCACAGCCTCCCACCTAGCACTACACAAAACATATCTCAGCCCAATATCTGCCTACAGTAAAGGTTCACGGGGTCTTTCCGTCTAACCGCGGGTATGTGGCATCTTCACCACAACTACAATTTCACCGGGTCGGTGGTTGAGACAGTGCTCCTCTCGTTACGCCTTTCATGCAGGTCGGAACTTACCCGACAAGGAACTTCGCTACCTTAGGACCGTCCAGAATTGTTACATTCTCAAACGGAGTTTCCATGGGGTCAAACCCAGGAAACCAGTAAGGATGGACTGGGCATTTCTGCCAGTCTCTGTATGTCGCCATACAGCTCGGACTATATCATCAACATCGTTTTATGTCGCAAAACCAGGTTTGCAACAAAAGTCACAATGTCGTTTGGCGTATAGTCTCTGAGGATTCCACTGCATCAAACGCTGACAAGATCTCTGACTCAGAGTACTTGCGTTTGCCGCCATCATTCATATCTCGCCGTAGCGAAAGAAGGTCGGCAATACCTTTTTTGCTCAAATGAGCGCTACCGCTCATCAATTCGGCCATCTGTTTAAAGATCGCGAAATCGCGTTTCTTTTTGGCAGATAGAAAACCGTAGTGATCAAAAAAGGGAATGACATTTTCGCGGATTGAACTGAGGTTGTTCACCTCAAACATCCAGACTCCGCCGCCTTTGTTTCGTATCGATCCACATTTGAGATGTCGTTTAAACAGGGTCAGAATGACCTTGTCTTTTTGCGACACATTCAGGCAGAGCGAAACTTTCCAAGGCAACTTGTAGTCTGAACGGCGCCGGAAAGTCAAATGAAAACTTCCTTCGCCATCCACGAAACCAGCAAAGTAATACCCTATGTGGTCAGGAATCTTTTTAATGTTCAGCATGATCAGTGGCCTTTCCTGCTGATTGCCTGCACCGAGCGGATTGTCACTGCTCATCGGTTTGAATAGTCGCATTGACGATTCCAACTTTGATGAACGAGTACCGTCGGATACTCAGGTTTTCCAGCATATAGCCAAATTTTAGAACTACGATTGTTCATAGTTACGGCCGCCGTTTATTGGGGCTTCGGTTGAGAGCTTCACCCGAGGGCTAACCCGCTTCCTTAACCTACCAACACCGGGCAGGCGTCAGTCTCTATACATCCACTTGCGTGTTCGCAGAGACCTGTGTTTTTGATAAACAGTCGAAAGAGCCGATTTACTGTGGCCCCCAGCAGCTTGCACCGCCAAGGGCGCCCCTTATCGCGAACTTACGGGGCCATTTTGCAGAGTTCCTTAACCACCGTTCTCCCGAGCGCCTTAGTCTACTCGACCCGCCTACCTGTGTCAGTTTTAGTACGGTCAACTTGCTTCAACACTTAGAAGCTTTTCTTGGACATCCTTCCTACACAATCCCGGTCAACGCCAGTTGGTCGAACACCTTGAATTATGAGAGCGCATTTACATCTCTCCATCTCAGTGTCCTCCACGGACATTTCTAGTCGTCCGCGTGCATTTCGGATGCCGTCCCTCCATCGCTCCACAAGTTGGGGCAGGAATATTAACCTGCTATCCATCGACTACGCCTTTCGGCCTCGTCTAAGGTACCGCCTAACCCTGGGCGGAATTACCTTCCCCAGGAAACCTTAGGCTTTCGGCGAACAGGATTCTCACCTGTTTTATCGTTACTCATTCCGGCATAATCACCTGTACAGACCGTGACCCGTCGTTTCCGTCGGGCTTGTATCTCCTGTACAGCGCTCTGCTACCGCTCATGTAAACATGAGCCCACGTCTTCGGTGCAATACTTACTCCCGTTCATTATCGGCGCAAGACTGCTCGACCAGTAAGCTGTTACGCACTTTTTAAATGGTGGCTGCTTCTAAGCCAACATCCTGGCTGTCTCAGCAATCTAACTTCCTTAGTGACTGAGTATTGCTTGGGGACCTTAGACGATGGTCTGGGTTGTTTCCCTCTCGACCGTGCAGCTTATCCCACACGGACTGACTCCTGTGATAGTTTCTACGGTATTCGGAGTTTGGTTCAGTGGGGTACCCCGGGAAGGGCCCCCATCCAAATCAGTATCTCTACCCCCGTAAAATAGTGGCACAAGGCTATCCCTCAAGATATTTCGCAGAGAACGAGCTATCTCCTGGTTTGATTACACTTTCAGTCCTCCCCACAAGTCATCCCCTCAGTTTTCAACCTAAGTGGGTTCGGTCCTCCACGCGATATAACTCGCGCTTCAACCTGCTCATGGGTAGATCACCAGGTTTCGCGTCTGCCGCATATGACAATGGTCGCGCTATTAACACTCGGTTTCCCTATGGCTCCAGCCCGAAAGGCCTTAACCAAGCCACATACGACAACTCGCCGGATCATTATGCAAAAGGCACGCCGTCACACTGAACGAATCATAGTGCTCCGACCGCTTGTAGGCATATGGTTTCAGATTCTATTTAACTCCCCTAAACGGGGTACTTTTCATCTTTCACTCACGCTACTGAGTTCACTATCGGTCATTAGAGAGTATTTAGCCTTACGGGATGGGCCCCGTAGATTCAGTCGGGGTTTCACGTGACCCGACCTACTCAGGAACTTCGCGAGAGGTCTTCAACTTTCGAATACGGGACTGTCACCCTCTGTGGTCGACCTTTCCAAGCCGTTCTTCTAGCGAAAACTTTCTAACTCTCATGTGCAAAGCCCTACAACCCCACAGGGGAAACCCCCATGGTTTGGGCTGTTCCGCTTTCGCTCGCCGCTACTTACGGAATTGATTTTTCTTTCTTTTCCTCGTGTTACTTAGATGTTTCAGTTCACACGGTTGGCTGCGCCGCACCTATGTATTCAGTGCGGGCTGGTTCAGGAACCTCGGGATCAATGTTTGTTTGTCAACTCCCCCAAGCTTTTCGCAGACTTCCACGCCTTTCATCGCCTTCTAATGCCAAGACATCCCCCATATGCCCTTAGTAGCTTGACCACAAATATCCAGCCCTCTCATGACAATTAGCCGTTTTCAGTAAACCGGCAGCAGTGAAGCCTGTGAAATACCAAAATCAACCATTCATCACTAAAGGAACCATCAATCTGTTTCAACTACGATCCAGTTAACGATATCGCTTTAATTTAAATCTTTTGACAAGCAACTGGTCAAAAACCAGTTACTCGACGCTACTTAAGAGTGGTTACAATTCAACAATGACCTGCGATTTCAATTTGAAACTCAACTTGAAAATCACTGTCAGCTACCCCCATCTGCAACTTGCGGTCGCAAACCGGGATCTCCAACGGTCATCGTTAAGATGCCATCTTTATCTACACTAAATTGTCAAAGAACAATTGCTGCCGGATCACGCCGGCAACTCCCTCAAGATTGAGAGCGGTTCAACTTGATCAGGTTCGCGGATGAGCCAAAAGCCCTTCCAAAAACCGCCAAATCAAGACAAACCGCTACCAATCAACTTCCTGGTGCACCGCTTAGTCGGATCGAGAATCATACATGCTTTCAGGGGATCCGTCAACTACCCCCCGACGCGTCAGATTTATCGACTTGTTGAAGGCCAAATGCAGGCAACGATCCAGTCGTTTTCCAGCCATGTCGGCTGAAACCAGAAACGGTTTTTCAACCGCGTCACCTTTGGCTACTTCCATGCTAATTTTCCGTAGCGAGACGAAAGTATATTGATTTCGGTCGCAGCCTCAAGGGGCAATTAACAATTTTTGAAAGATTTTTCAAAGTCGATTCTCGGCCAAATTTGTCCCTCCTTAAGAATCGACCCTCCGATCAGTTTCCTACCCGGAAAACTCGCCTATCTCACGTCCATATGGCCCGCCGCGAACCAAAAAAAATTCTCATAGTTTGGCGCATGTTTCGCAACAATCCAGCTAATCAAAGGGGCACCTTTTCGACACGCCACAACGTCATGTTCCCGTTTGCGGGTAACGATGCCGCAACTATCAACCGCTAGAGGATTCGCGATGTATTACTCAAAACCCACTCTTCAGGCTCGTTGTTCGTGTTCGTCTTTCAGCATTTTGGCCACTCAATCATTGGCCGCCTTGTGGTACGTCATTGCCAGTTGGGCGATGTTGACGCTAACGGCCATCGTAGCTTCTGCCGCGGACGAAACCATTATCGTCACGACCCTCGAGGACACCACAGATTTTGGCGGGTTTCAACAGGTCGCGGATCTTCCCGGTCCCGACGGTCGCGTTTCATTTCGCGAAGCTTGCAATGCCGCGAACAATTCGGCTGGCCCGCAAACGATCGAATTCGCCATTCCCAGATCCGAGTGGTGGCTGTCGAACGAGCTCGCCATTCTCAAACTGGAAGACGGCCCATTCACGTTCACCGATGATGGCACAACATTGGATTTCACCAGTCAAACTGACTTCACCGGTGACACAAACCCCAGCGGCTGGGAAGTCGGAATGTATGGTCTCGAGCCCAACGGTTGGGGCATCTCCGCGATCTTCATCCTGGCTGATAACTGTGTCGTCAAGGGCCTGGACCACGTTTGGCAGCGCGGGTTCGGCGTTCAGATCCAGGGTGACAATAACCGAGTAATTTCCTGCACAATTTCAGGCTCGCTCTATGCCGGCGTGAAGGTGCAAGGATTTGTCGGTGATCCCGCGACCGGCAACATCATCGGCGGCACGCAGCCCGGGGAAGGCAACGTGCTTTCGGGTGGAAATGCTGGCATCCGCATTGACGGCCCAACGATCGGCACTGTGGTCATCGGCAATTCGATTGTCGGTAGTCCGTATCACGGTGTGGAAGTGCGCGGCGCGTATTGCTGCCCCGAATACACTCCGTACGACACGCGCATCGGCGGTCCCACGCCGGAAGAACGCAACTGGATTGCGAACAACGGCAAGTACGGTGAAGAAGGTTTTCCGGAAGGTGACCAAGTCCACATCGAGTGGGCCGTCGACACCCTCGTTGAAGGCAACTACATCGGCACAACCGAGGATGGAAGCGTGCGATTCCCGAGTGCAAACGGGACCGCCGGAGTGGCGGTTCGAGAGTCCGCTGGCACCGTAATCCGCGACAACTTGATCTCCGGCATTCGCCGTGAAGGCGTGCAACCATGCAGCTGGCCAAGTTTGGCGTCGGCATCGTGGTTTCAGGACTCGACACAGGCGTCGATATCCAGGGCAACCGGATCGGAACCGATGCGGCCGGTCAGAACTCGGTACCAAACCTCACCGGAATCGTCTTTGGCTGGCTGCAGGGCTATCCGTCTAACGTACAAGTCGGGGGACCCGATCAGGGCGACGGCAACCTCATCGCGTTTAATGCCCCGCTCAGGCATCATCGTCGCCAACGGTGTCAGCGACGCCGCGATTTACCGCAACTCGATCCACTCCAACGGACTGCTCGGTATCATTTGCTGAACTCGACAGGCCAGTCAGGTCCGTCGCTGAACGATCCGGGTGACAACGACACCGGCGGCAACGGCCTGCAGAATTTTCCAGTGCTGAATTCGGCCGAATCGCACGGCTCGGCAATCAACGTCGATGGAACGTTCAACTCGTCGCCGAACTCCGCCTTCACGCTTCAGTTTTTCGCGAACGAATCGGGTGACCCCAGTGGTTTTGGCGAAGGCGAGCAGTTCCTGGGCGAAACCATGATTGTCACCGATTCCTCAGGAAATGCAGCGTTCGAAGTGTCGCTGGAAGCATCGGTTCCAGCCGGCTGGGTTATGACGTCGACGGCGACGCGTGAACCTGTCGGTGCGACTTCCGAGTTTTCGATGTATACTCGTCCTCCGGAATTCGGACCTCTTGTCAGCGACAACACGGAAAACCGTTAGTCGAATTTGTGAGGGAACTGGTGATTTGTCGATTTGTTAATCCTGTCGCGGCCGATCTGACCGAGTCAGCGAACAATTGGCACTCTCGGCGATTTCGGCTACGATGTCGGACGACCAATTGAGGTGCAAGACAAAAAACATAACATGGATCCTGAATTACGAGACGAACCAAACTGATTGCCCAGGCACAACATGAAACCGGTTGAATTGCTTTATCTCTCCCAGGAAGATGTCTCCGGACTTGAGCTGCCTAACCAACAGCTGACCGAAGTGCTTGAAAAGACTTTGATCGAGCATGCCGATCACGAGATCGAAATGCCGCCCAAACCGGGAGTCCACCCGACGTACGAAAACACGTTCATTCATGCGATGCCCGCTTATCTCAAGCGCTCCGACATTTGCGGGATCAAATGGGTCTCAGGATTTCCCCGGAATTACGAGTATGGTTTGCCCAACATCGCTGGCTTGCTGATCCTCAACGACACCAAGACCGGCATGCCGCTGGCCGTGATGGATTGCCGCTGGATCACTACCATTCGTACGGCACTCATCAGTGCGATCTGCGCAAAGCATTGCGCCCCGGTCAATCCGGTGGAGTTGGCAATCGTTGGCTGTGGCTTGCAAGGCCGCTACCACGCGCACACCATCAGCGAAGCTTTGCCGACGATCGAAACGATTCGCTTTACCGATGTGATTCCGGCGTCGATGGACCGCTTTGAAGATCAGGTCGCGACCAAGTTTACGGGGAAACTCGTGCGGTGCGAACAGACCAGAGGAATGCATTGTTGGCGCCGACGTGATTGCAACGTGCACGCCCGGCGATGCTCCCGTCGTCAAAAACGCATGGTTCAAACCTGGGGCGACAGGGATTGGCATCGAAGGCAGTTGTGCCTGGGACGAAGACCTGTCGCACAGTGTCGACAAGTTCATTGTCGACGACATTCCGCAGGCTCGCTATTTTGAAAAACAGGGTGATTTTCCGGGAGGTTTGCCCGAAATTTACGCGGAACTGGGCCAAATTGTCGCCGGCTACAAACCAGGCCGGGAAAGCGAATTTGAACGAATTCTGATCACACCCGAAGGCTTGGCGATCGAAGATATGGCGATCGCCCAGCTCATTTATGACACGGCGATGGTACGCAATGTCGGCCGAACCTTGCCGCTGATGAGCGAAGAGCTGTGAGCGGCAGGGCGCTTGTCATACCCTCACCCCGTCGTAGAGTGAGCGGCAAGGCGCTAGTGCCGCCGGTTTGTGATCCGCCAGGCGCTGGCACTCGTTCTCGAGCACGACAAGGACTTTGTGGCCGGCCAAAAGGAGTTAGCGATCCTATTCCGCGCCATGCCGCAATGTAAAGTTGCGTTGCTGCGTCACCGATCGCGCGCACTTGTTTCATTCACCCGATTCTTCCAGCGACGACGCGATCAGATCCTCGATGCGTTTGAATTCCTCGTGATCAAACAGCGTGTTGAAGCTGGGATTGCCTTTTAAGCGATTGAGCGCAACGGCGTCGGAGAACATTCCCGCGTTGACCGAACGCTCGAGAAGTTCGAATGCTTTTTTCTGTGCCGACTGTTTGTCGGCGTGAAGTTCCAGATGCTGGGAGGCCATCGCTGCGGCGCAGGCCAGGTTGTAGATTTGCGACGCAACGAGATCCGGGTTGTTGGCGAGCGACTCAACGAGGTTCAGTGATTCAGACGGTTCCGTTCGCGCGACGCAAAGCGCCCGGAACGCGCGAGCACTGCGTCCCATGTCCTCGCCCTGCAAAACGATGGGGTGACTTTCCGTCGCCTCGATAACACGCTGCCAGTGTCCAGCCGCAGCTTCCAGCTGGCCAGAGAACATCAGGGACCAGCCGAGAATCTGGTGGCAACCGACTTCGTCAAAGGCAATTCGTTTTCGTTCTCGCGGGTCATTCAATTCCGCAATCAACTTGATCGCCACTGCCAACAATTCCCTGGTCTCATCAAACTTGTGCTGCTGAAACTGGAAATTTCCCAGCGCTTTACGCAATCGAACCACCTGTTGACGGTGCGGAAATTGGTTGTCGGAATGGAACAGTTCCTCCGCCAGCGCCAAGCCTTCCAGGTAGTACATCTCCGCATCACCGGATCGTTGAAGCCTCTCGCAGATTGCCCCCAGCATGGCGTTGATTTCTGAAGCTCGGCGGCGATATTTGACTTCGGCCGGCGAGCGTGCCAACGCGCCATCGCTGAACGCAAGCGCAGTCTCTCCTTCCGCCAACGATTTCTCATAATCCCGCAAGTCATAATGAACTCCGGCTAATCCGTGATGAGCGGTCGCCAGCAGACTCAATGGTTCCGTCAGCGACGGATAAATGTTCTCGATTTCGGTGAGGACCGCGATTGATTCTTCAAAACTCGCTGTGGCCAATTCGAAACGCTCGAGACTGCGATAAGCCACGCCGAGCGTCGACATGACCCGGGCAAGGTCGACGCGATAGTTTATCCGGGACGACTGCGCGACAAGCTCGCGATGTAGCTCCAGCGAGAATTCAAGTTCTGTTATCGCGGCTTCAAATTCTCTCAAATTCGAAAGTGACAGACCGAGATTATGACAGGTCCCGGCCTGGAGCTTACGTAGCCGCAACGCATCGCTCGGAACGACATTGGAAGATCCGGTAAGCAGTTCCAGTGATTTGCGGAATTGAATGACTGCTTTTTCGAATTCACCTCCCTGAACGTAGACGTTGCCCAGCTGGTCTAGCCGGTGGGCACACTCTTGCCGGTATTCGGCCGCAGCGGGACAAGAGTGCCATAACTCAAACTGGGATGCAACCGCTTCTTTAATCAATGCCTCGCCGCGCGGGCGATCTCCCTGCTCCGCAAGAGTGACGCCGAGCGCAGGACTGCATTTTGGACTTCAGGTTTAGGAGTGTGTTCGACGAAGCAAAGGCGGGTCGATGCGACAACAATTCCAATCCGGATCCCCAGGCTTGGATCGCGTCCTGCTTGTTGTCCAGCAATTGTTGCAACTGGCCAACCCGGAAATAACCCTCTGCTCTCGTTTCCAACGCGTCCAACTGATCCGCACGGGACGCAGCAAACGCCTGGTATCGTGTTAAAATCGATTCCACAAAGTCGCGTTCTTCCGGTGACAGTTCTTCCTCTTTGGCTAACCACCGCTGGATGACCTCATCGGATAATGCGCGAAGCGCCAACATGGTTTCCGTTTGGGCCAGTTTCTGTGCGTCCTGAGCCGCAACCAGGTCCCGGTTGGATTTGGCCAACAAACGGTTGTTATGACCGAGCACGTAGGAACCGACGGCCAGCGAAAACATCGTGGCCAGAATTGTCGTTGCGATGACAGCCACCATGCGGGGATGCTTACGGCCCCATCGCCCGGCTTTTTGAATCAACGAATCAGAGAGGACGGCAACCGGTTCATCTGCCAGGAATCTTTCGAGGTCTTGGGCAAGTTGCTGCGCAGATGAGTACCGGCCGTGAGCTTCGAAGGCCATCGCCTTCAGACATATCGCTTCCAGTTCGCGTGGTACATTGCGAACGATTTCCCGGGGCCTCCGGATTTTTCTCAGCTCCTTGACCGAGTCGACACTGGTCAAATCTTTGCAATCAACCGGTCCCCTGCCCACCAGCAAACAATACAAGGTTGCTCCGAGTGAATAGACGTCGCTGAGATCGGTATGCTCAGCGATGTTTCCGGATACCTGTTCGGGACTGGCGTACGCCGGGGTGCCCAACTGTTGCCCGGGGCGAGTGTTCGACGTCGCGGATGCCTGTTCCGATGCAATGGCCGTCTCGTGCGTATTCTCGCTGCGAACGGATTCGTCGTCGTCGCCATGAACGATTTTGGCAAGTCCCCAGTCCAGCAAAAATGTTTCGCCAAACCGACCAAGCATGATGTTGCCGGGTTTGACATCGCGATGGATGACTTTTTGATCATGGGCGTAAGCCAGCGTATTACAAACGGCAATGAAGCTCTGCAAAAGTTGTCGGAACGTACGTGTGTGAAACGGATTGCCATCTGCTTGCGGCAACGTGGTGTTATGGAAATGGCGGATGGCGTCCTGCATGGATTGACCATCGATCAATTGCATGATGTAACAGGGGAAACCGCTATCTGTGCAGCCCGTGGCATAAACCGGAACGATCCCCGGATGCTCGAGACGACCGGTAATTTCGGCTTCCCGAGCCAGCCGTCGTTGTTCGGAAGAGTCCTTAAACCGACTGCGGGAAAATTTTACGGCAACTTCGCGGTTCAGAATTTCATCGCGGGCAATGTAAACGATGCCGAGTCCTCCTTGGGCATGAAATTGCTGTAAATGAAAGCGGCTGGTCAGCGACAGCGACCTAAATGGGGGAACCCGTTTCGATGGGTCATTGATTACGATGCCAGGCTGGGCGTCGCCAACGTTTTTGAATGCGCTTTCGATGACCGGCGTTGCATCGGGAAATCGTGTCTCGTAGTCGGCTGGATTGGGAATCTGTCCCGCACCAGGCGGTATTCGATGTCAAGGAAAAGCAACTCCGCAAATAACGCATTCCGTAGGTCGCCAGCAAAACCATTCAGGCAACTCTCGATCGTTGGTGCTGTTCCAGCTCGCCATCCTTGTTCAAACTGCATGCAAACCGTATCCATTCGTTCCAAACTACGCGCACGAGAAGTCAGCCGTCAGATAAGACTCTTCGTCAAGCGGAATCCGGTTTGGCTGAATTTTCATTCGAGAAATTCCTCGGTACATTTAACGCGAATCAGTTTTAGCCGCCGTTCAATTGTTCGCTCCGAGCAATTCATTTTTTTCGCCATTTCCTGATTGGTGTAGCCTTCCATTTTTGCCAAGGCCAATTGCTGAAGTGCGTCGTCGTCGAGCAAGTTCAGCAGGCGCGTAATTTGTTCTGCCATCATGACTGCAAATTCAGGCGTTGGTTCGTCGCCGACTACCTGAGCCATTGCCTGCAATTCATCTCCAGACGATGGATTCAGGAACACGGATTCGCCGCGGACTTCACCTCCGCCTCGCCGCAATCGTGTTTGATGGCGGTTCTGGTCGATGGCTTTGCGGGCCGTCATCTTGACTAATAAACGCCATAGACTGTCGCGATCCGACAAATCTGGAAAACGCCCGTCTTCTGCCGCTCGGCAAAATGTCTCAAAAACGCTCGCGCCAAGTCTTCTTCGTCGGAAATACGGCGGTTTTTATTCGAGATTTGCAAACGGGCCAGACGAACCAGACGCGCAAAATAACGTTCCCACAAGCCTTGGGCCGCGTCGCGATTGCCATCCTTGATTTCATCGATCCAGTGCGAAACTGATCCGCCCGAACTCATGACGCGTCTCCATCCACAGATTCTGTATTGGAACGTTGGTAACTTTGGCATTTTACAGCTGGAATTGACCACATCCAGCAAACTCGTGCCAAGTTGTCAATTTTATTGCATTTGTCTCTGCCGAACTCGATCCCCGTCAAGCGTGTGAACCGTTGGGTCGCTCCAGCCGGGTGCGACTCCCGGCGTTCTAGGCCGCGTAAGCGTACTTCCGGAAGGCGGGACAACGAACAACAAGTAGAAAAGATCCTGTCCTGCGAATTCCGCTGCCCAATGTCGGACTTTTGATTCGCCTGTCGTTGTTACAGGAGGCGGGGCGTTTAACACGTAAGGCGACTGCCACTTTTCGCAACGTTTACAACAGGAGTCGGGATGAAAACCAAACATTTTCTGGCAATTGCTGCTGTCCTTGCGGCCATGATAGTTTCCGCCGACATCGTCGCTGCCCAATCAGTGATTGCGGTCGGGAATACTTCAAATCGAACCATTCATTTTATCGACCAGACGACGGGAACAATAAAGAAGACGGTCGGGGTTCACAGCGAAGTTTGTGGGCTGGCATCCGATGACGGGGACCAGATCTTTTACTACACCGATCAAACCCGGCTTTACAGTGTTCCCTACAACGGCGGAGTCTCGACCCTGATTGGTTTGATTCACGGTGATACCAACTTGATTTTGGGGCTCGCGTTTCATGAGCCGTCGTCCACGTTGTACGGGTGCCGCGACACGGGCATTTACGAGATCGACGTGACCACCGCAGAGGCGACGTTGTTCTTCAATCCACCGGGGGCCAATGCGTTGAGCGGGATGGACGTCGATAAATGGACCAGCAGCATGTACATCGCAGACGATAACGGCGAAGCGCTCGATGGTCCCGGAGTTTACGAACTCAACTTGAACAACCTGAACTATTTCAGCGTCATGGCACCCTACCCCAGCGCTCTGTCAGACGTCGATGGTTTGGCAGTCAACAACGGGCTGATCTATCTCGTTGAGGACGGTGACCTCCTGGGAGACCGGATTCATGAAGTTGATCTCAGCAGCGGGTTTGTGATTCGCACGTTCATTCCGCCTTTCGCCGAGGGCAGCTTTAATTCAGCTGGTGCCTTTGCGACGCCCGACAATTTGAATACGCCGGTATCGGGTACGCCGGTGCCCGAGCTTGCAATTCTGGATACGACGATGCTGGACTACATGAAATTGCATGACATCAGCGCGGGAGTTTTAGGTGTCATGAGAGATGGCGCGATCGTGTATCGGCGGAGTTTTGGCTGGCGGGATGCCGAACGTGAAAATGCGTTGCCTTCCTACGCGATCATGAGGCTGGCCAGCTGCACGAAACCCATTACGGCGGCGGCAATCAGAAAGCTCGTGATAGACGGTGAGATCAGTTTAAACGACCGCGTGTTCGACAACGGTAACAACGGCGGCCTGTTGAACTACGTCCCCTTCGGTACGCCCGATTCGCGAATCTACGACATTACCGTCGAACACCTGCTGCACCATGAAGGTGGCTGGGACCGGGACATCGCGGGAGACCTGACGTACAGGGAATTGCAAATTGCCGATGAAATGAACATTACCAGCCCACCGGGACGCGACGCGACGGTGCGATGGATCATGGGACAGCCGCTTCAATACGATCCGGGGACCGTCTACGCCTACTCCAACATCGGATACATGCTGCTAGGTTTGATCGTGGAAGAAGTGTCGGGCAATTCGCATTTGACTTTCTTGCGAGAGAATATTTTTGAACCGATGGGTGTGAGCGCCAACCGGGTCGAGCAGGGGAGAACCTTCGAAGTCGATCATGATGCACGCGAGCCGTGGTACAACCACAACGGGTATACTGGCGAGAACGTGTTCTACCCGACCTATCACCCAAGCGAGTTTGTCTACCAACCTTACGGCAGTTGGGATCACGAAGCCAGGATCGGGCAAGGTGGGATCGTTACCGGACCGGTGCCCCTGTTGAAGTTCCTGGACACTTATCAGGTCAACGGCGACGATATTGGCGGGCCGCGTCCTGCGCCGGGAAGCTGGAATTGGAATCACACCGGAGGATTTGCCGGAACGAGTACACTTGCCAGGCAGCGTGGAAGCGGCATTAACTACGTCGTCCTGTTCAACAAGAGCAAGACGTATGGTGAAGACTATTCAACGGAGATCCGAGCCATCCTCGATAACGTGTTGTCCAATATCAACAACTGGCCTACGACCGACGTAACGCGGAACACCGCGAATGATTTTCAGCTGCCAAACGGTGAATTGGTGTTTGGCGGTTTCGCCGAACTGGAGGAAAGCGATGATCTGGATCTCGTGGCGCGACGCCGCGGTTCCGATCTTCAGGCACGCGTCGTCATCGAGGCGCAACGACCGCCAGAATTTTTGCTCCCGATATCCTCGAATTCAACCTCGAATGTGCCGTGTTTGCACGGGGAATCGTCAACCAATCCATTGATATGTACAACAATCGAAGTCAACAGTGGGAACAAGTCGACTCGCGCGTGGCGTCTCGTTTTGTCGATCGCGCTGTTTTGGTGGCTCCCCGCGGCGATCTGACTCGATTTGTCGATGCTCGCGATGGAACCGTCAGGGTACGATGTCGGTTTGAATCGCCTTCGCCACGGCAACAGTTTTCGGTCAACATCGATCAAATCGGCTGGGACATCGAATAAGCGAGGCTGGTGGCTGAGAACGCGACCTGGTTGCGATTGCCAGGTAGTATGAAATGTTAAACGTGTGGGTCAGTCCGCTGTAGCGGGCTGACCCTGCTCGAACTTCGAGTTGTTTTCCGTGTCTGGGACAGACGCGGCTAGTGCGAGTCGGCCGCGTCAACTGCGCCTGCGACGGCGCGACAATCCCAACATGGAACAGGCGAACAGCAACGTCAGGCTGCCCGGTTCGGGAATCGCCGTTAACACAACTGCCCGCAGCACATCCCGTTGGCTGCCACCCGATAGCGGATCGGAAAGCGAAACGACGGACCAATCATACGTGTAAGCGCTGTTGCCCAGGATTGAAAACGTGGGTTGCAGGGTCAACGTGTCAGCTGTGATCAGGTCAAAGAAGTCTCCTACCATCGGATTGAATCCGGGCGACACGTTCAGCAGCATCATTCCGTCCAGGTCGGCAGCGCCAAACACATTGATCTGGTCAAACCCAATCAGGGTTGGATCTAAACCGCGATTGACGATGGCGATATCTTGAGCAGCCCCCTCGACCAGGTCGGCCATTAGTTCAAATCGCATGTCGCCATTGAAACCGACATCGCCCGTCATATTCAAAATACCGGCTGACATTCCCGGAGCGATCATTGACGCGGCCGCAAACGTGGCGTTGCCGAACAAGTCTCCGCTTCCTGTCAACTTGCCATCGTCGAAGACCAGCTGGGAGGCCACGTCAACAGACAAGGATCCACCATTGAGCTGGGTCATGGCGGTAGCCGAAGATTGTACGTAGTCGCTGAGCAGATTGATCGAACTGCTGGCCCCGTCAATAAACACCGAACCTGTATTGGCCAGTCCCGCGGAGGTATTCAGCACGCGGCCATCACCTACCGTCAGGCTGCCGTCATTGGCAGTCACTGACGAATCAAAGCTGGTTCCGGCAACGGTAAACGACGACCCTGCGCCGCGAAGCTCCACCGCTGCGTCAGCACCGATCATCGAGATCGTCGAAGTTGACGCGTTAGCGACGCTTATGACCGAACCGCCACCGCTGGAAATGGAACGCCAAGTTCCACTATTGAGTGTTCCGCCAGAAATATTTTGAACGATCGCGATCGCATCGAACTGGATCGTGCCGTCGTTAGCTTCAAACGTCCCGACGCCACCGAATTCACCGAATCCACCGCCGGTGAGTGTTACGACACCACCGTCGACGGCCCGCAGCAGATTTTGGTTATCAAAGGAGATGTTGCCACCTCCCAGGTTTGCCGGATCGATCACAAGCGATTCGGTTGCACCCGCCTGCACGATCCCCTGGTTTATGACCGAGAGGCTATCGGTTCCCAAATTGCCGGTTCCAGAAATCGTGTTATCGGCATTGGTTAATGTTCCTCCGCCAATTACTTGCGCATTGCCGGCGAGGCGAATGTCTCCGCCTCCAGTCAGGTTGACTGCACCGCTAATTGTCAAGCGAGTGGTATTGCCGGCTCCAACCACGCTAATCTGTCCGGAATTAATGAGTGAGTTTTGAACCGTAAGCGTTCCATTGTCCTGCCGCAAAACGGTTCCGGTATTGGTAATTCCTTCCCAATACTGGTTGCTGCCTGACGCCAAGCGGATTTCACCGTCGCCCGTCGTCTGAAACGTCGTGTTTCGCGCAACCGTTTCGGTCACCAAGTCGATCCGCGAGCCGGCTTCTGCAAGATAAATACCCGAACCACCGAATTCGCCAAAAGCGTTGCCGTTAAGTGTCACAACACCGCCGCCGGTTGCCAGGACTTGATTCTGGTTGTCAAAGGAAATGTTGCCAGCACCCAGGTTTGCCGGATCGATCACAAGCGATTCGGTTGCACCCGCCCGCACGATCCCCTGGTTTATGACCGAGAGGCTATTGGTTCCCAAATTGCCGGTTCCAGAAATCGTGTTATCGGCATTGGTTAACGTTCCTCCGCCAATTATTTCCCCATTGCCGGCAAGGCGGATTTCTCCACCTCCGGACAGGTTGACTGCACCGCTAAATGCCAAGCGAGTGGTATTGCCGGCTCCAACCACGCTAATCTGTCCGGAATTAATGAGTGAGTTTTGAACCGTAAGCGTTCCATTGTCCTGCCGCAGAACGGTTCCGGTATTGGTAATTCCGTCCCAATACTGGTTGCTGCCTGACGCCAAGCGGATTTCACCGTCACCCGTCGTCTGAAACGTCGTGTTTCGCGCAACCGTTTCGGTCACCAAGTCGATCCGCGAGCCGGCTTCTGCAAGATAGATACCGGAACCACCGAATTCGCCAAAACCGCTGCCGTTAAGTGTTACAACACCGCCACTGGTTGCCAGGACCAGGTTCTGGTTGTCAAAAGATATGTTGCCACCACCCAGATTTGCCGGGTCGATGGTCAGCGACTCGCCAGCTCCGGCACGAACCGTCCCCTGGTTGACGATCGAGATTGAATTGAGACCCAGGTTTCCCGTACCCGAAATCGTATTGTCGACGTTGGTTGTCTGACCAGTGCCGGCAATGTTCGCACCGCCTCCGCTCATGACAATGGAACCGCCACCGTTGAGGACTGTACTATTGTCAAAACTCAACCGCGTGTTATTTCCGGCCCCAACCAGGCTGATTTGGCCGGAATTATTGAGTGAGTTTAGGACCCTTAATATTCCATCGTCTTGGCGGACAACGTTTCCATTCGAGGTAATACCATCCCAGGTCTGGTTACTGCCAGAAACCATCCGGATTTCTCCGCTGCCTGCGGTTTCGAAAGTCGTATTTCGGACAACCGTTTCCGTCACCAGGTCAATACGCGAACCGTTTTCGGCACGATATGTTCCGGCATTGCCGCCGAATTCTCCCGCTCCGGAGCCGGTGAGAGTCACGACACCGCCGCCGGTAGCCAGTACGAGGCTCTGATTGTCAAAAGAAATGTTGCCACCACCCAAGTTTGCGACGTCGATGAGCAGCGATTCACCGCTACCGGCCTGAACCGTTCCCAGATTGATAAACGAGATTGCGTTGTTGCCGAGGTTGCCGGATCCAGAAATCGTATTGTTGCTGATGGTTTGGCCATTGCCGGCAATGTTGGCACCGGTGCCACTCATGACAATGGACCCGCCTCCACTGAGTGTTGTTCCAGCGCCAAAACTCAACTGCGTGTTGTTTCCGGCTCCAACCAGGTTGATCTGACCGGAATTATTGAGTGTGCCCGTAATACTGAGAATTCCATTGTCCTCGCGAACTACGTTTCCAGTGTTGGTCACGTTGACCCATGATTGATTGCTCCCTCCAACCATTCTGATTTGGCCGTCGCCGACAGTTGCGAATGTCGAATTGCGAACAACTGCGCTCAGTAACCAGGTCAATTCGCGAGCCCGCATCGGCTCGATACGTTCCGATTCCCCCGAATTCGCCAGCCCCGCTGCCGGTGAGAGTCACAACGCCCCCTCCCGTCGCCAGTACCAGATTCTGGTTGTCAAACGCGATATTGCCTGCACCAAGGTTGACCACGTCAATCGTTAGTGCTTCACCCGCACCGGCTTGAACCGTCCCTTGGTTGATGATTGAAATCGAATTAGCGCCGAGGTTGCCGCTGCCGGAAATCGTGTTATCGACATTGGTCAGCGTGCCCGATCCGTCAATCGTGGCACCCGAGCCACCCGACATCGAAACCGTTCCGCCACCCGATAGTGAAACCGCACCGGAGATCCGCAAAGCGGTAGTGTTGCCCGCCGAGTTGATCGTGATCAAACCCGAATTGTTGATTTGTCCCGAACCAACCTGACCGTTGTTGACGATGGTCAGTTGGCGGTTGTCAAGAATGTTCAAAATATCGTCCGCATCGAGATTCAACTGGTTGATCGTGGCCGGAGTATCGAGCGAAACAACTGAGTTCGTTCCACCATCGCCACCATCAATAAAGACGTTCCAGGTCATGGCACCGTTGGTGGGCACAGTTCCGCCGCTCCAGTTCCCCGCGTTGTTCCAGTTACTTGATCCACCAATCCAGGTGGTATTTGTCTGGGCCGGTAAGCCACTGGCAGTCAGCAGGGCCAAGGAGATTGAAATCGCGACCACTGAAAAGCGTGATGAGCGAAGTAAGATGCGACTGGTCTTCATGGTGATCTTTCAGAGTTGCCTAGGACAAGAGGTAATCAAGCCGTAAATATTTTAAGTCGTTTTGGTTCAATGCAAGCCAATAATTGGTTAAACTTCGTTTTGGTCTTTTCACGACGAGCGACAGGCGCCGTTGTAAAAATACTAATACCAAGAGACACATCATTGGCGTTTCCGCCCGCTACCGTTGAAAAGCGTATTTCGTCAGGCGAATGGCTCAAGTTTTCTCGAATTTTTTCGAAAATGCTTCCTTGGCGGGCCCGCGACGAATCAGGCCATTGCCGTGCAAATCATGGACTTAACGGGTGACGGCAATCCGGCTGACCGCGTAGTTAAGCAGCCAGAAATAAGTATGAGATTTGGATTAAAATCAAGCCGATACGCGGTGGTTAGCACCACCGGCAGAGGATGTGTCGGCCCTCCGGGCCTGAAGGTAGTGAGATGGTGTGACCGGTGGTTAGCACCACCGGCAGAGGATGTGTCGGCCCTCCGTGCCTGAAGGTAGTGAGATGGTGTGACCGGTGGTTAGCACCACCGGCAGAGGATGTGTCGGCCCTCCGTGCCTGAAGGTAGTGAGATGGTGTGACCGGTGGTTAGCACCACCGGCAGAGGATGTGTCGGCCCTCCGGGCCTGAAGGTAGTGAGATGGTGTGACCGGTGGTTAGCACCACCGGCAGAGGATGTGTCGGCCCTCCGGGCCTGAAGGTAGTGAGATGGTGTGACCGGTGGTTAGCACCACCGGCAGAGGATGTGTCGGCCCTCCGGGCCTGAAGGTAGTGAGATGGTGTGACCGGTGGTTAGCACCACCGGCAGAGGATGTGTCGGCCCTCCGGGCCTGAAGGTAGTGAGATGGTGTGACCGGTGGTTAGCACCACCGGCAGAGGATGTGTCGGCCCTCCGTGCCTGAAGGAGTTAGTCCCGGATGGTCGCAGATCCGTAGCTGGCCTTAGTGACCGGTCGGTCGTGACCGGTGTAAGCGCACCACCGGCAGAGGATGCTGTCGGCCCTCCGGGCCTGAAGGGCATTAGGCCCGGAGGGTCGGCACATCCCTTGCCGGGCCCGTCAGGGCCCGGTTGGTCATGAAAAATCTAAGAGGCCCGAAGGGCCGGCACAATACTGTAGGTTCCAGGCCTAAATAGAAATAGGCCCGGAGGGTCGTCACATCCCTTGCCGGGCCCGTCAGGGCCCGGTTGGTCATGAAAAATCTAAGAGGCCCGAAGGGCCGGCACAATACTGTAGGTTCCAGGCCTAAATAGAAATCGGCCCGGAGGGTCGGCACAACGCTTGCCAGGGCTGCAGAAATCCGATTACCGATTCAAAATGACGGTAACGCCCCAAGGGCTGATACATTCAAATTGTGGGAGAGAATAATGAGTACGCATCAACAATTGCTGTATCACATTGTATTTAGCACGAAGAATCGAAAGCGATATCTTACCGATGGTATTCGCGAAGACGTATTTGCTTACATGGCTGGAACAGCGAAAGAGCTCGAAGGATTTGCACTGAGAATTGGAGGTTATTATGACCATGCTCATTTACTGTTACGCATCCCCGCCAAGATCGCGGTCTCCGCATTTGTTGGCCAATTGAAGGCCAACACCAGCAAACACATCAATGAGACGAGTGGCAAAATTGCGAAGTTTGGATGGCAGGACGGCTATGGGGCGTTCTACGGTCAGCGTATCGCAAAAGGATCGCGTGGCGAAATACATCGAAACTCAAATGCACCACCATTCAAGCGAGTCGTTTGAAGATGAATACCTTCGGTTGCTTGACAGGAATGAAGTCGAATATGACCCAAAATATGTCTGGGATTAATGTGTCGGCCCTCCGGGCCTGAAGGTAGTGAGATGGTGTGAACCGGTGGTTAGCACCACCGGCAGGGGATGTGTCGGCCCTCCGGGCCTGAAGGTAGTGAGATGGTGTGACCGGTGGTTAGCACCACCGGCAGGGGATGTGTCGGCCCTCCGGGCCTGAAGGTAGTGGGATGGTGTGAACCGGTGGTTAGCACCACCGGCAGAGGATGTGTCGGCCCTCCGGGCCTGAAGGTAGTGGGTTGGTGTGAACCGGTGGTTAGCACCACCGGCAGAGGATGTGTCGGCCCTCCGGGCCTGAAGGTAGTGAGATGGTGTGACCGGTGGTTAGCACCACCGGCAGAGGATGTGTCGGCCCTCCGGGCCTGAAGGTAGTGAGATGGTGTGACCGGTGGTTAGCACCACCGGCAGGGGATGTGTCGGCCCTCCGGGCCTGAAGGTAGTGAGATGGTGTGACCGGTGGTTAGCACCACCGGCAGAGGATGTGTCGGCCCTCCGGGCCTGAAGGTAGTGAGATGGTGTGACCGGTGGTTAGCACCACCGGCAGAGGATGTGTCGGCCCTCCGGGCCTGAAGGTCGTGAGATGGTGTGCCCGGTGGTTAGCACCACCGGCACAGGATGTGTCGCCCTGCGGGCCTGAAGGTAGTGAGATGGTGTGACCGGTGGTTAGCACCACCGGCAGAGGATGTGTCGGCCCTCCGGGCCTGAAGGTAGTGAGATGGTGTGAACCGGTGGTTAGCACCACCGGCAGAGGATGTGTCGGCCCTGCGGGCCTGAAGGTAGTGAGATGGTGTGAACCGGTGGTTAGCACCACCGGCAGAGGATGTGTCGGCCCTCCGGGCCTGAAGGTAGTGAGATGGTGTGACCGGTGGTTAGCACCACCGGCAGAGGATGTGTCGGCCCTCCGGGCCTGAAGGGCATTAGGCCCGGAGGGTCGGCACATCCCTTGCCGGGCCCGTCAGGGCCCGGTTGGTCATGAAAAATCTAAGAGGCCCGAAGGGCCGGCACAATACTGTAGTTAGCACCAGTTTGGCAGCGGCTACTTTCCAGCATCCTTGAGCTGCATGTACCGATTGATTTCGGCGGCGAGGGACTGGTTGAATTCAGCCAGCTGATTTTCGTAATGCCGCCATTTTCCACGGGATGTCTGATAAAACGGTTGCCGAACCTGAACCAGACTTGCCGTTTTCACGCTGGATCTGTGTTCATGAAAATTCAAACAGGCGTCGTTCCAATCCAATTTCAAAAACCTCAACAGCCGTTCGATTTCCCGCGCGGATTTCGAGCAGGTTTTCATAAACAACTTGATAGATGTTTTCGGGAAAACAGCTCAGCCAGTGCTCCATTAGCGTCGCATAATTACGGTAGATCGTGGCGAGGTAGTTCAGATTTGAGGTCGCAAATTGCAATTTTTCCGACTGGAAAGTCTGACAAAAACAAGACAGGCAAACGTCCCGGGGATCGCGCCTGGCAATTGATAATCGTGGCTTTGGGAAACATCAAACGAACAAGACCAAGGTGCAGATAATTGTCCGGCATTTTGTCGATGATCCGCTGAAAACGGATTGTTTCTTGACTTTGGTCGATGGATGGGCCCGCACGGTCCTGCAGTTGTTGCAGGTAATTCGTTGCGGCAGAAGTAATCCACTGGCCCTCCAGCTTTTTGAATGCATCGCGCAATCTCAGCTGACTTGCGTCTCCGAATTTTTGTTGAATCAGCGAATTCAACTCGGTCAACTCTCCTGCTCCCTGGACCCACGGATGCGAAGCGAGGATTTGGTGAATCAATGTTGTACCGGAGCGAGGCATGCCGACGACGAAGACGGGAGTAATGCTTTCGTTGCCGGCCGCGGCAAACTTCTCGAACAATTGCGGACGGAAAAAATCAACCAGATCCTCGACAATTTCGGTTCGTTGCTGCTCGTTGAAACGCAGTCCGCGTCGCAACAAATGCGAATGAATCGTTTCCGCCGCTTCCTGGAAATGTCCGAAGGCCAATTCAAAGTTTTCGCTATGTTCATGGTGCACTGCTATGGCGATGTTTGCACGGTTGCGGTCGACCGGATGCCGATTGGGGTCTTTGAGCAGGCGCTCGACGGCGGCAATCTGGTCCGCTGAATAGGCGTATTCACCGGTGGAGACGAACTTGGACAATTGAAAATAGGCATGTGCATTATCGGGGTCCTGGTCGAGCGATCGTTCGATGCTTTCAACTGCGGACGGCATGTCGCCAGCGTACTGTTTAATGTTGGTGATTTCATTTTGAACATGGGCCGAATCGGCCCCAAATTGGATTGCCAATTCCAGACTTTCGAGGGCAGCCTCAAATCGGTTCAATTTGGAAAGTGCAATGCCTCTTTGATGATGACCGGGTGCGAAGGCGTAACTGAGCGCGACCGATTGCTCGGCCGCGTTTAAAGCAGGTTTGAATTGCTGGTCAGAAATCAGAATCGCGGCCAGATTGGAATAGTATTCCGGGTTGGCAGGATTCAGGTCGATCGCCAGCTGGATTTGCTTGATACCGTCGGCAGAATTGCCTAGTTGGTGGGCCAGCAGACCGGCCAGGTGCCAAGCGTCTGCGTTTTGTGGATCCTGCGTCAACACGGAAGCGTAGCCGTGGGCGGCCGCCACAAAATTTCCTGCGTGATGAGCCGAAATTGATTCCTGAATCAAGTTTTGAAGCGCGTTCATAAGCAGTTGATTGCAGTTAGATACCTGGGTGATACAAAGCAGGTAAGTCGGTGAAAGTCAGCCCCTTTTCGTCCACCTGCCTATCGCAAAAAATCGATCAGGCTGGTCGAGGCGATCTGGGACGTGACGGCGTAGGTGTACTCCAGCAAGGACTGGTCGTTTTGCAGTCGGAGTACCGCGTCAGAAATGTCGGTCGCCTGCAGGTTGTTCAATTGCGTCTCGACCTCCAGCTGCAGATCCTGAACGCGAAACTCGAGTTCGTCCAGAGTCTTTAGCGATGCGGCTTGGCGCCCCATCACTTCCAACAAATGGTCGGCCAAATGGTCCAACTCGCCGACGCGACGATCAAGCGCAGCTGCCCGTTGAACATTATCCAGCCCCCGGGTGTTTCGCAGGTCAAGTGTCAATTCATACAGCACCTGAAAGGCGTTGGAAGTCCCCGGGAACTCCAGGAAATCATCGCCGACCAATCGCAGTTCGCTCGTGTCGAGATGCGTTTGTTTTCCCGTGATACTGTCAACGACGGTCTGGTTCGCCGAAAAATCAATCGCCACTTGGGACTGGCCGCCGTCGACGCTGAGTGTGCCGTTGGATTCCAAATCGACCGGACCAATGAAACCCGGAGTAATGGCGCTCATGTCGACAAACATCTCGGCTCCATTATTGCCCCTGACGCGCAAATCCGTGTCGCTACGGGACCAGAAAATCGCGGGGCCACCGTTCAGCGAGATCGTTCCGGAATCTCCAGTCCCACTCCTGTCTTGCACGACCAGTTGATTCTGCCCGGCTGGCCCCAACAACGTATCAAGATCTGCCGAACTGGCGCCCGGCGCAATACCCGAGGTACCGAAGTAGGTCGTCGTCGTGTGTCGGACTTGCAAGGTAGCTCGGCCGACCATATTGTCGGTGCCGACGCCAGATTTTCGCGCCGGTGCTGCCATCAATCAGTGTTTCACCCCGATTCGAATCGCCAAAAATTTTGTCGCCAGCGAAAAAAGTATCGACGGAAACGGAGTCACCAATGTATGCCCGACTGTTGTTCGACGAACCGAGGTAGTCAACCCGGAGCGTGCCGCCATCGACACTGGGCTCGCGAAAGCTGAACGGGACCTGGTCGGTGCGCCGCCGAATACAGAAAAGATCCGGCCGATTGGGTCTTGGTAATGTCCTGGAGGCTTACCAACAGTCCTTCGATTTCGACGGCCAAGGCGGTTTGTTCACTTTGAGATGAAGTTTGAATTCCCTGCTGGGCCAGCGTCTTGGCCCGGATGAGCAAATCGTGAGCGGCTTGCAGCTGCGACACGCTCGTGTTCAGTTTGGTTTCCGAATCCACGATCGAATACGCTTCGGTTTGCAGTTCTTGCAACCGAATTGAATACGACGACGCCTGTCGAAACGAGATGGGATCGTCGGAAGGGCGATGCAAGCGAATGCCTGACGAAATTTGTTCCTGGTACTTTAAAATGTTCGCGCTGTACTGCGACGAGAATTTCAACGCCTGGTTACTACTGGCAAACGAAGTTACCCGAAAATTCATGGCTCACCGAATAATTTGAAAGAGTTCACTCAGCATCGCGTCCATCGTACGAACGACCTGGACCGCTGCTTCATACGACTTCTGATACTGCGTCATGTAAAGCAGTTCCTCGTTGACATCCACACCCGACGCCGAATCACGTTCTGCCTGGTACTGGTAGTTGAGTTCAGCCACCGTTGCCCGCACGATTTTTGTCGACTGCACGTGAAACCCGATTTCCGAGTTTGTTTCAGCCAGAAAATCATCGAACGTCAACCGGTTGTCGGCCAACACATGTGCGTTGCGCAGACCAATCAGAGATGCCAGGTTGCGCGTGTCGCCGATGTCTCCTGACCGGGAAGTTGCGATTTCATCGGAACTGTCAACGATGCGTTCCGCAACCTGGACATTGGAAGCATTGGTCCCCTCAAAAAAACTGTTCAGTCCGAGGGCCGAGAGAATGCCGCTGGTGTCGGAGTTGGCAATCGTCGTGACATCAAATGTGTCTCCGTCGACAAGGTTTCCTGCCTGAAAACCGATGGTAACCCCGTCGCCGAGATCAATTTCCGAACCGGGCTCATACCCGACTCCGAGATTCACTTCTTTGATGACTTGACCGCCCGCATTGATCACTTGGGCGATCAAGTTGGTAGCACTCCCGATTTGTCCCGAGCCGACGGCGCGAATCGTGAATTTACCGTTGGAATCCCCGTCGTAGCTGCCTCCAATCCAGGGGATGCTGCTGCCGGAAACATTGGTCAAATCCGGTGTGGTTTCCAGGTTCCCGGTAAAGTCAAAACGGAAGCCGCGGGCAGCGATGATTGATAGCTTGCCGGTCTGTTGGTCGACGATTGCCTGAACGTTGTCGACACTGCTGATTTTGGCCGCGATATCTTCCAGCGAGTCGTTTTCAGGATCAATGCTGATTGCCGATATCCGGCGCGCGTTATCGCTGGAGGTTACGGTCAGGAAAAGTTCGCCCGCTTCCACCGGGAATGGCAAGCCGGAATCATTCAAGCTGGCAGTTGCATCCGCCACCGAACGTGTGCCGTGCATGATCGAGTAGGGGCCATTGAGTCCAACACCGACCGCGTGAGCCTGGTCGACTTGACGGATCAAGGCGCTGGCAAACTCGTCGATCTTGTTCGTGAAATGTTCCACAAAATCGTTATGCAACTCGGTCAGCACGGCGATCTTGCCGCTGACGAAGTTGGTCGGGCGGTCTGAACCCTGAACGTGAATTGCCACCGTACCATCTGCGCCGGTAACCGTTTCGAACTGGATAGAGGCGATGCCGATGCTGATCGAACTGCCGGCAATCCCCAAACCCAATTCGCCCTGTACAATTTCGTAACGCTGGATATCAATTCGCTCGGCGATGGAATTGACCAACTGATCACGTTGGTCCAGAAGGTCGTTGGGCACGTCATGAATGCGGACAGAATTGATCCTGTTTTGCAGATCGACAAGCCGCTCGATGTCCTGGTTGAGTCCCCGGACTTCGAGGTCCAACTGTCGGCCGATTGAATCTTTCAATTCGACGAATTCGCCGGACAGCTCCCGCAGTCGTCCTGCCAGGTTGACACCCTGGGACACGACCGAGTTCCGCAGCGTTCGTTCGTTCGGATTGGAAGACAGGCGGGCAAATTCGTCGAACATCCCGGTCAGCGAATTTTGAACGGAACCTTCTCCGGGCAGCAAGAATGATTCGATGCGAGATTCAATCAACAAACGCTGATCAATCGCGCTCAAATCGGTGATGGAGTTTGTGAATGCGCTCTCGACAATCTGGTCGCGCATGCGGCGAACATAGCCGACCTCGACTCCACTGCCAATGAATTGGCCGTTGATGAGCTGCGATTGCCTGGTTTCCAGGCCGACATCCTGTCGGTGATACCCCTCGGTGCTGGCGTTGGCGAGATTGTGCGAAACACTGTTGATTCCGAACTGGCTGGCCTGTAGCGCCGAGAGTCCTATCCATAGATTCATAAGTTCTCAACAATTGGTTTTAATAAGGCTCCCGGCAAATTGGTTTTGCGTCTGCCCCTGGGCGTTGTAATAATTCGATTGACGGTAGTCTTGCGAAAGTCCGGTTAACAGCCGGTTGTAAAAATCAAGCGTGTAAATCAGTAGCGCCTGGCTGCCCATCGAAATCGATTGGACTTGATGGAGCTTGTTGCGAATTTCGCTTCTCAGTTTTTTGAGTTTGCTCCGCTGCGGTTCATCAACCAACAAAGCCAACGTCGTAACCGAGGGAGTTGTTTCGTGTTTCGGATCAAGGGAACGGATCACTTCGAGCAGCCTTTTGCGGCCTTCAAGAATCGGCAAAAACTCGCGGGCGATGTCGTTTTTCAACTGGTCCAACTTCTGTTTCAATCGTTTGTTACGCTCGGCGTGGTGTGAACTTTCAGGACTAGTCTCGTTCGGTTGGGACGCGCTGGCCGGCTTGGCCGAGGCGGATCCGCGTTCGCGCAAAATGGATTGCATTTCGCGGCTGGATTCGATCACCGAGTCCAGGTATTTCGACTCGACATTCAAGTGCTGGATGATTTCTTCAACCTGTTCCTGTAGCCGCTGGGTCTGAGTCTGATCAAGCATTCCGCGCCTTTCATTAAACCGAAGCCGTAAAAAGTGATCGAACCTTTGCCAGTCGGCTTGACCGAAAAACGCGGTGAGCCAATTTTGTTGCGCAGTTTCCGGATTTTATTGTGGAACATCGAGAGTTGCTTGATTTTGCGGGTCGTTTGGTGGCTGATCCTGAGATTTAGCATGTTCAAAATAGGTTTTGATAGCATCGGCAATTCCCAGCGGCTGGGCCTTGGACAGGTGTTGGCCCATGAACATGTCGAACATGCCACCGAAGGTATCGCTCCCTTCGGAACCGAACAGGCCTCCGTCTTCTTTGTCGAGCGTGTTTCTCATCTCCTTGAGTAGCAACGACATGAATACGGATTCGAATTCCTCCGCGGCGCCTTCGATTTTCTGTCCTTCATTTGCCAGACTGGCTGCCTGTAATTCTGTCAAGGAACTGAGCGGCAATGTTGCGGGCAGGGAATTGGTGATTGATTCCATAACGAGTCTCCTATTTAACGATCAATGTGGCTTGCAGCGCACCGGCTTCCTGGATCCCCTGGAAGATATCGATAAGATCCTTGGGCGAGACGCCTAACGCATTCAAGGCTGCGGCCAGATCGCCCACTGTGACGTTTTGGTTGAGAGAATTGTATCTGCCTCCGGTCTCGGCCACGGAAACTTGCGACCGCGGCAGAACAACGGTTTGTCCGTCCGACAGCGGTGCCGGTTGAGACGCAATCGGGTTTTCGCTCGTGGTGACGATCAAGTTGTCACTGGCAAACATGATGCTGGAAAGTCGCACGTCATTGCCTAACACGATTGTGCCGGTTTTTTGATTGATCACGACGCGAGCGGTCATGTCAGGCACCACGCGTAAATTGTGAATGTATGCGACAAAGTCGAGTTTTGAATATCGAAACTGCTCGGGAAAATAGACGTGGACGCTTCCCGGATCCAAAGCGCGCGCGTGTCCCGGAAAACTCTGATTGATGGTTGAGGCGATTCGTTGGGCGGTTGTGTAATCTTTATTTGTCAACAACAGCCGAAAATTATTTTCGGGGAACGCTTGACCCGGATCGATGGCGAGTTCGATCTGGGCTTGAACCTCGGCCGTGGTATCATGGTTCTTGGAAACGCCGCCAGCTGCACCGCCTGCAGAAAAGCCGTTGACTCGTAAGGGTCCTGTCGCCACGGCGTATGTCTGTCCGTCGGCACCTTTGAGCGGCGTCCAGACCAATTGGCCGCCGAACAGTCCCGTCGCGCCGTCGTAGGACGAAACGGTCGCGTTAATTTTTTCGCCAACCCGGACGAAAGCGGGGACTTCGGCCGTTACGCCGACCAGGGACAGACTTCCGACGGGAATATTATCCGCGAGAATGCCCATGTTTTTTAACACATTTTGCGCAGCCTGTTTGGTAAGCGGCGACTTGCTGCCCGTACCCTTGAGTCCCATCACCAAGCCGACACCGATCAGTTGATTGGAGCGGTGGCCTTCGATCGTCGTGATGTCTTTGATGCGGCTGGTAACTTCGAATCCAGGAGTTCTCAGAGGAACTGTATTGGCGGGCGGTGAATGCGACATCAATTGCGAAGGCACGCCGATCGCCTGGTTCGTCGGCAATGGTTGCGACGGAGTCTGCGGAGGTTGCGCCAAGGCGATATCAGCAGCGCCGCTGACGATCATCCAGCCGGCGAGGATGGCGATTCGCAGTAAATCTCGACAAACATTCATTTCAATTAGCGTTCCTACAAAATTGTGGGAGGCACGGCAGAATCCGACGGTTTTTTGAGCGGCAAGGTCCTGGCCGAACGTTGCAAACTTCCAAAAAATGGCCCGCGGATGTTTTTCTAACACTAGAGTCCATGATCCATGTGGGTAAGAATTTGCGTGAATTCGGTTGTCGGAACGAAGATATCAGGTTGTTTTTAATACCCTCACCCGCCGCTGAGACGGCGACCTCTCCCAGAGGGCGAGTTTGTTCTGCGGACCGACGCGCGTGAAAATTCCGCTCAGATTCTATTAATTTCAAAACGGTAACCACCGATTCAGCTTTCTTCCCAACCAGCCTTGATTGATGAACGCGTTTTCCGGACCCGGATCGGATTCATAACGAATCACAAGGTTGGAAACCATGCGGGAGGAAATGGTATTGTCAGCGTTCACATCCACGCTGCGAACCATTCCCGTCAGGATCAATGTGCGATTGTCGGTTTCGAGTGAGACGTTCCGCGTTCCGCTGATCAACAAATTTCCGTTGGGTAAAGTATCGACCACGGTGACTGTAAAGCGATCGGCAAACTCCCGTTCGCTTCTGAATTGTGTGTTGCCATTGTATTGGCGATTTCCTGCGGTCTCGCCATTGAAATCGAGACCCCCGGCGCTGGAACCCAGGTCGCCATTGACGTCGAAAGCGGCCGAGGCATCCGTCGATGAACTGGCCTGTTTTCGCAGCAACCTCTGGTCCCTGTTCTGAACATCAGATTGCTCGTCAATCCTGACAAACAGCAGGTCGCCAGGACGGTAAGCTTTGACATCCGCGACCAGGTCAGTCAGCCGCGGATCCCGTCGCTGCCACAGGGATGGAGACTGAGCCGTGGCGCGTTGTGGCTCAGCCAAAAGGCAGCTTCCCGCGAGGATCAGACTTGTCAGCCACATAGTTGAATATCGGGTCATCTTTTTTCCCCGGTAGAAAAACGTTACGGTTTAGCGAATCTCGACGGTAGACGAATTGACGACGATCGCCAGAATTTTTTCTTTGGTACTTGGATTGAGGACGGTAATGGGTTCGCCCGGGCTGCCTTCGCTCAGTGCTTTGGCATCCTTCAACTCGACCTTTAATGCACCGCGGCGAACGATGATATTCACCAGTGAGTTTCTCTTGACGGTTAACTTGTCAACGACTGGCATCGCCTGGATCAGGTTCGATTTGATCACGTCGTACTGCTGGACGTCTTTTTGCACCTGGGAGCCAACGACTTGCTCGTAGGAAGCAAACTGAATGGTGCGATTGGCCACGGGCCTGCGGACCGACTCGATATTTTCCGGACCGAGGGTTTCCCCTTTGGAGATGTTCTTCCTGGCGACGGCCAGGTCGCGGACCACGGCAATCGATACAGGGATTTTTATTGAGACCGTTTGGCCTGAATGATCTTCCACAAATCCTGAGACTGTTTGCTGACCGAGCGGAATTTCCGTCGACAGTTCCAAATCAATTCTCAGGGTTGAAAAATCAACGTCAGTCCGCGCCAGATCATTGGATTGGGGGCCAAGCGTAACAATCACGTCCTGCAGCGACATGCGAAAGTGCTCGGCAAACTGTTTTTTGATTAAATCTGCGATCAGTTCCCTTGCATTTTGAGGCTGAAAAACCTCGACGCTGACGGACTCGGGACCTGACAATTCAAATTCGTCTTCGGAAAGCCCGGCCAGGACCAGTCGAATACGGACTTGCTCCTTACTAATCTCAATTTGCGGTTGGTCGTTGCGGAAGGAATCGAGATCCAGCGCTTCGACCATTTTCGCAAGCAGGCGGTCGTTGGTAACAACCTTGGCAACATGGCTGATATTGATCGTTGGTTCGGCGCAGCGGACAGTCGTCTCGTACATGTGCACCGATACCTGGGCCATGCTCGTCGACGTAGCTGCGAGCAGGTAGAACAGCACCAGCAAGCTTGGGGCGTGAAAGTGTTTTCGTTTGATCAGGCTCATCGTGGTATTCTGTTAACTGGTTAACGAACAGGATTAACGTACGATCTGGCTGGTGTTGGACAGCATCTCGTCACCGGCTCGAATCGCCCTCGAGTTGATTTCGTAGGCGCGCTGGGCCGTGATCAGCGAAACCATCTCCGCGACGACTTCGACATTGGAGCCTTCGAGATATCCTTGAGCGCAATACCCCGAAGCCCGTGTTGCCAGGTTCTCCGGCGATTTCTGGACCGGACGCGCCGGTTTCCAGGTAAATATTGCCGCCGTTTTGTCGTAATCCTGCCGGATTGGAAAATCGGAAGAGCTGGATAATTCCTGCTTCGGTCAGTTGGCCGTTCTCAAGGTAACTCACCTGCCCTGTTTGGGAAATCGTGATGTCCTCGGCGGTATTGGGTATCTGGATCGGTGGCTCAAGCAAACGACCATCTGAGTTAACGAGATTTCCTTCGGCATCGAGACCAAAAGATCCGTCGCGGGTGTAACCGTAACTCCCGTCAGGCATCGTGACTTTGAAAAAACCGTCGCCATCAATGGCCATATGAGTCGGATTTCCCGTTTCGTTAGGCACCCCTTGCGTGAACACAACCGTGGTTCCCATTGGGCGAACTCCGTTACCAATTTGAATCCCGATCGGTGATGTTTGGCCGTTGGCAGTCGGAGCACCCGGCTGTTTGGAGACGTCGTAGATCAGGTCAGCGAACTCCATGTGACTGCGTTTGAATGCAGTCGTGTTGACGTTGGCAAGGTTGTTCGCGGTATTGTCAATCAAGAGTTCCTGGGCACGCATCCCGGTAGCGCTGGTAAAGAATGCTTTTAACACAGTCAAATTCCTTTTTGAAAATGCTTTGATCATGCCAAGGCAGTCGTGAACTGCCGGCGGCATCAGGATCTTGCAGCTTGCTGTAACGTTTCTGAAATCGTGCGAATGGCGCGTTGCGCCGACTCGAAATGCCGGGATCCGATGATCATGCTGATCAATTCGGTTACCGGATGAGCATTCGATAGTTCTCGTGTTCCCTGGGCGATGGTGGCATTCTCGTTCGGCGTTGCGAGTGCGGTCCCCGCCCGAAAGTAGGTTTGGCTGTCGGATTCAAGAAGTTGGTTGTTATTGAAAGTCACGACCGATAGTTTGCCAAATTCGGCTCCGTTCGCCGAAATCGTACCTGACGACTCGATCACCAAGTCATGATCGGAAACGTTGGCCGGTATTTCGATGGGGCCCCCGCCGCCGACGATCGGAAGTCCGTCACCGTTGACAAGCTGTCCTTGCTCGTCGCGGAAGAGAACGCCGTTGCGCGAATACAATGGCTCGGATTGACCCTGGTAAACAAAAAAGCCTTCACCTTTAATTGCAAGATCCAAAGCACGACCCGTTGGTTCGTGACGGCCTTGCGAGAAGTCGGTCGCAAATTGATTCACCGACGCGCCGGGCCGGGCTTTGATTCCGTTTCCGGGATCGGCGCTTTGTTCCTGGATCGAAAACAGCATGCGTTTATGTCCAGGCGTATTAAGGTGGGCCAGATTGGATGCAATCAGCTCCTGCTGGCGGCTGAATATATCCAGCGCTGTGGCACCACTATAAAGTCCGTTGATCATTGTTTTTCAAAATGGGACCGGGATTTGTTTGTTAGAGCCCGCAATGTCCCGCCGCGGTTCATCTTTGGGAATCGCGAAAACCTGCGCTGGCGTGGCGGCAGATCGTTGCATTGAACGGTGAGCGAGTAAGCAACTGTCGCCAAATAGGTTGACAGCTGCGAGACAGTCGTCCCAGCTGGCTAAGTCACTCGCAAAAAGGCGGACGCAGTCGATGGTAAAAAATTCTGGTTGTCCCGGTGATAGCGACCGCGCAAACCGAAACGATGGAAAAGATTTCTCTGGTGAGGAAAATGGTTCCGAGCCGGTGCCGACGCGAGAAAGTCGAGTGCGATCAGGTTTCTGGTACGTTTCCAACCAGAGCCGCAGTGCCACGCAGACGCCGCCGGCTACACCGTTAAACGATCAGACACCACCCGAATCGTTTGACGTCGAGCCGGCAGGCGTCAGCGTGTGTGCGGTGCTGACGCCTTCCGGCTAACCGTTAAACGTGCCGACGCCTTCCGGTAACCGGTAAATGACGTCAGCGAACCGCCAATTGCTTGACAAAGTTCCAGTTAGTGCCCAATATGTTGACCAGTTCTCCTGAGCTGGAAATCCTGAGCACGGACAGAAACACTTCTTAATCCGGAAGAAACCGCATGAGCAATTCCGCTGATCCTCACCGAACCGAAGATGCGATCCCCGAATTCAATCAGGTCATGGGCCATCCTGCACCCTTGTGGATGTTGTTCATGTCCGAATTCTGGGAGCGATTTGCATTTTATGGCATTCGCTGGGCGTTGGTGCTCTATATCGTTGCACAGTTTCACGACGGTGCGGCGTCCGGACAAGCCGACGCCAACTTGACTTATGGGTCGTACTTGGCGCTCGTTTATGCGGCGGCGATTTTTGGCGGCTACATCGCCGACAAATTTCTGGGTTATCAACGTTCGATTTTGACCGGTGCCGTGATCATGGCAGCCGGGCTGTTCATGATTTCGATTCCCAACGAGACGCTGTTTAAGTTCGGGCTGGCCACGATTGTCGTCGGCAACGGACTATTCAAGCCAATTATTTCCACGATCGTCGGTAAATTGTACGCGGTTGGCGATGAGCGCAGGGACAGCGGCTTCACGATTTTTTATATGGGAATCAACGCCGGGGCGTTCGTCGCGCCACTGTTGACTGGCTGGCTCGCGCAGTCGGTGTTTGGGACTGACGAAGCGCCAGCCTACAAGTACGTATTTATTGCCTCGGGGATTGGCATGCTCGTCAGTACCGTGTGGTTTTTCATCGGGCGCAGCCAGCTCAAGGGGATCGGTGCCCATGCGGAGGGAGCCGAAAGCATGTTGCGCGTGGCGTTTGTCGTGGTGGGAGCGATCGCCATGATTCCTGTCGTCTATTTCCTGCTCTCCGTTGGCGGCGAAATTTTGCAGTACGTGTTGTCGGCGATGTTTATTGCGCTCGTCGCCATGTTGATCATCGAAGGGGTTCGTGAGGGAGAAGTCGCCCGTGACCGGACGATTGCGATGCTGGTCATTTTCCTGTTCAACATTCTGTTCTGGGTATTTTTCGAGCAGGCCGGCAGTTCTTTCACCTTCCTTGCGGACAATATTGTCGATCGCGACCTGGGTGGATTCATTTTCCCGACCGCGTGGTTCCAGAGTGTCAACTCGGTCGCCATCATCCTGTTTGCTCCAGTGATTGCGTGGATCTGGATCCGCTTGGCGAAAGTCCACGCCAATCCCTCCATCCCGCGAAAATTTGGCTTGGGCCTGCTCTTCAACGGGCTGGCTTTCTTGCTGCTCGTGTTCGTGTTAACCAAAATGGTCGGCGCGGACAACAAAATTCCGTTTTGGAGTCTCGTGTCGGTCTATTTGATCCAGTCCGTCGGTGAACTCTGTCTGTCGCCGATTGGACTCTCGATGGTGACGAAGCTTGCGCCAGTGCGGGTTGTCGGCTTGGGCATGGGCGGCTGGTTCCTGTCGACGGGGATTGGCAACAATCTGTCGGGGATCTTCGCCAGCCGGATCAGTGGCGAAACTGGCATGACGACCGCTTCGGCGCTGAGCGGCTACACCTTCGGATTCTGGGCTTTGCTGGGTGCCGGCGTCGTGCTGTTCCTGGCTGCTCCGCTGGTTAACAAGTTGATGCATGGAGTTAAGTAAAAATGTGGCACGGATCTCCGAGCCGTGAAGTGGGCAGCGACCATTGGAAACCACAAATTGGACCGCGCTGCCGACTGCGGAATAATTCCGGAAAATAAGCCCAAATTCGTGAATTGCAGTCATTTAAGACGGGACTAGTCTCTAATACCGTTCACACATTCACGCAACAGGTCCGGGAGAGTTGATTGATCGATTTGACGCTGCGTGATCTCCAACCGGAGATCATGGACGATCCTTCATTGGATCCGGGCGAGCACGAACAGGCGTTGCGAGGTTTGGCTCGCATCCATCGACTGACAAACGTATCGGCGCAACTTTGGAAAGCGATTCAGTCGCAGGTGATCCTCGACGACACGAGAACGTTGTCCATTTTGGATCTCGGCTGCGGAGATGGCCACGTCTTGAGACAATTGTACCGCTTGGCAGAGCGTACCGGCATCAAAACGATATTGTATGGATGTGATTTCAGTGCCAACGCCATTTCGTTTGCGAAACAGTCAGCCAGTCGAGATGACATTCCAATTGAGTTTTACCACCTGGACGTAACTCAAGCCACCGAATTGCCCCACCGGGCAGACGTCGTTTTTTGCTCACTCTTTTTGCATCACTTCAGCGAATCGGACGCGACCAAGATCCTGGACAAGATGAAAGCAGCGGCCAAACAGCTCGTGCTGGTTCACGACTTGCGTCGAACCCGATTGGGTTATTTGTTGTGTTGGGTCGGCGTGCACGTGTTATCGAGAAGTCATGTAGTTCGCAAAGACGGTCTGATGTCAGTTCGCGCGGCGTTTACCGTCCCGGAGATCAAGCGATTGTTGGCATCCGCCGGAATAACCCAGGCGGAGGTGACAACAGGCTGGCCCCAGCGGTTTACAGCCTCCTGGTCAAAATCGGAGCACGCCAAGTGACTAACATGCTTTCGATTCCTGATGACTGGGATTTGATCGTCGTGGGCGGCGGCCCAGCCGGTTCGGCGACGGCAATCACCGCCGCGAAACGTGGTCTGCGCGTGTTGCAAGTCGACGCGAAAGCATTCCCGCGTCGAAAGGTCTGCGGCGGATGCCTGAATCAGGTTTCGATTGGACTGCTGAAGTCACTGGTGGGAAGCGAAGATTCAGTTTGGAATGCTGCCTCGCCCGTAAACTATTTTCGGTTGATGGACACCAATCGACAATTCGATTTTCCAACACCCACCGGCTTGGTGATTGAACGCTCCGTGCTGGACGCAAAACTGGCTGAGGCGGGGCAACGGTATGGTGTCACGTTTGCGGCTCCCGTCACGGCGACATTGGGAAAATCGGAGTCGGGTTTCAGGCAAGTCGCACTGCGTGATTCTGCGGCTTCGAAATCGGTGTGCGCCAAAGTCGTCGTACTGGCAACCGGATTGGGCAGCCATCGCGGCGCCGAACCGCAGTTGCAGCAGGTTGCTCAAGCAAATTCGCGGGTTGGCGTCGAAGGCCTGATTCGTACACCAACCTACGGGCTCGGCGAAGAGGTCATTCACATGGCGGTGGGACACGCCGGGTATGTTGGATTGACAAAAATCTCTGACAACGAAGTGCATGTTGCCGCGGCGGTCGATCGAAAAGCACTCCGCGCGCACGGTCCACGCGAGATCGTGCAGCGAATCCTGGACGAATCGGGGACGCGGCGAAAATTAGGTGACGATATTTCCTGGCGGGGAACTCCAGCACTTACGGCCCGCGCAGGCAGGTTGGGAGCAGAGCGGGTCTTTCTCGTGGGGGACGCCGCGAACTACGTCGAACCCTTTACGGGCCAAGGCATTCTGTGGGCATTAAAATCCGGAATCGGGATCGCTCCCACGCTCAACGCTGCTGTCGAAGATTGGGACGATTTGCTCGTCGAACGATGGGAGATATGGCACAAAGCCAACATTCAATCAGAGCAAAAACTCTGTCGCCAGATTGCTTTTGGATTAAAACACCCCTCGTTGCGATGGCTGGCTCGCCAAACGCTACGGATTTACCCCCGGCTCGTCCCGCGGATCATTCACCGGCTGAACACACAGTCATCCAACCAGGAAAATTAGATGAAAACCACGCTACTCGGACTAGGAACGGCGACCCCCGACAACTGCATGTCACAAGCTGAAGCATTAACGATGTTTACGGACATCGTTTGCGAAACCGATCGACAGCGCCGGTTGGCGCGAGCGTTGTTTCGAAAATCGCACGTTGAAAACCGCCACGTTTGTGTGCCCCATCAATCGGCTTATGCCTGGTGTAAGCCAGCCTCTTTTGCCGTTTCGGCGGTGGGTGAAAATCGCAATTTTTCGTTGCCGCCCGGAGACTTGCCAGAAATCACTGCGGGCGAGAGTGCTGGCCCCACGACTGGCGAACGAATGCAGCTGTACGCACAATTCGCTGGAGAACTGGCATTTCAAGCAAGCAAGACGGCGCTGGGAAAATCGGGTTTGGCGGCCAGCGAGATCACGCATCTGGTGGTCGTAACCTGCACCGGTTTCCATTCGCCCGGCGTCGATTTCGAATTAATTGATCGGTTGGGACTTCCCCTCACGACACAACGCGTAAATGTTGGCTTTATGGGCTGCCACGCGGCCATCAATGGATTACGGACCGCGTTGGCGATTGCGCAAGCCGACCCGGCGGCGCGTGTGCTGTTGTGCGCCGTGGAACTATGCAGCTTGCACTACCGATTTCAATGGGATGATGAAGGCATCATTGGAAATGCCTTGTTTGCGGATGGATCGGCGTCGTTGGTTTTGGGTCAGTCCGATGCGTCGGACGCCAACGGCGATGTCCATTGGGATTTGATCGATACAGGCTCCGTCGTTATTCCCGATTCGCAACAAGAGATGAGTTGGACGGTGGGCGACCACGGTTTCGAAATGAGGCTAACCAGCGAAGTTGGCGAAGCAATTGAAAACTCGCTGTCGCAGTGGCTGGTTGACTGGCTGGCTGCGCACGACCTGCAAATGGCGGACATTGATTATTGGGGCGTTCATCCCGGCGGCCCGAAAATTCTGAGCTCAGTCCAAGCGAGTTTGGGACTTGACGAGCAACATTTGCAAACGTCGCGATCGGTCTTGCGCCAATACGGCAATATGTCTTCGCCCACAGTCGTGTTTATTCTCAATGAATTCATGACGCAACATGTCGAGGTGCCAGCAGGCAAACCGGCAAACTGCCTGCTGCTGGCATTTGGACCTGGCTTGGTCGCTGAAATCGCGTTGATTCAAACCAACGGTTGATTGTGGCAAGGATCAATCCCGTCGATCCCAGCGAAATTTTGCTTGCGTAAGTTTGCATCCACGGTCGCCGGTCGCTTAAATCGTCGCGGTGGTGACAGCCCGAGTCCACGGCGGAGACCGCCGTGCCACTAAGTTGCGGGAACCCGCAGATTTGTGAAGTTGTAACAACTGCGTTGAACTTAGGGCCCCACCACGACGATATCCCTAATGATTAGGTCAACTTTGACGGCTATGCCGCCATGGCGTGCGTCGAATTCCTGACCAACATCGAGTCCGCTTTCATGGAGGAAACCACGGCGCTCGCAGCTGGCTTTGCCAGGTTCATTGCCGTGCCATTGCTATGTCAGAACACGAAACAGACGAAGCTGAAGCCCCCAAACGATCGGGTTCTTTAGGGAAGATTTTACTTTGGCTGGTCGTCGTCGTCATTGCCATCGGCGGCGGACTGGCGACCCCGTTCGTTGTCGGGGAACTTATCTCGACCGCCAACAGCTCGAAAACAACGCAAAAATTGCCCAAGCCGGATCCGGAAGAGGCCAGCGAGTTTATCGAGTTCGGCGAAGTGACTGTGAATCTCGACGAAGCTCGCTTCAGCCGTTACCTGCGAATGAGTTTTTCCTTGCAAGTCGCGAAATCCCAGAAGCTTGAGATCGAAGAGAAAGTCAAATCGCAAAAAATCATTTTTGAAAACTGGATCCAGGTTCACTTGGCGGACAAAACAACGGAAGACCTCGTGGGGAAGTTCGGCCGCAATCGCGTGCGTCGGGAGATGCTCGACTTCTTCAACAAATCACTATTTGACGACGGCATCGAACGCATCCAGGACGTCCTGTTCAAAGAGTTCCACATTCAGTGACCACCATTCAATACCAGGTTTACGATTTTGCCTCCAGCGCGGGGTCGAGCGTCCGCTGTGGCTGGCGTTTCATCATTGGATGGAAAAGTTCGCCGAGTTGTTTGCCGAGCATTGGAGCAATTTTTCGCGAACTACACTGGTCACCACGCCGCTTTCGATTGACGCCCACGATTTTGAAAAGCTGCAGGAGAATTGGGCCCAGCCGGCCTACGGAGTCGGCATCAGTTTTAACGACGAAGCCGTGACCGGAATGTTGATTTTCGACCGAACTGAATTGTTGACGTTGCTGATGGATATCCTGGGAAGCGGAGATGAAGCTGTCGCCGATCGCGAATTGACCCCCGTCGAGTCCTCCCTGTGCGAACTGATTTTTGAACAAGCGGCGTCGAACATGGTCGACGGCTGGCCCCAGCAAGCCCCGCTGGCCTATGAGGTGGGTGAATTGTTTGGGCAGCCCAATCGCAGTCGCATGTTTGCTCCGGACAAAAAGATGTTGGTCTCAGGATTGTGCATTCAGTTACCCCAGTCGTCGGTCAACCTCGAACTGATTCTGGCCAAAGATGAAGCCGCAAAACTACTGGGAGTCCAAAAACAGAAGGTCGCGCAGCCCAACCCGAACAACCGCATTTCTCACGAAAAAATTGCGGAAATCGACGTTGGCATCAGCGCACGACTTGGCTCTGCCGAGTTGGCGATGACTGACCTGGTTTCGATTGCCTGCGGAGACATCATTGTTTTCGAGCAGCGCATTGAAGAACCCGTTATTGTTTTTGCAAATGAAGAACCGCTGTTCCACGCGTGGCCTGGTCGCACGGCCAACAAGCAGTCTTTGAAAATCGTATCCATTTCAGGTTAACCGTCTATCGCCATGACTACAGAAACTCCGGGCTCCAGCATGCCAGACGCAGTTGTTCCAACAGGCACGACGTACGAACCGGCGGTCGGTAACTCGCCGGACGTGGAATCCCTCGACGTGCAAGTCGCCTCACCTGAGTTTCAGGAAATGTCGCCCCATGGCAAACACCAGAATGGAAAAACCGATTTGAACCGATTTCAGGACATCAAAGTCACGGTCTCGGCCGATTTGGGTCGGGCCCAGGTTCCGCTGCAGACGTTAATGAATCTGGGCGAAGGCTCCGTGTTGGAATTGAATCGCGAAATCGACAGTCCCGTGGAACTGGTCGCCCAAGGCGTGGCGCTGGCATGCGGTGAAGTCGTCGTCGTCAATGGATGTTTCGCCGTCCGCGTTACCAAAGTCTACGAAGGCAAACAAGGCATAAAGGACGTTCAGGATCGATCTAATGCAAAAAATCTGTCGCTGTGCTTGTTGATCGCCATTGTTGGTCCGCTGGGCGGATTGCCAGCGCTGGCCTGCGCAAACAGGCAATCCATTACGAATCGGTCAGCAGATCAATGAACGACCAAATCAGACTTCGTCGGCAGCACCTCAACCACGACAACAGCCGCACCAAATGCAAGCCCTGCAGGCTCAACCAATCCAACAAGTCGCTCCAGAGATGCCGCCGGAAGTCTGGCAAGCAATCAATGAGCCGCGGCGTGATGCAAATACCGCCAGCCTGCCTCAAGCTGGCGGCCCGGCAGATGCCAGGTCAATCACTCCAACGATTGTCGATCCACAGGTGGCTCCGACGATTCATGTCAGCGAATCCGCTCGAGACTCCGAGCTAACAGATTCACCGATTCCGCAAAGCGATCTCGCCGGAATCAACAGCATGCTCGATGCGCTACAAGCCAAACGACTTGCGAAGCCCGACCGCCTCCAGCAGGGAGCAGTTCCTGCGACCGATCGCCAGGACGATCCGTTCGCCCCGAAGCTGGCAATAGGAACTCAATCGGATTCGGATCGGAGCTTCGGGAATCCTCCCGGGGAAACCGCCCATTCAGATCCGCGATTCAACCAACAGAATTTTCAGAAGCTGTTGCAAAGTATCGCAATCAACACCTGTATCGTGATGTGCGTTGGAGTCGGGTTCATCCTGATCGCCAAGCAATGGTTTTTCAAACAAGCCAAGCCGACCGCCAAGACATCAGAAAACACGATCCAAATCACATCGACGCTGCGCTTGTCCCCCAAATCCAATTTGTTCCTGGTCGCCGCCGGCACGCACCGGCTAATCGTCGCCAGCGATCAAAATGGAATTAATTCGGTCGTTCCGTTGACGGATTCATTTGCCAGTACGCTCGATTCTCTCGCGGATGTCGCGCAGGAAACGAAAGCGGCTGATCGACGGGATGCCGGGGGCGAGTCTCTGGCCGGTTTATATTCACTCGCATCGCTAGGCCAAGCCACTTCGGACAAAATCACCAAATCGAAAACAGCCGACGGCGAAAACGCCGACGAGATCAGGCGAAAAATGGAAGCGGCGTTAAACGAGCACGGGTTAAAGGAACTTTTCGTCCAGACAATGCGGTCACAAAGCTAGTCGTTTTACGGCAGGGAGGCCGACATGGAATTCAACATCTTGCTGGGACAAGTCCCTTCGGCGGAATCGTTCGGGGGGCTCGCGCCACCACTGCAGATTGCGATCTTCCTGGGCGCGATGAGTTTTGCCACGGCTGCCCTGGTCAGCCTGACGGCGTTCACGCGAATCATCATCGTACTCTCGTTTGTCCGCCGCGCACTCTCGACACAGGAGATTCCACCGAACCAGGTAATTCTGGGATTGTCGTTTTTTCTGACGCTGTTCGTGATGGCACCGACGATCGAAAAGATCAACACCAACGCCGTTCAGCCTTATCTCGCTGCGCAAAAGTCTGAAGAAACGCAGGATGATTTCAAGATCGATGATTTGTGGAAGGCCACCGCGCAGGAGATTGGCGATTTCATGCTCCGCCATACACGGGGAAATGATTTGCAGTTGTTTGTCGACCTCTCCGGGGATGACCCCTATCTCGAGCCGAATGATGTCCCCCTGAAGATCCTGGTTCCCGCGTTTATTATCAGCGAACTAAAAACCGCTTTTATCATGGGCTTTTGCATTTACATTCCCTTTTTGCTGATCGATCTGGTCATTTCCACCGTGTTGATGTCGCTGGGGATGATGATGATGCCGCCCGTGATCGTTTCGACGCCGTGCAAGTTGTTGTTGTTCGTCCTTGTTGACGGCTGGCAGCTGATTTCCAAGGCACTGGTAAGCAGTTTCCTTACCTAGGCCTCACGCAATCGTTTTTTCAGTCAACCCATATTAATCAAGCAAACAAACGTGATCACACCAGCGGCAACCAACCTGGGATTCGCCCAACGCAGTGAGACGTGGCTTTCGGCCACGTTACTGATGACGTTGGTCGTCCTGATCGTGCCGTTGCCCACGTTTTTGCTCGACATGTTTCTGGCGATGAACCTGGCATCAGCGATCATGCTGCTGTTGGTAACGCTGAGCGCCAACCGACCGTTGGATGTGTCGGTGTTTCCTTCGCTCTTATTGTTGATGACCCTGTTTCGGTTGGCACTCAACGTGGCAACGACACGCCTGATTTTGCTTAACGGTGACGCGGGCAAGATCGTGGATACGTTTGGCCAGCTGGTTGTCGGTGGCGACGTGATCGTCGGCTGTGTGATCTTTCTGATCCTGGTCACGATTCAGTTCATTGTCATCACCAAGGGTGCCACGCGAATTTCCGAAGTCAACGCGCGCTTTACTCTTGACGCGATGCCCGGCAAGCAAATGGCCATTGACGCGGAATTAAATGTCGGCGCGATTGATGAAAAACAGGCCCGGCAACGCCGTGCGGACCTGACTTCCGAAGCCGAATTTTACGGAGCCATGGACGGTGCCAGCAAATACGTCCGCGGAGACGCGATCGCCGGACTGGTCATCATGGTCGTCAATATCCTTGGCGGCGTGTTGTTGGCGCTTAGCAAAGGCCAGGCACTCACTGACGCGTTGCAGCTTTATACGATTCTCACCATTGGTGACGGACTTGTTTCTCAAATTCCGGCCTTGATCATTGCCACCAGCGCCGGTGTATTGGTAACGAAGACGTCGTCAGATTCAAGCCTGGGCGACGAAATCGGAGCGCAAGTTACCAAGGGCCACCGGGCCATGTTTACCGGGGCGATCATTCTACTGTTGATGGTATTTGTGCCGGGACTGCCAAAGATCCCGTTTCTCCTGATGTCGGGGCTGATATTCATGATGGTACGACGCGTGAGGGCGGCCGAATCCAAAGAGCTGGCGGCTGAAGTAACCGAAACCGAGCCCGCCCCGGAAGTGTCGCCGGACGAAAAGAACTTGCAGGAATTCCTGCAGCACGATCGAGTCGTTGTCGAAATCGGTGCCGGACTGATCCACCTGGTCGAGTCCAAAAAAACCAAGGGTCTCATCGAACGTGTGGCAACACTCCGCTCGGATATCGGCCGCCAATTCGGGTTTTGGGTTCCCAACGTGCGGATGTTGGACAATCTCCAAATCGACGTACTCGAATACCGGTTCAATATCAGCGGGCGGACAGTCGGTTCGGGCAGAATCCAACCCAATGATTACCTGGCGATCAATCCGGGCAACGTGAATGTCGAGATCGAGGGAACAGAAACGACCGACCCCGCCTTCGGACTGCCCGCGAAATGGATCAGTGAATCCGTGCGACGCCGCGCGGAGATTTCAGGATTTACGGTGGTTGATGCAACCACCGTGTTGATCACGCACCTGGGCGAATGCCTGAAAAAACATGCCTATGAGCTGCTTAGCCGCGAAGATTTGCAGAAAATGTTGGACAAGTTGAAAGAAGTCTCGCCCACCATCGTCGCCGAGATCAAGCCCGAGACGCTGCGCGCGGGCGTGTTGCACCAGGTGTTGGTGAACCTGCTGCGCGAGTCGGTTTCCATCTCGGCGCTGGAAAAGATTATCGAGTCGGCGATTCATCACAACAGTCAAAACAGATCCGTCGCGGAACTCACGGAATTGGTGCGGGCCGACATTGGTCCGATTATTGTCGATCGCTTCCGGGAATCGTCCGGCCGCGTCCGCGTGATTTTGCTGGAACCGAAACTGGAACATCGGCTGCGACAGGAGTCTAACGGCGAACTGATCGCGATGCAGCCTGACCACTTGTCAAAACTGGTTGACAAATTCAAACAGGCCTGGGAGTTGTCGTCGATGAAGAATGAACCAGCCGCCGTGCTGGTCGATTCGTCGATTCGCAGGGCGCTGCGACAGACCGTGCATCGCTCCTTGCCCCAGGTGGCGATCGTTGCCTACAACGAAATTCCCGGCGACTTGTTGATTGATCCGGTCGCGATTGTCCAGGATCAGGAAGTCTTTGGCCCGGGAACCGATAGCGCGTCGCACCAAGCCAACGCGTCTCCCGGTGCGACTGCGGACACACAATATTCGACCCTTTCCAACGGGGTTAGCTCGTGAGCCTGGAAAATCAACTTGCCAGACGCAGATTAAAGCGGAAAGGACCGTTGGCCACCATCGCTGCGCCGTTGACCGCCAGCGCGGTGTCGCTGATTGGGCTGGCGATCGGGCTTGAGCCGCATGTCATCCTGTGGCGGGCGCTGGTGGCATCCATGTTCGTTGGCATGCTGGTTTCGTTTGGATTGAACGTCGTTTACATCGCAAATAGTACAAGGAATTAGCAACGTTTCGGCGAGCAGATTCAGACCGCAAACTTCGCAAAAGACAAACGCCATGGACTCGGCAACCCAAGCATATCGACAGGCATCCCTGGAACAACAGCGTGAGCGGTTGATTCTCGACAACCTGGTTTTCGTGCGGAAAATTCTCAGCACGCTGACGGTCGGCCTGCCACCAAATTACGACAAGGAAAATCTGGAACAGGCTGGCATCGTGGGGCTGGTCGAAACCGCAAATTCGTTTGATCCCAGTCGCGGCGTTTCGTTTCGAACGTATTGCTATCCACGCATCCGCGGCGCGATCGTTGACGAGATGCGAAAAAATTCGCCTTTGCCGCAGCAGATGCTGGCCCACATCAAACAGGTCAAAGCTGCTTACAAGCATCTCGAATCACCCGTGGCTCCCGAAGACCTGGCGCAGGCGACGGGACTCTCGGTTGACCGGATCCAGCAGGTTCTCGAAGCGATGAGGTTTGCCAAACCGCAAAACTGGAACGACCTGTTTTGCAATGTGCATTCCGCCTGGAAAACGGGCGAGGACAGTCCGGATTACGAAATGGAAAACCGGGAACTCAAAAAAATCGTGGCCGACTGCATTGAAAAACTTCCCGAGCGGGAGCGACTGGTATTAACGCTTTATTTTAACGAAGACCTGACGCTGCTGGAAATCGGAAATGTCATCGGCGTCTCCGAATCAAGGGCGTCGCGGAATCTCGCGTCGGCCAAATTTCGACTCAAAGAACTCGTGCAAGCCTCCCTGTAACCCGATCAAAATCATGAAAACTCACCAACCGACCGCGACCAGCGGACTACTGCGACCCAAGAATTCCGTCACGACTGGCGGAACCAAGGTGACGATCGGTCCGAAACCAGAGGCGGACCAGCAAGCAATCAAAATCCATCGGAATGCGCAGGGAGTTGAATCCATCGAGGTGGTTTGTTCGTGCGGCGAACGAATCGTAATCAGGTGCGAATATGAGTAGGTCAACCTTTCGTCGCTGTCTGCTAACCTTGTGCACTGGACTGTTGCTGTTCAGTGGTTGCGTGGAAACCGCCGCGCCCCGGGGGAATCCCTTCGAAACGGCTTCGGCAAAGCTCAAGCAAACGCTCTTCGGGGCAGGCCGCCCGGCCACTGACAAAGCCCAGTCGAAATCATCTGCGAATCAGAGTCGCGGTAGCGGACCCACGGGGGCGACGCCAATGCTGTATCAGCAACCGGCAGCGGCTGTCGACTCACGTTTGCCCGTGGACACTCAACTTCAATGGCAACGATCGCCGGATCCGATCGCTCAAGCCGCTTATCAAGTGGAATTGCAAAGTCGTTCCATGGCGCAGTCGCCGCCCTACGGCCAGTATCCCGACGTTTCGGGTGGTCCCGCGCGGCTACCTTTCGAACAGCCCGCTGCCTACGAGGGAGGCAACCCGGGCACGCGGCCCGACGCACAAGCGTCTTGGCAACAAGATGGACAGCCCATCGCCCAAGCCGCCTATTACGGTGCGCCGCAGGACGAGAATTATGGTTATCCGCTGCCGGACCAGGACTATCTTTATCCACCCCAGGATGGGATGCCGTATGCACCTTTGCAATATCCGGCGGTCGAGTTGCCGTCGCAGTCGAGGTTCATGCGCTATGCACCCCCGCCAGTCGCCGTCGAAAACGGTCAGCCGATGAATCCCTATCCCGCACAAGTCCAAAACGAATGGGCTGACCAGGCTGCTCCCGCAATGGCACCTGGCGAAATGGAGTACTTACCAGCTCCAACCATGATGCCGCCGCAGCAAGCGATGCCTTATCCGAACCAGGGTCAAATGGACCCGCTGCTGTATGTCGATTCTTTACGACCGTCATCCAACGCAGTCATGGGCTCTGGCAGCGGGCACCTTGCCGACGGGATTGGTTTGAGAGGATCCGTTTTGCGACAAACCGATCAAACAGCGACTGAAATTGCGATCGATTTGGACATGCAAAACCAGACGCTCCGCGAGCAGCACAAAAAAATCAGTCAGAACATCAGGGATCTTGAGAAGGAACTGGAAGACCAGCAGTTGACGAACAAAAAAACGCAACAGCAATTGTTGGAATCCAACCGCCGCAACACGTCACTGCAAGAGGAAATCGCCAGGCTCCGAGTTCAAGTTCAGGATCTTGAGCGTGAAAAGGAAACCATTCAAAAAAATGCAGATATGGCCCTGCGGGAGATCGAATCACAGCTGGACACGATGCTGTTGAGCACCATGTCCAAATCGCAGGAACCACCAACAGAAATCCCACGCAACTGAAAGCACGTGTTTTGTTTAACGTCAAGCCGGAAGGCGCCAGCGTCCAGTCCCCTAAACACATAGCCAACCACGCAATACCATGTCATCCCTCTCAACTAAATTTCTCAACTCGCGCCGATTTTTATCGGCCTTGCTTTTGGCCAGTTGCCTGTTGGCGTTTATTGGCGGTTGTCAGCAGATGCCTTATTGGCGTGGGCCGTTTTGGCGACACCACGCCGCTGAGTGCGTAACGTATTCGGAGCCGTGTTACAGTGTGTTTGTTTCGCCACTGTTCGTTTCCCACCGGCCACGGCGAGTCTTGATTCTCGAATCGGGACAGACACCGGGCCAATACCAGGAGACGCAAAACCTGATCACCGAATTTGCCTCCCAATTGCGTCGCACGGGAATTTTCGAAGTCGTCGCGCCGCCCGGCGAGCGGCTGTTCGTCCATTCGGACAACATCCTGCAGGGGCAGTTCGACGAGCGGGAAATCGCGCGACTTTCGCGGCAGTACAACGCCGATTCGATCGCCTTGGTGAGGATCAATGAGTTCCGGGCGTATTCACCGATGCGAGCCAGCGTCACGATGGCGATCGTGGACAGCAACGATTCGGTGGCAACGTTTGCGATTGACGGGACCTGGGACACGACTCGCCCCGCCACGCAATCCGAGTTTCGGCGGTACGTATGTACCAGTTGTAATTTGCCAGCCAACTCGGACGAAACCCAATCGATCTATCTCCAGTCCCCTACCCGCTTGTTGGCATTTGTTGGCTCGCAAATGATTGATGCGCTTAACGGCGCTGCGTCAACCTATTAAAATTCCGATCCGCATTTGGGCGTAGATCCCGGCGACCGTCACGTCCATCAACGCACTTTTTGGCGGCGGCGGCACGGCGGCGGCAGAAACGGATCGAGCAGCTGTTTAGCAACTCTCAACAGCATTGCCAGCTGTTGCTCCCAACTCAATTCATCAAACAGCGACACGCCTACCGACGCAGACTCACCGTCTGCTTTGGCCGCCCGGATGACATCAACCAGATCGCCGACGTATCCCGGACCACCGCCGATTCTGCACCCCGCGGTGTTCGGACTCCTTTACTCGTATCCCACATGCGATCCCCCCCGGTCTTCATTCATCAACGCATCAACTGGGCTTTTCACCGCCAGACCCGGTCGATTCATCACGTGAGTGTAGATCATGGTTGTGGCCACATCCTGGTGCCCCAACAATTCCTGAACGGTCCGAATGTCGGACCCCCTTTCCAAAAGATGAGTTGCAAAACTATGCCGCAACGTATGTGGAACCGCGTTTTTGGTGATGTCGGTGCGGGCCAACATTTTTTTGAACTCATTGGCGAAAAAATATTCGCTGACATGATGGCGTCCCATACATCAACAGAAACATCAGTCGTTTCACGCCCATAAACTGGGTCAGCAACAACCGGATTTCCTCTTGGCTCAGAACCACTGGCAAGCGACCTGGTTTATCTGCAGCGATGAAATCCAGAAACTCCAGTTCCCTGCCAAACACTTGTTGGTACAAAAAGAGTAAGGCGCTTTTGGCCTGATTTTGTGAATTGGGGGCCAGGTTCTGGTCAACTGCAAGTGTGGTCAAAAATTTCTTGATGTGCGGCTCCGCAAAAGATTCGAGATCATCCGAGCGGCAAAATCGAGCAAATTTTTTTACCCAGCCCACATAAGCCCGCTCGGTCGTGAGCTCTTTGTAACGTAGCCGCAGCTCTCGCCGCATTGCTTGGATCACTTGCGGCTCGGTAGGGTCAATCTCCCCGACGACATCGCGCGGCGTGACCGAGCCACTTGCGTCAGGTTCGCCCGGTTTTTGGACTTGTTCTCGAGCAGCCAGCCGGGCCAGCGTATTTCGGATATCGAGCAATGAAGGTTCGGACGTTTCCAGCACCAAGTCCCGATAAGCCTCCACGGCTCGAACCGCCTGGAGCCGCTGCCACGCCGGAGTTTGCGACTTCAAAAGCGATCTTGAAAAGTCGATCACCGACGCCGTGGTAACGACCAGGTTTTGATCAGGACCAACGCGGACCGAGTTGTCATGGAGCGAGCGTTGGTACCGTCTAAGCCACTTGGCAAACCAGTTTTTGTCGTTCTTGCTGTATTTTGAGCCAGCAAGCTTTGTTTGAAACTGTTGCAGAGCCATTCCCACACCTCCGAATTAAGGTGTCTATTTGTATACCAAATAATCTCGTTCACCAACCCTGGATGAACCACATCGACTGGTCGCAGCGGGAAGACGCGCCAGATCCCGCGGCCATTGTTTTCCGTCGAGTTGGATTCCGCGCCCGTCGGCATAGCGACCCACACTCCCCAGTCAGCCCAAATTTCGCCCAAGGTTTTCACGGTAAAAACCTGGGTTTCCCTCTGATAATCACCGAAAGGCTGGATTATCATAGGAAAACCTTTGATAATTAAATAAGTTACGCGGCTTCGTTCCAGAACTTGCAATAACCCGCCTTCGCGATTAACCTCGAAACACCGACTTTGACGCTTGCAAGGAACTAACCATGATGAATCGAATTCCCTTTTCGCTTGCTCTTTTGCTTCTCTGCGCATCCGCAAACGCGGATCTAGTAACCATTTCAGGGACTGGACAATTCGACACCTCACTCGGAACACTCACTCGTGTCACAGTTCGATTCGACCCCGGGTCGACAAGCACTAACCCTGGGACGCCACATGCGCATTTCTTTGATCCCACTCCATTTCAAGTGGCTGCACCAATTGGTAGTGTTCTGGATTTTCGGCCAATTTTCACTTCGTTTGAAGGCACGAACATCCATGTCGTGGACCCGCCCTCTTTCTTGTGGAACGGGCGTCCCGTTAACCCACCATCGACAACAACGACTCCCGAGGGCAGTCACCAGCATTCGGTTGACTTCCCTGCTGTTACAGTGCAAGCCAATAATTTTGTCGACTTGCCACGCTGGGAGTCAAGCTTTATTACAAACCAGTCTCATTCGTTTAACATTCCTACATTTAACGTGAGTTTTGCTGACGCAGGCACACTCAATTTCTTCTCCAACAATGTACCTACGTCGAGCTACACGATCCCAGCCGGCACGACCACATCAAGCGGTTCCCATAGCCACCGCCTCGCAGACCAGTCTTCGTATCAAGCAACTATCAACGGAGTATTGCAGCCTGTTACTTTATTTAATCAAAACTCGTTGTTTAACACGTTCTCGACAACGGCCAGTCCCCACCAACATACGTATGGGCCGATCAACGGAAACGTCGTAAGTACGACTTTTGAGTTTACGGCCGTACCCGAACCATCGAGCTTTGTATTTCTGTCGGTGGTACTCATGATTGTCACCGGCATACAACGATTCAATCGCCGCGTAACAATGGCATGAACGCGGAGCCGCCGGTCACGCGATTCAAATGGAGCATCAACCGCGGCGGCCCGGTTATGCCAGACGTTCGTCGGGAAGTCACACTCAATAGGAACACCCAGCATGAGCAATCGCACATGGGCATGTGTTCCGTGTGGAAAAACATTTCGACGGACGCAATCGGTAGAAGAACTCACGTGTCCTGAATGTGGCGAAGCCTGCGAATTCGTTCACTGGAAGATGCATGTGCCACCCGCCAAACACAAAAAACGATGGCATGACTTCTGGCAACGCTATCGAAAAGAGAAACAGATCCTTGCCGCGTACTTCGGCGGTGAACTCACCGTGGATACTCAACTCGAATTGCTGAATATGAACCTGTCAGTGAATTCTTGCTTGCCGACGCCCGAACAGCTTTCAGAGAAGAAATGGAAGGAACAGGAACGGCGCACGGAAGCGGAAAAACGACGGTGAGCGTATTTTGTCGCAAACCGGTAACCGTTGGCGACAACGGCACCGCTGCCAAAACCCGACGAACAATCCGATGCACGGGAGCGGCGAAGTCGGGCGGATTTACAATGGACAATCAACCGTCGCCGCCCCGTGATCGGTGACGTTATACCGCCGAAACGTTGGATCAGCATTGAGACAAATGGCAACCTATCGAAGCGACATGTTGAACTTTCGATATGACGCGTCGCTTCACGTCCATCACCCGTTAACCTCGCCTGATGCAATTTCTGCTGAGCTTGGCAGGGAACCGGAACGTTCACATTCCAAAGGAGACCCTCGCAGCACACCCGCTGGCGAACCACTTGCTGGTACGTATCCGGGAAACTTTTGGACTTGTGGCCTTGCAACTGAAGATCAAGTCGACATCACAAACTTTCTCAAGAAATTGGTGATGACGTTCCAGCCTTATCGTAGTTTTTTGAAACAATTGAATTCAACGGGCGGCGAGGTCTGTATATTTCTTGGAATTTTTGGCGACGGTTGTTGCGCACATCAATTTGACAACCAGCTGCTGACTGATCTCGCCAATACTGGATTTGATCTCCGCCTAGACTTTTATGGATCGGAACCAACCCATTAGAATGAACTTAATCGTACTACCGATGGCGGTATAACAATATGTTGCACCCAAGTCGCGTTGGTTGCCAAAATTTGAAGTCACGTCCACTCACGCGACTGGGTGAACATTGCCGTTGAACTAAGCCGA
>CAVONL010000028.1:0-144857 GCA_963697295.1 uncultured Planctomycetaceae bacterium | reverse complement strand
TTGTAGGACGCGTATGGTTTATTTTGATGGTACGAGTGGGCGATCATTACAACCGGTTCAATCGGAAACAGCAAAGTCAATTGCAACGCGAATTCTCTTCCCAATCGGCAAAGTTTAACGTGGTTTTCGCCCTGCCGAGCTTCATTGGGAGGGCAAGGCTCCCGCCGAGCTTCATCGGGAGGGCAAGGCTCCCGCCGAGCTTCATTGGGAGGGCAAGGCTCCCGCCGAGCTTCATTGGGAGGGCAAGGCTCCCGCCGAGCTTCATCGGGAGGGCAAGGCTCCCGCCGAGCTTCATCGGGAGGGCAAGGCTCCCGCCGAGCTTCATTGGGAGGGCAAGGCTCCCGCCGAGCTTCATTGGGAGGGCAAGGCTCCCGCCGAGCTTCATTGGGAGGGCAAGGCTCCCGCCGAGCTTCATTGGGAGGGCAAGGCTCCCGCCGAGCTTCATTGGGAGGGCAAGGCTCCCGCCGAGCTTCATTGGGAGGGCAAGGCTCCTGCCGAGCTTCATTGGGAGGGCAAGGCTCCCGCCGAGCTTCATTGGGAGGGCAAGGCTCCTGCCGAGCTTCATTGGGAGGGCAAGGCTCCCGCCGAGCTTCATCGGGAGGGCAAGGCTCCTGCCGAGCTTCATTGGGAGGGCAAGGCTCCCGCCGAGCTTCATCGGGAAGGCAAGGCTCCTGCCGAGCTTGATCGGGAGGGCAAGGCTCCCGCCGAGCTTCATCGGGAGGGCAAGGCTCCTGCCGAGCTTCATTGGGAGGGCAAGGCTCCCGCCGAGCTTCATTGCAAGGCAAGGCTCCCGCCGAGCTTCATTGGGAGGGCAAGGCTCCCGCCGAGCTTCATTGCAAGGCAAGGCTCCTGCCGAGCTTCATTGGGAGGGCAAGGCTCCTGCCGAGCTTCATTGGGAGGGCAAGGCTCCCGCCGAGCTTCATTGCAAGGCAAGGCTCCTGCCGAGCTTCATTGGGAGGGCACGGCTCCCGCCGAGCTTCACTGGAGGGCAAGGCTCCCGCCGAGCTTCATCGGGAGGGCAAGGCTCCCGCCGAGCTTCATTGGGAGGGCAAGGCTCCCGCCGAGCTTCATCGGGAGGGCAAGGCTCCCGCCGAGCTTCATTGGGAGGGCAAGGCTCCTGCCGAGCTTCATTGGAGGGCAAGGCTCCGCCGAGCTTCTTCGGGAGGGTCGGATGCGGTTGGCGCAAAAAAAACCCCGAGTTTTCCCGGGGCTTGGCGCTCGGTCAAAGTCTGCGAGTAACTACGATTGTGCCGCTGCGGTTACCGCATCCGAGGCAGCTTCAGATTCGCCAGATGATTCGCCGTCGTCATCGGTTGACTCTTCGCCGGCGTCGTCAACGGCCGTCAAATCTTCACGCGCGATCAGCTTGTCCAGCCGTTCACTCAGCCTGTCAACCAACACGTCGCGTGCGATGCCGGCGAACATGCCCAGGTCCGTGGCGATGGAAAATGGTCCCGTGTAGCCCGCGTCTAATAAATGGTTGATCATCTTGACCGAAATCGAGTCGACGGTGTCGCCAGGAAGTACACGATCCGAGATCTTGATTGCGGATAGGTCTGCGGTTTCCGAAACGTCCGCCATGCGGAATTCCGTGATGATTTTGGGATCCAAATCGACCACTTGATCCATGGCTCCGCCACCAACGACCCACTGCCATGAATCGAGGCACAATCCAACGTTTGGATGACCGATCGTCTTGACCAATGTTAAAATGTCTTCGGCCGATTGTATGAACTTGTAATCGCCTTTGGTTGTCTTAGCCTTTGCCGCTTGCAGTGCTAACCCGACGCGGATGTTGTGCTTGGCCAGTTTTTCACCAATTTCATGCAATCGCAAACGGTGCTTTTCATAGTTTTCCTGAAACGCAACGGCGTTGCTAAAGGGCTCGATCAAAACGTAACACTGTTTGCCACCGAGCGTGGACGCCAGGTCACCAATCGTCTCCAGCTTTACCATAAATGCGGCAAAATCAGCGTCCGACGCGGCAATTTTCACAGGTAATGCGAACGTGCCAACGTCGATATTGGCGCTTTGCAGAAATTGACAGGCAAACTCTTTGCCCAACGTGTCGTGACGACCGACGAGATCTTCCATGTCAACCTCGACACCATCAAATTTGTGGGTCAAAGCCAACTCGATAAGTTCGTTTTGTCGTCCCGAGACTCCTAGTCCCTGACTATTTAAGATTTTGTACACCGGGATCTCCTATATTAAAGATGAACGACCGACTCGTTCCCGCAATCGCAGGGATCGCCCGCCGTTCTTTTTTGAAATGGATGAAAATCGCGTCAGAGTTCGAAGCGATCCAGCCAAGCATGTCGACAGGTTGGAATTATCACACAAATCCCCCATTTTTCCAAGGGGAGAAACCGTCGTAACTGTCCTGCGGCAAAGCGGCGAAATCGATGCAAATTGGACCTTTGGTTCGGCCATGCCGCCCAAAGCCACTTTAGCGCGATAGACCGTAACGGTTAGTCGTTTAAATAGGCGTCGATTGACGTTCGGAGCAACTAGATTGCCAAAAAGGGAATGATGTACCGCCAGTGAAGCTCGAGTTTCCGTTAACCGACGGTTGCCAGCTAGATTGCAACGTGGCGTCAAATTAAGTGACTTAATCAGTTTGGCTGGAAGCATTGACATTTTCCTTGGGCGCGAAAGTGTCTGGTCGACTGCCATGCCAAATTTGAATTGCCCTTGATGACGGGTGGCGATTTCGGCGGGTGCGAATGGAGGGTGAAAGCAAAAAACAGTAAAATCGGGGCTAGAAAAACGGTTGCAGGTCTTTTTTTGTATCGCAGTTGACGAATAATAGATTCTGGCGGACGAGCTTGAGTGGGAAACAACGAATTTGTGCTGAGTCGTAAGTACCGAATACGGAGTACCTGGTTGTGGGCTCTGGGCACTAATTTCATGTGTCCTGCGAACTGCTTCCTGCCAACTGAAACCGGGGGCGAATTGGATTCGACCGGATAGTTAGAAGCTGGGGTGGCGTGTCGTGGTTGGTCAGTGGGCCACGTAAAAAGCTGACTAAAAACTTTAATTGCAGAAGATAACTCTTTCGCATTGGCTGCCTAGAAATAGAGTAGCCCCGGCTGACAGGTTTCGCTGGAGAGCCTGGAAAGCTGGTCACCAATTCCAGCTCGCAACGAGTCACGTCGGGCACGCTTGTTGTTAAAAAAAGTTCTCGGCTAGGTTGATGATCAGGGTGTCGCTGCCCGGGTCATGAACCGAAATTCAAATCAACGACTACACACGTAGAGGCCGTCGTGGAAATATCGCGGGACGCGGGTTCGATCCCCGCCGCCTCCATACAGAGTCGACGTAAAACCCGGCTCGAACAAAAACAGGCCCGGAAGTTAATTCTTCCGGGCTTGTTTTTTGCGCCACGCTACGCGGCATTTCCGCGCTCGCTAATCATCGTCACCCAAAAATCGAGGGACTCACCCTCGCGCCGATCTGCCTAAAAAGAGGCTCGAAGTGCTCAAAAGGCTCGGAATCGCGGGACTCACCCCAAACGCGTCCCGCGATAAAAAGGTCGGTAAAACAGGCTTCGGTAGAGGCGACATTCCTGAACGGTTTTATTACCAATGTCAGTAGAAAGAATACGCAAAACCCACGTCCCGCCTTGGTATGCCCGTTATGTTCGATCAGACCTATTATCTTGCCAAAACTCCAGGGGTAAGATTTCGTCGGTACTTATCGGCTTTTACCGACGATATCTCACCGAGGGCCAAAAAAGACAAAATCCTCGATCTGCTGAAAAACAAAAAATGACAAGTCTCTTTGAAACCTGTAGCTTGATTTTACTTTAAATCTCTTTTAATACTGGAGCAAGGAAAATGAGATCGATTGCGTGCGGTATCGGCTTGGCGATTTTCGGCATTGGGATTTCCTTTTATAGCGATCCGGGAGTTGGTGAGCCAGTTAATGACGCGATGTCAAGTCGTATCTATGGGTCATTCGTGGTCTTGGTCAACGACGAAGTCGACGTGGACGTTGATGTCAATCCCCACAACACCCACCAAGGTAAATATCACGATTGCGGAAAGCCGTATGATCCTGCCAAGTGCAACTATTGCGTCGGCGCTAACTATGGTGGATGCGGCGGTGGAGTATGCGGTAAAAAGCAAATCATCGAATTCTGGAATGCTCGCGGCACGGGTATTTTTAGCAAGAAAGACAAGCCCACCAAGACAGCTTGTTCTCAAAAAGTTTGTCCGGCCCCGCGAAAAACAGTTTATTGCGGCGAAGACGTTGCCGAGGTAGTCATGGAGTGCGCTAAAAAACCAGACACGGTCCCCGAACCCGTAGCTGAAGAGGATGTCGTCTTTGATTTGCTTTGAGCAAGGGACTTTAGATGGCATTTAGTTCGATAATAGATTACAAGGAAAAGCACGTTGGAGCTTTTGTTCTAGCTCTAGCGTGTTTTCTTTTAGTGGCAGGATGCTTCGAACCCCCTTGCTGCGCTCAAACCTCTTCGAAAGAAAACAGTTGGAACGCGCCGGGGCGTTGCGGCACGAACGTACTTTACGCATTTCTCTGTTGCATAAAGACTGAGCGTATTGATTACAATGCGGTTGCGGAAACGGTGCCGGTCGGACGGCAGGGTTCTTCGATGTTGGACCTGAAGACGTCGGCTTCCAGCTTTGGATTGAATGCAAGCATTCGGAAGGTGGGTTTTGAAAAACTGGAAGCACTCGAACTTCCATTTATCGCTCATTTGGATCTCACTTACATGGGCGGTGACGGTCACTACTTGTTAGTATTTGACAAGACGATCGATTCCAACGGCGACCTGGAATTTAATTGCTTTGACGGGGGTGATCTGGAAGTCAGGAAGGCTGATATACGTTTTTTTGAAAAAAACGCTTCCGGCTTCTATTTAGTTCGCCTCCCGTCAAACTTCTTGTTGACTCTAGCATGGCCGGGCATGGCCTTCTTAATTTGCTTTGCCGTAGTGTTTTTTCAGCCACGCAATGAAAAGTTCAAAGATGAGAATCGCGTCAATTCGTAACCTTGTGATCGTTTCAATTTTGACCTTCGTCAGCGTTTTGTTTGTCAAAGTACTGGTCGTAAACAAGGTTCACGATGGGGGGGCGTATTACACCGGTTCATCACAGCCAATTTTTGTTGCGAAGAGGACAAAAGCACCAACAAGAATTTCGATCGAGCAATTATCGAAATTCGGTACGCAGCTCGTCGCTAGTAGTTGGGGGCAACCAACAGCCAGCGTCGCTTTGCATATGCTCCGCATGGAAGATTCTCTTAGGAGAGTCAATGCAGATCAGACCGCAGAGAAGGTTCGAGAGTTTGAATATTTACTTTTGAATGACCCGGGCTGGGATGAGATAGAAGGCGGGCTTCCGCTTTTGCTTGACAGTCCTTATGGGGCTTCATTTCGCAATTCGCCCGCCTTTGGGTCAGAGAGCTCAAATCGCGGTGCGAGCTTCGACTCTGTACCTCACGACGATCAACTTCTGGCGATTTTTTTTGAATCCGGCAGGAGTCTTGACGCACCCATCACAACTCCTTCTGGCAACAAACTGCAAGTATCCGATATGCTCAATGATTCTATCGCTACTTTTAAGCTTGGTCGCGAGCTTGAATGGACTCTGATTGCCTATTGTGGTTACTATCCAAATCTCGAATTTCAAAATAGCGCGGGCGATACGTTTGATCTATTGGAATTAATTGACATACTGCTTACACGAATCGCTGATGGAGATGGGGCTTGCAATGGAATACATAGATTAATTGCTCTGGCAATTTGTCGACAGCGTCTTTTGTACGAGCTTGAAAAAACGCCCGATGTCAGTCGAGCAAAAGAGATGAAAAAGCTGGTTATCTCGCTGGAAAAACACTTTGAATCCGTCTCAGTCAGACTGTCGAACAATCAGAACGATTACGGTTATTGGGACGCTTCGTGGGCACAACCTCTTCGGACACAAAAGGACAATTTGGTTGTCGATGGAAAGACGCTCGGTGAACGGGCACGCGTCACTGGCCATTTGATTGAATGGCTCAGTCTGGTTCCTTCCTCACTTTGGCCTGAAAAACGATGTGTTGATCGCGCTGTCGCCTATCTCGAAACCACCGTCGTCGGCGATTCGGCGTATTACGCAGATAAGCACACGTTGCTTTCATCGCATGTTTTTACCGGGTTAGTTAAATTCTGTCTGGAAAATAATGACGGTATCCAAAATTTGAACGGAGCCAAGCAATGAGAATTCAAACGGGATACCAAGCCTTTCTGGTCACCAGTTGTATTCTGCTAAGCCCATATTGCGGCCCTCTCCTTTCCGGCCAAGATCAGCGAAAAGTTGATACGCTCGAAATTGTTCAGGAGATCAAATCATCGGTTGAGGAATCCAGATCGGCAATCACCCGACTAATGGTCAAGTATTCGGAAACATCGGCCGCGCCGGATTCGTTGATTGAACAAGGCGACCTGAACCACGTCGGAAAGGATTCAGAAGTCACTTTCGCATTTTCAGGAACTAAGCGGTACCTTGATTTCTATGGGACTGGATTCAAGCGGGACATGGCACCGCAAAATTACCTTGCCGTTTTCGATGGCGAGTTGATGCACAAAAGAGAAGGAAAGTTTGTTGAAATTTCCTCTGTGAAAAGCTCCTTGACGGAATCAAGCATGTTCATGGCGTCGATCATGTGGCCCATCGCTGATCATGATTCTCAAAGTCTAGAGAATGGCCCTTCCTCATTTCATTTTCTCCCCAAAATCCTGGATAAAGCATGGGAGGTTATATCAGACCGTCAGCAGACGAATCTCGTGGCTCTACGAAATCCGGAAACGAAAATTGAGTTGGTGTTTGACTCAGAAAAAGACTTTGCACTAGTTGAAGTCGTTTATCCCACGGAATTTGTCGATGATGTTGGATTCGGCAAGACGATTTCCAGATACGGAGACTATCGCAAAATCGGACCATGCTGGTTCCCATTTTTGATTGAGACTTCAACTGAGGTTTTCAAATACCAAACAAAAGTCGTTGCGGGCACGGTCCGGAGTAAACTTGTTGTTGAAGAATTAAAGGTTAACGAGGACGTTCCGGAGTCCATTTTCTATTTGACCCCTGGGCCAGGCGAAGTGGTTCATGATCGAACGACTGGATTGGTCACTTCACCGGCGACCTTGTCTCGGAGTTCAATTGAGTCCGTCGTTTCTGAACTGGACATGCAATCCAATCCGGGACAGAGCTTTCCGTGGCAGCCTTCAGTCGTTGCGGCCGTTCTTGGTGTTGGGTTGGGGTTAGTCGCGCGGCGTTATTTTAGAACAACATCAACGTTTAAAAGTTTAGCCGTGGCATTGGTTGCGGGTTCGATGTTCTTTTCCTCACCTCAAGAGCAGTCTAGAGCACAGGAATCATCGGAAACAATGGTTCGACGGGTTTACTATCAGTACGTCAACTGCCTGGAGTTTTGGGTAAAAAAAGATGGCCACTTGGCTTTCAGGATGACTCAGGCTCCTCGCTACATAACTCCGCTCCCGTTGCTTTCGTGCATTGAAAACCAAGAAGCATTTCAGCAACTGGAAATTGTTGATTTCCAACACCTCGATGTCGCTGACTCGATCGCAGCGATTAAATCCGCGGTTGATGCTTTTGAGTTAAAACGAAAAGAAACTGGAGCGACGCCTCAATTCGAACAGAAAATCTTTCAAAAACCAGTTAAAGACGCAGAGGCAATCTTGAGCAGTGTGCTGCTTCCTCACCAAACCTGTCGACTTCGCGAGATCGTTGCACAGTGTGAAATTTGTCGTACAGGCCTTGCGAGTTCTTTTAAGTTTGGATCGCTTAAAAGTGTTGAAATGTCCGACAAGGATTGGAAGGTAGTCTCAACCGTCTTTCTTCAAAACTATCGTGATATTCTTCCCGAAATTACCCGGCAGAAAGAACGATTGACTTCAAAAATTCGAAACGTGCTCAATAGAAAACAGACTTCGCAAATTGATCAATTATTGGATGAATTGCCCGAATTGCCGCTGATTGCTCACTTGGCGATTTCGGATCCAGACTATGTCAAGTTTGTCGACGCAATGTTTGACGCTGAACTCGATGTCAATTTGAGACCACTCCGTGGATTTTTATTCTCAAAACGATTCGGGATTCGAGCAAATGGCGAGGTCTTCGTGCCAGCCGTTTTAGCCGAAATAAAAAATCTAAAAGAGACAATCCACTTAAGCTTGTTGCGGCTTCTCGATTCACCAAAAGGGCGAATACACTTTGAATTAACCGACAATCAAGCGGCTGCCTTTCACCAATTGGGAATTGATTGGCTTCGTCTGAAAGACGAATGGCGGGTATCTGCTGAGAACTTCATGGATCATGAAACCTATCGCGAACATTGGTACAAGAAGTTTATGGACGCCAGAAATTTACATTTCAGAATTATCTTTGAAAGTCTCAATGATACTCAAATCGACAAGTTGCAACATTTGGTTCAAAAAGCAGAAATCACTTGTATTGGGCTCCTTAACTCTCTGATTTCTGGCTCGACAGGCAAGAAATTAGGTATTTCTGAAGCGCAACGGGAAAGCCTCAAGGAAGTGCAGAAGCAATATTTCGAAGAGACGAAGAAACGACTAATCGAGATTGAAGTATCAATTGAAGACAAGATGATTCGTTCGATGGGGCAGCGCCAACGAAACGCAATGGAAGAGATCATCGGCGAAAGGATCTCAGGGCTAAAGCAGGGAAACGTTGAACTTCATGCTTTGATGTTGACCAACGACGGATTTGAAGACGTTTCGAAGCTGATGATTGAAGATTTTCGTCGTGAAATGAATTACTCTTTGCTTCAATTGAATGATGAATGACAACATGGCAAGCGAGGAAGATGAACAAGGAAGCTCTCCACCGATCCCAGCGCTGTTAATTGGCATCATCATTCTAGTAGTGCTTTTTCTGGCAAGTTCCAACTCGACCTTTAACCAGCAGTTCGTTGCCTACGAAGGCTTTTGGCTTTACTCCGTGCAGCAGGAATTCACAGCTACCGCAGCAGAGGCACCATGGAGCGTGAATGGCCCTGCGATCGAAGCTCTGGTCCCGACGCTCACATTTGGAAGCGTTGATTTGAAAACGGCTAGACTCGTTGCTTGGAGTCTCGGCGTTGCATTTTTTGTGATTCTCGTCTACATGTTGATTGAATTAAACAGGGAACTCGCATTATCGGGAATACTCTACATAGTGGGAGTTGCCCTGGCGATTGCATTGAATCCGGGAATCTTTGCGAGCATCAGTCGATTTACGCCATCATGTTTTGCGACGGCTCTTTTGGCAATTCTGCTGCTATCGATTGCCAAGTTGGCAGCCGAGATCACATGGCAGTGGGCGTTGGTCTTGGTGGTTGCGGGAAATCTTCTTTCGCTGATCAATTATGCCGGCTGGATCTGCGCGCTCGGTGCCCCGATTTCCATCGCGTTTGTATCCCAAGCCAGCTTGAGGGAAAGGGTTGTTTTCGCGGCGATCGGAACCGCGTGTTGGTTTGCCCAGACTCTGAGTGTCGGTGCCTGGTTTTTGGATGTTTGCCCACACTACAATTCGCTCGCTTTTGATATGAAACTCCCATTACCAGGTAGGCGGTTATTTGCGCGGATCGACTATTCTGGTGCTGGCGGGGCATTGATTGTAGCGGGCATTCAGTTGGTAACCTGGGCTCGTGTCATTTACCTGTTGGCATGGAAATCAAATGCCGGGCAACGTGCAGTGGCGGTACTTTTCATTTTTCAGTTTGCGGCTCTCTGGATATGGGAAGTGACCACTGGGGATAAAGTTCTGCACTTCTACCAAATTCAGCCCCATTTGTTGCTGATCCTTATCATTCTGGCAGGCATGATTCTTGCGATCCCGCGACTGGTACCCATTTTCATTTTGGCGATCGCAATGGTTGTTTCTCATTGGCCCGAAGTTTGGTTGAACGAAAACGAAAAGGTGCTGAGAGAGGTAGCGCAACAAATCAATGAAAAATCTGATTCGGGTTGCAGACCTGTCTTTGCAGGATCGCCCGTTTATTTTGTTCTCTTCCCTTGGTTGAGCTCGCCAACGGTCAGAAACTCTGCGGTCGTTGTCGATGGAAGCGGGTTTTACGGTGACGCATTTGAGGGAAGCAATCTGCTTCCGCCTTCAGTGGCCCGGAACAGCCGATTCATCGTTGAGGCCAACGAAAGAAAATCCTGTTACGTGATAGTCTCGCCCAAATTGAGTCAGGGCTTCGCCGTAGACTTAGATTCTCGGTGGCAGTCGGACGAAAAAATCTATGTCTTTCCCAGCTTGAATACGCTTGGAATGATCCATCTTAATTATCTACGAACGACCAATGAAAATTGACTAAGCTCAAGCCCGTGGGGTCAAAATATTGAAACGAGGACTTGGCTTGGAAATTTCCAAGCTTGCATCGTTCTCAGTTCTCGGATTTTCGGTCGAGATCATTGTCGAAAATCGAAACGTCGGCCGAAAAGCAGGATTCGTCGAGGCATGAGCGCAACAGTCAGCACTCCGATTTTGCGTCGGTCAGTGGATCGTCAAGCATCTTTTGCTTCACGCTGCTCGGTTGTACGAGCGAAGCAGACCACCGAGTCGTTCAGTCGTTTCGATCTTTTTGCTGACATCCTGCGGATGTTCGATTGGTTCAATCAACTCGTTGCCCAAGCCTTGGTGTGGTCGCTCAGTGTGATAATGAAGGAGGAACTGACCCACTGCATTACGCAGCGAATTTTCGCCGAATAGAATCAATCGATCGAGGCACTCCGATTTCAGTGAGCCGAAAAACCGTTCCATGTGAGCGTTCATGTTGGCGCTGCGTGGACCCCGTCCCGCATGCGAGTGAGCCGGAACGACTAAATACAGGTGAGGAAGGCTCTAAGGGATGACTCAACAAAAGTTCGGCGACTGCTTCATACTGACTTCGCTGCGGAAAGTTTCCAACGCCGAGTGCTCTAACGCTCGGCGTTTTCTATTGGCGTGACCAGATCGCCAAACATCGTTTTCCGGAAAGTCTTGGCCCGAATTCCAAGATGCGTTCAGAGCGTCGGACAAAATGTCCGACGCAGTTTCTGCCAATCCATCGCTCGACGAGGACCGCCGCATCGGGGTCTGTTGAGATCGCCGTCACGGGCTGTCCCGAAAAACCACCGGATTTTTGGATAGCCAATCCGGCTCAACGCCCAAATCGCCGCCCTTGGTCGGTCCCGAACAGTCAGGGCGAAATGGGGCCTATTTGGCCCCCGGCCAAAATGAACGTTTTGTGATGGGTCCCGCAAAGCGAATACAATGGAAGGACGCGTTTGGATGAGGAATCAAGCCACCCAAGTAAATTGATTAGTGGTGATTAAGCCATGATAAAATGCAAAAGACCGACGAGGACGTGGTGATAATGCGTCCAAATCGACTTGCGGCAATAGGTGATAATGCGTCAAAATCGACGTGCCGGTCTGATAATAACGTGATAAGAGCTTTATCAGACGTTTTCGTGTAATAATTAAATCGTTATTTGAATTCCCCAAACGTGAACTGTGACTGTCAAAAACAAAAAGGCCAATCGTGACAGTTGAAATTCGGCGCAATAAACTTCAACTGAGCCTGCGCGGTCTATTAATCGCAACCCCACTTGCTGCGCTGTTGTTAGTTTCGATCATTTACCTCTTTGTAGACCGGAATCCGATTGCATTTAATTCGGGACAGCCAGGTTTCGCGGATGTTTCTCCGTTTTCGGCAATTCGATGGGAAAACGGCGAACCTTTTGTTCGCGTTGTTGGCTACGAGGGCGAGTGGTACCAGTTACTGGAATTCAATGAAATTTCGATTGACCAGATGGTATCGTTTTGCAAGTTTCGAAATTGGGATGCGCGTAAACGAGTTAATCAGGATATTGTTCAGCTAGTTCGCTCAATGGACGGTGAGGTGAAACGGACCGCTACCCTTTGCTTGCGCGATGAATCTGGTCGGAAAGTGACCTTGAAAAACGTACGCATGACTAAGGATGCCAGAAAACAGTGTGTGCACCCGTTTAACTCTGAAGCACCGGAATATCCGGCAGTGTCTCCTTTCGTCGACGCAAAGTGGGTTGACGACATATACCAAGTGCGGCTTTCAGACGAACTAGGCTGGTACGAGTTGGTCTCTATTGATGGTGAAACGCTCAACTCAATTCACGCGGCATGTGAAGAAAATGGGTGGGCATCGAAACGCCGCATAAAAGAAGATTTGATTCAACTTTTGCGCCTAATGGGGCACGACATTGAAACGACGACATCTCTCCAACTGCGCAACGCAGAAGGTGAAATATTAGGGCTCGACGATGTTAAGATGTCAGAAGAAAATTTAAAGCAATTACTAGGCACGCCAACGGAATAGTTGCCAGGCTTTCAGTGCTTTCGCGACAATTTCGTCTCAAATTGAATCTCAAATAACAAACGGATCGGGATAGGGGCCGGATTTCGCCGGACCCCTCCCACAACACCTAGCATGCGGGTCCGCACTAGGCGTTTCGAAACTTGGGAGCAAGCTTGCTCCAGATTTCTGACAGATTGACCAAGCCACGTTTGGCTAGATAGTCGTTGCTGATCGTGCTTTGCACACTTCGACAGCCCGACATGAACCAAGCGCCACGGGAGCAAGAACCGAATGGCACGGCTTCGTCCTTGACCAGTCCCATTGCCAAAAGTTTTCTGATCCGGGTTTGCGGCGTCCGCCATTGCTTCCAGTAACAGGAACGCAAGCGACGCCGAACCCACTTGTCTAATGCGACGAAGAAACTTTTGAGCGGGACGATCGTGAAGTAACCGGCCCAGCCCCGCAAGTAATAACCCAGCTCCTTCAACCGAGTCGTCATTGATATCCCGCGCGTGCGGCGCGTGATCTCTCGGACTCGTTGCTTGAACTTGGTCACGTTCTTGGGGCTGACTCGAATTTGGCCGCCGTAGCCGGTGAAGCGGAATCCAAGGAACTCCACGCCATCGGTACTGCAAAGGCGGCTCTTCTGCTGGTTCACCACCAGCTTCAGTTTTCGGGTTAAATATCGTTCCACCGACTGAAAGACTCGTTGGGCGGACTTCTCGGTCTTGGTAAACACCAAGAAGTCATCCGCGTAACGTACAAAGCGGAGGCCACGCCGCTCAAGCTCCTTGTCGAAATCATCGAGCAGGATATTCCCGAGTAACGGTGAAAGTGGGCCGCCTTGCATCGTGCCTTCGTGTGATGGTTCCCTGTGGCGATCGACCATCACGCCTGCCCGCAAATACCGACCGATCAAACGCAGGAGGCGTTTGTCGGCAACTTTCCGCGAAACTCGAGTGAGTAACACGTCATGTTGCACGCGGTCGAAAAATTTGGACAAATCCATATCGATACAATATCGGTATCCAGAGCGGATGTGAGTTTGGATTTGCTTGACTGCTCCGTGGGCAGAGCGTTTGGGTCGAAAACCGAAACTTGATTCCGAAAAGTGCGGATCGAAGATCGGCGTCAGGACTTGCAGGATGGCTTGCTGAATCAGTCTTTCCTGAACATTGGGAATGCCCAGCTGACGTTCGCTGCCGTCCGGTTTGGGGATGGACTTACGCCGAGCCGCGCCCGGTCTGTAAGTGCCATCTAACAGTTGTTGACGAACCGTCGGCCACTCGGGTCGGAAGCTTTCTTCGAACTGGTCGAGTGTGATTCCATCGGGGCCGGGGGCCCCTTTGTTCGCCTTGACGTTGCGCCATGCACGTTGCATGTTGCGTTGGTCAACAATCTGTTCCATCAGATTTTCTGAGAGGTTGCTTAAGGCTGACTGCTTGATGGCCGCCGGGTCCGATTGATCTTCGCTGAGACTCTGCAGAGCACGGGCCTTTCTGTTGTCGCCACCCGAAGGGTCGGTCGAGCCAGGTTCTATGTGTTGCAGACGGTTCGAGGTCATCAATGGTTCTTCCTTAACAAGATTCGTTTGGCCCTTCCCGTTTTCGTTGGTAGCGAAAGTTCGGTACTATGGCCGCTGCTGCATTCTGCCGGGCACGAGTTGGGTTACCCCAGTCGCCCCGCCTTTCGGACAAGTCCTACTCACGGGTACGCGGGCAGTTCTCCCCAAATAAGGGACCTCTTTAAGTGAAGTTTGGGCTGTGGATTGCTCCCGTCGCTTTGCTTCTCTTGAAAAGTACGTGAGTTGTCCCCGCCCAAGCTCTTCATCTACCAATCCTCCGTTTCCGATTCGGCTTCGCGTTCTCATGCACGCTCGCCTGGAGTGACCGGCCTCTATGAAGTTTCTGTACGTAGCCTGGCGGGTCTCGGCGAGAAGATGTCCAGCGACGTTTCTTTGCTGGCTTACCGATCATCTTCGCAGGCTTCCTTCCCACGGTTCGTCGCCTCCCCGCAGTTGCCCTCGCCTCGTGTTGCTTTCTTATGAACTATCCATTTGGTATCATGACTCCCATAAGAAGATCGGAACTAAACACAGGGGACTGAGACGTTCTCCGCGAGAACTTCCGCACCCCATAAACTCACGCCCATGTTGGGCGTACATGCACGCGAAGCCCGGACTTGCGCGTGTTTTGAATGCAACGATTATCGTTCCGGGCTCGGTGATCCTGACCGTTGAACTAAGCTGACTGCGCTGCCGTTTTCTCAAACGACAAGTGGCGCGCGATAGCGGAGACATTAGTGGCTCTCTGCTTGATGCTTTATCCTGGTCGCAGGCGCTTTGTGCGCTGCGACGATTCTGCATTGCACTGTAAAGAATTCTTCCGCGGCGCTGGCTGTTTCTTCTTGCGCAACGATCTCTCGGTGGCAGGCTTGATGGTGCGACACAACTGTTGTCGAGCACTTTCAAAACTTCACTTGTTCACTGGAGTCAAACCCATGACACCCTATGATCGCCGCCGTAACCCCTACATCAACCGCATGGCAGAAGACATGCAGATTCGCAATCTCGCCGCCAGCACCATCGACTCCTACACCTGGCATGTCGATAAATTCTGCTCCCACTTTGGCAAGATGCCCGAAGAACTGGGGCTCGATGAGATCCGCGAGTACCAGATTTACCTGGTCAACGAGAAAAAATCTTCCTGGAGTTCCTTCAATCAGGCCGTTTGCGCCCTACGTTTTCTCTACGAAATCACGCTTGGCAAACCCTGGGTGATCAAACACATCCCCTTTGGCAAACGGCCGAAAAAACTGCCGGTCGTCCTCTCGGATCAGGAAGCATCAAAGTTACTCCAATGCACACACTACCTCAAACATCGAATGGTACTCCTGACGCTTTATGCGGCGGGGCTGCGGTTGGCCGAAGCGACGCATCTGCAAGTCGCCGACATCGACGGCCCGCGGGCTCAGATCCGCGTGCGGCTCGGAAAAGGGAGCAAAGAAAGGCGCGTGCCCGCCTCGCCAAGATTGCTCGACGCACTTCGCGAGTACTGGAAAATCCACCGCCCCAGCAACTATCTCTTCCCGGGCAAGACGCCGGACGTTCCCCTCTCGTCGGCCACGATCCAACGAGCCTGCAAGATGTCGGCGGCGATGGCCGGAATCGGCAAACCCGTCTCGCCTCACACCTTGCGCCACTCGTACGCCACGAGCATGCTCGAAGCGGGAGTCGACTTGCTGACGATCAGCAAACTGCTGGGCCATTCGAGTTTCATCACGACGATGATCTACTTGCACGTGCGGCGTCAGCACTTCGACCGCAGCCCCAGCCCGATTGACTGGCTGCCGGTGCGGCAGTGTCCGCAGTGGGCCGAGCCGAATCCGCACGAAGCAACCGAAGCGAATCAACCCGCGTCGAGTCAACAACCGACCAGAAGCCGCAATCGCCTTTGGAAGAAGCACAGCCAGCCGAACCGCAAGCGCAGCGTCGCCGTTCGGGACGCAAGCCAACGAAGCGACGTCGCCAACGCCGCGAGTGATCGAGTTGCTGCGGAAGTACTCTCTCGCCATAGCTTGACCCGCCCTCCGCCCGGATAAATAACCGCGATGATCGAAATGACAACAAGTCCTAACAATTCTTGGTTGGGGCAGGCAACACCGACCAACAACGCCACCAAAGCGGCTGTTATTCACTGCTGCGCGGTTGCCAAAGACAGGTCGATTCAATCGTTCGAAGCATCGCCATCGCCCGCGATCATCCGCCCGGGATTCGGAAAAAACTTGGCAACCGCGTCGGGTTCTGATACACTGCCCAACGACTGAGCCACCTGGCGAGCGCTGCGTTCGCAAGCCACATGTAGCGATCATACAAGAATTCGGCATCGCGCCGGCAACACCGCTCCGTCGGCTCAGTTCAACGCCCAATCTATGCGTCGGGGGGTTGAGTTTCAGTCAGGGTACCCGCCCAACTCGCCCCCGACGCATAGATTGCAATACGTTATCCCACCCTGAATCATGACATGGGCTTAGATACTGTAGAACTCGTGATGAATGTCGAAGAGGCATTCGATATCAAGATCGACGACCGAGATGTAGAACACATCCAAACCGTTGGTGACTTGCATGATTACGTTGTCGCTCGAATCACGATGGCTAGAACCGGAACTTGCCTGACTGCGTCAACGTTTTACAAAATCAAAAACGGACTCGACGACTGTGGCGTTACTGAACGATTTGGCCCTTCTACGAAACTGGTTGACATTTTTCCAAAAACGAACCGGCGAAAATTCTGGTCGAAATTACAGAATTCAATAGAGCTACGATTTCCCGATCTTGTGCGTCCAAGCTGGGTCGTAAATTTGGCGACGGTCATGACGTTGGCGTTGTCGAGTGGAATCGCTTTTCTATTGATGGGTGACTCGATACCCGAAATCTGGTTTCCGCTTATTGGAATTTTGGGCCTTTTCGGTTTTGGGTTGTTTTTGGCCAAAATCTCTGAACCGATGGCGACGGAATTCGGCTCTTCGTTTGATTCCTTTCGTGGCCTTTCCGAACGCGCACTTGCTTTGAATGCCGGGAAAATCAATAGTGAACATGGCCCGCTGGGTAACAATGACGTTTGGGTTATTCTTCGGGAAATCATCATTGATACCCTTGCCGTGGACTACGACGAAATCACTCGTGACGCCAACTTCGTCAAAGACCTTGGGTGTGGTTAAACCGCAATGGGTGGATAACATCTACATGGCCTTAAATGTCAAGTAGTACGTACGGTTAGCGCGGTAAAAGTCTGGGATTTTTTTGGGTAGCGATTGTTTTGATGGAGTTCCCTTTCGCCTTCGCCCGTCGTTCACCTTTTCTCACGACGGCGAATGCGAAAGGGAACGGGCCAACACGAGTTCGGTTGACACCGTCAATCCGGTGAGCCGAAACGGTTAGCTCGCATTCCCTTTTGTCGAGGCCCGAGTTTGCAACCGGCCCAGAGCCACGACCGCTTTCGCTACTGTACTGTTGACTTTCCCTGGGGTGGAGTTTCCCGTTTGCAGTTGGTTCAGAGGTTGTACTTGGCGTTTCTTTTTAACGAAGTCGTCCACTCCCGGCTGAAAATCGACCGCGAGTGGGGGTTGCTTCAAACAGTTATGTTGCGGGAAACGGTTCGGTGCATCTTGGTCAAGAAGAGTGATGCAAAGCTATCTCTGATGTTGGCTTAGGCTATGATGGGGATTCCAAAATCAATGATTGCAATATTTTCAAAATCTTCCACTACCGATCTGCAATGAACAACAAAATCAACTTCGTTTTCGCGGCGTCATTCATTGTTATTTTGGTCAGTGCGGTCTCGGGCCAAGACAACAAAGTCGAAAATTCTGAATCGACTGGACGTGTCGTTCCAACCAACAAGCCAACGGAGGATGCGTCGCAACAGCGACAGGTCATTTCCAGCGCGGTTGAACAGCTGCTGGAAATGCAAAACGAGGACGGCGCTTGGCCCTACGAAGGCGTTTATCGAGTGGGTGGCGAGATTCCTGTTGGCTATCGAATCGGTGGTACTGCGATCGTTTGTACAGCTTTGATTTCGACAGGAATGGATCGCTCTGAAAAAATAGAAAAGGCTGTGTCTCGCGCAACCCAAATGATTTTGAAGGAACTCGACGACCCGTTGATGAAACCCAGTCGGGCGGGTCGATACGATGTCAGGATTTGGGGCCATATTTATGCGCTCGACTATTTCTGTCGCCTGCAGGCAGTGGACGGTCTTGAGGAACTCAAGTCGAAAACGAAACCATCGCTTCAGAAACTGGCCGATGCGATCGTTTTTCAGGAAATCAAAGCTGGCGGCTGGAATTACGCGAATCAATCACGCCACTGTTGTTTCGTTACCTCGCCTGCCGTGCAGAGCCTGTTGCTGGCAAAACAACTGGGAGTCGAAATACCAGAAGAGGTTTTCGCTCGTTCGGCAGACGTGCTTGAAGTCAGTCGCAAAGAGAATTCGATTTTTCCATACTCGGGGACGGACATTCGCGGTGACACAGCTGCCGGTTCGGCCGCGCGGGGCCCGGTGACCGAAGCGACATTGATGTTGCTTGGTCGCGGAGACGAAAAAAAATTGCAAGCTGCCATCGATTCGTTTCACCAGCACTGGGACGAATTGGAGAAACGTCGCAAGCAGACCGGCACCCATCTGCCACCTCATGGAATCGCGCCCTACTATTTTTATTACGCTCATCGTTATGCTGCACAAGCAATTCGGATGCTTCCAAAGGAATGTCAACCCGTCGAATTCGAGAAATTGACTGCGGTGGTATTGCGAACGAAAGATTCTGATAACACCTGGAACGATCGCGTTTTCGACCGCTCCAAGGCTTACGGAACTGCCATGTCGGTGTTGGCTCTGTCACAGGACTCGGTCCCGTTGCCACCAGCGATCAAATTGGCCAAAAAAGAACAATGACCCCGAATGTCACTGTTCTCTTAATGGCCGTTGATTCAACCAGCGGCCCGCGCCAATTCAGACCTTTGAGGGAAAGCTGAATAATCACCATTGCCTGGAAAACATGCGGTTGTTGGTCAAGGATTAGCGGTCTGCAGACGGAAGCGACAACCAAGGAATGGTCGGCTTGGATGGAAGGAAGTCGTTGGCTAGTCCGACTGGTCGTTGCGGCTGAGCTTTGCTTGTCGATTTAGTCTCGGCCTTACGTTGCTTTTTGCATTCGTACATTTTCTGATCAGCACTTTCAAACGCCTCTTCCAGCGTGGCGGACGCTTGCCACATGGCCATCCCAATCGAAGCGGATATTTGCGCGTCATGTAATGCTTGCTGCAGTCGTTGGTTCAACGCCCTGGCGCCTGCTTGATCACATTCAACCGCCAGGATAGCAAATTCGTCTCCTCCGATGCGGGCAGTTACATCCGACTCGCGAGAAACGGAAAGAAGTGTTGTCGCCGCGCGGCGCAACAATTCGTCGCCTTTCGCATGTCCCTGTCCGTCGTTGACGAATTTGAGGTCGTCCAGGTCAATCGAAAACAGGCACGCTGGATATCCATATCTTGTGCAACGGTGATATTCTCTCGCCATCAAGGTTTCCCAGCCGCGGCGATTGAACAGACCCGTCAGGTCATCGGTGACGGCTTCCAATTCGGCACGCTCCGCGCGGCGGCATTCGTTCTGGGCTTTCAATTCGTTTTCCAGAATGGTCGTCAACAGTCGCGACATCAGTTCAATCAGCGGCAACTCGCTTTCGATTTCGTCGGGCATGGGCTGGGGATCGATGGCGCAAAGAGTTCCAAACAACTCTCCGTTTTCTCGGGCCAGCGGTACGCCGATATAAGCACCAATGGGAACTCTCCGCCCGATCGGCGCCGCGGCGTAGGCCGGCACCTTGTTTGAATTCGGGGCAATGCGAGGCCCCTGCCCGGCCACCATCCGCGAGCAGAAGGAATCGGTCCAACGAAAAACATCTCCATTCTGCACGCCATAGCCATGATCGTTTGAATTCAAGACGATCCAAGCATCGGACTCCGTGCGTGTCACCATCCACAGCTGGAAACCCAGTTTTGCGTGCAGGTAATTCATCACTTCGGTGGAAGCCGCAGGAAAGTCGGCAAACGGCGCGAGTTTAAGCATTTTTTCAAGAAACAAGGTGTTCGATCGGGAAAGCAAGAATGAAAGAGAAAATCCTCTTGGAAATAAGTAGTCGAGCAGGATTCGTGCTTCTTGCGTTTTTTTGCAGGAATCGGAGTATTTGCGGCAAACAGCAGGTGAAACGATGGAAAGTGCGTTTTTTGCCATTGCTGACTTGATTCGGTCTTCAACGATACGCATCCGAGGTAATTTCGGTGCCTCGTTTCAATTGATACAATCGCTACCTGCGCGTTTCATCTCAAATTTTTGACACCGGAAATCATGGCAATCTTTGACTGGGTTAGCCGGCGCGTGTTCAACGCCGTTCATCGTAACAACCTCGTTTACAACACCTGTTGGGAAGACCCGCGGCTGGATCGGGTCGCGCTCGAATTCGGACCGGAGGATGAGGTCTTGGTCATCACCTCCGCCGGTTGCAATGCACTGGATTACGTATTGACCGAACCGAGCCACGTTTATGCGGTTGACATGAATCCGCGCCAAAATGCCCTGCTGGATCTCAAGAAAGCGGCGATCAACAACCTCGAGTTCGATGACTTTTTCAAAATGTTCGGAGAAGGTCATTTGCCGGGGGCCCCCAATATCTATCGCGAGAAGATGCGACACGCTTTGCCCCCGTGGGCTCAGACATTTTGGGACGCAAAAATCAAATGGTTCAACAACAACCGCAAAACGTTTTACTTTCGCGGTACGTCTGGTACGTTCGCCCGCATGCTGAAGGTTTATACCGACAAAATGATCAACGTTCGCCCGTACCTGGATGAATTACTGGAGGCGGACAACGTCGCCCGGCAGGAAGAAATCTACGAAGAACATCTACGCGAAAAATTCTGGTCGGGCTTGATGAAATTTACCATGAATCGCGACACCACGCTCTCGATGCTGGGCGTCCCGAAAGCCCAACGCCGCCAAATTGAAACCCAATACGAAGGCGGCATCGTCAAGTTCGTGCAGGATTGCATGGAATCCGTGTTTGCCAAACTGCCGATGAAAGACAATTATTTCTGGCGAGTTTACATGAATGGACAATACTCGCGTGCGTGTTGCCCCGAGTATCTGAAAGAAGAAAACTTTGAGCGACTGCGGAATGGCTTAACGGACCGCATCTCGACTCACACCGATTCGGTTCAGGGGTTTCTCGAGAAACATGACGGACAGATTTCCAAGTTTATCCTGCTCGATCACATGGATTGGCTGAGTGATCATTTCTTTCCCATGCTGGAATCGGAATGGCAGGCAATTATTGACAAAGCGGCGCCGCACAGCCGCATCATTTGGCGCAGTGGCGGGCTGAGAACGGACTATATCGATCAGGTACGCATTCGCAAAAACGGGACCGTGCAGAATGTTTCGCCGCTTTTGAAGCTCAACAAGGAGCTGGCCGACGAACTGCATCCCAAAGATCGCGTTCACACCTACGGCAGTTTTTACATCGCGGATTTGTCGGCCTAGCGCTGGATTTGCCATGGCATTCTTTGCGGATATGAAGATCCTCTATCACATGCTGGCCAAGCCAGTTCGTGGTGATAGTCATGCGCAACGTATGGAAAGCTTCTACGGCGGGCAGGCGCAGGATTACGACGACTTTCGGAAACGACTGTTGCGGGGCCGGGAAGAACTTTGGGCCATGATTCCCAAACCTGACAAAGGCGTGTGGGTCGACATGGGAGGCGGCACCGGTGCCAATATCGAGAATTTTGGAGATGAGATTTCAAAGCTGTCAAAAATCTACGTTGTTGATTTGTCAGGTTCGTTGCTAAAGGTTGCGACCGACCGATTCCAACAACGAGGCTGGACCAATGTCCAAGCCATTGAAGCAGACGCGACCAAGTTTCAACCTCCCGACGGCCAGGCCGACGTCGTCACCTTCTCGTACTCACTCACGATGATCCCCGACTGGTTCGCGGCGATCGAAAATGCCGGGCGGATGCTTAAACCGGGCGGACTGATTGGCGTAGTTGACTTTTACGTCGGTCGCAAGTATCCGGCTGAGGGGCTCAAGCGACACAAGTGGTTATCACGCACGATCTGGCCCCCGTGGTTTTCCACCGATAATGTGTTTCCGTCGCCCGATCATCTCCCGTTTTTGCGTCACCATTTTGAGCAGGTACAATTGCGGGAGGACCGGTTTCGCCTGCCCTATGTTCCGTTTTTGAAAACTCCCTACTACGCGTTTGTAGGACGCAAACGGGAAATCGCTGCAGGTGAATAGCCCGTGAAGATGTTCCGCTCGATTGTCCTGGGAAAACTGGCCATTTCGATCATCGCGTCATTGATCGTGAGCGGCATCTGCTTCCGTATTAGCCGCGGTGCCGAAAAAACGGTGACCGAAGCGGGTCAGTGGATGCTGCTGAGCCTGTTCTTTTTTGGATTGGCGGTTTGTTTTGGCGCGACGATTTTTCTGTTGCACTGGCGCAAGAAACGGTGATCGGGAGTCTTGTCTGTTCACGAGCGTTCCATGAAACCAGCCCAAGCGCGTGTTCGAATCACCACCATGTTCGCCGATGCCTGAACAGACTCCCGCCCCCTTCCTATCGCAGCTTGGCCACGACTCCGGCAAGAGCTTCGGCGAATTGGTTCACTTCCTGCAGCGTATTGTACAGGTAAAAGCTGGCCCGGCAGCTGTTGCGAATGCCCAGATAATCATGCAGTGGCATGGCACAATGATGCCCGGCCCGAATGGCAATGCCTTGGCGATCCAGGAAGATCGAGATGTCCTGGGGTGACAAACCGTCAACCACGAAACTGACAATGCCCGCTTTGTTTTCAGCCGGCGGCCCGAGGATTCTCAACCCGTCAATCTCTGAAAGCAGTTCGTGAGCCACTTTCGTTAATTCGAGTTCGTATTGGCTGATCTGCTCCAGGCCAACTCGGTCAAGATATTCGACTGCAGCGCCCAAGCCGATCGCTTCGGCAATCGGCGGCGTCCCCGCTTCGAATCTGGCCGGAAGTTCACCGAGCGTGTAACCTGCAGTGGTGACGGTCGAAATCATGCTGCCGCCACCGAGAAACGCCGGCATTGATTCGAGCAATTCCTGTCGACCGTACAGGATTCCGATCCCGGAGGGACCGAGCATCTTGTGGCCACTGAAGGCCACAAAATCGGCGCCCCATTCGGTGACGTTCGTTGGTTCGTGAGGGACGTGTTGGGCCGCGTCAACAAGCACGAACGCGTTCGCCGCCTTCGATAGTTCAACCATTCGGAGAACCGGTAGCCGTGTTCCCAATACGTTCGAAATGGCAGAAATGGCGACGATCCTCGTCCTCTCCGAGAGTTGCCGTTCAAAATCTTCGAGATCCAGTTCGCCGTCTGCGGTGAGACCGACCCATTTGACGACCGCTCCGCTGCGCTCGGCCAGTTGTTGCCAGGGAACGATGTTCGAATGGTGCTCCAGGATGGTCAGCAAAATTTCGTCGCCCGCGCTGATCGATCGCTCCCCTTCAAACAAGGTCCGGGCAACGAGGTTGATCGACGCCGTCGTGCCACCAGTAAAGATGACTTCGTTGGAATAATCTGCACCGATAAATTTTTGCACGAGGATGCGGGCATGCTCGTACTGTTCGCTTGACTGTTCACTCAAGAAGTGAATGCCTCGATGAACATTGGCGTAGGTTTTCAAATAGCAGTCATCGATCGCGTTGACGACGGCTCGCGGTCGTTGAGACGATGCGCCGTTGTCCAGGTAAATCAGTTGCCGATTCTTGTAAATCGTCTGATCGAGGATGGGAAAGTCCGCTCGCACGACGGCTGGATCGAATTTTATTTTTTGGATCGAATTCATCAGTGTCAGTCTAGGTCCGGGCCGTCGTTTGGACAAGGAATGGCGGTTTGTCACCGCCGCAGTTAACGATTGGTCCAATCGATACCTGAAAGACTCGCCAAGGCTTTACACAACGCGTGCGTTCCTAACCGACCATCGCCTTGCGCCTTAACTGCCACGTACAGCTGTTGGGCCAATGCCAGCCCGGGCAGCGAGAGTTTCATTCGATTTGCTTCCGCGATCGCGATCCCGATGTCTTTGATGAAATGTTCAACAAAAAATCCAGGTTCGAAATTGTTGGCGATGATTCGCGGCCCCAGGTTTGAAAGCGACCAGCTTCCCGCCGCACCGCTGGCGACTGACTCCATGACGGTTTCCAGATCAAGCCCTGCTTGATATGCGTACAGCAGGGCCTCACAGACTCCAATCATCCCGGTTGCGATCAAGGTCTGGTTGACCATCTTGGTGTGCTGCCCTGCCCCCGCGGGCCCCTGGTGAACGAACGTCTTCCCCATTGCCTGCCAGCAGGGCTGCAGCGCTTCGACCACGTCTTTGTCACCGCCGATCATGATTGATAGCGTCGCATTTTGCGCTCCAACATCTCCACCGGACACAGGCGCATCAATGCTGTGAACCCCCACAGTCTTCGCGATTTCGTAAATTTCGATTGCCAGTCCGGGTTGGCTGGTCGTCATGTCAACCAGCACTTTGCCTTGCTGACAGCCCGCCAGCGCGCCCTCGGTTTGCCCGTCGCCCAACAGCACGCTTTTGACATCGGCAGGAAACCCGACGATGGAAAAAATCACATCACTTTGCAGAGCAACTGCTTTGGGCGATTCGGCCCAGGAAGCGCCGCGTTTCAAGAGACCTTCCGCCTTCGTTTTGGTTCGCGAATAGACGGTTGTCTCAAAGCCCGCGTCAAGAATGTGGCCGCACATGCTGCGCCCCATCACCCCGGTACCAATCCAGCCGATTTTTGTTGTTCCGGGATGTATGGTTAGTGTCATCGGCATCATACCAGGAAGGAAAGTAGCCGGCGCCTGCGGCTGGGCGATAAACGATTTCTCAAGTCGGCATTACATCGCAATTCGGCAACCGCGTGCTGAATTTGCAAGGTCGACGAATCAAAACTCGGGTCGCTTGAGGACTTCGGCGATGATGATCGCCTGCCGCATCGTTTTTGGCGACTTCAACATTTCGATCAAATCGTTCGCCATCGGTGAAGTCGCCTGCGCCGTCACGACGGCCGCGACTTGTTCGAGCGGTTGTCTGTCTTTGAGCGAACCAAGATCGTGATCGAATTTCGTGTGCAACCGCGCTTCCAGCCGCTCATCGGTTTGCTCCAGATTCTCGGCGAGGTGAGAAGCATTTTCGGTGATGCTCGAACTATCAAGGTGTCTCGCAACGTGTTGTGTTACGCTTTCATCGCGCAAATCCCGTTGCTTAGGGCGGACCACTTCGACCTGGTTTTCCGCAATCACCAGTCTACGCGGCTTTGGCTCAGCGCGGGGTGGTTGTGCAAGCGGCTGGCGTGGCGGCGGCGCTGTTTGTCCAACCTCCCCCCCCTGCTTCTGTTTCAACTGCTTTTTGCGACGTTCCGCAGCGCGGCGGAGGAATTCTTCAATATCACGTGCCATGGATGAATTCTCGTTTCTTGCCTGATTGTTACGTCGTCATGGGAGTCCTGGGAGTCCTGTTTTCGCCGGCTGTGGCAATCGATTTGCGCATATCGGTGTCCGCTTGCACGTTGCGCAGTTTGTAATAGTCGAGAATTCCCAGCTTTCCAGAACGGAAACTGTCGGCAATTGCGGCGGGAACTTCGGCCTCGGCTTCGACAAGTTTTGCCTTGCTTTCCTCGATCGCCGCCTGGTATTCCTGTTCCTGAGCGACGGCCATGGCGCGACGTCCTTCGGCTCGGGCGCGAGCCACCCGCGTGTCGGCTTCGGCCTGATCAGCCCGCAACCGGGCACCAATGTTGTCACCCACATCGATGTCGGCGATATCGATCGAGACGATCTCAAACGCGGTTTGTGAATCCAGTCGGCGGGCCAGTACCGTTTTGGAGATCATGTCGGGATTTTCCAAAACGACTTTGTGACTATTGGCCGAACCAATGGCACTCACGATGCCTTCGCCAACGCGTGCTATGATTGTTTCCTCGGTCGCACCGCCGATGAGCTGTTGCAGGTTGGAACGGACGGTAACGCGAGCCCGCACTTTGAGTTGAATTCCGTCTTTGGCAACGGCGTCGAGCGTCCGCCGCGCGGTTCCTTTGGCGGGGCAATCAATCACGCGTGGGTAAACGCTCGTCTGAACGGCTTCCAGGACATTCCGGCCAGCCAAATCGATGGCGGCGGCCTCTCGAAAACTGAGCTTGATCGTCTTGGCCTTATGGGCGGCAATCAATGAGCGAATGACCAACGGCACATTGCCACCTGCGAGGTAATGGGCTTCGAGGGCCCGCGTGGTGATGTCCGGGTCGTTGATTCCAGCTTGCACGGCCATGATTTTACTCGGCACGATAATACCGGGTTTGACCTTTCGAAACGACATGCCGATCAGGTCCCAGAAAGTGACCTTCGCGCCGGTGAAGAACGCCTGAACCCACCATCTGAAATACGACAAAAAGATTGCCGCCATGATCAGCAGGATGAAAAGCACGATCAGAAGCCCGGCGATCATGGCGACCTTCCACGGATCCAAATCCTGCTGCCCCAGAAAAGCGTAATTGCTCATGTTTGATTCGTTTCCCAAACCTTGAAGACTGTTCAACACTCGTATCTTAGTGTATTCGCACCGAGAAAAGTAGTATTGGGCCGAAATATCCTGGTGACTGCAACGCCAGTTTCGACACCGAATACTCGCCCTGGTTTGGGGACGCAGCTGCCGGCGGCAGGCCGTTAACGTCGATTAAGTTAACGGCCGGGGGCAAGCCCGCCGGTGACCATGCAAACGCCCTCGGCCTGAAAAACAAAGGACCACGGCACCGGACGGCTTGCGTGGTACCGCTACGATTCCCGCGTGATCGGGCCAGTCGATTGGACGGTATTGCCCCTGAACGAATTAGCCTTGATTCACACTGCCAGCTTGGTCCAGGCCGCGTTGTTTCGCGAAGATTGCACCGCCGCTTCGATGAACGCCATGCCTTCCACGCCATCATCAACGGTTGGAAAATCGTAACCAGCAGCGCGAGGATAGTTGCCTTCGATTTCATCAACAATTGCCTGGGCGACGCCCAAGTACACATTGGCAAACGCTTCGATAAACGCCTCGGGATGTCCGAACGGCAACCGCGTGTTGGCACGGCAGACTTCGCCGTTATAAACATTGCCGCGACGATGAATTTGGCGAGGCTGTTCTGCAAATTTCAGAATCAGTTCGTTGGGATGTTCCTGATGCCATTCCAGAGAAGCTTCCGTTCCATAAACGCGAATGTTCAGATTGTTTTCGTCGCCGGTGGAAATCTGCGACGCGTACAGGATGCCCTTGGCTCCTCCCTTGTAACGAATCAACATGTTGCCATCGTCATCCAGCGGACGTCCGGGAATGAACGTCGAGAGTTCCGCCGCCAGTTCATCAATCTCCAGCCCGGTGATGTAGCGACCAAGATTTTCCGCATGGGAACCGATGTCGCCGATGCAATTGGAAACGCCGGAGACATCGGGATCCATGCGCCAGTTTGAGATCGCGCCGTCCTCGCTGTCGTTGAGTGCCGTGATGGCATAGCCTTGCGGATATTCGGCAACGATCTTGAGAATCTTGCCAAGCTTTCCGGCAGCCACCATCGCCCGAGCCTCCTTGACCATCGGATAGCCGGTGTAGTTGTGCGTCAGGCCAAAAACTTTACCGGTTTTTTCGACAATCTTTTTCAGCTGTTTGGCTTGCTCAAGCGAATACGCCAATGGTTTTTCGCAAACGACATTGAAGCCCGCCTCCAAAAAAGTTTTGGCGATGTCGAAATGCAAATCGTTGCGGGCAACGATCGAAACGAAGTCGATTCGCTGGTCGGCAGGAATCGCGGCTTCGGTTGCGGCCATCTCCGGATAACTGCCGTAAACCCGGGCTGGTTCGAGAAACAGATCCGCGCCGGACAGTCGGCTTTTGTCCGGATCGGCCGAAAATGCGCCAGCAACCAGTTCGATCTTGCCGTCCAAGGCGGCTGCCATCCTGTGCACGCCGCCGATAAATGCGCCCCAACCGCCGCCCACCATTCCCATTCGGATTTTTCGACCTAGCGCCACGTTAACTCCTTCGAATTGATGATGGTTGAATCAAAGTGCGACCGGTTGACCCGTTTCTGACGACTTGTAGATGGCATCAATCACCCGCATCAAGGCCAACGCCTGCTGCGGCGTATTCAGCGGCTGTTCCGTCCCTTCGATGCTGGAAATGAAATTCTGGGCCGAACGGAGACGGCCCATATCTTCGCACGGCTCTACCTTGATCGTTTTATCGATCGATTTGCCATGATCCTGATAGTAGATCTCGCAAGTATCGATGGCGGTGTCGTCCAAGCCGTCGGTTTTGAACAGCCTTTCAACCTTGCCTCCGGCTTTGGAACCCTGGAACACGACCGAAACCTCTTCCTGCTTGACCAGTTCGGCCCAGGAAACCTGCACCGACAAAACCTGTCCCGTTTTGAACGTCACAAACGCATGCGCGGCCGATTCGACATCCGTCGTTCCGTCGACGTTGTCGGGAATTCCCCAAGGACCTTTGAAGGTCGCGTCCTCGATAAAATTGTCAAATGTCTTGCCCAGCACGTAGGCTGGCTGCGGATAGTCCATGAAGTACATGGCCAAATCAACCATATGCAGCAGGTCGATCAGGGGGCCGCCTCCGGACAGCGCTTTCGTGGTGAACCAGCCTCCGAACCCGGGGATGCCGGTCCGGCGAATCCATTTCGCTTGCGCCGAATTGATCGTTCCAATCGTGCCATCGGCAATCAAGTCCATGATGGCATACGATTCAGGGCGCGCTCGATTGTTGAAGTTAAACACCAGATGTTTGTCGGCCGCCGCGGCGGCCGCAATCATTTGTTCGACTTCGAGGGCATTCAGCGCGGGTGGTTTTTCACAAAAAACATGTTTGCCGGCTGCCAGACACTGAATCGACAACGGTGCGTGAAACTTGTTGGGAACGATGATGCTAACCGCGTCGGCGTCGGAGTTGGCCAGCAGGTCGTCGACATTGTCAAAGGTGTGCGGGATGTTCCATTGTTTGGCAGCCTTTTTAGCCGCGCGGGCATTGACGTCCGCGATCGCAACCAGTTCGGCTCCTGCCTTCTCGAATCCGGCCGCGTGATGTTCGAGCATTCCCCCGGCGCCAATCACCGCAACTTTGATTGCCATGGATATTTTTTCCTGCCGTTAATGAATCATTCAAACCTGACGTTGTATCAAATTTGGCGGTCCATTTCATTAAGCCATCTCGGCAGATTTTGCGTCTGGCGACGAATCGACAGGTCCCACCAACTGCTTGAGAGCGTCCAACAGGCCGAGCATTTCGTTCGGCGAGATTTCCGTCCAGTCATTGGCACGATGGTTGATGATCGCAATCTTGAATTGACTGGCCGCCTGACTGACATCCTCGGGCAGATCGGTGAACGATTCAAACGGTCGAATGCCGTCAGAGGCCGGTTTTGACTTGTTTGAGCCGTCGGTTAATTCCTCTTTGCTGCGTTTCCCGGAGGACGATTCTTCGTCATCGCCGAAGTCGGGCCCCTCGTATCGCGGACCTTCGATGATTTCCCGATCATTGTTGCGTACTTTTTCGGACAGGGCCAGCGACTGGATTTCTTCGTCTTCTTCGACAACCACGATATCGTTGTCATCCGGCTTATCTTCCGGAATGCTACCGAGGGTCTCCCAGCGTTGTCGTCGCATTTGGGACACGGACCATTGGCTTTGCACAGCGCCTTCCAACCACATTTCCGCGTCGTCCCAGTCGAGCGCGGCGTAGAAATGGCTCCAATAGAGGTTTTTATAATCGGGATACGTTGCGCCGAACCTTTCGGATGTCCGCCGCAGACGGCCAACGTGTTGCGACGTAACCCCGCCGACGAGTTGGCTCCATTTTTCGTCCGTCCAACTGGACGAAGGGGCTTTGGAGGTGCGCAATGCCTCGCGCCATTTGCAAATAATCTCACCCTTGTCCCAATTGGTCGTGCTAATGAGATGATTCCATTGGCCGACAAAGGGTTGCGATTGTTGGAAAATGTTTTGATTTGTCGGTTCAGCTGTTTTGGACACCATGGCGGTTTGTTATCTGTTTCGGGTGGAAGGTTGATGGAAGGCGGTTCTGGCGCCTCGCTCAAGCGTCGGGTTACCACTGCAGAAGGTTTAACCCGCGCGAACCCGATTTAACAGGTGCAATTTTTGAAACAGTTTTTGCTCGCTGAGCGGTGCGTTTGTGATTGACGACACTCGCACGGGAGTCGTGGAAAACGTGTTGGCAGTTCGCGCCTGTCAAGCTGTAAGCGTCAGCGAGTTGCGGCGAGTTACTTGTCCGCGTCCGCGGGAACCGCGGCAGCCTCTGATACATTCGCGGGATCGAATCGAATCAACAACAGATAACGTTGCATTTCCGCATTTTCGCCCACAGGGTTCCCGACAGCCGATTCCGGCTCGGCAGTCGCGCCAGTGGCGAACTGCTGTTGAGCCGCACGTTGTTCAGCGTCGCGCAACGCGGCCTTTCTGGCTTCCTCGGCGTACCATGGCAGATTGCCGTCTGCACCCATTTGCGCGGCATTTTGACCTTCCGCCAGCCGATCCACTGACGTTGGATCGGTATCGGCTGGGGAGACTTCAGGCCGAAATTGCGGTTGTCCCGGGACACCTTGACCTTTCAATCCTGGCGCAAGAATCGCGGCTGGATTCGGTTGACCGGCGAATTTGTTGGCGGTGCTTTCCCGCCCAGCGCCGGCCATCTTTTCGGCGGCTCTGGTGACCGCTTGCCCGGTCTTCAGTTCTTCGAGTTTTTTGACGGCGTCAAAACCCATGGTTGGGCGAGGTTTCGGCGGCAACTGCTGCGCAAAGGATCTTCGAGCGCGGGATTGCAATGCCGGCTCACTCAAACCGGTTCCCGTTCCGGCTTGGTCAACAGGTTGGTCGGATCGAGCCATTTGCCGCCCGACATCGGTTGGGAGCTCCGGAACGCTGAGCGGAAACGCGTTTATTTCGGCATTGCCGGACAGCATCGCGATCGCGCCCCGCATTTGCGTTGGTGAAGTGAGTACGTAAATCGCCTGGACACTGGCGTCCAATTCGCCCGTCTCGGCTCCCTGCGATGGTTGGCCAAATGAAACCGGGGAAGTTTGAAAAGCGATTTGGTTGTCGCGCATCGCCTGCTCCAGTTTTTTCAGCGAAGGAACTTCCGCGATCTTGATTAGCCAGACTTCGTCGACAGCATTCGTCGCCAATTGTAATGCTGGAACGATCCCGAGTGCGTCTTTGTCTCGCGCAGCCGTTCCCCGGGCAGCATACATCGAAAGGGAACTCAAATTCGCTTCACCCGCTCCGGATCGATCGGCCGACATTCCGCCGGATAATTCTGCGGAAGCGGAATTGTCAGCCAGGAGAGTCGGGCTTTCCGACTTTTCCTGTTCACGAATTTTGTCTTCGAGGGCTGGCAGATCTTCGACCTGTTTGGTTGCAGAGTCGCTTCCTGCAAGGTGCCGTTTTGTCGCGTCAACTTCGTCGGGATCCTGCCCCAACAAGCTGGCGGCAGCTCGACCTTCCTTGGCAAAGCCGTTCTGCGACAGCGTGGTTTCAGCGTTCAACTCGTCGCCTGCACCACCTTTCGCGACTTTGTACTCAAGTTGATCAGGCTTCTCAACCAACGATTCATTCGCGAATACATTGTCAGTCCGCGAATCGTCGACTGCCTTTTCGGATTCGCCGGATTTCCTTGACATCGCTATCTCTGAGTTATCTGTTTCCTCATCCGCAGCAAAGAAGCTGTCGGTACCGACGTCTTGAGACAGCGAGCCGGGTTCGTTGGCTCGTGGTTGAGAGGGACGGGATGCAACCTGCGACTTGGGAACTCGCAATGGCAGCGTGAACAGTGTCAACAGCAACATGGCGGCCAGCGCCGTGATCGCCGTGAGCGCAGAGCGGGTTGCGAAATAGCTGGTGGGCTCTTGTGTCGGCGGTAACACGACCTGCTGTGAGCGGGCCCGCGAAACACGACCTGCATCTTCCAGCAGATTGACTTTGGCCAGGACACGTTGGGAAAAATCGGAATCCAGCCGATATCGCGGCAACGCGCGAATCTGCTCACGTTGGGATTGCCATTGGCTTACCAGTTCGGCGCATTGCGGATCGTCCGAAATGAGTCGTTCGGCGCGGACCTTTTCAGAACCGGTCAAACGACCGTCCATCCAGGCACTTAACAGTTCATGTAACGAGGCGTCAGACATGTTCGTCAGAAGTTGCTGTCCGAATCCAAAAGATCAAAATTGATGTGCGAATTCGAATTCACGTTGGAAGTGTTGTGAGACAGCACTGCTCCCAATTTGAAAAATGGTTCAGATTCATAAAGTAAAAAATTATTTCAATCGTCGATCAGGACGAATTTCAAAATCGAATTTAATGGTCGACATCACCCATGATCCCCTCCAGCAACAGCTTCAGCTGCGACCGGGCGCGATGCAGTCGACTGCGCACCGTGCCAACGGGCAAATCCAAAATCTCTGAAATGGCTTCGTAATCCAACTCATCCATTTCCCGCAATACCAGGATACTTCGATGCTCCTCGGAGAGGCGTTCCATTGCCAGCATTAATTGGCTGGCCGATTCCTGTTGACTTATCCTTGAATCGGGTGCTGGCCCTCCATCCGGAAGGGTCAACCGCAAAGTATTTTCGTTTCCTTGCATTGAGACGGTTGGTTTTTTTCGTCTGAGGCGTGTGATCGCCACATTGTAGGCAATCCGGTACAGCCAGGTATAAAACTGACTGTTGCCTTTGAACGAATCCAAACGAGTCATTGCCAGGATGAACGCATCTTGAACGACGTCTTCGGCCTCAGCCTGATTTCGCAGGATGTGGACCATGCCATTAAACAGCCGGTCCTGGTACCTGCGAATCAAATGACCAAAGGCTTCCGCCTGACCGTCTAAAGTCAGCTGAATCAGCCGCTGATCATCCTGGTTGGCCGAAGATTGGTTCATAGCTCAGACGTGTCAAACGCCAAAAAGTTCCCTGCCCCGTCCCTGTTTCATCGGCAAATGACCGATAATTGGGCCCAATTTTCCGTATTTGTCGGGCAAGTGCCATTGTAGCGGTCAAATCCCACAAATCACGCCCACAATCGTGGGATCGGCGTCCTGCCTGTCATGTCAACACAATTGCTGGTCGCGATTACGGCAGGCGACAAAACTCGTTGACAAGCTGGAAGCCAATCGCGTTCGGCGCATTATTTGCTAACAGCCCCTGACGCGAGTCCGTCGGGAGTCATCACTCATTCGACCTATGCTGAACGGGTGACAGCTCCCAAGCCGACTTGCGTCGGGGGCCTCTCGGAAATTGGACCGTCGTCGGTGTTGATGGGTTGCTGGATGAGACTCCCACCGACTGTCGTCGGGGGTTTCTGACATTTTCGTGCCAAACAACTATTAGCTGGAGGCTGCTCCCACGTGAAGTGTCTGAACAGGTATGGGCGTTACGGCCTACCGGCCGGAGCAACACCGCGAGCACGAAACCAAAAGATCATGGCGATTCCGATGGCAAAGGCAAACAGGCTGACCCATTGCGAAATGGTTAACTCAGTCCCGAATTGGCCCGGCTCGTCTTGACGAATCAGCTCCAATACAAAACGGCCTATCGAGTACAACACCAGCATTAGCGCGAACACTTCACCATCGGCTTTGCGAAACGGAAAGTAGAACCATAACACGAGGCACAACAGGCCGGCGTTGATCGAACTATAGATTTGTGTGGGATGCACACCCAGGGATTGCGCAGCGAACTGGCTGACAGGAACTTCCAATAACCCCTGTCGTTCAGAATCGATGATGGCCCGCGTATCAATTTCCATCCCGGCGGTTTTTGCTGCCCGTACCGAAAGACTGTCGGGCACACGAATGTTCAGCCGGTCATCCGGCTGGACTCCCAGCTCGGCAGCGACGCTTCCCGCTGCCACCGACCTGACCCTGGCAGCGTACCTGGATCCGGTTTCGCTCACCGCATCGATCCCAAATAACTTGCCTTCGCTCAGCTGCTGCATGTAAGGCGGCGACCCAGGTGGGAAATGGATATTGGGTAATTCGGCAGTGCAAACGCCGCCAAAACAGCAGCCATTCATCAAGCAACCGATTCGCCCCACGGCCAGTCCCAACACCATGCCAGGGGCAATCACATCGGCGACTCGCAAAATCGGCAGCTTGGTGCGCCAGACGAAAATCGCTGCCGCGACGAGTCCGCCGATCAGGCTGCCATAAACAACCAGGCCGCCTTTGGTCATGTCCAGCGCCTTGACGACAAACTCCTGCGTCGAGAGATCCGCAAATTCATCGTATTTTTGGACGACATAAAAAGTTCGGGCCCCGATAATGCCGGCCACAATCATCCAGAACAACATTGAAATGACCTGATCAACATTCAACCCGACTTGCCGACAACGAATCACCGACAAACACACGCCACCCACCATTCCCAACAGCAAAAACACACCGTATCCCTGGATCGCCAGTCCCAGCGGCACTTGTGGGCCGTTGGGATCGGCCGGGTTGATTCCGGTGATCTCCAGCGTGGGCAGCACAAAGTGAACGATCAGCCCGACAATGATCAGGATCGGAATGAAACCCGTCGTCTCTCGTGTCGCACCATGTTTCCAGTACAGGAATCCGAGAATCGCCAGTCCAATCACAATCCAGGCAGCAAGCAACCAGCCTTGGAAAACGGCGTGCGGAATGACAAACAGCGTTTGATGCATAATGGGTTTCGAGTTGAAGCTTCGAGGTCAAACAAACCGTTCTGGTTGTTAGTTTTTACGATAGGTCAGTCTGTCCCAGACTGATACCGCGTACGAGTCGCGGTTTTTCCGTGTCCGGGACAGACGCGGCTACGGTGAAGTCCGTTGCATGAATAAAATCACAGACTTTCCCAGAGGGAGAGTACGGTTCTCTGCGACGGGTTTCAATGGATTCACAACTCTTTCTCGATCAGGGTGTTATTGATCAACCTGGTTTTCCCGACGCGCCGCAACCAGGGCGACGGCGGGAAGTTCGATCGTATCATAGCTTTCCAGGGTGTCCGGACTGGCAATGACGGCGTAGTCGATACTGGAAACTCCCCCGTCGATCAACAGCTGTGTTCATTTCCGACATCAGAACATGGCCGTCACGCTCGCCAGCCCGGATCTGGTTGGCAGCATGTTTCAGCGTTCGATTGAGCGACAGGGCCTGGACGCGTTCGTCGGCAGAAAGGTAGATATTTCGCGAACTCAGGGCCAGCCCGTCGGTTTCGCGAACGATCGGACACGTGACAATTTCGGTTGGCAAATTCAAATCGGCAACCATTCGCTTGATAACCAGCAATTGCTGAAAATCCTTTTGTCCAAAAAACGCTTTGTCGGCGCTGACCAGGTTCAGGAGCTTGAGCACGACCGTGGCGACTCCGGAAAAATGCTGCGGCCGAAACTCGCCTTCAAGTTGATTGGCAACTTCGCTGGGCAGGACTCGCGTAGAACAGCCGGGCGGATACATTTCCTCATCGGTCGGCGCGAACACTGTCGAAACACCGAGAACCCTCAGTTGTTCCAGGTCCGCATCGAGATCCCGCGGATATTTGTCAAGATCTTCACCCGTGGCAAACTGTGTTGGATTTACAAAAATCGTCACCACGGTTTCATCGGTCGCTCGATTGGCCGCAGCAACCAGGCTCAAGTGGCCCGCATGCAATGCTCCCATCGTTGGCACCACGCCAATGGATTTACCAACAGACTTTTGTTGCCGACAGTGCAACTTCATCGCGTCGCAAGTCTGAATTACCTTGATATCTGTCGACAAAGATTCACCCATGTTATTCATGAACTCACTCGGCTTGAATTGTCTGCGAGAATCCTATGTGAATCCATTGGCTTCATTCAACACCTAAATACGATCCTGACCGTACAAAAAATCAAGTTGAAAGCTTCCCTTACGACCGGGCATGCCTAAAATCCCGAAGGTAAGTAGTGTATGATTTAAACAGGCAGAAGGAAGCAGACTCCCCCATCGCACCGGTGCGCACGCCTTTCTATTGAGGATGAAATGGCTCACAAAACTCCCACCCGACCCGCCAACGATCCCAAACCAGCGACATTGGCGGCGAACCAGGAGCAGGACGACGAAGAATTTGAGGACGAGGAATCCGCGCACAAATTCCTGTTCTTCAACGTGATGCCCAGCTGGATGGTCAGTTTCGTGACGCACGTCGCCCTGATCATCCTGTTGGCAATCTGGTTAATGCCGGTCCCCAAAGAAAAGACGGTCAGCCTCGAGGCGAGTGAGCAACCTGCTGAAGAAATCGAACAGGTCGATATCAATCTGACCGAAATGAATTTCGAAGAAGTCGACCCGCTGGACAGTCAGCTGGAGGAAGAAATCACGGAACCGATTATTCAAGAACCGATAGCGCTGGAAATGGAAGAGCTGGCTGAAGTGGGCGACCTGTTTGCGGAAGAATCCAGCTTTGAAAAAGGCGAATCCCTGGTCGTGACGGACGCTTCTTCGGCAGAAACCAGCTCGCGCTCGGATGCCAACCGCCAACAAATGTTGCGGAAGTACGGTGGGAACGCGGCCAGTGAAGAAGCCGTTGCGCTGGCCTTGAAGTGGATTGCCGATCATCAACTCCCCGACGGCGGTTGGGACCTGGATCATCAAAAGGGTCCCGGTAAAAACCGCACCTCACCCAACCCGGGCAGTCTGTCCAGCCGCAATGCCGCGACGGCCCTGGCGTTGCTCCCGTTCCTGGGGAATGGCCAGACACATTTGCAGGGCAAGTACAAAGCGCAAGTTCAGGCTGGCCTGGAATATCTGATGTCTCAAGCCAAACGTAGCGGCCGCGGACTGTCCTTTCACGAACCTGGCGGCACGATGTATTCCCATGGGTTGGTTTCCATTCTTTTTTGTGAAGCGTACGCGATGACAAAAGATCCGCGGTTGGCCCCCTATGCGCAGGGCTCGATCTGGTTCATCGAAGATGCTCAGGATCCTGTCGGAGGTGGTTGGCGGTACTTCCCGGGGCAAGCCGGCGATACCTCGGCCGTGGGTTGGCAGTTGATGGCTCTCAAAAGTGCCAAACTCTGCGGCTTGGACATCAACAAACGAACCTACAAACTGGCCCAGCGATTCCTCGATAGTGTCTCCATTCGCAGCGGTGCGTATTACGGATACGACGTCGCTCCCCGCGCCGGATCAACAGGAGGCCCGGCCCGCAACGCGGTAGGTTTGCTCTGCCGGATGTATATGGGCTGGGACAGGAACAGCCCTGGTCTCGTCGATGGCATCGAATACCTGGACGAACGGAGCCCCGATACAGATGACAAGGCCGACATGTATTACAACTACTATGCGACCCAGGTGATGAAACACTTTGGGGGAGATGAATGGACCAAGTGGAATTCCAAAATGCGCGATTTTCTGATCCGGACGCAAAGCAAAGACGGGACTTCCGCAGGAAGCTGGTTTTACAACCCGAGCTCTCATTCGCAGGAAAAAGGCGGCCGCCTGTATGTGACTTCGATGTGCTGCATGACTCTCGAGGTCTATTATCGTTACTTGCCTTTGTACGGTGACAAGGCTTCCATCGACGAATTTCCCGCTGGATTGAAGTGGCCGTTTAACGTCAAGCCGGCAGGCGTTAGCGCGTCGTCGCCCGGTTGGGTAACGCCGACGCCTTCCGGCTAACCGTTAAACGAACAGACGCCTTCCGGCTAACCGTTAAACGAATCGACGCCTACCAGCGAAAGACGCAGGCGCCCGACGTCAACCCCGAACCAAAACCGGCCATCAGGACGTTGTCGCCGACCTTGATCCGGCCTTCCGCAACCGCTTCGTGAAGAGTCATCGGGATGCTCGCGGCGGAGGTGTTTCCATATTTGTCCAGATTGACGAATACCTTGGACGGATCAGCCCCGAGAATGTCAACCGCCGCATCGAGAATCCGGCGATTTGCCTGGTGGAAAATAAACGTATCGATGTCTTTCAACAGCAACCCTGACTTGGTCAACATTTCATCGACAATATCCGGAAGCAGCCGAACCGCCCATTTGAAAACACAGCGACCATCCATCTTCAGGTATTGGCGGCGATTATCGAGAACTTCCTGGGACATGGGTTCGCGCGAGCCGCCGCCGGGCACTACCAGTTTGTCGGACATCATTCCGATGGCGGCAATGCGGTGAGCCAGAATCCCGGAAGGCATGTCTGGATCGTGCTCGGGATCAGCGGCGATCAACACCGCGCCGGCTCCGTCGCCAAAAAGTGGAAATGTTTTTTTGTCTTCCGGGTCGACAATCATCGACATCACGTCAGCGCCCACAATCAGCGCATTGCGGCAACATCCCGTCTTGACAAATTGACTGGCCGTCACCAACCCGTAGATGAAACCAGAGCAAGCGGCATTCAGATCCATCGCCGGTGCTTGACTTCCCAACCGCGCCTGCAGAATGCATGACGTTGACGGCGTGATATGGTCCGGCGAGACCGTTGCCACGATGATCAAATTGATTTCCTCGGGATCCATCTGTGCGCGATCGAGACACTGTTTGGCTGCCTGGTAAGCCAGATCGCTGGTCGCCTCGCCCGGACGCACGTGACAGCGGGCTTTGATGCCGGTCCTTTGAATGATCCATTCCGAATCGTAGCCGAGTCTTTCCAAATCATCATTTTCGACAACGTTTGTCGGTGCATACATTCCAGTGCCAAGAATCCGGATCCCGCCCAGTTTTGGTTCACTGAATTGATAGGCAGGGTTTTTTCCCAATCTAAGTCCGATTGCCATGATATTGTTCGCTTTCAATTTTAGAAAAAGCGTCGGGCTAACTTGCTTGTGATGAGCTGTGATGGCCAGTTTCAACCGAACGGGCCGCATATACAGGTTATCGAATTACCAAAACCTCAAGTAGGGAACGAGACCAATTTGAGTTGCTGGCAATCAAAATATTGTTTTATCAAACCCCAAAGATGACAACGTGGCTAATTGTTGCTACAGGATCCGCTAACTTAGCGAAAGTCGTAAAATGGCGCAAAAAGGCGAGTTTTTTGTTCACACAATTCGCCGACACCCCCCTTTTTAGGGTGTCACGGGCGATTCGATTCGCTAAATTAGGCTTAAACATTCAGGAACCGTTTCTTAGATCTTTGGAAAAGTGAATCGCCATGAGCTTACTGGCAGTTGTATACCATTTGGTATCGGAAGCCCCAATTTTAGTAGCCTTCAATCGGGAAGAGAGTCGAGACTTCGTTTGTGCGAACCCCACGATTCAATCGGGAAAACCGCGAGTGTTAGCCAGCATGGACCCGCAAACGGGTGGTCCCTGCCTGGGGATGAATCAAAACGGGTTGTTCGTGGGAGTTGTTCGCCGCAAGAAATTTGGCGTTGTACCCAACCCCCGCTCTCGTGGGGCCTTGTGCCGCGAGATGTTGCGGGCTAATTCATCCCGGCAAGCCGTCGATTTGGCGATGGAAGAACTTCATACCGGTCAATATGGCGGCGCAAACTTCGTCATTGCCGACCCCGAATCTGGCTGGGTGGTGCACGCTGGCAATGAAACCGAAGTAAGTGAACTAAAACACGGACTAAGCATCGTTTGCGATCGAGACGTTGACGATCCCACCGATGAACGGGTAGCGATGGCACGTCGACTGCTAACGCTGCAGACGCTGGATTCACCGGTAAAATTCCTGGCTGTCGCCAGCAAGGTGTTGGCCCGCGGGCCAGGATTGCCGGGTCGTCCCAGTATGGTGATTCGTGACCAGGATCGCGTGACCGTCAGCTCGACGCTGATCTCGCTAGGTACCAAACCGCGTGACGCGATTTACCAGTACTCCAATGGAGCGCCTGACCGGTCAAAATTTGAGGACTATTCGCCCCTGTTGCGAGACATCCTCAGTCGCGGACTTCGCGAGTCACGCTCCAAAGCCGGCGCGACTTCGTAAACGCAACCTTCATTCAGTTCGAGCATGCACCCTTCCCATCGGAAGGGTGTTTTTTTGCATCAACCAGTTATTGCTGCACCAGTTCCAGGCAAAACACAAGCACGTCGCGCCAGTTTTGATGTTGCACTAGCACTGAATTTCCTTGGAATTGAAAACCCGACGCGTTCGCGAGAAAGCGGATCCATCCCGGTTTTCCCTCGCTACCGGTAATAAAAACGCGAACCTCAATTACGCGTCGCGACGGTTCACGGGCTCACGCGGCTGAGCGAGTGTTTTTCGCGCCGTCGTTTTTTTACGAGCAGACTTTTTTGGGCTGCCGTGGTCGTGGGCTTTTTCCGAGTCGTTTTTGCTGTTTTCACGACAGCTTTCTTGATTACGACCGATTCATTTGACGCGAGTTCAGCCGCCGTCAACTTGTACAACAAATTGTTCCCCCGTTTTCCGACTTCCAGGGCGCTGCCCGTCTTTCGCAAAACGTATCCAATTCGCTGGGCATCAAAACGACCGATCTTGAGCGCTTCAGCGAGCTGCCGGGTATCAAATGGCGACACCAGACCTGCCGGCAAAAGCGAATGCAGATCCTGGGCCGTTTCATAAGATTGCATCCCCAACATCTTGACCAACAACCGGTCTTTGACTTCAAAATCCTTTCGTCCCCATCGCCGACGGCGTCCGTGACCGGGGTATCTGACTTCGTCGATTTCGACCAGGGGCACGATCAGCTTCAGATTGGGGTGCGGAAAAACGCGTGTGAAATAAAGCAATTCATCAAACACGCTCAGATCGGTGGCCCGTTTGGGACTCCAGCGGCGATGAACCACCTTTCCGTTTTCGCTGGCAAGTCGGATCAGCCGTTTGCGGGCAATCAGTGGTTTCACGACTTCAACCCGGTGACCGTCATTCAACAGCTTGTTCACTTTGTCCCGGATTGCAGACAACCCGCTTTGCTGAATTTCTACGAGGGTACCATCGTTGACGACATCGATACGAAATCTACCGACCTTGACCTCGACTTCTGCATTGGGCAGTCGGAATTGTTCTTTGAGTTGTCGATGAAGCGATGTTTCCATTTTTTGCCGAAAAAAATTCGTGTTAACGTTTTCTAGGCAAAAATCGAGAATGGGTCCACTGAGAACTGATTTTCAAGCCCTGAGTCGTTTCTGGAGCTTTATCGGCAACTTTGGTATACTTTCGCTGAAATCAATCAAATTCGATTGCCAGCTCGAAAGTGCAATCACTCTTTTTTCCTTGAAGGAATCAAACCCATGTCGACCGCCACGTCCCACGGAATTTACGAAGAAATCACGCATTGCATCGGCAACACGCCATTGGTCCGACTTCGCAGGGTGACTGAGGGATGCGTTGCCACCGTGGTTGCCAAAGTCGAGAACATGAATCCGCTGTGGAGCGTCAAAGATCGAATTGGCCGCGCCATGATTGATGCGGCCGAACGAGACGGCTTGATCAACCCCAACACAACCATCATCGAACCGACCAGCGGCAATACGGGCATTGCGCTCGCCTACGTTTGCGCGGCGCGGGGATACAAGATGAAAGTCTGCATGCCCGAGAGCATGTCGATCGAACGTCGCCGGCTCGTCAAGGCACTCGGTGCGGAAGTCATTTTGACGCCCGGCAGTGAAGGCATGCCGGGAGCGATCCGACACGCAACCGCGCTGTGCGAATCGGAGGCAGATTTCTTCATGCCCCAACAATTCAACAATCCTGCCAACCCTGAAATTCACCGCAAGACGACAGCGGAAGAGATTTGGCGCGATACCGAGGGCAAGATCGATATCCTGGTTTCTGGCGTGGGAACCGGCGGCACCATTACGGGTGTTTCCGAAGTCATCAAATCGCGCAAGCCCGAACTCGATCTCGATTGCGGTCGAACCTGCCAATAGCCCGGTGATCACGCAAACGCGGGAAGGCAAACCGATTCAGCCCGGCAAACACACCATCCAGGGGATTGGAGCCGGATTTATTCCCGGTGTTTTGAACCTCGACATCATTGATGAAGTATTCCAGGTGCAGGATGAAGACTGCGTGCAGATGACTCGCGATCTTTCCACGAAAGAGGGACTCTTCTGCGGCATCAGTTGCGGTGCCGCGGCCTACGCAGCCATTCAAGTTGCCAAGCGTCCGGAAAACGAAGGCAAGATGATTGTCGTCGTGCTGCCTGACCTCGGCGAACGCTACCTGTCAACAACGCTCTACCCGTCCGAGTAGAAGGAGTCGAGAGGACCTGTCCCTGTTGTGTCCGCGTGAGCTCTCAGAAATTTTCTTACCTCCATGTTCCTACCAAACCTGGGCTCGGGACAGGTAGGAAAATGGAGGTAGGAAGATCAGGTCTATAGAGTATTACTTCCGACCGATTCGCGGTCGAAGTGATTCGGGAACGTCGATGGTCGAGCGTTGTGCGGGCCTACAGCGCCCGTCGATAACGGGATTTGACTTTTTTTCTCGTCCCCGGTTTGTCGGTCTGGCCGTCGTCGCGAGCTTCATTGACCTGATCCTGCATGGGATCGGGTTGAAGTTGGCAATTAATCGTCCGCTCGATTGCCGTCAACTCGCCACCTTGCTCCGGAGTGACCAGCGTGTAGGCCACTCCCTGCCGGCCCATCCGACCGGTTCGCCCGACGCGATGGACGTAATCATCGCTAAGCTCGGGAATGTCATAATTGATGATGTGCGAGATGTTTGAGATATCGATTCCCCGCCCCACAACATCCGTGGCGACCAGGATTTTGACGTTGCCTGCTCGAAAATTCTTCATCATGCGGTCGCGAGCGGTTTGGCTCATATCGCCATGGATCGTTCCGACCGCCGTAAATTCGCCGTCTTTGAAAAGTTTTCGATAGAGCCGTTCGGTCCCCAGTTTGGTGCGGCAAAAGACAATTGCCTGCTCGGGATTTTCGCGCTTCAGCAGCTTTACCAGGATTTCGTGCTTCATTTCGCTGGGCACATTGAGATAAAATTGCTCGATGGTTTCGGCGGACACATTGTTTTGCGAAAAATTGATCAACTTGGGCTGGTACATGTAACGTTTCGCCAATAGCAGAATTGCCGGGGGTAATGTCGCACTTAGCAACATCGTTTGTCGTTCGTCCGGGCAACGACGCAGGATCTTTTCAATATCGGGGCGAAAACCGATATCCAACATGCGATCCGCCTCGTCGAGAACAACAAACCACACGTCCTTGACATACCAGTGTGCCGCGATTCAAATGATCAATGACGCGCCCGGGCGTACCGACCACGATATGGCAACCCTTACTCAAGCGGGTCATCTGTTGTTTGATGGGTCGACCGCCGTAGAGGCACACCGTACGCACGTGTTCGCCGGCCAGCCGCTTGATTTCGTTTTCTACCTGGACGGCCAATTCGCGGGTCGGGGCCAGAATCAGCGCCTGCGGGCTGGGGGTTTCGTGGCTCATATCCAGCATTTCGAGAATCGGAATCGCAAACGCAGCCGTCTTGCCAGTTCCGGTGCGGGCTTGGCCGATGACGTCAAATTCCTCCAACGCGAGGGGAATCAAGCCAGCTTGAATCGGGGTCGGCGTCTTGTACCCGATTTTATCGAGGGTTTTCGCCATTTCTGGCGACAAATCCATCTGCTGGAAAGATAAAACTTGTTTTCGTTTGACAACTCGCTTGGCCACGATGATCTTTGAAAGAACTAAAATAGTAAAATTTCAAGGGGATGAATTCACAAGCTTAAAACAGCTTGCTGTGAGGCGATAGGCTAATTCGATAAAATCCTGTCCAATTCCATCTTTGTCAACACTGTCGACAACACGATTATGCTCTCCTGTCGGGCCGAAACGGATCGACAAGGCATTTCATCATAAATGATTGACCAACTCATCAACTCAATTCGAGCGGTCGAAAACGACCCATGTGCAGGCCCGAAATCTGGTGTCCTGGTCCAATCAAATCGTCACCATGGATCCGCAGCAGGTGACTGAGTTGCTATCCGCGTTAGTGAACCTCAAGTCAGCTGTACCCGACCATTCGCTGGATCGTGCCCTGCAGCCAGTCATCGCCGCCCTGATCGCACGTACCCAAAAAACGAACGAACCGCTCCCGCCAGAGTGGATCAGCGCCATCCGGCAGCTCTACGAAACCTCGCTGCCAACGAGCCAGTTGCGAAACTACTGGTTGGCCTGGCTGGCAACCGGCAGCACCGATCAGGCCATGCAAACGTGGCTCGCATTGTTGGGCAGCAACCCGCCGCAGTACCGAACCGGAATTGGTTTGGCATTTCAGCCCATCATGAAACCCGATTTTCATCCTCAGCCCTGGCTGCTGGATTCGCTGCTTCGTGACGGCGTGGAACATTTGCAACTGGCGCCGGCCATCTACGATTTGTTCAACTATTACTACCGGACGAACCAGGTCGATGACCACCCGGCCGCAAGTCGCCTGGATGAACTCACCATTTTGCTCGGTCAACTGGTCGGCCAACTTGGCAAAATCGAAGAAGGTTCAGTCGACCCGGCAACTGATCCCCAACTCATCGGACAACAGGTTTCGGATGCTGTCGCCCTGATCGTCGCGCTGTGCGACACGTTGGCCCTTAATAATCACCAGGATGCCATTCGAAAAATCCACCAGGCGTTGAATTTGAAACATCGTCGTGTACAGGTGGAAGCGGCAGCCGCACTGTCGCGACTGGATGATCGGCTCGGCCGCGAAGCCTTGATCAAGTTGGCTGAGGAACCAGTCGTGCGATTGCGCGTTTTGAACTATGCGGAAGAACTCGATCTGACCAGCGAAATTTCGCTGGAACATCGCGGCGAAATTGCGATCGCTGAAAGCCATCTGGCCATCTGGCTGGCCGAACCCATGCAAATGGGAATCGCGCCCAGCAAACTGGAACTGGTTGACAATCGCGAATTGTATTGGCCCAGCTACGAACATCCGATTCTGTGTTTCCTGTTTCGATTTGAATATGGCTCCGGGGAAAACAGGTACAGCAACCTGGCGATTTGTGGCCCCATGGTGCATGCATTCACCGCTGATCTGAAACACCTGCCAATCGACGACGCATATGCCTTGTTTGCGGGTTGGCAAACGGTGCACGACGAGATCTTTCAAATGTCGTCCGAGCGGGCACAACAGGCTTTTGGAAAACAATGGCGAACGTTGTGCCAGTTGCTGGAACAAACCGCCGACCTGGGCGACTGCGAGCCGCTGTTCCTGGGTAGCTTTTTTGGGAAATTGGCGCTGGTTGCCGATTGCCAGAGCGAGGAAACGCCAGGCACCGTGATTGTCGACATGGATTCGACGACATTCGTCGAACGAGGTTTGCCGTCGGCGCCCATCACCGCGGAACTGGCATACGCCATCTGGCGCGGACGTCAGCTGTTATCGACGTTTAATCCGGCTTGATCCTGCTTGCCTCACTCGCATTTCTCACTGTTTTTGGGTAAGGTCGACTTGAATTGACGTCAGTCCTATAATCGGGCAATCAATTTCGACCCATCTCAGTTGTGCCATGGAACCATCAAACACAAAACACAGAGTCCTGATTGCTGACGACAATCTCGCCAATCGAGAATTGCTGGAGGTCTACCTCGTCGATTTGGGTTGCGAGCTGGAGTTCGCCAAAGACGGCCAGGAGACCGTTGACAAGGCAGTTTCGTTCATGCCCGACTTGATCCTGCTGGACGTGATGATGCCCAAGCTCAGCGGCTTTGAGGTCTGTCAAAAACTCAAATCCAATCCCGACACGCGGAAGATCATGATCCTGATGGTGACTGCTCTTAACGAACTGGGCGACATCGAACGCGCTGTTGACGCCGGGACGAACGACTTTTTGTCCAAACCCGTCAACCGGGTCGAGCTGATCAAACGGGTCGAAAACATGCTCCAACTTAAAGGCGTGTCGGACGAAAACGAACGCTTGAGGCAGTACATTCAGCTGCTCGAAGACGATAGCACCCCCGCCCGGCAGGCTTGATTCAGCGGAATTTTGAGTTGATTGACGGATCGGTGCTGTCACTTTGGATTGAATTCGCCTTCCTGCCCAATCACAAAACCCCTATTTTGGGCAGTCGAACGAAAGCTTTTCTGCTTCCGGCTCAATCATTCGCGATCAGGATGTCGAAATGGTTGCCGCACAAACAAGTCGAGCTGCAATTTTCTGCGCGACAGTCATGCTGTCGGCTTACAGTTTCGGTCAGCCATCGGCCTCCGAATCTGAAACGATTCAACTCGCCGAACAACTGGCTGATCCAGCGGTTGAAATTCGCCAACGTGCGTTCGATTTGTTGCAGGCAAAAGGAGCTGACGCGTTCGATGCGCTGTATCAACTGCAGGATTCGCAATGCCTTGAGCAGCGACTGGCGATTCGCCGACTGTTGCAGTTGATCGAACTGGAGTGGACTGCCGCTGAAATATCAAAGCCACTTCAGCAACTTCTGATCGCTTACCGACGGCAATCGGCGATTCGGCGAAAAGCCATGTTGGAACGAATTGAGCTTTCGGAGCAGCCTGCCACGGCGGTCGTGTTGGCAAACCTGTCCCGGTTTGAACGATCCCAGGAATTGTCCAGCCAGGCAGCGATTTGTCTGATTCGATATTGTTCGACACACGATTCTCGCTCGCAACTCGCGCTGGAGGCCATCGGCAATTCTGAGCGTAAGTCGTGTATCTGGATTCGCGATGCACTGGAACCAGGAGCGTCGCACGAATTTGTGCAGCGTTGGATCATTCACCTGCAAAATGAAATCGAAGCGGAACCACAAACGACCGCGACATGGCAATCCGATCTTACGTTCCAGTTGCTGGAATGGTCGCTGCCGCAATTCCTGGCTCGCCGCCAAAGGCCGGCTGTCGACAGGATCGCTGCGCAATTTGCCCGGAATTGCCCTGACAATTTGCTCGGCAACCTCCTCGACCTGTGCATTCGCATCGAAGCCTGGCAGGCAATTGATCAACTGGCTGAGCGATATGAGCAAGAATTCGATCACCAGCCACTTCTGTTGTGCCGCGTTGCTGCGGCAAAAATACGGCAGGGAGAACGTGAATCGGCAATCCACCTGATGGAGCGTGCCACCCAAATCGCTCAGCCCGCGCAAAACCAATTGGAAATGGGCATCATGTTACAGCAACTGGGTTACTCGTTCGTCGCAGAACAAACTCTGAATGCTGTGGTCGTCCGCGCGGATTGCACGTTGCCAACGAAGGTTCGCGCGAATTTGATTCTTGCCCAATGGCTCTCCCAGGCTGATCGAAACTCGGAAGCTGCCAGGCGATTGAGCGCGATCCTGAATCAGCCTGAGTCGATTGAATCCGAGCCCTCGATATTTCAACAGCTTGGTTGCAGCCAGCAGGAAATTGCCTCTACACGATGCATGTATGAAGCTCTTGATTGCCTCGCCAACAACGACTTGCCTGGCTGCGAGGCATGCATCCTCGACGGGTTGCACAAGGACCCGAATCAAACGGACCTGTTGATCCTCGCTCACCGATTCCAATTTTCGGATCCTGAGACAAGCGACCTGATTCAAGAGTTAATCCAGTTTCGGCAGCAGGAATTGCTGCAGCAAATCGCGGAACTCAACGGGCAAGCCCGCGGACAGCAGGAACATCACCGAAAGTCCAACAGCGGCCAGCTTGCGCTCGCGGCGTTAGCCAATCGATATGCGTGGTTGACCGCCAATACAACGGGCGATATCGAAAACGCGCTTCGTTGTGCGCAATTGGCTAACGACTTGGTCAGCCGAAATCCGTATTACCTCGACACGGAAGCCAAATGCAGTTTCGTGCTTGGCGACACCACGCGGGCGATCGCCCTCCAGAACGAAGCGTGCCGGCTGGCCCGCCACGATCTTTCCTTGCAAAAGCAATTGCAGACATTCAAAAGTTTTCAGGGCATGACGCCGATTGCGAAAGTTCCCAGCCGGCTTCGATAATGCTCCATGCGTGAAATCCGGCGCAGCGAGGGTGGATGGTTTAACCTGATACCGAGCAACGGAATGGTGGATTATCCCAGCCAACTTGCGTACAGCTCCGGTCGACGATCCCGGAAAAAAAGTCTCTTCGCGTGCGATTCTGCGATTTGGTCTGTGTTGATGTCGCAGTAGAGAATTTCCTCGGTCTGTTGGCCGGCCTTGGCGATTACTCGCCCCTCCGGATCGCAAACAAACGACTCGCCCGCAAACAACAGGCTGTCTTCCTGGCCTACTCGATTACACAGCGCCGTAAAATATCCGTTTTGAAATGCTGCCACGCGCATCTCGGCCTCGTACAACCCTGCGGGCCATTCGTCCACAACACCCGCCTGCGGTACGACGACAATTTCCGCGCCACCGAGGGCAAGAGCCCGCATGTACTCGGGGTAGTGCCGATCGTAGCAAATCGCCACGCCAATTTTTCCGAAGGTCGTATCGTAGACAGGAACTCCTCGATCGCCGGGCACATAATAGCCCTGTTCATGAAATCGGGGACAATCGGTGATGTGAATCATCCGGGTGAGGCCCAGTAGGTGACCATCCGAATTGATCACCGGCGATGTGTCAAAGGTACTATTGCCGTCGAGCTCAAACACGTTCAGGACAATGACCACCCCCAATTCGGCGGCCAATTGCCTGAACGAATCCGTCGTGGGTCCGGGGATGGGTTCAGCCAGATCGTTCACGTTTGGGCCGGCCGCATATTGTGGAAAAAACCGGTCAAAGGCCAGCTCCGGGAAGGCAATGATCTGGGCGCCGTGGCGGGCGGCCGTCTTGACCGCTTCCAGACCCCGGTGAACGTTGGCTAGTTTGTCCTCCGACGCCATTTGCTGTACCAGCGCCAATTTTATGTCTGACATGTGGACATCCTCATCAACAATATTTTCAACTCAAGTTGCCGTTACAAAGACCGTTCCGTTCCAATTTGACGGCCCACAACCAGTTCGTCAATGGACGTTGAAATGTCGATTGGCGACAACACGGCACGCAGCAGTTGCTAGAATATGCCTGAACCACAAGAATTCGCGAGACCCGATATGAGACCGAAACGAGAACTCCTGCTAAGCCTGAGCGCGTTATTTCTGTTCGCAACCGGCTGCGTAACCGAAACCGCTGAACAAAATGCCGGCGAACAAAAAGGCAGTGTTGCCAACCAGGAACCTGATTCGAACGGCGCGGCAAATTCAAACAAACCACTGGAAGCACTCTTGTACGAATCGAGAGTTAATTTCGCCGTCGGTAATTTCACCGAAGCGGAAGACTTGGCGCGGCAAGCTGTGCAGCTGCAACCTGACGACACGCGAAATCACATGCTGCTGGCCAACATCTGCCTGATCGATGGCAATATCAAACAGGCCGTCGAAAGTTTTGACGAAATCATTCGCCTGCAACCCGAACTGCAACCTCATCTGTGGCAGCGCGGTTTGGCCCTTTACTGGGCAGACGAGTTTCAAAAGGGCAAAGAACAATTCGAAACGCATCAGGACGTGAACGCGCAGGACGTGGAAAATGCGGTCTGGCACCTGCTGTGCGCTGCCCGGGTCGACGGTCTGGAAACGGCCCGCGCAAAAATGATACCCATCAAAGGGGACAAACGGATCCCGATGAAAGAAATTTACGAAGTCTTTGCCGGCCGCATGGAACCGGAAAAAGTCATCGAAGCGGCCGCCGAATCGCCCGACATTCAAAGATCCCTTTATTACGGCTTTCTCTACAACGGGTTGTACTACGAGATGATTGGCGAGGAAGAGAAGTGTATTGAAGCGATGCAAAAAGCCGAGAAAGCAAAATCGCTGATGGAGAAGGATAACCTGATGAATCAGGTCGCGACGATTCACCTGCGGCTGCGCAGACCAACGGCCAAAGATTCCCAGCCGGAAGAACAATGATTCGCCAACGGTGAATCAAACAAAATGAACGCCCATCCGAATGACGAATGGGCGTTCCGAGGTGTGATGAATTGTCTGTCAGGTAGTCAGCGAAAACGGCCTCGTGAGCCGACCAACGTTTTGCAGTTCAAGTTTCGCCTCCAATTTTTTGATGAGTCATGGATAGACTTCGCAAACGACAAGTGGGGTTTGCAAGCTAAGGGAATCCGCGGATTGCGAGCGAATGGGATGCGTGCCACATGATTATTGCCCCCTTTGTTAAGACCTGCTTTAACAACTGCTGACAAATGAACCATATCACGAAATTATTTGAGAGCGCGAATAAACTTTTCGGGACGGCAGAAAAATTCCTGAATCGTTACCTGGATGTCGTGTCGTGCGGGCTGCAAAAAGTCTCACAGCGATTGGTCATCGTTTTCAAAAGTCCAGCGTGTGACGGGTCCGAAGAATAATCGTGACAGCAGGCAAAGATTCCCAACCACTACTGACGATCAACTCCAATCGAGTGCGAGTCTGGCAGAGTTCGCGACATTTCGACTCAATTTGAGTGCGCGATAACCAGTGGAACTGGCCGTCATCGGTTAAAACTCCGCATCCGCGACGGTTAAACAGGTCGGCAAAAAAGCAACTGGTTCCCTTGCGAGCGCGGCTTCTTTCATGATTGGCACGCGAATTGCGTACTCAGTTGTATTATCCGCATCAGGAACGCGGGCTCCCCAAACCAAGGAACAACGATGAAAGACAAACTCACCACGCACGCTGAATCCGTTCGCACGTTGGTATTCATAGCGGCCGCCATGGTCATCGGACTGATGACAAGCGTCTTGATCAACTGAGCCCGCACTGATTGACTTGCGTGAATCCGAATTTGTACCCGGCTTTTTCCGTTACCCTGCCCGGCGTTCGTATTTGCCAAATACCATCCGACCGGCACTCGTTTGCAGCGTGCTGGTCACGGTAATCTGGACTTCGTTTCCGATTTGATCCCGCCCGTCTTCGATCACGATCATCGTGCCGTCATCGAGATAGCCGACGCCCTGCCCCGGCCCTTCTCCCGCCTTGACGACCTTGATCTTGACTTCCTCACCGGGCAGAAAGACCGGTTTGAGCGAATTGGCAATATCATTGAGGTTGATGACCTGGACGTTTTGAAGTTTGGCCACTTTATTGAGATTAAAGTCGCCCGTCACGACTTTGCCTTCCAGGTGTCGTGCCAGCGTCAATAGCTTCATATCGACTGGCTGCCCCTCCATTTCAGGCAACTCCCGGTCATAGACTTTGAAATCAATTTCGGGGTTGTTCCGCAGGCGGTTAAGAATATCCAGACCGCGACGTCCCCGTGAACGGCGCATTTTGTCACTGCTGTCGGCGATGCTTTGGAGTTCGGCCAGGATGAAGCGGGGCATGACCAGTTGGTTGTCAATGATCCCCGTATCGACAATGTCGGCAATTCTTCCATCGATTACGACGCTGGTATCCAGGATGTACGGTTTGAGACCTTTGACGTCCTTGCTGAATTCGACGTAAGGAATCACAAACCGGAAATCATCGCGGGTCTGCCACAAAACGCTGATGCAGAGGTAGCACATCGAGATGCCGACCAGGGCGACGACCAGCAGTTGAATTGACGCAGCTGGAATCACTTTGCCAATTTCTTCGCGGGACAATGTGCCTTGGGCTTCTGCCAAAGCCTGGAAAAGCGGAGTCAACACGAGGCTGACCACGTAGGTCAGAAACAGCCCGACCGCCAATCCAAAGTACACACTCGAAATCAGATCAATTCGCTTTCGCTTGAAGCCAATATCGATAGCGATGACAATCACAGCGCCAATCAGAAAGCTGAGAAAGACAATTATTTTCGCAGACGAATAAAACCCCGAATTGGAAGCGACGGAGAGCCCCAGCCCGCTGGCGACCAATACAAAAAATGCACGCAAAATCCAGAGCGCCATGGCAACCTCGTTTCTGATAATGGAATAATTGAATAATGAGCCATGCAATCGCATGAAATCGGCTTGCGGCATCATGTCGAAAAGAGGAAAAATCGCTACCGCGCGTGTCCCGGGGACGAATATCCCGCCCGCAGAAAATAAAAAGTCACGCCGATACCGACGGTTCGATCTCCCGATTCATGAGGTCTGGTCAATGATTGCCTCAATTTGACCAGCTGAAGCAATCGCGAGGGATTTTCTCGCAATTGCCTCACCGCCGTAATCAGTTCCACGATTATTCTAAATTGCCCCCCCATTGGAAGGTAGCCTTATTCCGCGGCTTTCAACCGTTTGAACTCTTGATCACAGAAATGGTCTGTCATCCCCGCGATGTATTCCACGGCCATGCGACGATTTCCGACTCGTTCGGCTCGCTCACGATACTTGGGTGGAAAGTACTGAGGATTGTCTGAAAACAGGCCGAACATCTCTTTGAGTCGTTCCTGCGCTTGTTCGCGAACCTGTACCAACGTGGGGTGGCGGTACACATTCTTGTAAAGGAAATGCTCGAGTTCCTTTTTTTGCTGCGCGAGAGCTGGGTCCGGACCGATCAGAAAATCGCTGTGGATGGCATCCTGCGTACTGGCGAATTGTCGCTCGCGAAGCTCCGCCGCGTTGTGTGTCACCAACTGGGTCACCTGGACGTTGATCAGCCGGTGCACAACTGCCTTGCGTAACAGATCTTCGTTCAACGCGGTGTAATGCGTGCGCACGTGCCGCAGGCAGCGTTCGACAAGTTCCAGCTTGGACATCTGATCCAACGTGACCAGACCAAGTTTGATCGCATCATCCGTATCGTGGGCATCGTAAGTTGTGCTGTCGGCCGCGTCGACCAGTTGAACTTCCAATAGCGGTCGCTGACCTCGTGCACTTTTGTCGATCCGTACCGTTTGCCCGTTGAGCACTTCCCGCGTCAGGTTCAATCCGGGAAAGTTGTGGTATCGAATTTCGATTTCTTGAACAATCGTCAAAGCAAACTGGTTGTGTGAAAACCCTCCTTCCGCCGCGATACACTCGTTGAGCACATCTTCGCCCGCGTGGCCATAGGGCGGATGGCCAATGTCATGCACCAGGGCCAGCGCCTCCACGAGGTCTTCGTTGAGCATCAGCACACGGCCAATGGTACGGGCAATCGTGGCGACCTCCTGCGTATGCGTCAGCCGCGTGCGGTGGTAGTCTCCCATTTCGCCGGTAAAGACCTGCATTTTTCCGCTCAGCCGCCGGTACGCCGAACTGTGCAAAATGCGGTCGCGATCTCGTTGAAAAGGACCCCGATAGGGATGTTCGTGCTTCGGGATAGACGCGCCCGGCCGAATCAACGCTGTGCATCGCGTACGGTGCCAGCAACAGCCGTTCCCGTTCGTCCACCCAAGCCAGTGGCCAGGAACGGGCATCGGCGCGAGACGCTGGATTTGGAGTTTCGGTTGACACGGTATTTACCTTACTTTTCTGTTTATTATCGTATCGACTAAATCGTTTGACGCCCAGCCGCAGCCGCGGGCTAATCGCTGACGTGCGGCTGCGTGCGCCGGCCAATCGTTTGGCTACTCGTGGGACGCCGAAGTCAATTTGTCTCTGCCATCGCGCCATCCGAACAGATCGTCCCACTGAGTCTGCACCAGCCGAATCAACACAATTCGTTGATTCCCGGGAACCGCGCCGGGCACGCCAAAAAATAATTCACCCAGATCTGCGATGTCAGAAGTCGGCCCGCAGATCAGGGTTTCACCCGGCAACAGACTGACTTCGATTTGAAGGTCTTTGAACTGGACCTGCGACTGGCGGTTCTGAAACAAGAACGAACGATCGACGACACCGATTTCGGTTCGCGTATCACCATGGTGAATTTGCGGAACGATCTTCAACAGCACCGACCCGTCGCCTTGAGGAAACGTTTTGATGCTCAGAACACCACGAACCGATTTTCCCGCCCCGGCCGAATCGCCATTGGTCGAATGGAAAATCCAACTTTTTTCGGGATACACGTTGGTCACGGCCAACTCGTACGCCTTGCCGTCGCGATTTTGAATCTTGTTGTGCGAGATCAGCCGCTCAGACGGTTTGAGCAGTCCCTGCTCATGCATTTGGGCTTGCATTGAGTCAAGCGTCGCAGGATCGATCTCTTTCGGTTCAAGCAATTCCCGCAGGACTCCCGGCAGCTGAGACGGAACAACCGCCACCCGCAATCCATTGGCGTCCAACTGTTTGCGCAGTTCCAGCGAAATTTCCTGTTGATCCAACAGACTCCACAACTCGGCAATCTGTTCGACTTGAGAATCATCCAACTGGGCGACGGCGACTTCCAGCGAAACCGAATCTGGCGACATGCGGGAGGCAGGAAACTTCATCGGCTTCGGCTCGGCATTGGACGACTTCCACTTGGCGCAGCCGCCGACGATCAGGCAGCTGCAGATTAAACCGAGCAACGCCTTCCGGTTGACGGCAAAGCGAATCTTGTCCACGAAAATACGCCAAATCATGGCATCTAGGTACCGGCGAAGTCATTGGACGTCAACATGAATGGGGCAAATCGTGACTAAATCGCCAAACCCTGCCAAAAATCGCCCAATAATTGTGCTGGCAGCCACGAACATGCTCTACTACCACGGTTTGTATTGAATCTGAAAACGAGTTTTCCAGGTCAAGGAGAGATGGTGCCATGTTAGCCCAAAGTGAAGCCCCGAATGAGTTGTTGGCATTTCTCAATAAGCTTCCGGAAGAAGCCGTGGCGGCCATGCTGATCCTGGGCTTGATCTTTGCGTTCATCACGACTCTGGTCACCATCCTGTCGACTCGTGAACTATCGCAAGACGACCACGCTGGCACGGATGTCGAAAGAACTGGTCGAAGAACTGTTAGCCAAGGGTTACACGCCGCAGGAAATCGAACCACTCGTGAACGGCACCAGCCCGTGGAAAAAAATGCGGCAGCTGTTTGCTTGCGCGAAAAACGCTCCTGAGTTGGATCGTTTACGTCGCCCCATGCCCCCAGTCAAAAACGTCTGATTAAAATTCACTCGTCACTGGCCGGTGTCGCTGGGGCCACGTCAGTATGCTGGCACCGAACTTGGTACGGTACGTGATCATCCATGGCGTGGACATCCACGCCACAACATTATTTTTTTCCCGATCGCGAAAACCGCCGTCACGAGGAAACCGCAACACAAAAGTGACGAACAAGGCAGTCACCGCCCCGGCAAAATTAGCCAACAAGACGGTAACGAGAATGCTGGAAACAATCGAATCGAGCTGGGAAAAAATTGCCATCACAATGCTGGCAACAAAAATCACGATCAAAACGGAACGGATGTCGTACTGAAATTTTTGCGTTTCACGCGAATGACTAATTCCGGTTCTTGCGTAGTTGTTGGCTGTATTTATTCAAAATCTTACGCTCGCGTGACGTCAAACTCTCCTCGCCCTGTTCCGCGATCTTGGCCAGAATCTCGTCCGCCTGCACCTTCAGTTTTTCGGCGCCTCGGCCCGGATCATGAACACGCAGCCTGGGTTTCGATTTGAACAGGTTCGACACCCCGGAGGCATCCAGCCAACGAAAATTCCAGTGCATCAGGAAATAGGTCACGCCGAACACAGCCCCTGCCATGTGAGCCTCCCAGGCAATGGGGCTGCCCGGTTTGAAGGCGTTGCCAAAGTCCATCAGCATCAACAACGCACCCAACAACCAGGCGGGCATCGGCAGGATACCCATCAAGTAGATGGTTACCTTGGGGTACATGAAAATAAACAGCGCCACGACAGCGGTGACAGCGCCGGACGCACCCACAACCACCGCGTGCTGCCCGGTCAACAGGTGAACGACCAGAAAGGTCAAGCCAGAAACAACGATTGCCACCAGGTAGAATTTCAAAAACTCATAGCGGCCAAGCCGTTGTTCCACGGGACGACCCAGGAAAAACAGCGTGATCATGTTCCCGGCCAAATGCCAAAAACCAATATTAGAATCGAGGCTCGAATGTGCAAACCCGTGCGTCAGCGGTGTCCAGAACATCCACAGCTGCTGAGTGTCCATCGCGAGCAGCGAGTTGAGCAAATGAAGTTGGCCCTTACCGCCTTCCTGCGGTGAGAATGCATCGAGCAGAAAAATGATGACGTTGATCGCGATGATAATGTTGACGATCGACCAGTGACCGAACGATCCAGCGCGTCCTCCACCGGAATACGGTTGTTCGTCGCGATAATATTGTCGATTCTCAAGTCCCATGGTTATCCATATCCGTCTGGACGCGGCAAATACTGCTCGTGATCTCGATGAAAACGTCCCTGCTAAGATCATAGCGTCTGATCATCGCGGCTGAAACTGACTTCTGGCCAGGCATTCAAAGAACGCATGCAAAAGCGGAGCCTTGGGGTGTTGGACACCTACGGCGGACACTGGAAGGAATTGTGCAGCTGGATTGGCAATGATTCAGAGTGAACGAGAAAAGTCTCACGCTCTGCAAGTCCAGCGACCCGAGAACATTACGGCGTTGGAGCCGCACTTTTCAGCTGGCGGTACTGTTTTTCGATTTGCTGTTGCAGCTGAATCTCCACGCTGCTCAAGCTGTGCCAGCTGCATTTCACGGTCGTTGCGCAAGTTGGTGATAACTTGCAGGTCATTTTTCATGTTGTCCTGATCCTGCAAAAGCTTCGTAATCGTGTCATCGCGCAGAGCAACTTGGCTTGTCGCATCGTCGAGTGCAAGTTGTGTCTCTGCAATATTGCCCTTCACACGTGCCAACTCTTCCACAAATCGTTGCGATTGACGCTGCAAATCAGACAAAACGTACGGATAATCGCGCACCTCGCGAACGTAATACCGATCCACTTCGGTGACCGGGTAACGCTGGGCGAAGGGCGGCACGACCTGACCGTCGGATCGCTGAAATCCGTCGGCGGTCAACTGATCAATTCGAACCGTGTCGTCTTTGGCAAACGAGACCTTCTTGCCCGCCTTGAGCGAGGGATCGACGGCACGACCGTTTAAAAAGGCACCCGAAGACTCGATCGTCGCGTTTTCACCGGCGTCAACTTCAAACTCGGCATCCGTTTTTTGGTCAAACCGATACTCGACAAAAACGTCTTCGGGTGGCGGTTCAAATCGGGCACTCTTACGATTGGGAGCCGCCAGAATCCAGTTGGCGATTTCCCCCAACTTCAACCCGTCGAACGCATAACGGTCAATCAGTTTTTCGTAAGCCTCGCTGTCGGGATCCAGACCAAACATCTCGGCCGGCAAGAACTGAGTTTCCAGCGCTTCGCGATATTTGGTCAAGTCAAAATTGTCTCCCATCAAGTTGGCTTGTTTTTTGAATGCGTCGCGGCGATCAATCGGCATTTTTTCAAACAACGACCAGGTGGTTGCCGGCGTCGCATAGGCCTCTTTGTTGACAATAAAAACCGGTTCCAATTCCACCTGCTGCGGAGTCTCGGAAGTAACGCGAGCCGTTCCCAGGTAGTACAGCGGATAGTCCTGTCCATCGACGACACCATCGGCAAAGATGTACACCACGATGCCAGTCAGTTGGTTCTGCGGCCCGTTATCGCCATCGCGCGCTGCGCTAAAGTTAAAAATTCGGTTATCGGGCGTTGTTTCGCTGATGGTGACGTTGCCCGCAGGCCAGACACGACCTCGCCCCAGCATTTCCTGGTTGAGTTGCTCGTTAAGCCCGCGCAACGAATTGGCATCGTAAGTAATCGAGTTCGGGGAACCGGAGATCGCCAAGCTGGCGTCGGTTTCGTATTTCTCCGCCAGTGCTTCCTGCCGAAAAGCCTCGGACATGTCCTTCTGACGCAACTTCAGCGCCTTGGCCATGCCGACCGAGGCGGCCACACCCGCGACATAAACCAAAATCAGGAACACGATGTTTAACCAGTGCCACGACTTGGACGACATCACGCCAAAGACGATTAAGAGAACAAAGATTAAACCAAAGATGGCGTATGACATTTGACGTCGCTTAAAAAGTGAACGGACTACGCTGAATCAACACAAACTCGACGTCGGAACTGAACCCGAACAGAAATGGGCGGAACCGCTGAGAGCCCATTTCGCTTCTCGCACGCAACGAATTCCCAGCACTTATGATAATTTGGGCAAGTTTCGCAGTCAAGTTTTGCTATCGTCCCATTTGCATGCTGGCTTCGCGATTCGTCCTTTGATCGGGGCAAGCCAGCAAAGCCGGACAATCGTTTAAGTTTCCCGCCTCAGAACCCCGAAAATCAAGAAAGTCCATTTGTCTGTTACAAGCGGACTTGCTTTCCCGCAAAAGCAAAGGGCACCTTCTGGAGGAGTCAATCGCTGAATCTTGTCGACATCCCGCAATGTCGACGCGATCTGCGGCATTTCAATCATATGGAGAAGTCGGTGTTGAAGACCCAGTTCAACCGGCGGTGGCTGCTGCTCGCAGTCGTAACGCTGAGTGTAGGTATTCACGGATGTCATCGGGGTTATTACCGTCGGCAAGCCGACGTGGAAGCCAGCCGCCTGGTATGTGAAAAGAGCACCGATCCCAAGATGGAATTCGGAAGACGGTTCGATTGTCATCGATCCCCAGTCCCGGATGTTCGATCCTTTTTCTGCTGGATCACCCACCGCTTCCTCCGGACGATCCCACGTCGCATGAATTCATGAATTGCGTGGACGGCAAACGAGGCTATCCCCATTGGGACGCCAACGGCAACACGAACTACGTCGACAACCCCGAATGGCGATCCTATTTGCCGATTAACGAAGATGGCCAAGTGCCCATTGATCTGGCTGGGGCTTACCAGCTGGCCGTACTCAACTCGCCAACGTTACAGGTCCAGCGCGAAAACCTGTATCTGTCGGCGCTGGACGTGAGTCTCGAGAGGTTTGGATTCGATTTACAGATGTTTGCCGGCTATGGTTCTTTCCTGACAACACGGGGAAGATTCCGCGGCGGCGGAACCGACCTTTCCAGCGACGTGGGGATCGATTTTCAGAAGCTGGGCGTTACCGGAACCAGCTTTGCCGTCGGTATCGCGAACTCCATTCTCTGGAATTTCGCCGGACCCGATTCCCAGAGCGTTAATTCGCTGGTTAACTTTTCGATCATTCAGCCATTGCTGCAGAATGCTGGCCGTGACGTCATCATGGAATCCCTGACGCAGTCCGAACGAACGCTGCTGGCCAACGTTCGCCAACTGGACCGCTTTCGCCGCGGTTTTTACCTGCAGATCACCACAGGTCGGCGGCCTGGTAACGGCGTAAACCGGGGCGGCGACTTTCTGGGCCTCCCGGATATTGCGTCGCTCAACGTTGACGGGTATCTCGGGTTGCTGCTGCAGCAACAGCAGATTCGGATTCAGGAATTTAACGTCACCGCACTGGAAAATGTATTGGCCCAATTTCGCGAGTTTTACATTCGCGAGCGAGTCGACTCGTTTCAGGTTCGACAGTTTGAAAACTCGCTGTACTCGTGCCCAACAAGACCTGTTGCGATCCAAGACAAACTACGAAAATTCCCTGGATGTATTCAAACGGAGTCTGGGTCTGCCACCCGACCTGAACGTCCTGATCGAAGATCCATCACTCGACCAGTTCAAACTCATTAGCGACGAAATCACCGCCCGGCAAAACGACCTCAACCAACTGAGAACGGAAACCGGAAACGTGTTGATCGACCTGGGTGACGCAATTCCGGAGATACCGATTGACCTTTTGGGGCAGCCAGTTGCAGAAGAAGATGCCAACGTCCAATGGCCGAGCGATCTGAACGAGAAAGTCGCCGAGCTTGAAAGCTACATTGACAAGGCGATTGAGCTCCTGCGCCTGGTCGAGTCGCGAGATCGCAACGAACTGGACGTCGACTTTGAGCGCCTCGACGAGGTTCGGCCCGCACGGGTTGAATATCTCAAAGAACTGAGCGCATCGATTGAACGCGGCGACTTGCTATCGGATATCGAACCGCAGATTCTGGAGGCCAATTCGATCCCCACAGGCGCAGAACTCAGGAAGTTGTTGGAGGAATTGGTAAAACGTCTGGATGGATACGGAATAAAGCTTGAACAGATCAAGCAGGATATCCAGGGTTTTGCGGACAAGCGTGGTACGTTCAAGGACGACAAAGAACTTCGCCAATTCCTCCGCGGCAACCTGCTGGAAACGATTCCGGAACAATTGACCAATTTCTCCAACACGCTGCTGGAGATATCGCTCTTGCAGGCCGAGGCCCGCGCGAACTCCGTCGAACTCCCGGAAGTTCAGCTGAAATCAGATACTGCGTTTGACATTGCCCGTTGTTTCCGCCGGGACCTGATGAACGCACGCGCCAGCCTGGTCGACCAATGGCGGCAAATCGAAGTCTTTGCCGATCAACTCGAATCCCAATTCGATCTCGTGCTGGAAGGCGACATGGGAAATGTCGGCGGCAACCCGTTCAAGCTCCGCTACGAAAATGGATCCTTGCGGGGCGGATTCCGCTTCGACGCTCCGATTGTCCGGCTCGCCGAAAGAAACAACTATCGGGCAGCCTTGATCAATTACCAACAGGCCCGCCGCGATTTTTACCAATTTGAAGACGAACTCAGCCGCGACCTGCGACTTATTCTGCGAAATGTTGACCTGAACAAGGTCCTCTTCGAGGTCAACCGGAAACAGATTCAGATCCGCATCGAAGAAGTCGAACTGGCTCGTTTTCGCCTCGAAGAACCAGCCCGCCCCGGTGCCACTCGTTCCTCGTTGGGAGCCACCACGGCGAACGACTTGACCAGGGCCCTGGACGGTCTGCAAAGGGCCCAGAGCGCTTTCTTGAACTCGTGGGTTAACTACGAAGTTGCCCGACGGAGTCTCGATTTCGATCTCGGCACCATGCAAGTTGACGAGGCCGGCAACTGGATTGATCCAATCACAATCGACGCCTCCATCGCCGAACGCGCCGCCTCCATGATGGGGATCACGCTGGAGTGTGCTTGCGCGGGTATTGTGATCTCGCCTGAATTCCAGACCGATGAATTCCTCGCTCCGGGAGAACCAGGAACTGAACCCAGTTCAAGGGTGGAAGGCAGCATCGACCCGATCCCCAACGGTCAAAATTCGCTTCCCTACGAGCCACCCGGCACGGATCCTCAACCACCGATTGAGAAACCTGCCGCTGCCCGATTTGAACGGTCCTTCGTATTTCGCACCGGAAGGCGCTCCGTCCACGGTGCCAGCGTTTCAACCGCCACGAGTTTCGCTGAACCGGGCTCAACCGCCTTCTTCAAAACAAACGGAAATGGTCGGGATGACACCCGATCCAGCCGATCAGCCTGGATGCTCGTTTTCCAGCCAATCCCGAAAAACAGCCCGATTTCGTTGAAAGCGAACTTCGATGACACAACAACTTCCCGGGCAAGCCAAATTCGGATTCTACCAACTACGGAATCAGCTGCGTTGCATTCTGAACCCGCAACTTCGATTTCTCCCAACCACATCTCAGCTTCCAAGGCCTTTTTTGGCCCTCTGGACAGGCTTGACCGTGCCTCGCAGTCTGCCGCTGCAGCCGTCACGACCATCGCGGTAGATCCTGGCGATGTCCAAAACGCGACCCCGGTGGTCCAGGCCTCCAACTGGACGGAACTTCCCGTCCAGGGAGCCTCGGAACTTATGGAACGTCCCAAGTAACTTCGTCTCCGGAGGACCCAAGGTGGGTGACTCCTGCCGGAATTCACCTGTCAGGACCAACGACGTCGATGGACCTACGGGAGCCCGGAGCTCCGTCTCCGGCAGCAGAGACGGAGCTCTACCCTCCCGGCTCCGGTAAATGCCCGGGAGCCCCGGAGCTCCGTCTCCGGCAGCAGAGACGGAGCTCTACCCTCCCGGCTCCGGTAAATGCCCGGGAGCCCCGGAGCTCCGTCTCCGGCAGCAGAGACGGAGCTCTGCCCTCCCGGCTCCGGTAAATGCCCGGGAGCCCCGGAGCTCCGTCTCCGGCAGCAGAGACGGAGCTCTGCCCTCCCGGCTCCGGTAAATGCCCGGGAGCCCGGAGCTCCGTCTCCGGTAGCAGAGACGGAGCTCTGCCCTCCCGGCTCCGGTAAATGCCCGGGAGCCCCGGAGCTCCGTCTCCGGCAGCAGAGACAGAGCTCTGCCCTGCCGCCCGAGGCAAAATGATTCTTAACAATTGCCGGCAGCCGCGAAACTAATGCGTTTTTGCGCGGTTTAATGGGTTGAGGGGTAATTTAAGCCTCGCCAATTTGCAGTGCGTCTCGTAAAATGAATGGTTGCCATGGCCGGGATCTGTCGGTTATGGCTGAAATTCAAACGTTGCCGATCGGCGTCGTCGATTCGACCTGAAATCGCTCTGTTTTCAGGTTAAAATGAGTCGATTCTCTTGAAATCGGTAGAGCTGCACCGCCCAAGTCACTTCCTTCCTTCTTGGCTGAAAGAATTCCAATGAAAAATCATTCGTCAATCGGCACGTCTCGCCGGGGCGTTGTCGGTCAACTAGTTGTATTTTCGCTAGTCGCCTTCGCGCTTGTTGGCGGAGCCGTCTATTACTACATCAGTAACGTGGCCGGTACCGAATCCAAAATTGAACCGATTCTGGCCACCGTAACCTCAGGGGAGTTTGTCTCGCAAGTGCTGGACCAAGGCGAGATTCAAAGTAGCGAAAACGTCGAGATTCGTTGCGAAGTCAGTGCCAGAAACGGATCGCTCAGCGTCATTCAGGTCTGCCAGGAAGGGACGTTGGTGAAGGAAGGCGATTTTCTCGTGCGACTCGACTCCAGCTCTTTCGAAAAAGAGCTTGAGCAACAAAAAATCAAGGTCGCCACAGCCGAAACGGCGGTGATCAAAGCCAAAGCGTCGGTCCAGGCTGCCGAAGCTGCTCGCAAACAATACATCGAGGGCATCTTTGTCGAGGGCCTGAAAGAAGTTGAAAACGAGATCTTTGATGCTCAAAGTGCAATTGAAACAGCCAATCAGGAGTTGGTTCAAGCCGAAGCGGTTTTTGAACACACCAAGAAACTGTTAAGCAAAGGCTTTGTCACTAATCAACAACTGGCCGCCGAAGACTTCGCCGTCAACAAGGCCCGACTCTCTTTGGCCAAGGCGCGAAACCTGTTGGAACTTGGCAACACCAAGAAAAGGGTCTTGGAAGAAATTACCAAGGAGAAGGAACTCATCCAGCTCGACAGCGACATCGAAGCGGCAAAAGTCGCGTATGCCAACGAACTGGAAAGCAAAAAAGTCGAAGAAGGCCAGTTGGAAGAAATCAAGGATCTGATCAAGAAATGTGAAATCGTGGTCCCCCCAGGCGTTTCTGGACAAGTTGTATTTGCCAAAGAATCGTCCCGCGGTGGTCAGGACTGGGTGCTGGAAGAAGGAACTGCCGTTCGTGAACGTCAAGTCCTTATTCGACTGCCCGATCCCGGCAAAATGGAAGTCAAAGCGTTGATCAACGAGCAAAGCATCACGCAAATCGAGCCCGGCATGCCGTGCTCGATCGAGGTTGACGCCCTCACCGACCAAACCCTCAAAGGTATTGTAACGAAGGTCAACCAGTACGCGGAATCAAGCGGCTGGATGAGCAGCTCCGTGCGTAAGTACGCGGTATTTGTAAAAATTCTCGACCCGCCGCCAGCTCTAAAACCGGGCATGAACGCGTCGGTCAATATCCAGGTCCGCTACGAAAAGGAAGCTCTCCTGGCCCCGTTGCAAACCGTCTACGCGGTTCAAGACAAACAGTTTTGCCTGGTCAAAAATGGCGACAACCAATGGGAAACTCGAGAAGTCGAAATTGGCGGTGACAATTCCGAAATGGTCCTGATTGAAGGTGGCGTCGAAAAGGGCGAACAGCTGGTAATGAATCCGGGGGCCTACAAAAGCATTATGGACCTGCCCGAAATGAAGCTGGATTCAAAGATCGAGTTGCCCGAGGGAGCTGAACAGGAAATGAACGCTGTCCGGAGAGGCCACAGCCAACCAAACCCGGCCTCGTCCCGAACAAATGGCGGGCGGACCCGGTGGCGGTCAAGCTGATGGACCCGGTGCTGGATCTGCCGACGGTGAACGGGGCGGGCGCGGCGGCCGAGGTGGTGGTGAACGCGGCGTTGGTGGTCCCGGGGGCGGCGGTGGTCCTGGTGGCGGCGGTGGTTTCTCAGCGTCCGCTATGGTCGACCGGATGATGGAACGTTATGACACCAACGGCGATGGCTCAGTCGACCAGGAAGAACAGGCCAATATCAGCGAACGAGCCAAGCCAATGATCGCGGACGCAGACACCAACGGCGATGGTTCAATTTCCCGAGACGAAATGACCAAAGCCTCCGAGGCCATGATGCAACGTTTCCAAGGCGGAGGCGGATTTGGTGGTGGCGCTCCCGGTGGAGGCGGTTAATGATTCAAAACGGCCACACGAAAGTCGCGGCCAGCATCCGCGATCTGCAAAAACACTATGTTCTGAAAAGCGAGACCGTGCGGGCGCTGCGCGGCGTCACGTTTGATGTGCCGCAAGGCGACTACGTGGCGATCATGGGACCTTCCGGTTCCGGCAAAAGTACGCTGCTGAACTTGCTCGGATGTCTCGATCGGCCCACGTCGGGTTCGTTTTTCCTTGGCGATGACGATGTGGCCACGATGACGGATGATCAACTCTCGATGATCCGGGCCTCCCGAATCGGATTTGTATTTCAATCGTACAACCTGATCCCCCAGTTGACCGTCGTAGAGAACATCGAAGTTCCCCTGTATTACCTCGGTCGACTCGGGGCCGAATCGAGAAAACGCTCCACATACCTGGCCAGCATGGTTGGACTGGGCGACCGACTTGATCATCGTCCGACTCAACTGTCCGGTGGTCAACAACAACGCGTGGCCATCGCCCGTTCCATGGTCAACGACCCCTACTTCATCCTTGCTGACGAAGCGACCGGAAACCTCGACTCGGTCACCACCGAAGAGATCATGGCGATTTTCCAGATGCTCAACGATGAAGGCAAAACCATCATCATGGTGACGCACGAAGACGAAGTGATGGCTTACGCCAAGCGGGTAATCCGGCTGAAAGACGGAGAAATCGTGACCGACAAACAGATCAAAGACCGGATCACGTTCACTCCGGAGCGAATGAGCAAAATCTCTCAAAACGCAGAATCTCTCCACAACCTCGCCTTTCATGCTCCGGAGGTGGCTCCCACTGCCGCCCCAACCCGTCCGGCCGATATCGACACGGCGGATCCAACTCCCTCAAAATAACCAGTACTGGCCCAGCCCATGTTTTTCCGAACCTTCAAACTTGGAATCAAAAGTCTGCTGCTGCATCCGATGCGGTCGGCATTGACGGTATTGGGTATTTTTATTGGCGTGGCAAGCGTTATCTGGTTGTTGGCTATCGGCGAAGGGATCAGCCGCGAAGCACAAAAGCAGATCGAGGATCTGGGTGCCGAGAACATCATGATTCGCAGTATCAAACCGCCCGATACGAGTGGTGGTAATTTCCGCGAGATTAATCAGTTCGGCGTGACGCGGGCCGAATTCCGGTTGATTGATCGCACGATCCCCACGATCAAAAGCGTGCTCCCGATCCGCGAGATTCCGACCCAGCTGGCTTACACTGGAAATCCAAACGTCAAGCCAATCGACGGCCGCCTGGTTGGTTGCACTCCCGAATACGAAGAAGCCACCCGGTTGACGATCGAACGCGGACATTTTTTGACCGATCGCGAACTGGTTTCGAAAGCGTCCGTTTGTGTGATTGCGGCCAAGTTGGCCGAGCGACTGTTTCCGTCCGAGGATCCGCTCAACAAACAGATTTTTCTCCCGGAAAAGAAAGAGTACTACAAGATCGTCGGCGTGTTGAAACACCGCAATGCGACGGCCGCCATTGGCGGTTCGCTGGCGTCGCAGGATTTTTCGTTGGACATCTATATCCCGATCACCACCATGCAGGTCCGCATGGGTGACCAGGAAACGAAACGAACGGGCGGCTCGTTCTCGATCCAGCACTTTGAACTTTCGCAGATCACGGTGCGCGTGAAAAACGTCAAAGATGTTCCCAAAACCGCTCAGCTCGTGCAGGCCACGCTGATGGCCGAAGATCCCGGTCGTCAGGACATCGCGGTGGTGGTGCCCTATGAACTGCTGGAGCAAGCGAAAACAACCCGCCTGATGTTTATGATGTTCATGGGTTTGATCGCCGCCATTTCGTTGATCGTCGGCGGGATCGGGATCATGAATATCATGTTGGCGACCGTGACCGAGCGGACGCGCGAAATCGGAATTCGTCGTGCGTTGGGCGGGAAACGAAGCGATATCACGCGTCAATTTCTGGTGGAAACAATCTCCCTGTCGGTCGTCGGCGGCGCTACGGGGATTCTTGGAGGTTTGTTGTGCCCCGTTTCGATCCACGCCGCACGCTGGTTAGTCGCGAATTTTTCACCCCGGATGTACGCCAATATTCCCGAGGTAGCCCGCATTATGACGCCCGAAATCGTCCCGCTGTCGATTCCGCTGGCGTTTGGTATCTCGGTTGTCGTGGGCGTCGTGTTCGGACTCTACCCAGCCATGCGGGCCGCTCAAATGGATCCGATCGAAGCGCTTCGCCACGAATAGCACCAACCACTCGGTACTGGGTAGCCTTAGTCGTACTAATTTTCTTACCTCCATATTCCTACCAAAACCTGGGCATGGAATAGGTAGGAAAATGGAGGTAGGAAGATGTTTGGTGTAGGGTTCGTTATCCCGAGAGCTCATGGATACGTCATTTTTCCGTGGATCCAAGATGCAACGCTAGATTGGATATACTGTGGTTGCCTCGTACCAAGTGTGACCCACGCGGTCATGATTCAGTTATCGCGATGGATTCAACATGGAAAACCCACACGATCAACGCTTTCTCAAAATGGCAGTCGAGCAGGCGCTGCGGAGCGCTTCGCAAGATGGTTTGCCAATTGGTGCCGCACTTGCGATCGAAGACCAGTTAATTGCGGTTGGTCATAACAAGCGTGAACAACTTAACAACCCGATCCTGCACGCGGAAATGGATTGCCTGGCCAACGCAGGGAAACGCTCGGCGACTGAACTGAGTCGTGCGACGTTGTATTCCAGCCTTTCACCTTGCTGGATGTGTGCGGGTGCCGCCGTGCTGTTTGGAATCAAGCGCATTGTCATCGCTGACGACGGCGATCGAGTCGCTTTTGTCGAGGCTTGGCGGGCCACGAACGAATTTTTCGCGTCTCACGGCGTGGAACTGATCGTGATTCCGGACGCAAAAATGATCACCGAATTCCGCGACTGGATTCAGGCAAATCCAGCCGTATGGGCCGGTGACGTCGGCGGATAAATGTGGCACAGCTCTCCGGGATGCTTCCGTTTACCTGCTCACGGCTTGGAGTTCCGTGCCACTTTATCTGCTCACGGCTCGGAGATCCGCGCCACTTTACGCAACTGTTTATTTGCCACCATCGTCCGACGGTTTCTCAGCTGGGACGACTTGAACCTCGTTAGGATCATTGATTAAGTCGGCTTCCGAATTTTCTGCGGGAACTTGCGCCTCATTCGCGGATTCCGGAGTCGGTTTTTCAATCGTGGCCTGATCGTTCATCAACACGCTTTTCTGCTCGGATTTGTTAAAATCGTCGAATACGTTGGCGTCCTCCGTGGGAGGACTGACCGCCTGATCCGCATCCGGTTTCGCGACTTTCGTTTGGGTGTTGGCGATACTGTCTGCGTTTACCAACTCCCAATTTCCGGCGGGGCTTTGGCTGAATGTATAGTTTCCAGCATCCGACAAGACGGCTTGGCGTTGCCCCAATCCCTCGCCGGCAGAAAATTCGACTTGCCATGGTTGCCCACTTGCCATCAGGACGTATCGACCGGGTTCCAACAAAAATTCGGTCCCGTTCAACCGGTACGTCATTCCCGCATTGGCATCGGCTGGGAGACTGAGCCGAATGAAACCATCCGGATTACTCGCCGACGAGACGGGAGCATTGACTTGCGTCTCGTAACCCGGCGCATCTCCCTGCATAGGCTGCGTCACCGTTGGTAATCCCGGACCAGCAACCCCGGGTTGGGGAACGTAGCCGGGCTGCCCGTAACCTGTACCGCGGACGTCGCCGTAGTAATAGGTTCCCGGCGTAACACTTGGCGTTGTGTAGAGCTGCCCAATTTGTGTTCCCTGGCCCCCGCCAAACTGCATGCCATAATTCACGCCGCCAAAGCGGGCACCCTGGCCATTACCAAACCGCATGCCAACATTCTGACCTCCGATACTGGCGCCTTGCCCTCCGCCAAAGTGCATGCCAAATCTTGGTCCGCCCATGCGAAATCCCTGGCCGCCGCCGGCCTGAACAAAATTTCCAATCCGGAAACCCTGCGCTTGGACTTCCACCGAACCACAGTTGGTAACGGCGAAGATCGCGGCGCCTGCCAATACAATTTTCCACTGCGAAAAAAACATGCCCATTCTCCCACTCTAGATCACGTCAATAATATTCTGACTGTCGCTCATTCTAGGCGATTTCAGGCAATTTTGCGACCGTCAAGCAAGGAAGCTATCGCGCGAGGTTGGCCCCACCCAGGGCAACGCGGCCGCTGTTATTCGATGGAACCCGAATGAATGAACGCTGCCTATTTGGACTGCGCCAATTCTAGCGTAAAACTAATTCGACTTTGACGACACTTGGTCGCGACGGGATTCGATCGCGTCGAGAATGATCGCAAGAATCTCCTGAGTGGACTTGGGCTCATTTTCACTTGCGTTGTACCGTTCGTACTGCAGAGTAATTTCACCGGACGTCAACATCACACCTGTTCGCTTGACCGACTGGGCAAACGCGTCGGCAGCGATTCGTCGATCGTCCACGGGTAACGTGTTTTGACTGGCAAAATTGACCAACGTCCGTTGCGCCAGCGGGGTTCCCAGGCTCGACAGAATCTGACTCGCGTAGGTTGCAAAGCCCCTCACGTATATCAGATTGGCCAGTTCGTTTTCGTGTTGTCCCAGATTCCAGAACTTGAAACGTTCCCGGTCCGAGGCAACTTTCGCCAACCAGCGAGTCGCAGAGAATGCGTGCAAGCGCCGATCGTCATCGCTCACTGGCCAGGGCTTGGTCAGCTCCCGCAAACGTGAGACATACGACGCCATTTGAGCCGCATCCGTGACCCCCGGCAGGACCAGCAAATCCGGGTCATTCCTCAATACGCTATTTGCGCGGCGGGCGACAGATTCACTTCGCACAAGAACCCCAATCGGAGTCTTGCGTGTCCGCCAATCGCAACGCAACTGTTGAACCAACTCGAGATAATCCGGACGGGTCATCGTGTCACCAATGAACAGGACTTCAAAATCGGGGTTCAGGATCGCCGTTTTGAAAAATTCGCGACTCGTTCCGGCCGCCTGTCCATCGAGTCCGCTTTGGCGCAGCAGCGCCGCATCCGATTGGGCGACGTTGATTCGATCGTTGCCGACCAAACCACCACCAACTCCCTGGCTGGCAGAGAGGTACGCGGCCAAGGCCGTCATATAACTGCTGCCTGCAAATGGGGACCGCGGATCAATGCCGTCGATGGCTTTGAAAGCCGCGTATTGCAGATGACGATTACCGTACAACATCGCTTTGACCAGAGAACTGGGACGATGGTCCGTAGTGGCCAGCACTTCGGATGTGCCAATTTGCTCGAGTACTTCGCAAGCAGCAATGGCGGCGGGGACGAGATCCAGGTCAAGTGCCTGCTCGAGGACCGCGGCAACTTCGTTTTGATCGAGTTGCTGAATGTTGGAAGTGATCATCCTGAAATCGATTTCGCGGCTTGGACCGACCTGACGTTTGGCTGATTCCAACAGGGTGATCAGGAAGAGCTGACGATTGGCGGGCGAGCCGGGCTGGATTTCGTAAAGATCTGCGGCCAGATCGGCGGCCGCGATGCGTTCCGCGGTGATTTTGGTGACGACGCTGGGTTCCAGCTGTTTCTTCTCGGAATTCCATCGCCAAATCGTAAACAGGTCCGTATCCGCACCCGGCAATTTGCGCCGCCCCATCAGGTAATCTTCGGCATGTCGGTAGAGCTGGATCTGGGCCGCCACCGGATCGGCAGCGTCCCCGTAACGGGTCATCATCGTGTCCAGGGCGCTGCGTCGAACTGACTCGGGGAACTTCGGCGAGAGATACGCGCGGAGCATCGCGTCCCGCGCGGCGAATGATTTGTAATGGTGCAGCGCCCGCAGTGCCTCCACTTGAACCTGCAGATGCGGGCGCGCGCGGCTCCGATCAGAGGTTCAATTGCTTCGTCGCCAAAATTGTTGAGTGCACCCCGAATGAACGGAAATTCCTGTTCACGAGCTGGATCCGCAAACACGTTGAGCAAACGCGCGGCGGCGGCGGCTCCCAATCTGCGTAGCGCACGATAGGCCTCGGAGCGAACTGAAATATTTTCGTCACTGAGAGTCGAGATCAGCTGTTCGAAGCGTTGCGGGTCGTACGCAGCCCGGCTTGCCGCTGCGGAAGCCGACTCGGCAAAGCTGCGCCCGAGCGGCTGCATATTGTCATTGGAATAAAGCCCCATCAAAAAGCCCGAACCCATCGTCGATTCAAGTTCGAACATCGTGCGGTCATCCGGCCGAAAGCCAACCAACTGATTCAGGAAAAATCGCGCGTGGTCATAGGCTTCAATATCCATCAGCGTCCGGATCGCCTTGGCCAGCTCAATGGGCGTCGAAGGCTTGGATTCGATCACGGCCCGAATGATCAGCTGCGAACTCTCCGGCAGCGACGGGTTGATCTCAGGCATCGAGAGCAGTTCGGCCGACGGCTGATCGCCCTGGTCTCCGGCAGGCGGTGTGTCGGGCGTACTGAATGGGTTATTGGAGGCCCTGTCCTGCGCAAATACAACGCAGTTCCGGCAAAGATTAACAGGCACGCCATTCCGTGCGCAAGAATCGATTTCATATCAAGAGCTGACATTGTCATGAGTTGTTTAATCGGCGTTCGCACGGCCAAGCAACAAGTCTGGGACGTTTAAGTGGATTGTAATCGAAGCGCCGGCCGTATCGCCTGTCTGGCAGCCATTTGACGTGCAAAAAGTCAGTTTTCCCGGAAATGACAACGGAGGAAACGGGCAAGTCAGCCGGACAGCCGTTTTTCCCAACGGGCAATCTGTTCCTGCACCCGAGCGGGCGACGTCGAGCCGACACTTTCAAAAGCGGCCACAGCATTGGCCACACCCAGAATATCAAACACGGATTTGTCCAATGAGGAATCAAATGACTGAAATTCCTCCAACGTCAGCTCGGACAAGGTGCACCCTTTTGAGGTCGCCAATTTAACGATTTGACCGATCCGATGATGGGCCGTGCGTTGGGGAGTCCCCCGCTTGATCAGGAATTCCATGAGTGTTGTCGCATCAAGAAATCCCCGTTCAATCCGGCTGGCAATCGAGTCTCGTTTCAGCCGGGCACCCGCGACAATGGGAGTTGCCAACTCAAGACACCGACGAATCGTGTCGTGCGAATCGAACAATGGCTGTTTGTCCTCTTGCAGGTCGCGGTTATACGCCAGTGGTAAGCCCTTGGTAAGCACCAGCAGCGTTTGCAGGTTGCCAACGACTCGCGCCGATTTGCCACGAGTCAACTCGAGCACGTCCGGGTTGATTTTGTGAGGCATGATTGATGAGCCCGTACAAAACTCGTGTGGCAAGTCCAGGTAATCAAACTCGGTCGTCGCCCACAGGATCCACTCCTCGGCCCAGCCGCTCAAGTGAATCCCGATCACTGACAGGCAAAACGCGTACTCCAACACAAAATCGCGGTCGCTGGAGGAATCGATACTGTTTTCCACCAGCCCGTCAAAACCCAGCCGCTGGGCCACGTTGTGTCGATCGATCGGCAGGCTCGTTCCCGCCAGCGCAGCGGTTCCCAGACTGCATTGATTGGCCCGACGTCGGCAATCGGCTAACCGCTGGCGATCCCGGTCCAGTTTCTCGCAGTAAGCCAACCAATAATGTGCAGCCAGCACAGGTTGCGCTCGCTGCAGATGCGTGTAGGCCGGCAGAACGACGCCTTGGTCGATTTTACAACGCTCCAGAAATGCCTTTTGCAGATCAGTCAGCCGGCTCTCGATGACGTCGATCGAATCACGGACCCAGAGTCGCAGGTCGGTGGCGACTTGATCGTTGCGACTGCGACCGGTGTGGAGTTTCCTTCCGATATCACCCAGTTCATCGATCAATGCCTGTTCGATATTCATGTGAATATCTTCCAACTCCTGGCGGAGAGGGAATTTACCGGCGTCCAACCGGGATTCAATACGCAGCAACGCGGCTTCAATTTGGTCAGCTTCTGCGGCCGTCAAGATTTTCTGATCGGCCAGCATTTGGGCATGGGCGATGCTGCCGCGAATATCCTGCCGATACAACCGCCGATCGAAACTGATGCTTTCCGTAAACTCCTCGACACGTTTGTCGACTTCAGAAGCAAATGCGCCGCTGCGACTGGGACTGTTTTGCCGATCCTGGTGATCTTTGTTTGCCACAAATACTCGCTTCACAAGAGATTACATTCAGGCGGAAATCGTAAACCCAGTTGGAATATGTGTCAAACATCGGCCGCCGAGGTATTGGTGGACGTGTCTGACTTCGGGCACCTCTGGAACAAAAGCGTGAAAGTCTGTCTGGAAAACGGTGCCAGGCAAGTGCCGAACAAGATTACTCCGACCCCCGTTATCACACCCATTTTTTCCAGTTTGAATCATCCGACCCGACCTGAGGCGCCGGAAACGCGTTATCAGGCCTTTGAGATCATTCCAAAAGTCGTGTTACACAGCGGTCCGATGGTGTTAAAATGGGAGTATCCCAATTTTTCATGGAATCCAAAATGCACTTACTTCTCGTCAGCCTGTGGTTGCTTGTTTCTCCGATCTGTCAGGATACGTCGGATGGAACGAATCAAAGTCCAGAGCCGATTTACACGGCCGATTCGCAATGGGTCACGGTCAGCCCCGAGGACGTCGGCGCCAGTTTTGCCATGCCGGTCGAAGCCCGATTATGTATCCATCCAATACGACGACGTCATCAAGGATCATGTGATGACGATTCACCAATACATCAAAACCGTCAACAAAGGGACAGCCAATTTCGTTTTTGTGTATCACGACCTGCATGTTCCGATGAACAATAACAAGACCAGAAACAACACGCTCGATGGAGCTGTCCGCGGTGCGCAGGCCCGGCTGATTGGAAAACTGATCTCCGTGAAAGCGATTAAACATCTCAACAAGTATCCGGGGCGAGAGTTTGTGTTCGTTGTCAGTCAGGGGGATAGTATTCTCAGGTTTTCCTGCCGAGTTTTCCTGGTGGGTCAGCGTCTGTATCAGCTGAATGTCGTGATGATGGATAACGCTTTTGACGAAAGAATGGCCAACAAATTTTTGGATTCATTCAAGCTGGTAAAAATGGAAAGTGATCTTCCCCCCCGACCCACGAAAAGGCAATCGAAATAGCGCCGTATTTCACGTCAAACGCCAGGACAAGTCCGAATAAAATCCGGTCTCGCACCTTGAAGATTCGCCTCCCGTATTGGTACGCTTGAGAAATTTTGCACATTGAGGATTTTCTCTGGTGGAGGCAAACGCGTGCCCAAACGTGAAGACATTCACAAGATTCTGTTAATTGGTTCCGGCCCGATTGTGATCGGCCAGGCTTGCGAATTCGACTATTCAGGAACACAGGCCTGTAAAGCGCTTCGTGAAGAGGGTTTTCAAGTCGTCCTGGTAAATTCCAATCCGGCGACCATCATGACCGACCCCGAAATGGCAGATCGAACCTACATCGAGCCGTTGACCTGGGAGATCGTCGCCAAAATCATCGAGAAAGAGCGTCCGGACGCGCTGCTCCCGACACTCGGCGGACAAACGGCACTCAATCTGGCCATGCAGCTGGAAAAACAGGGCGTGCTCCAAAAATGGAATGTCGAAATGATCGGTGCCAAAGCCGATGTGATCGACAAAGCAGAAAACCGGAAGCGATTCCAACAAGCCATGGCAAAAATTGGGTTGTCTGTTTGTCGCGGCCAAACCGTCAACACCATCGAAGAGGCCCGCAACGTCGTTGACGAAATTGGCTTGCCATGCGTCGTCCGGCCCAGTTTCACCATGGGCGGCAGCGGTTCGGCGATTGCCTACAACCGAGACGATTTTGATGGGCTGGTCCGACAAGGCCTGGATCAGTCACCTACCACCGAGGTCTTGATCGAAGAATCGATCATCGGCTGGAAAGAGTTCGAGATGGAAGTCATGCGGGACCTCGACGACAACGTGGTGATCATCTGCAGCATTGAAAACTTCGACGCGATGGGCGTCCATACCGGGGACTCCATCACAATCGCACCGGCCCAAACGCTGTCCGACAAGGAATATCAGCGCATGCGGGATGCGAGCATCGCCATCATTCGTGAAATTGGCGTGGAAACAGGCGGTTCCAATATTCAATTTGCCTGCGAACCCAACACCGACCGCATGATCGTGATTGAAATGAACCCGCGGGTCAGTCGTTCCAGTGCTTTGGCGAGCAAGGCCACCGGCTTTCCGATCGCCAAGATCGCTGCCAAGCTCGCCGTAGGCTATCGATTGTGGGAGCTTCCCAATGACATCACGCGCAAAACCAAAGCCTGTTTCGAACCGACCATTGATTACGTCGTCACCAAGATTCCCCGCTTCACGTTCGAAAAATTTCCCGATGCTGATTCGACGCTCATGACGCAAATGAAAAGCGTCGGCGAAACCATGGCCATCGGGCGGACTTTCAAAGAGTCGTTCCAAAAGGCACTGCGCGGACTGGAAGTCGGCAGTTTCGGATTTGGTTGCGATAACAAGGACCTGTGGGGAACCGAGGATCAACCCGATCACGAAGCTATCCGATCCAAGCTCTCGATTCCCAATGACCAACGGCCCTGGTATATCCGCTATGCCCTCAAGTCGGGGATGACGGTCGACGAAATCCATCAGTTGACCCACATCGATCGCTGGTTTCTGGTGCACCTCCGCGGGATCGTCGAACGGGAGGAAACGTTACGCGGGCTGGAAAACCCCCGAGAAATCGAGCCGGCGCTGCTGCGGCAAGCCAAACAGGACGGTTTTTCCGATCGGCAACTGGCAACGATCTGGAATATGGCCGAGATTGAAGTTCGCAACCTGCGGAAACAACTGGGCGTGGTGGCAACATTTAAATCCGTCGACACCTGCGCCGCCGAGTTTGAAGCATATACACCTTATTACTATTCCACCTACGAAGCCGAGGATGAAACCCCGCCGAAAGCCGACGGCCAAAAACGGATCATGATTTTGGGCGGCGGCCCAAATCGAATCGGCCAGGGCATTGAATTTGACTACTGTTGTTGCCACGCCAGTTTTGCCCTCCGCGAACTTGGAATCGAGTCAATCATGGTCAATTCCAACCCGGAAACCGTCAGCACCGACTATGACACCAGCGATATCCTGTTCTTCGAGCCGTTGACCGTCGAAGACGTCCTGAATATCTGCGACAAGATTCAACCTGACGGTGTCATCGTCCAATTCGGCGGCCAGACGCCGTTGAATCTCGCCCGGGCGTTGTCGGCTCAGGGTGTTCCAATCATTGGAACCAGCGTGGAGACGATTGAGGCCACGGAGGATCGCGAAAAGTTTCAGCGGCTGCTCGGTCGTCTTGATTTGAAACAACCCGCCAATGGCATCGCCCGCACGATGAACGAAGCCCGCCAAGTCGCCCAAACCGTGGGCTTCCCGTCCCTCGTGCGACCCAGTTTTGTGCTGGGCGGACGGGCCATGGAAATTTGCTACGACAAAGCCCAGTTTGAGAGGTTTGTGCGCGAAGCGTTTCTGGTGGCGCAGGGACAACCGGTGCTGATCGATCGGTTTCTCGAGGAAGCTATCGAAGTGGACGTCGACTGTATCTGTGACGGCAAGGATGTCTTGATCGCGGGGATCATGGAACACATCGAAGAAGCGGGCGTCCACTCCGGCGACTCGGCCTGTTCCCTGCCCCCTTATACATTGCCTGCGGAGACCTTGGATGAAATCCGGGACGCGACATCGGCCATGGCCCTGCATTTGAACGTCATCGGTTTGATGAATGTGCAGTTCGCGGTCAAAAAGGAAAACGACCAGTTTGTGGTCTACGTTCTCGAAGTGAATCCGCGGGCCAGTCGCACGGTTCCCTTTGTCGCCAAAGCAACCGGGCGACCCGTGGCCAAGCTCGCTGCCAAAGTCATGGCGGGCGCAAAACTGGCCGACCTCGGTGAATTGACTGAGATTGTTCCCAAGCATGTGTCGGTGAAAGAAAGCGTGTTTCCGTTTCGCAAGTTTGCCGGGGTCGATATCGTGTTGGGCCCCGAAATGCGGAGCACGGGCGAAGTGATGGGGGTCAGCCCCGATTTTCCTATCGCGTTTGCCAAAAGCCAGCTCGCCGCGGGAGTCGTGCTACCCGAGAAGGGACGCGTGTTTGTCAGCGTCAGCGACAATCACAAGGAACGCGCCGTGATCGTTGCCCGTTCGCTGCATGAGTTGGGGTATGACATCCTGGCTACGGCAGGGACGGCCCAGCGATTGGAAGCGGCCCAGATTCCGGTTGAACGCGTCAAAAAAATCATCGAGGGCCATCCGAACTTGATCGACCACATGAAAAACGACGCGGTCGACTTGATCCTCAACACGCCCCGCGGCAAAGGCGCCCGGACCGACGAGGGCCGCATTCGCGCAACCGCAGTGCAACACGGCATCCCCTGCATTACGACCATTCAAGCCGCCGAAGCGGTCGTCGAAGCATTGCAGGCGCTGCGGGAACGCGATATGGAAGTCGAATCCCTCCAGGAACGCTTCGCGATACATAACAGCTCGGTTTCCTGAGCCGTGTTTTCACCCGCTGAGCATCTTTTTCCGCAGTGCTTCAAGCTCTCGTTGCCCGTTGTTACGTGTCCCACTAGAATCCGAAGCTAACTTTGGCTTGTCCGCCACTGCTGTCGATCTAATCATCCGAGAAACCGAACGTCGATGAAGCTTGAACAGAGAATGCAGGCGATCCAACTCATTCTCTCGGACGTGGACGGTGTCTTGACCGATGGCAGCATCACGTACAACAACCAGGGCATCGAGATCAAGTCATTCCACGTTCGCGATGGCGTGGGGATAAAATTATGGCAACGCGCGGGGCACAAATTCGGAATCATCACGGCGCGATCTTCACACATTGTCAAGCTGCGGTTTGCGGAACTCGGAGTCGACCTTGTTCGCCAGGGATCATCAGAAAAGCTGCCCGTGGCAATGCAGATCATCGACGAACTGAAATTGAAACCGGCCAATGTCGGTTACATCGGAGACGATTTGACTGATCTTCGTTTGATGAACCAGGTGGGATTGGCGGTCTCGGTCGCCGACGGGGCCAATGAAGTTCGCGCCGCCGCGCACCTGGTCACCAGGGCAGCTGGCGGAAAAGGAGCTATCCGGGAATTGATTGAAACCATCCTGAAAAGTCAAAATCGATGGAACGAGATTCTGCAGACATATACTGACGGTTAACTGGAAAACTACCACCTGGCAACCAGAAAAGGATTTCACGCTTGCCAAAACGGATCAATCCTGTCGCGCAATACATGGTTTGTCTGGCAATGACGATTTTTGCCTACACACTCTACGCGCAGTTTGCCGTTCCGGCGATCGAAGGCCCGCCTCAACTTGTCAAGAAACGAATCACCACGCCGACCGCCAAGCCGAGCAGCCAAGAGGAACGAAAAATCGAATTGGCCGGGTTACTGCCCAAGAATGCCTGGGAACTCGAGTTTTCCAACGCGCTGCAGACTTCCCACGGCAAAATCCTGTTCAAGGACTACCAGCCGGAAGGTGACTATCTGGTCGTCTTTCCGTTCACCATGATCATGGATGGCAAGCCGGTCGGCGAAGGCGAAACACCGTCGCCGCCGACGGTGCTGCGCTGCCTGCAGGAAGCCAGAATCAAGTTTGACCGGCCATTCAATGTCAGCGGAGCCGCCACGGGGGGCCCCAACCACATGGAGAGAGCCCAACTTACGGGGGAAGTGGTCATCTACCGCCCCCCGACTTCGCCGGAAAAAAACGACGCGATGCAAATCGTGACGCGCAATGTGCAAATTGAAAAGGAAACCGTTTATACCCTCGAAGAAGTCAGCTTTCAGTTTGGGCCGAACAAGGGCAAGGGTCGCAACTTGCTGATCGAATTGGCCCATGCAGAACTGGCAAACAGCGCCTTCACTCCCGACTTTTCACAAATCGAAGGCGTGCAGCGAATTCAACTTGCGTTCCTGAACAATCTCAACCTGGTTCCGTCGAGCAAAAAACAGGTCGGCCAGGAGAGTTCCTCCCTCCAGGAGGGCACCTCCCCTGCCCCGCAACCGACCGGCATCCTCTCAAATAACCAGTCGCCCATCGATATCACCTGCCAGGGTCCATTTGACTTTGATATCGCCGCGAACACAGCGACCCTCTCGAAACAGGTTGTAGTCCGGCAACAAGATCAATTTGGGGATGATCTGCACTGCGAACAACTCGTGTTGGTTTTCGAAGGCGATGACCAAACCGCGCTCAATCCCATGAAAGCCAACAACGCCTCGATGCGAATAAAACGGATTACTGCCACCGGCAATCCGGCCGTCATCAATGCCCATTCGCGAGACACACGCATCTCGGGAGACGAACTTGTTTATGATCTTTCGACCAACCGGGTCGTCGGGAAAAGCCAGTTGGGAAGCGTGACGGTCGCCAATAAAGAGTATCAGTTCGACGCGCGGAGTTTTGTTTACTCCATCCCCGCAGACCAATCACTCGGACCGCTTCACGCGCAGGGTCCTGGTCGGATGGTGCAGATTGCCACTCAGGATCGCGAGGAATTTCGAGCAAGCTGGAAAGACAAACTGGTTGTCACGGATGACGAAAGCGGCATGAAGCTGATTCAATTGGACGGCGCCGCAAAAATCAGTGTCAACCAGAACATGCGGATCGATTCCGATCACCTCAAATTTTGGCTGTGGCCCAACCCGTTCGTTAAAATTGATCCCAAAACCGGCCGGCAAACCAGACAATGGGACTACCAACCAGTCAAACTGTTTACTGAAGGCAACGTGGTCATCGATTCGCCACGCCTGGCAGGCGCGACCAGCCAGTTGACCGCGACTTGGCCCAAGCCTGTCCAAACGGGTTCCGGCGCCATGATAAACCCGCGAGTCAACCCGCAGCCGTTGGCTGTGATGCGCCATTTTGAACAACGTCCTGTCTACGAGGAAGTGGGTGAACCCCAACCGCGAACGGAAATGATCGCGCCCGTCAATCGAAATGCTCAAGTGGCACTCGCCAGTTTTGAACAACCAGCCGAGCGTGAACGCAAATTCCGCTTCCGCGGCAACTCCGTCAACGTTCAATTGAGCAGTCATGAATCAGGATCAGAAATCAGACAACTGGAAATAGAGGGCAACGTTGACATTGAAGAAACGCGCACCGCCAAGCCCTCGGATCGCCCCTTGAAGATCTCCGGCGATCGACTGCAAATGCTGCCGCAAGGCGCGGAAGTCTATCGCATCCAGGTCGCGGGATCCACGCAGCGCCGGGCACTCGTCGACGCCGAAGGACTGAAACTGACCGGTGTCACCATCCACATGGACCAGTCGGCCAACAAGTTGTGGGTCGAAGGCGCCGGCGAACTGAAAATGAATCCAACCGCCAAACAACCAGCGGGCCCGATTGCAAATGCGACGCGCCCGTCGCAAATCGACGTTTCCTGGGGGGGCGGAATGGTCTTCGACGGCCGCACGATCTATTTCGAACAGGACGTCATCATGAATGCCGCCCAACAACCCAACCCGCTCACGACCAGGAAAACAACTTCGCTCAGCCAGGGTTTGAGTGTGCGATTAACCAAACCGGTGAACTTCAAGAACCTCTCGCAGGAGGATCGTCCGCAAGCTGAAAACGGAGTTGAAATCGAAGAGATTGTTCTCGTCGATCAATTGCAAAGTTCCCAGCGAATTTTTCAGTTGGCCGGTCATCCGACGCCGCGTCCGACCGCGGCGACACCGATTGTCGTCGAAAACCAGGACTTTGACGCCACTGGAAAATTAATCGAAAAACAGAAAATAATCGTCCCGAGAGCAACGATCGACGCAATCAGCGGAGACATCACGGCAACCGGTCCCGGCACGATCATGAATCACCGCAAAGGCAAATCGTCTTTCTCGCTGACGCCTAAAACTCCATCGGCACCAGTTCAATCCAATTCTGGCATCTCGTTTTTGCAAATCGACTTTGACAAATCTCTGCAGGCCAACACCAAAACAGAAGATATGCTGATTTCGGGAAACGTTCGTACCCTCTATGCGCCCGTCAAAGACTGGAATCAAACGTTGGACCCGGATAAAACTGTGCGGATTCCAACCGGCGGCGTCAAATTAACTTGCGAAACGGTCTCCGTCTCGCAATGGCAACCTCGTTCGGCAACGGAGCCAACGAACGAGGTTAACGCCCAGGGAAACGCCCACATTTATGGCGACCTGTTCGAGGCAACGGCGGATCGAGTCAGCTACGACGACGCGACCGACTTTCTCGTCATCGAGGGGACCCCACGTACCGACGCTCATTTGCGCTATCAACAACGCCCGGGCGCCCAGCCCGACGACCTGGTCGCCGGCAAAATCCGCTATCGTATCAGCGATCAGCACACCGAAGTATTGAAGATCAAGAACGGCTCGTTTTCACCCAACGGGAACCTGTTCGACGGCAAGCGATAATTGGTGGAAGAATGTGGCACAGACCTCCGGGCTGTGTCGGCATCGTCATGGATCGGAGATTCACAAGCTGGTGAGTTTCCTTGCAATCACCGACTCCTGGGTGGCGCCACGTGCTTGTATTAATCCCACTTCTTATTCAATCATCCATATCGCCTGATCGACATTGGACGAAAACTGTTGCCGCGGAGCAGCCGACTGGTACTGAATCCGGGCCTCGATACATCCAGTGCCCGGTTGCACAAATCGTGACAGGTCGCCGAACGGCATCACGACGACGACTTGATCCGAAAATTGCTGCGCTGCCCGAGAGTCGACTTGTTCGAATTGATCGGCGTCATAATCAAACAGATAGATGGTCTGCGCCACCGTCGATCGCGCGAAAACCGCCGACTCCAACGTAAACTCGAATGTCGAGGGCGTCTCGGTTGGACTGATCGCTTTGATTTCAAATTCTGTTCTCGCTTGAATGTCTGAGGTCGCCCGCTGAATAACCAGGTCGAGGTCGTCGCTTTCCATCAGTTCGGCAATTCCTCCACCGGTTTGGTTACCTCGCGTCACCCTGAATGTTTCAGGCCCAATCAACACCGGACCCAGCCCGGGCCAAGCCGCGATGTACTCGGGTCGGGAACCCTGCGTATCCACGATCGGCCCCAACTGCGTGAAACTGCCGTCGGCGTTGAGTCGAAAAGAATACAAACCACGTACGCCGTCGTCGGAGGCGCTTTCGTCCGTCACGAACATCATGTTTCCCATCACCTGCAAATCGCCGAGATTTCCCTGCGAGCCGACATCAAACGAAAATCCTGTCGGCGAAATCAAGCCCGTCAGCGGATCGCGGAGGAAACTGCGCACTGTCGAATCCGTTCCGTGGCCGGCAACGAGAATCGTCCCATCGGCAGTCATGTCGATTACTTTGGGAGACTGGCCCGGCGACTGGGCGCCGGCGATTGGAGACAGGGCGCCATTTATATCCACTGCGAATGCCAGGATTTCGTGCCCGGTGCCGCTGATCCCACCGGCGCTGTAAACAAAATTTCCATCCGGGCTGGCCGCGATGCCAAGCGGGTAAATTGGATCGGTGATCTGGTTGTCGTTTTGAGTCAGCATTCCGGCCGCATCAAATGAAAACGAAAAAATCGAATCGATGCCCAATGAGTTGTTCGCAAACAGTAAAGAGCGATCCAGGGAAACGGCCAGGCTGGTGTTAAATGTTCCCGTATATGCGATATCGACTTGCACCAGCGAATTGGCAGTCGTGTCCCATTCGTACATGATTACATGGTTGTCGCCGCTCAAGCTGGTTTCGGTAACCGCCAGAATCGAATTGGAAACCCATTGGCAATCCAAAGGCGAGTCGGGTGTCGTGGTCAGCAACCGCTGAGTCAACGTCGCGTCCGAGTTGACGTAAAAAATTCGCAGCTCTTCAACGGTCGACGAAATCGTTCCGTTGGCAACGGCCAGAAACTGTCCATCTGGCGTCAACGAAATTGTCTGGGGTGAATCGCCGGCAGCCGTCATGCCAACGTAATTGAGAGAACCATCATTGTTGAGCGTGAACGACGTAACCGAATCGCCAACGTTATTGGTTACAAAAACCGCGGGAGAAGTGGATTGCGCAAATGCCTGATGACTTAACCAACCAAAACATACCACTGTCGCCGCAAACAACGCCCAACTTTGATTACGAAACACAAAAACCTCCAAGCCATTGACATGCCTGATGAGCCTCTCGCCGCAGCACCAATATAGTCCCCCGCCACACACCTTTCAATTTTGTGGCATTGACCCAATGAAACGTGCGACAGGCATTGGCGGCCGGGCGCGAGCCCGCCGGTGACCCCGCAAAACGTCCTCGGCCGGAAAAACCAGGGAAGATCGCACCGGACGGCTTGCGCTGTACCGCTTCAATTTGCCAAACACGCCGGACCCTGAAGTTCACGTCGCGATCCTGTTTCATTCCTCGTCGCGGTGAACCTCGTCAGGCGAAAATGCCGGCACGCAAACGGCAACATATTCTGCACCGCCAGGTTCCGGAGAACTGTATCGCACCCATTCGCCCGCTTCACAAATCACCGCCTGGCCGGCGTGAACGAGGAACTCTCCCGCTTTCGATTCGACCCGCAGCATGCCCTTGAGAACCAGGGTGAATTCGCGAAAGCTGGGCGTTTGCCCTGGCTCCACCCAGCCCTCTGGAGAGATCATCCTGGCGATGCTCACAACGGTCATCGCCCGAATTGATGTGACCCACGAACTCTTCGATCCGTTTGGGTTTATTTCCCGCGGCTTTGATCACTGAGGGTGAGGCGATCAACTTTGGCATCATTTTTTCTCCGTCGAAAGTTGTATCAGGGGTTGGGCGAAAAGCGTGGAAAGCACCAAGGATCTTATTATATCGCAGGTGCAACTGCTATCACTGCTGGCGACTGCCGATCTTGCCCGACGTGCCTGAATGCTCTAAAAGTCCGGCGTCAACAACTGCCACGATGGCTGCCGATGGACTGGCCAATCAAATTTCGATCCTTTCATTTCCGAATTCCAGCGGTCCAGTACTGCGCCTGGATGGTCGTTGGCCTCTGTTGCGTGTTAGCGTTCGGCGGTTGCAAGCCGCTTCAAATTAACAATTTGCGTGACCGAATTCGTCCGTCCAACTATCGCGATTGGGAACCGGATCTGGCCAAAATGGCTCACGCTGAAGTCACGGATGGTGTTGTCAAGTTGCATAACGTTCGTAATTGCCAATACGTGACGGCAGACGACTATATCGTGAACTACGACGACCGGACGTTTCCTCTGAACGAAATTGAGTCGGTCGATTTCGTCGTGGTCCCTTTTAATGAAACGCCGTTGCTGGCCCACACAATGTTAAGCTTTGGACTAAAAGACGAGTCACGCCTCGCGGTGTCGATCGAAATCCGCAAAGAGAAAGAAGAAAAATTCTCACCGGTGTTGGGAGCCCTGCGGCAATACGAAATTGCGTATATCGTCGCCGACGAAAAAGATTTGATTCGGCTCAGAACCCGGTTCCGCGATTCGGATGTTTACATTTACCCGACCGTTGCGACTCGTGAACAGGCACAACAGCTGTTTGTCGATGTCATGAAGCGGGCCACTGACCTGGTCGTCAAACCCGAATTTTATAATTCGCTGACCAATAACTGCACGACGAATCTGTCCGGGCACGTCAACGAGGTCGCCAACAACAAGATCATGTACAGCTGGCGCGTGCTGTTGCCCGGATTCTCGGCACAATACGCGTATGACCTCGGATTGTTGCCAAACGATGTACCGTTCGAAGACCTGACTGCGCTGGCATACGTCAATGATTTGGCCGACGAGTATTTTGACGATCCGCAGTTTTCTCAAAGAATTCGTGCGCGGCGTTCGCTTGTTGAACGACTCGTTCAACGTCAAAACCAGCGGGCACCATTGATTGCTGGTTCCGGCGATCAGCATTTGTCGGAACAGCAAAGCGAACGCCGATTGTGGCGCTAGATAATTTTTTCGGGCGCGGCCAGGAGAACCGGCGCCAGAGCCTTGCCGCTCACAGGTCAAGCAACGGATTACTCGACTCGGAGAGTCAAGCTACGGGCATTCCGACCTTTTTATCCTGCTTCGCGGATGACGGAATTGAGTCCACGAGAACCGGCGGTTAGCGCCTTGCCGCTCACAAGTCAAGCTACGGATTACTCGACTCGGAGAGTCAAGCTACGAGCATTCCGACCTTTTTATCCTGCTTCGCGGATGACGGAATTGAGAATCTCGTCGAATTGGCGGCCCGTGAATTCCATGCGGGCCGACGCGACCGCGCACAAACTTTTTTCCGTCTCGGCCAGTTCGCCATCGATCGCCATCAACCGGATCATCTCTTTCATCAGCTCGACGCGATCGTCGTCCGCGTCGGGAATCCTGACCTGGATTTCGCCCGTACTCAGCCCCGCCATGGCGGTTTCAAATTCGTCGGCCGGAATGTTCCATAACTCGGCCTTGGCCGCCAGCAATTGCACCTCTTGCTCCGTAAATTTTCCGTCGACGGCGGCTAAGTTGACAAGGTTGTGAAACAGCTCGACGCGATCCATGGCTAATGTCCCCCAGATAATTCTTTACGCAGCTCGATCAGGAACGGCGGATGAAGTTAGCAGCATAACTGCGCACTTCCCTGCCGTTAAGTACATGCACCATCCGCAATTGCTGAACTGTCTGATCGCTAAATCGCGACAGCGGTAAATGAATCCAGGTTTTCTTGAATCGCCTCGCCAGGAATCGCCAGGCTGGTCCCGGCACTCCCGGGCTGACCAAGGCAATATGGGGGCATTCGCTGTGCAAGCAGGCGGCCGCCAACAAACGCTCCTCCAGCGTCGTGGTAAAATCCAGTCGTGGATCGGTCCAGATATCCGGAATCGGTCGAGGTGGATATAGAAACAACGCGCCGCCATAGGTGGCTTGGCAGATTCCCGGGCCAACCGGTTCCCGGCTGAAGTCCGTGGCAAAAAAAGCCAGCGTCGATTCGTCCGGATGCTCGGCAAACCAGGTCGTTCGCCAAAGATAATCGCGCGGGTCTGCTGGCGAATCAAACAACATGACGGCACAATCCAGTTTGCCACGGCTGGGTGGCAGAACTTTGACGTAAATCTCCCCGTCGTACCAGTGCCGCACCGTGTCGCGAATATCGATCCCGTCTTTGATGCTGGTTGTAAACTTTTCGGTCTTTGCCAAATCCGACCCCATCACTTCCTTGGCCCGGTCAAAGACCGTTTGGCGAAAGTTCTCGATGACATCGTCTTCCGGTGGCCAGCTGCATTGTGAGAACGGATTCCATTTTTGCTGCCATTCGTGTTGTTGGGCGCGGTCCGGTTTGGGAATCAGTTGGAGGTTCAGCCATGTCAACGGCGGACCGGGCAACCGATTTACGGCGGGCAAGACATTGCCATCTTCGAAAGCGACTTGATCGATTCCCATGCGGACCCAGGGCAAATCCAGATCGCGAGTAAACGAGTATTCTTTGGCTTTTTCCAGCACATGCAACGCGTATCCATCGCCGGCGATTTGCTGAGCCGCCGTAACGATCGTCGCCAACTGGGGCGTCATTCGATGATTGATCAGCGTCAGGTTGCGGGTATATTTCAGGCACTGGGTCAGTAGCTTGGGCGTGATTCGGCGGGCGCGATTTTTGTATTCTGTCTTGTAGTCCGTGCGAGCAGCGATCAACAGCTCCTTGACACCGTCAATGGACAAGTTGGCGTCGTCCGTCAGCTCTGCGCGGGCGTTTTCATACAAGTCGGTAATGAACGGAATCTCGCCCAGCAAAAAGTAAAATGTCCTGGAGTTGACCTGGTATCGCTCGGCATCATGGACGGCCTCGTTCTCCGGTCGCTGCAATTCGGGATTGTGAAAGGACTGGCGAATCCACGGCCAGTCGAGGATGCTGGTCACGAACAAAATCCGTTTAAAGTCGACCGACAACTCGCGCAACTGCCACGCCATCTGGTCGATCCGGGATTGCCATTGCGGTCCCTGCGGCGCCGTCAGGTGAGGCAACACGGCGGCGGCAAATCGCTGAATCTGTACTTTCTTGAGTGCATAGGCGTCAGGCAGTAGGCGCGAATAAGGCAAAAAGGCTCCCGTTTCCAAATCGATAAACCGCCTTGGAATGCGATCGCCCATCGCGGTACGCAACGCCGCGATCACCGGCTGACAAGGATCCACTGGTACAAAACTCAGCCCCGGTTCGCGCTCCCGCTGGTCGGTTTCTTCGGAATCCGACTTGGGATTCCAGTCGGTGGCAAATGCCTGCGTTAGATCGCGTTGAATGACGACACTGGGAACCGGCAAATCGAGAATTCCGCGTTCGACCGGTTGTTGAAATGACGGTGGCAGTGGGACGGCCAGGCAATCAAAATCATGGCTGAGCATCAAGCGCCGCACCTCCCACGCAAAATCACCGCTGCCATGCACGACGGGAAGTGCGGTTACATGCGGCCCGATTTCGAGAAGTGGATCAATCACCGGTTTGACCTTTATAGCTCATCATCAAATTCATCCATCTCATCCAGATCATCGTCGTCACGATCGGGATGTAACGGATCGTCGCTGGCGAAAAAGAAATCACCAAATCCAAGCGGCATCGTTTGACCGCCGAGCGAGCGAGCTTTCTGCGCTGCCAGAGTCTCCAGGTCCAGCGCTTCGTCACCCAGACACTTCACGAGTGCTTCCCGCCAGGAAGCGTCCTGGGAAACTGGATGTTCCGGATTCTGGGCAATTCGCTTCATGGCGAACCGGAGCAGATTGATTCCGTCACGCGTCGAGAAATCAAGTTTCAGCTGGTGCGATTGCTGCAAAAACTCAACCGTCATGTTCAACATCTGCTCGCTGCAGAACGGCAAGTGATATTGGAGGATCGCCATTTCATCATGGCGTTCAGGAAACTTGAGCTCCAAGGTCGGCTGCAAACGGCTGAGAATATAATCGGGAATCTCAAACGTCGATTCATCCTGATTCATCGTCACGGCGCAGCGAAAATCCGGATGAGCCGCAATGCTGATACCGGCCACGATGGACTCGACATAGCGGCGATGGTCCAGCAACGGCGCCAGCGACGCCCACGATTTTTCGTTCATCCGATTGCCTTCGTCCAGCAGGCAAACGCCCCCCTTGATCATGGCGGTAACCAATGGCGAAGCGTGGTAGGCAATCTTTCCGCTCTCGGCAAGCACGGGGGTGACCAGCAAATCCTCGGGCCGCGTGTCGGCAGTGCATTGATAGATGTACAGATCCTGCTTGCGGAACTTGGCTGCTGCCATCGCAAGTGCCGTTTTGCCAATTCCCGGAGGGCCCACCAGCCGAGGTGTCAGCGGCAGGTCAGCATCGTCGACCACGATCCAGCAAGCGAGTACCTGTTTCAGAATTTCATCCTGCCCGATCCATGCGCCGTCCGTTTCGTGGAACTGGCTTAAGTGCAGTTTGACGCCCTGGATTTCCTTCGTTTCTGACATTTTCGGTTTGTTGGTTGGGTTAGCTGAGCTTGGGAATTCGTCGCCTGCGACATTCTATCCAAGTGGAACGATCCCGTCGAATGGACAGCGAAAAGGCATTTCAATACAAGCACGCGCGCTGCTCTTATGGCTGGGCCACGTCAAATGTGGCTACTCAATTCGAAAGCGCCTTGAGGAAATCGACCAGGAATCCGACCTCTTCATCGGTCAGCTTTAACGGCTTCAACTTCTTGTCCAGCTGTGGGTCATCCGGTGCCCCGCCCTTGTTGTAAAACTCGACAACCTCGCGAAGCGTTTTCAGGCTGCCGTTGTGCATGTAGGGAGCGGTGTGTTCGACGCCACGCAGTGACGGTGTCTTGATCTGGTGGCGATGGGTCTCGTCCCCGGTAACGCTCATTCTGCCGTCGTCCCGACCGGGCTGGCCAAATCCGACACCCGTATTGTGAAACTCCTCGTCGGTAAGATTGGGACCCGAATGACACTTCCAACAGCCGCCGCGGCTTTCGAAAATCCACATCCCCTGACGGGCTGTTTTGGATAACGCTCCATAGTCGGCATTGCGAAATCGATCAACCTGCGAGTCGCCGCGGATCACCGTGCGTTCGAAACAGGCCAGCGCCTGGGCCAGCCGCGCGGACGTCACGACTGATTCGGCTTCGGCAGACTCCGCGTCCTCGGAAAACGCAGCTGCGAATTGCTGGACGTAGCTTTCGTCGGCGCGAAGTCGCCGCCAAGACAGCTTCCACCGACCCACCGAACTCATCCGGATTGCCGATCGGTGTCAGCGCCTGTTCTTCCAGCGAACTGGCACTGCCATCCCACAGGAATCGCTCTCCGTAGGCCCGGTTGATGATCGAAGGGAGCATTTCGTTTGCCGACCGCGCCACGAATTCCGACCGCCTTTTCATCGGGACTGGCAAATCCGTGATCGGGTTGGTGGCAACTCGCACAGGCGACGGTGTTGTTTTCGGACAGAATCGGATCGAAAAAAAGTCGCCGCCCCAAGCGGACTTTCTCTTCCGTAAGCGGATTGTCGGCGGGGATGTGCGGACGCTCGTCCAGGCCGTTCGGAATCAGCTCGAGATCGATTTCCGTGGGCAGGTTGTCGACCGGCAACACAGGAGGCTCGTGATCTTCAGCCCGAACGCTCGTGTACGTGGAGTCTGGCGTTCCCAACATCATCCATGCCATTGACGCCAGAAACACACCACCCGCCAGCAAAATTGATTTGGACATTTGCACCGCCAACATTGGATAAGTTCGGATAAGTCATCTTAAACTCTCAGCGCGTGGTTTGTCAGCCGTAAAATTGTGGTTCGATGTTGTGAGCGACAAGCGCAAGGCAGCTTTTATAAATTCGGGCGAATCGCATCATATCATCAGCTATTGGGCGAGCCCCGTTTTGGCTACGCGAGCGCGACGAACCGGACGCCTGCGCGTGGCGGCTGGTATTTTGATAAACAAATTGAGGATTTGCAATTGCCGAGCATCTGAAACAATTGGCCAAATCGCCGGGTTCGGTTAACATGTAAGCAGCTGAATTTTCGACGTAAAGGGCGTTTCATGTTCTTCCACAACCTGGCAATCAAGTTCTTGTTTTCCTGCGGCCTTCTGCTGTGTTGCTGTTTGCTCGCCAAAGCAGATTCCGACGAATCTTCCCAACCACAACCGCTGGCAATTGACACGCAAATGCCGGCGTTTGAATTGGCTGATTTTCGCGGGCGAGCATGGTCTTCGCAGGATTTTGCTGACAAGGAAATTTTGGCGGTTATCTTTTTCGGAACCGAGTGCCCGCTCGTCAGACTTTACGCGCCGCGGCTGAAAGAAATCCAGGACGAACTGGGAGGGGACGGAGTTCAACTGGTTGGAATCAACTCCTGCCGGCAAGACTCGCTTGCCGAGATCGGTCATTTCGCCCGCGTGACAAACATTGAGTTTCCTCTTTTGAAGGATCCGGGCAACAAGGTGGCGGACGCGTTTGGAGCCTCGCGGACCCCCGAGATTTTCCTTTTCAACTCCGAGCGCAAACTTTGTTATCGCGGTCGAATCGACGACCAGTACACCTACGGGCGACAACGTCCGGAAGTCCAACGCGAATACCTGCTCGACGCGATCAAGAAAATACGAGCCGACGAAACTCCAGAGCCGACGACGACCAGCCCGGTGGGCTGTCTGATTGGACGCGTGTTTGCCAAGCAGCATTCCGAGTCGGTCAATTACTCGCAGCAGATCAGCCGGATTCTGCAAAAACGATGCGTCGGTTGTCATCGCCCGGGCGAAATTGCCCCATTCAGCTTGACGGATTACGACGAAGTGGTTGGGTGGGCCGAGATGATGCGAGAAGTCGTCAACGAAAATCGCATGCCGCCGTGGCATGCCAACCCCGCTCACGGCGAATTCTCAAATGACGCCAGCCTCACCGCCGAAGAAAAAGAGCTGATCAACACCTGGGTCGAAAACGGCGCACCCCAAGGTGATCCCGCGGATCTTCCCGAGCCGCGAGAATTCGTCGAAGGCTGGCAAATTGGCGAACCTGATTTGGTTGTGGCAATGGACAAAACGCCTTTCCAGGTGCCGGCCACGGGCGTAATCGAATACAAGTACTTTGTCGTCGACACGAACTTCAAGGAAGACAAATTCATTAACGCGGCCGAAATCCGCATTGGCAATCGCTCGGTTGTGCATCATGTCATCGTGGGCCTGGATGACGAACACAACGGACCGCATGGATCCGTGAATTCGGAATGGCTAACCGCCTGCGCCCCCGGCTCGCCGCCGCTCGTATTACCTGAAGGTTATGCGAAAGTGATTCCGGCTGGCAGCAAGCTCGTGTTTCAAATGCACTACACTCCCAACGGAGTACCTGCCCAGGACATCAGCAGTGTTGGATTCAAGTTTGTCGATCGGGACAAAGTCAAAAAGCTGGTCGGGACCGTTGAAATCATCAACGACGATTTTCGTATTCCGCCAGGAGCCCCAGACCATGAAGTCAAGGCCAAGCGACGTATTGGTCGCGACATGTTGATTTTGAATCTGTTTCCGCACATGCATCTGCGCGGCAAGTCGTTCCGTTACACCGCCAAATATCCGGATGGAACCAGCGAGATTTTGCTGGATGTTCCGAATTACGATTTCAACTGGCAAAACGGTTATCACCTCAAACAGCCGAAACTCATTCCGGCCGGCACCGTGGTACAGTGTGTGGCCCACTTCGATAATTCGGAAGACAACATTGCCAACCCGGATCCAACCAAAACCGTTCGCTGGGGCGATCAGACGTTTGACGAGATGATGATCGGGTATTTCGATATGGCGCTCGCCGATCAGGATTTGACGGCGGAGGATGGTTCTCAAGAGTGAAATCTCTGTACGGAATATCATCATCACCAGGTAGCGGAAGTTGTGTCTTCATTGCACGGACCGGCGGCGAGCGTGACGATGAGACTTGTTGCAACTAACCAATACGCCCATTTCTTCGTTCCCGTATTCGTACTCAGTGAAACGGTACTCGTACTCAGTGCAACGGTACTCGTGCTCAGTGCAACGGTACTCGTACTCGAAAAGGGATACACGCGGCGAGTAGGAGTACGAGTAGGAAGTAGCCGGTTTATCCGCCCGCTTCGCCGCCTTCGGGTCCGTAGAAGAAAACCCACGTCGCGAAGTCGTCTGTAAAATCGACGAACCGGTGTTCGACTCCGGCCGGCACAAACAAGACTTCACCGACTTCGATCGGATGCTTTGCGTCCCCATTGATAAACTGGCCAGATCCAGCCGCGATCACGTAGATCTCATCACGTGTATGTGGTTGTTGCACATCAATTTTTTCGGGCTTGTAGAATTCCACGGCCAAGGTACCGTGCTCAAAAAGGGTCTGGAACGGTTCAGCGGCCGTCTTTAACTCTGTCAATGCACGCGCAACGGTTAAGCGTTTCATGTCGCCTTACCCGCCGCCACCAGCGGGCGAAGCCGGTTGGGCTGGCGCAGGCGTTGTTGAGCCGGGCAAGCGGAATGAATTGCGAATTCTTCGAACTTGAACCTTGCATTTTCGGTGCCTCCGACCCTTGAGTATCGCCGCTGACACCTGCGGTCGGCTGTTGCTTCGCCGAGGCTGCTGGTTGCTGTGGATCGAATTTGCCGTTTTCTTCGAATTTCAACGCCGCCGAGTTCATACAGTATCGCAGGCCCGTTGGTTGAGGTCCGTCCTGAAACACGTGACCGAGGTGGGCGTTGCAGCGACTGCATTCCACTTCCGTGCGAACCATGCCGTGGTCGTAGTCGGCGACATGCAGAATTTCGCGGTTATCGACCGGACGGTAGAAACTTGGCCAGCCCGTACCTGACTCAAATTTTGTGGCCGCGTCGAACAACGGTTGGCCACAGCAAACGCAGCGGTACAAACCAGCCTTCTTGTTGTCCCAATATTCGCCGGTGAATGCCCGCTCGGTGCCTTTCTGACGCGTCACGTTATACTGAATCGGAGTCAGTTGTTCGCGCCACTCGGCATCGGTCTTGACAACTTTTTCTGGTTGCCCCCCGCTGTTCGCGGGTTGTCCCGCTTGCGCGGGTGGCTGAATGGTTGCCTGATTGTTGTCCTGGTTTCCGATCGCGGCGAGCCCTCCCAACGACGCGGCGACCCACAGTCCGGCACAAGCAAATAAAACGGGAACCCATAACAGCTTGAGATTTTTTACCACTGACGATTTCACCGTTTCACCTCACTACCTACCGATTGATGGAAGTTGAGAACGCTGACCCCCGCGTCTAACCGGGTTGCATTTGATTATATAGCCGGACTAACCGAAATCAGCTGCCTTACACAACAATTGGCCTGGCTTGTCGAAAAAACAGAGTCAACTGAACGGTGCGATCAGCCCCTCGGCCGCAACAAGGACCCCGAGCATCGAAATTCCGGCTGTCCTGCTATCTACGGCCGCTACGGTACGGAACCTGTTTCGGCCCACTTAAAGGCGTTTGCCGACGTAGTCCCGAATAACCTGGCGAATCTCGTCGGAGCGCCACAGTTCAAATATCGCCTCGCGGAACAGGCTATCGCCGGCTGCGATGCGAGCAAAAGCCGGTTGCCGGATTTGCCGCTTTGTAATCCGAAATACACCCGCCGGAATCTCGGACAGTTGCATAGCCTTCTTCAATGCCCGCGTCTGGATCATATCAACTTCAGCGATTTCGTCGGCTAACCCGACCGCCAATGCCGCTTCGCCAGAATAGGTCGCGCCCAAATTCACCAGTTGCTGAAACTGGCTGGGTGCCGCAACGAGCCGCATGATCTCGATCGCCACCACGGGAAACGGAACCCCGACGCGCAATTCGGGAACGCCAATTTTGGCCGTCGGAGTAATGATCCTCGATCGTCACAGGCCGATGCCAATACGCATCCTCCAGCAACCGCGTGTCCATTAATCGCTGCAACGATCGGTTTGGGAAACCGAAACAAGGAGTCAAAAGCCGCAATCAACGCTGGCAGGAACTCCTCAAGATAATCTGGGCCTTCACGCATGAGCCGTTTCAAATCGACACCCGCCGAAAAAACCTTTCCCCGGGCAGTCAAAATCAAGGCTGAGCAGTCTTTGTCTCCCTCGGCTAGTTCGAGCTGGCTGACCAAGGCCCGGCAGAACTCGAGGTCCATCGCGTTCACTTTGCGATGCGCCAGTAAACAGCGTTGTGATTCCGGAATGATGCGATTGTTCGAACATGAATTTGACGGTTTTGATTCAAAAGAGATTCAACTCTAGCGTGTCAAAAAGCGGTTTCTGCTGCGAGCCCCCGCATCAGAAAATTCGGCCGCACAACATGGAAAGCTGAGCCTCAGAATTCCATCTCGATCTAGGAAGAGGCTCTCATTTAGAGACAGAAATCTCGGTCGCAGAATTCCTGGCTTTCAAAAACGCCTGTTTTGGAGGGTTTTTGAATGATTTCATCTCTGGCACGGCACTTGCATCAAGCTGAATCGTGAGCGGACGACAAGCCCGAAAATCGTTCTTATCCATCCGCCGTCTCTCGGGTGTCCGCTCACCTCGCCAATTATTGTCAAACGCGGTTGTGCATCTCATCGCACAACCGCGTTTGTTTTTGCTCGCAATTGATCGGTTGAAATCATCAGCTCAGATTGAACTACGATAGAGATATGCAACACGTCGTCAAATTCGTCGGATTGTTTCGCGGCTGAAAACTGCCTGGCATACCAGTTGGCCACGCGATCGCAGGCCGTTTGGCGGTTTTCAGTCAAGCGGAACGTGTGCTCGGACTTGGGATAGTATTCAACTTGCAACTGGCCTTCGTCCGGACAGAATCCGTACATCTCCTGAAACTGGGCTCGCCCGCAAATATCGTCGAAACCGTCAGTGTACAGAAACAACATCTGCACTCCCCGTTCCAGCAGTTTGGCAAGATCCTGAATCACCTTGTCGCGACTCAAATCGTCTGAAAAAAATTCGCTTTCAGCCAGAAGTTCACCGGCCCGCGCGGCATCCGACTTTTGGCTTGCCGCGTGTAGGCGTCGTTTGATTACGTTTCGCCAAAACCGGGGCCGCAACAGTCGCAGCACATAATGGCGAACAAAAAATCCGAATGTACGAAACACGATTCCGTCCATGAAGACGGCACCGACAATTCGACTGTCGTTGACGGAGACCTGGTGCGCATTGTAGGCGCCGCTGCACAAGCCAATCAACACAAACTCGCTGCGTCGTTGTTTGCTTTGTCAGAAAATCCATCGCATCGCGAACGTCAAGTTCGGCCCGCTGTTCCGGGTTGATCTTTCCTTTGCGAGGTTGACTGTCTCCCAAACCGGACAAGTCCATTCGCAGGGTCGAAAATCCTTGCTCGGCCAGTTGCCTTGCCAAAACAACATGCAGGCGAAACGGTCCGATTCGGTGTACGACTCCCGCGTTCAGGATGATGGCGATCGGTGCGCCGTTTACCTTCCTGTCGTGAGACGGCGTCGTCAGGATTCCAAACAGACCTTCCTCGGGCCCAAATTTGCAAATGGTTTCGTTCATCGTGCCGCTCCCGTTCCCGATTCCATCCAGGGGCATGCCCGTCACGTTCGGAAATGCAGTCGGAGCGGCTAAAACTCCGAATCGCTCTAACCGCTGAAACATGTCGTCAATTGAGGTCACGATGGTTCGTAGCGTTTTGGGCCGCAGCCAGGCAATTTCCAATTGCGACAAGTCGTTCCAGCCATCTTCATCGTCCACGGTGATGTGCCGTCGCAGTTCCGATTTAGCGAGTGGCTCTTGAGTTGCCAGTTCAAACACGAGTTGCGGTTGGTCCAGCTCAATCTCCTGCCCGCCTAACGCTTCGATCTCACGGATCAATTCTCTCGAGTACAGCGAGCCCAGAATTTCCTCGCGTTGGTCATTGTTCTCCGTTTCCATTTTGCAAACCCACAAGTCCAGCATCCTGGCATGCAGCGCACGCAGTCGCAGCAGGTATTCGGCTGGATCAACAAGCGGTTCCCAGGACACGATCGAATTGACACTCTCCGGAATCAAGGATGCAGCCCGGTGGGCAAGCGTGGCACCGAATCTCAAACCCGCGACCATGACGTTTCTGGCACCCGATTCGATCTTGAGCTGTTCAATCGCGGTGCGGACATTCTCTATCCCAGGTTTCGAGGCTGGTCACTTCGTCGAGTCGTCCCGCCGAGTCACCGGTGCCCTCGTAGTCCATACGGAAAACGTGGATTCCCTTGCGATTTAATTGTTTGGCGAACAACCGTAGCGTCCAGTGCGTGCGGATGTATTCTTGCCCCAGCGGCGCGCAAATTAACACAGCGCGCGGCGGCTGCGACGCGGTTCCCCGCGGCGGATGGTAGACGCCAAACAGGGGTCGTTCAGGATTTCCGAAAAATAGTGGTTTCATTCTATCGTCTGGTGTTGTCGGTTCAGTTCCAAAAGCCCTTCAGGCTGATCCTCGTTTTCTTGGCCGCTGGACCTTCGTGGCTCGCAGGGTCTGTGGATTGTCCAGACGAATCCGTCGTTTTGGCCGACTCAGCCGGCGAAGTTTGTTCCGTTTTGGACGTCGCCAGCGAAACAGGCGGCCGTCGCGATCTGATCGGCCAATTGTTCCAGCGAGCCGATCAGAAAATCCTGCGGGCCGAGGCGAATTCCCGTGTCTTCCTGAACACGCGTGATCACCTGCATGACCAGCAGCGAATGGCCTCCGAGTTCGAAGAAGTTGTCGTGCACACTGACGTCGTCGACTTCAACCAACTCCTGCCAAATGCCGGCCAGATATTTCTCGGGGGCCGTCCGCGGGCGATCGTCCACGACAGCCTCTGCCGCGGTGCCTGACGTTGGAACGGGCAATGCCTTGGAATCAAGCTTGCCGTTATTTGTCTGCGGCATTTGCTGCAGCGGAACGAAATGTTGCGGAATCATGTAAGCAGGCAACGCCGCTCGCAAATGATCGCGCAACTCTTTTTGTGAAACCGAAACGCCCGGATTGGCAACGAAATAGGCGACCAGCCGCGCGTCCCCCGGCGAATCTTCGCGCACCATTACTACGTTTTGCTCGATCGCTGGATGCGATTTGAGATTCTTTTCAATTTCGCTCAACTCAATTCGAAACCCGCGAACTTTGACCTGTTTGTCATTGCGGCGAAGGAACTGGATATTGCCGTTGAAACGATACTTGGCCAAATCGCCTGTCTTGTAAAGCCGATGATTCACATAGTCTGCGAATGGATCAAAGTATGGGTTGTGAACAAACCGTTCGTCAGTCATTTCGGGCTGATGAAGATATCCCAGAGTGACACCCGCGCCGCCAATGTAGACTTCGCCTTCTGCGCCGACCGGAACTTCGCGACCGTTGCTGTCCAGAATGTAAATCTGTGTGTTACCAATTGGTTTGCCAATCAGGATTGGCGCATGGGCGTCCGTGATTTGATGGCTGGCCGACCAAACGGTCGTCTCTGTTGGCCCGTACATGTTCCAAAGCTCGTGGCAACGTTCGAGCAGTGGAGCTACCAGGTCCGCCGGCATCGGCTCGCCGCCGCAAAGGGCTTTCAAGTCCTGTTTGCCGGTCCAACCCGACTGGATCAGCATCCGCCAGGTTGCGGGCGTTGCCTGTAACAGCGAAATATCGTGCGCCTCAATGGATTCTGCCAATTTGATTGCATCAAGAGTGGTCGCTTGATCGGCAATCACGACTTTGCCACCGAACGCAACTGGCAGGAACAGCTCCAGTACGGCGATGTCAAACGACAGCGTGGTGACCGCCAAAATCGAGTCATTCGCCGTGAAGCCAGGTGAATTCTGCATCGAGTACAAAAAATTGACGACCGCACCATGCGGAACGCAAACGCCTTTGGGCTTACCCGTCGATCCGGAAGTATAAATCACGTAGCAAGCGTCGGCGGGACCGACTCCGCTTTCGACAGGACTCGAATCGAAGGAGTCGATTTCAGCAACCGCTTCATCGATGGCCAGGTGGGGTTTACCAAACGCAGAAACATGCTCAACAAGACTCGCTTCAGTGATAATCAATTTCAATTGCGAATGATCACACATGTATTTCAGTCGCTCTGCGGGATAAGCCGGATCAAGGGGGACGTAACCCGCTCCCGACTTGTTGATGCCCAGCAGGTAAACCAGCATGTTGTGGCTGCGTTCAACACAGACCCCCACCAAGTCCCCTGCCCCGATATTGTTTGACTGCAGGTAGTGGGCAAGGCGGTTGGATTGTTGCTCAAGCTGCTGATAGGTTAACTGCTTGTCGGCAAACTCGACGGCCACTTTGCCGGGAGTTTGCTGCGATTGCCGCGAAATTTCGATGTGCAATGTCGAGTTATTCGGATAGTCGCGTGACGTGTCGTTCCATTTGCAAATTACGGTTTCCCGCTGAGCCAGACTCATCGTCGGCAGCTCGTCGATGCGAGCTTCGTGGTTATCCACCAGCGCCGTCAGGAATGCCTCAAAACCTTCGAAGTAAAAGGAAACCGATTGGCTTGAGTACAGGTCGGCGTTGTATTGGATCTGCATTTCGATCGATTTGTCGGGCTTAATCACGCCGTTGATGAACCATTCGAAGTTTTCAAACATCCGCGGCTCGATTTGGAGCTCGACGTCCAGTCCGTCAAAGCCCAATTCGTCGGTGTTGATCGCGGGGTCAATATTGAACGAAACGCTCAACATGGGCGGACGACTTGGATCGCGCGGCGGAGCCAGTTTTCGCAACAAGGTCCCGAACGAATATCGTTGATGATCAAGTGCGTCGAGCAGTTGGCGTCGCGAATGTTTCATGAATTCGTTAAACGGCAACGTCACATCGACTTGGGTGCGCAGCGGCATCGTGTTGACGCAGTGACCGATCAGGTTGGGATGGTCCATCGCAGCCTGTCCGGCCGTCGGAATGCCAATACAAAAGTCGTTCGAACTGCTCAGGCGGGCAAGATAAGCCTGAAACGCGGCCAGCATCGTGTTAAACAGACTGCAACCCGATTTTGCGCCCAGTTTACGAACGCGTTCCATCAGCGTCGTCGAAAACGTGTGATCGTATCGACGCCCATAATAGGTTCGCAGTGCCGGGCGGGTGCCTTCAATTGGCAAATCGAGAACAGGAATCGTATCGGAAAACTGTTCGACCCAGTACGCCTCGTCGGCGCGGCCTGCGGAAGATTCAAAATACTCAGCCATTTTTCGCGAGTAGGCCTCGTATTGATTGGCGTCAGGCAGCGGCTTGCCCGGCTTCCCCTGCAGCGAATCGTAAAAATGGCCAAGGTCCCGGCAAAATACCCATAACGACCAGCCGTCCAGCACAATGTGGTGGGCCGAGAACGTCATTCGATGTTCGGCGTCGGAAATCTTTTGCAATACGATTCGCAACAACGGGCCTTCGACCAGATCGAACGGCGTACAAGCCTGTTTTTGGGCCACTTCCAGTTTTTTGACTTCCAGGTCGGTCACGCTGAGTTCCGACCAGTCGACGAATTCAAAGTCATAGCGGGCAGTTCGATGCACGATCACCTCGCGGCCATCGGGACTGAACGTTGATCGCAACGAGTCATTTCGCTCAACGACTTTGGCAATTGCGGATTCAAGTTGCTGGCGATTGAGGTCTCCGCGGATCGTTAGCGAGCTGATTTCATTGTAGGCACAATTGGCTTCGATGCTTTGCCCGCTGGACAGCCAGACTTCCAGCTGAGCCTCGGTCGCGGGATATCGTTTTTCAGTTGTTGAGTGGCCCACGACGACCGGAAAGTCGCCAACAGAATGGATGGATCCGGTTTGGATTAAACTCACGATTGTAACTCCGATTTAGCTGGTGTGTGATCAAAGGCGGGATGCCTGACAACGGCAGACAGGCAGGATGCCTATCCCACGGCTCCGATTTGAATGTACTGTCCGGGATTAACCAGATCGGGAACAAACCAACCCGGATTGCCGTTGCGGTCTTTGCCAATCTTGGCGCCCGATTCAGGCGGCAATGCAGGATCAAATTGCGGCACGGCTTTTTTGTAACCTTCCCCCGTCAGGAAACCCCAACGTTGCATCTCGATAATCGATTCACGGAAGGCCGCGACGAACAGGTCGACGTGTTCCTGTGTGTGTGATGTGGTAAGCAGGCAGGGTCGGTGATCCCAGATGTGCATTCCTCGGCGTCGCAGGGCCGCAAACAGCAGCTCGCCGTAAACGGGTTCTTCGGTGAACTGCACTTTGAACAGGGTTCCGAAATGAGCGAGGAACATCGGCGCGTCGAGTTCTTTGAACAAATCGTTCAACTGCTGAGCCATGTTGTCGGCCAGGGAATTGACACGATCGTACAACGGTTGGCCCTCGCTCTTGATATGTTCGAGAATCGCCTTGGCCGCAGCCAAAGTGATCGGATGTCGCACGAACGTCCCGGCAAAATAGGTCATTCCGGCTTCGGGGCGACTGTCGTCACCGTACTGCCAGAACCCACCGTCCAGCCCGTCCATGTATTTGGCCTTACCGGCGACGACGCCAATCGGCATTCCGCCTCCGACGACCTTGCCGTAGCTTGCGAGGTCGGCACGAACACCAAAATATTCTTGTGCGCCACCCGGTCCGATTCGAAAACCTGAGATCACCTCGTCAAAAATCAACGCCGTTGCGGCGTTTTCTGTCAGGCGGCCGAGTTCCTGCAGAAACTCTTTGGGTTGCAATTCGGGGCGACGACTTTGAACGGGTTCGACCAGAACTGCCGCGAGATCATCGAGATTGTCACGAATGATCTGTAGCGACTCTTTGGTTCCGTAATCGAGAATCAGCGTGTTTCCGACGTGTTCACGGGGAATGCCCGTGGCGGCAGGAAAACTTTTCAGCTTGTTGCTGCCGCGAACGATCACTTCGTCCAGAATTCCGTGGTAGTCGCCGTGAAACATGACAATTTTGTCCCGACCGGTTGCAGCTCGGGCCAACCGTGTGCATCCCAACACGGCTTCGCTGCCGGTATTCGAGAACGCCATGCGTTCGTGGCCCGTCAATTCGCAAAACAAGGCCGCGACCTCGCCAGCCAGCGGAGATTGCGGACCAATCGAGAAATCGGTTTGAGCTTGCCGAGCGATGGCATCGACAATGAAATCGCGTGAATGTCCGAGAAAGTTCGAACCGAAGCCACACGTGTAGTCAATGTAGCGGTTGCCGTCGATATCCCACAAATAAACACCTTTGGATTTTTCGACCACAATCGGATGAGTCATCTCTTTCAAGTTGGGTCGAAAACCCGACACCGTGCGCGGGTCGGCCATGTATTTGCGATGCGTTTGCGCGTACGCCTTGCTTTTTGGCGTCATTTGATTGTGCATGCGAATGATATTGTCGAGTGCCGTTTGCTGCTTGCTCGTCAAAGTTCCATCGCTGAGTGAAACCCGGGCACCGGCGCCAAATGTTTTGCCAGAGTTTTCCTCTGTGCTTTCGTTGGGAGCAGCAACGGCAATCGTAACTTCTGCGGTCGGCTGTCCCTGTGCGGAGGTAGCCAGTGTCGGAGCAACGGCTGGTGTCAATGTTGGCTGAACCGACACAATCGGAGCCGCGCCAAGTATTTGCAGCTGCGAGGCCATCAGCTGTAGCTGCTGTTGGATGATTGACTGGGTTCCGCTTGTCGCGACGGGTTGGATCGCGGGCGGCGCAACCGGTTGCGATTGCAACTGAGCCGGCGGTGTAACGACTGTCTCCAGTGGCGTGTGCGAAGGAGTGGCGGGCGCGACTTGTTGAACCGGTTCTTCTACAATTTGCTCGCCCGCTGCGTAACGGTCGGCTGGGAGCTGCAAATCCAGAAACTCGGCCAGCGTCTCCACGTTCGGCGTCTCTTCCAGCAATTGCCGAAACGTAACAGCAACGTCAAACTCTTTTTTGAGCGCGGTCGCCGTTTGCGTGAGCACGAGCGAATCGAGTCCCATCTCGAAAAACGTCGTCGCTTGATCAAACTCGGTCAAATCAAAGCCGGATGTATCTTCAAAAACCTGGTTGATGGCAAAGACAATGTTGGGAAGGCGGCTCATCTGAATTCTCCGGGGTTGGCTGAGCGGTTGCGAAGCGGCGACGGGCATACTCGTAGCCGCTTCCGCTTGAGCAGGTTGAGATTGAATGTTTGAATCACTGATAGGAACGGTGGAAGTTGTCTGGGCGGTCGCAGCAACGGGGCGATTCGTGTTGCCCGGTTCGATAAAAAAGCGTTTTCGCTGAAACGGGTACGTAGGCAAGGAAACCGTGCGGCCAGACTTGCCAAAGATTTTTTTCCAGTCGACTTCGACGCCGGCCAACCAGAGTTGGCCAACCGCGTTGAGCATGCTGTGCCATTCGAAGTTGTTGTCCGTGGTATCTGACAGCGTGGCCAAGGCCAATTGTGTTTTGGGATCTTTCGCGTGCTGTTTGGCGAGTGTCGCCAGTGTCTTCCTCGGCCCCAACTCGATCAGGATTCGCTCTGGATCATCGGACCAGATGCGGGTGACCGCTTCCGAGAAACGAACTGGTTGGCGGAGGTGGGCGGCCCAGTACCGGGGACTGGTCGCCTGCTCGTCGGTCATCCATTGTCCCGTCACGGTCGACAGGATGGGGATGGTGGGTGCCGACAAATGGAATTGACCAACGAATTGAGCGTACGGTTCGACGATGGACTCCATCATCGGCGAATGAAACGCGTGGGACGTATGCAGGTGGCGACAAACGACTTCGTTTGCTTCAAGCTGCTTTTGTAACTCGGCCACTTGATTGTCTGGACCGGCAACCACGCACAACGACGGTCCATTAAAGGAGGCGATGGCCATCTCGCCCCACAACATTGGTTCGACTTCGGCGCCTGGCAAATTTACGCTCATCATGCTGCCGCCGGGCAATGCCTGCATGGCGGCGCCGCGCTGGGCGATCATTTTCAGTCCATCGGTCAGCGAAAAAACGCCCGCCGTGCAGGCTGCAGCAAACTCGCCGATGCTGTGCCCCATCAACGCCGCCGGCTGGAACCCCCAGCTCAGCCAGACTTGAGCAAGCGAATATCCCAACGCAAACAAGGCCGGTTGGGTGAATTGAGTCGCCCTCAGGATTTCAGCGGCCTGTTCCACCTGATCGTCTGGCGGAAACATGACTTGGCGGAGATCACGTCCGAGTAATGGCAGCAGAATTTCACAACAGTTGTCAAAGTTAACTCGAAACGTTTCGTTATGGTCGTAAAGATTCTGGCCCATTCGCACATATTGCGAACCCTGCCCCGGGAACATGAACACGATGTCTCGAGGTGAGGCATCCGCTTTTCGTTGGCTGAACCGGGGAGCTTTCCGGGTGGAGAGGACCGCCGCGGCGTCCGAGAGTGTGTCGGTGATGATCATCGCCCGCCGGGGCAGCGGTTTGCGACCCGTTTGCAGCGTGCGGCAAACGTCAATCAGGTTCAGCTGTGGATTCTGGTTCAAATGTTCGCTTAATTGTTCGACTGCCGCATTCAAGGCAGTTTCCGTTTGAGCAGAGACCGGCAGGATCTGGACCGGTAGCCCGCACGGTTGCTCCGCGATGACGATCGAGGGTGCTTCCTCCAGCACGATATGGGCGTTCGTCCCGCCGACTCCGAACGAACTGACACCCGCGCGTCGCGGTTGTCCACTTCTCGGCCACTTTGTCAGCCGGTCACAAACGTAAAAGGGACTGGACTCAAAATCGATTTGCGGATTTGGCTGTCTGTAGTGCAACGTGGCGGGAATGACTTCGTGATGAAGCGACAACGCGGTTTTGATGATTCCGGCAACCCCCGCCGCGGAAACGGTGTGGCCGATGTTGCTTTTGACCGAGCCGATCGCGCAGAATTGTCGTTTGTCAGTGTGCGCATCAAAGACCGTGCTCAAGGCCGCAACTTCAATCGGATCGCCGACCGGTGTCGCCGTGCCATGTGTCTCGATATAGCTGATTGAGTCGGGCGTGATCCCGGCGGTTTGATGAGCCATCGCAATCGCGCCGGCCTGTCCGCTGATACTGGGAGCGGAAAAACTTGCCTTCTCGCCGCCATCGTTGTTGATTCCAAATCCTTTTACGACCGCATAAATCCGATCGCCAGCGGAGACGGCATCCTCCAGACGCTTGACAACCACCAGACCGGCCCCGTCGCAAAAGAGTGTTCCGGCGGCATCCGCGTCAAAGGGTCGGCAGTGTCCATCGGGTGAAAAGATACTCCCTGCCTGGTGCAGGTGACCTGAGTTTTGTGGAAAGTGAATCGACGCGCCACCCGCCAAAGCGACATTGCAAAAACCCAATTGCAGACTTTTGCAGGCCTCAATCAGGGCTACCGCGGAAGTCGAACAGGCGGTGTTTACATTGATGGCGGGCCCCGTCAAATTCAGCTTGTGCGCGATTCGCGTGGCGATATAGTCTTTTTCGTTGTAGATGCCGACCTGGAACTCGCCCCGCTCGGCAACAATCTCGGGGTTGGAAAGGATATTCTTAATCAAGTAGCTCGTGGCATACGTGCCCGCCCAGATTCCGATGGTGTGGCTATCTGTACCCGGAACGATGCCGGCGTCCTCGAGCGCGGTCCACGCCAGTTCCAGCATGATTCGTTGTTGCGGGTCGATCAGTTCGGCCTCTTTCGGGGGAACGGCAAAGAAGCGGGCGTCGAAGTGGTCGGCGTTTTCAACGATGCCGCGCGCCGCGACGTAATTTGGGGCCGACGTTTCGGTCGTGTCGAGGGTCGGATCGAGTTCTTCCGAGGTAAAGAACCTGATCGACTCTTTTCCTTCGACCAGATTTTTCCAGAATTCGTCCAAACTGGCGGCGCCCGGCAGCCGGGCCGACATTCCGACGATCGCGAATTGGCCTGATCCGCGTTCGCAAGAATTATTGTTCGATTTCAGTTGTTCCTGCAGCCTGCTTTTTCTGTCGGCCAATCCGAGGAATTTTTCGATCGTAGGATTGTCAAAAAACTCGGCGTTGGAAACGTCGACGCCCAGTTCGTTCCTGGCTTGCACGACCGCTGACAGCGCACGAATCGAGTTGCCACCCAGGTCAAAAAAGTTGTCTTGGATGCCGATCGAATCGAATTGCAGAATGTCACCCCAGATTTTAGCCAAACGTTTTTCCAGATCAGATTTGGGAGCGACAAATTCAGTTCCAATTTCCGGACGTTCGGTAGAGGGGGCTGGTAGTGCTTTGCGGTCAAGCTTTCCGCTGGGCGTATGCGGAAATTCGTCAACCACCATGATCACACTGGGCACCATATATTCCGGAAGCGATTTGGCAATCGTCGCGCGGAGTTGGGCAATGTCCACCGACTTGCCCGTGTGCGGCAGCAGGTAACCCACCAGCCGTTGGTCGCCCGGTCGGTCTTCACGAAGGGTGGCCGCGGCGCCGCGAACGTTCGGATCGGTTGCCAAGGCGGCTTCGATTTCGCCCAGTTCAACGCGATGCCCGTGGAATTTTATTTGGCCGTCAATCCGCCCGAGATGGTCCAGTTGCCCGTCTTCGGTAATGCGAGCCAAATCGCCCGTACGATAAACGCGATTGCCGTTAAAGCTCACAAATTTCTCGGCGTTGAGATCGTCGCGCTTCAAATAGCCTTGGGTAACCCCAGCGCCGCCGATCAACAACTCACCGGGCGTTTCCGGCGGACAGAGTTCGTTGCTTTCGTCAACAATGAATATCTGTGTGTTCGCCACGGGGCGGCCAATCAGAATCCGCTCGTCGGCGTCGAAAATACGGCAGCCCGATGAATAGACCGTGGTTTCCGTTGGTCCGTATAAATTCCAGAGTTCGCCACAGCGGTCGAGCATCGGTTGAATCAGATCACGCGGTAAGGGTTCACCGGCGGTGATGAATTTTATTTGTGGGCCGCCAGCAAATTCCGCTTCCAGGATCATCCGCCACATCGCGGGCGTTGCCTGCATGAACGTAATGTTATGTCTTTCAATTGCGGTGACCAGCCGCGAACTGTCTTTGGCCGTTGCCCGATCGACGATTGCTACCGAACCGCCGCAGACAAGCGGCAAAAACATTTCAGCAACCGAAATATCAAATGACAGCGTTGTCGTCGCGAGCATGCGATCATTGGCGGTGAAACCGGGCCAATCGAGCATGCCAAATAACATGTTGATCGCGCAAGCGTGGGGAACCAATACACCCTTGGGCTTGCCGGTTGAACCTGAGGTGTAAATGACATAAGCCACATCGTCAGCGTTTGTTTCAATATCGGGTTTTTCCGTGGCATGCGATTGCAACGTCGCCCAATCAAGATCGACAATCACGTTTTGAGTCATGAAGTCCTGTATGAGATCCAGCTGCGCACGATGCGCGACAACATGAGTCACGCCGGAGTTTTCAACCATGAATGACAGGCGGTCGGCCGGATAGTCGGGATCAAGCGGAACATATCCCGCTCCGGATTTCAGGATGCCAACCAACATGGCGGGCAAATCCAGATCGCGATTACAACAGAGTCCTACCAGGTCACCTCGTTTGACTCCCATCGCGACCAGGTAATTCGCAAGCTGATTGGATTTTTCTTCGAGCTGACGATACGTTAGCGATTCGTTTTCCCATACAACAGCAATGGTATCGGGCGTCCGTTTGCATTGTTCGTCGATAATCTGAGGCAACGTTTTCGTGGTCGGAAAACTGGCCCGGGCCCGGTCGTTGATTGCGTTGTAGTATTCGATGTTTTTCATGAGTAGGTTCTCAAGACGACGTGATCAGGCGTGGCTCATCCAGGTCAGGGTGAACACGTTTTGGTCATCCACAAAGTAAAACGAGTCCAGTTTTCCTGGGGCCAGCTTAATGTTCGGATTTCCGGGCTGGTTTTTGAATGTCAGCTTGTGGCAATCGGCCGCAACGAGGCGAGCTTGTTTAAAGTCAAAATATTCGTGCGTGACTGGATACCAGCACTTGTAAAAGCTTTCTTTGGCGGAAAACACAAGGGCGAACGTCGTCGACCAATTCAAGCCCAGCGTTTGCGCGAGTGCCCATTCACCGGGCGTGGCAATTTCGCTTTCCAGTTGATCGGCTATTTTTGACTCGAGCAAGGATTCGGTATCAATACCGATCGAACGCAACTCAGCATCCGCAGCGACAGCCGCCCAAGTCCAGTTTGAACTGTGTGTAATCGAGCCGACGAATCCGTCGGGCCAGATCGGTGAACGGTCAGGTGCGACGCCGACAAGACCTGTTTCACGAAGTTGCAGTAACGCCGCCTGGGCACATGTCCTGCCGGCTTCGAATTGCCGTCGGCGCGTCTCGGGTCCCGGCCGCTGCGGCCCACGAGACTTGATCCAGCGATGAATGACTTCGTGCGGGCAGACGGTCGCAGCCCAGCGCATTGCGGACTGGTTCAGGCAAGCTTCGGTGATGGATTGGTTTCGCGCGGGCATCAACCAGTCTAGCTCGCAAACTGGATGCCGGTTTTTCACAGCGAAAAATGTTAATGTGCGGCTTCAGCTGAGTGGGTGTTCGCTGTTCGATTTTGAACGAACGAATGCGTATCGCTGTTGGTGACTCGTGGCGGTTGCGCCGGAAATTCGGATCATGACAACGCAAAATTGGCGATTAGTTGCTTTGTCAAATCATCGTATTGACATGAGATGTGGCAAAATATCAACGTTTTGGTGTGGCTTTCCCTTTGATTACCGGCAGCGCAGTGTATCGTATGAGCTTGTCGTACAAGTTAAAACGACAAGCCGGAGGCAGCCGCGTCGGTGGCGGAAAGAAAATCGACTTCCGGCTGGCCGTTAACGATCAAATCGTATTTGGGGTCCGTTTGATGATGAAAACAACATTGGCCTTGTTGCTGCTGACCGCCTGTCCTCTTGGGCTGCGCGGCGCGGAGCCCGCCAAACCCAACATCGTGTTTATCCTTGCGGATGACCTCGGGTATGGCGAACTTGGGTGTTATGGTCAAGACAAAATCAAAACCCCGAACCTCGATCAACTCGCGCACGATGGAATGCGATTTACTCAACACTACACAGGGGCACCTGTTTGCGCCGGCCCGCTGCACTTTGCTGACCGGACAAAGTCTGTGTATCGCTGAAATTCGCGGGAATCGCGACTCGGGTAACGGTCGAATCTATCCGGGACAATGGCCAATCACCGCCGACATCGTCACGATCGGTGAAGTCATGAAACAGGCAGGTTATGTGACCGGTGCGTTTGGTAAATGGGGCTTGGGCCCTTCCAATACCACGGGTTCGCCCATCAAGCAGGGTTTTGATCGCTATTTTGGTTACAACTGCCAACGAAACGCGCACAGTTACTATCCGCCGTTCCTCGATAGCAACGAGCGGGAGCAGCGAATCAACGATTTTCCGATTCCGGGGCATTTTCGCAAACCGGAAGGCGAAATTCGTGCAGAGGATTATCGAGCCAAAAACTATGCGCCGGATTTGATCCTTGACGAAGCCCTCAAGTGGCTGGACGCCAACAAAAACAAACCCTTCTTTTTGTATTTGCCTTTTGTTGAGCCCCATGTGGCCATGCAGCCGCCGCAAAAATGGATCGACCGATACCCCACCGAGTGGGATGCGGAAAACGGGCCGTATCGAGGTGAAAACGGATATCTGCCGCATCCGCGACCGCGGGCTGCGTACGCGGCGATGATTTCAGATCTTGATGACCATGTGGGCGCGATTCTCAAACGAATCGACGAGCACGGCCTGGCCGATAACACGATTGTGATTTTTACCTCCGACAATGGACCGACTCATGGCGGCAGCGACAAGCGTTTTGACGTTGGCGGTGCGGGGAGTACTTTCTTCAATTCAACCGGCGGACTGCGCGGCAGAAAAGGGAGTTGTTACGAAGGCGGTCTTCGCGAACCTTGCATTGTCAGATGGCCGGGCCACATTGCGGCCGGTTCGCAGACCGATTTCCCATCGTACTTTCCCGACTGGTTTCCGACGATTTGCGATTTGAGCGGGGCCGAGTTGCCCGCCGGCCAAACGATGAGCGGGATCGATTTGACTTCGGTGTTGCTCGACCAGGCGAATCCCTCGCGCACCGAGCCGATGATCTGGGAGTTCAATGGTTACGGCGGCATCGTGGCGATTCGCGACGGCAACTGGAAAGCGATTCGCCGAAACCTGTTGCAAAAACCCGAATCGAGCAAATGGGAACTGTACGATCTCCAGCAGGATCGCAACGAAACGAACGACGTCGCGGCCGAGCATCAAGACGTGGTCGACCGCCTGGAACAAAAATACCTGGCAACCCGCCGAGTCGAACCCGATTTCCCACTGCCGTTCTATGACAAACAGTCGCCCGGCAGCACTACCAACTAAAGCGATTCGTATCCTTTTTCAATTGCAAAGTTTAGATGTCAAAGGTGTTTCGGAGTACGTTGAATTGTGTAGCGGCACGGCGTAGACTTTGGGTTGACAAATTTATCATTCACATAGTCGCCATGTCTGATCGACCATTTCGCAAAGCCGCTACGCAGCCACATAAAAAACCCGCTGCGCCATACGACACTCCCGAACAAATTGCGGAAAACTTTCAGAAATGGTGGTCGGCGATGGAAGCGTCGCACACGATGTTAATGGCGGGGTTGCGCGACCGTGTTGGTGAAAACGGCAATGTAGACCAGGCATACCGTGAGTGGAATCGGCAACGTCGTGCCAGAAAAATGCGAGCCTATGAACAGGCAGCTGCTCGATTTCGGCGCCGGCAGGCGGTATCGGAAAAAGGGATCGAGGAAACCGATGCCACCTGATGCCGTCCTGCAAACTCTGAGTCGACTCTGGTCGGTTCTGGAATCGACCGGCATGCAAATCGCAGTTGCCGGAGGAATCGCATTGTCCTATTGGGGCAACCCGCGCAGCACGCAAGACGTCGATGTGGTGGTCTTGAGCAACGATTCTGAAACGATTGCCCGGGCGTTAACAGCGGCTGGTTTCGAACCGGATGAAAAGGAACCTGTTCAGCTTGGCTTGTTCAAGTTATCCCGATGGTTTTATGAACCGGAAGCTCATTTCATTGACGTTGAAGTCGATCTCATGTGCAGCACCAGCGATTACTATGGTTCCGTTCTTAGTCGGGCAAAGCAAGTCAGCATTGCAGGCATCTCGACGCCGATTGCAGTCCTTTCGCGCGAGGATTTAATACTGCATAAACTCTATGCGGCGCGATTGATCGACCAGGCTGACGTTATGAACTTGATGGAAATGCATTGGTCTGAGTTGGACATGAGCTACTTGAAAGAATGGGCCGGAAAACTTGATTTGGCAACAGCGCTCAACAGGGCGATTCACGGATATCGCGAATCGCATGAAGATTGAGTTTCCGCGAGTCGATTTGGCGAGTACACAACCGCGACCACCTCGGCCCGAGTGCGTTTCTGGTGCGAGTCTGGGACAGACTCGCCTACGTGAGCAGCTCATGGCGGACGGCAGGCGTATCGGCAGGACCGATCCAGCGTTGATTCAGGCCCTGGAACGGAAAATGAAGTTCGTGCGGATCCAGCCCCAGCAGGCATAACAGCGTCGCCTGCAAATCACGAACTGGCACTCCACCCTCGGCAACCTTGTAGCCCAGTTCATCGGTCGCGCCGTGCGAACCGACTTTCACGCCGCCGCCAGCCATCCAGATCGTGAAGCAATCAGGATGATGGTCGCGTCCAAAAAACTTCGATCCGTTTCTTTCTTCGTTCATCGGCGTGCGACCAAATTCGCCGCTCCAAATAACCAGCGTATCGTCTAACATACCCCGTTGTTTCAAATCTTTCAAAAGCGCAGCAATGGGCCGATCGGTTTCACGGCACTTAAGTGGGAACTGCGTGAACAGATCGTCGTGTGCCCCTGTTCCATGGATGTCCCAACCCCAATCAAACAGTTGTACAAATCGCACGCCTTGCTCCACCAACCGTCTCGCGAGCAAACAGTTGTTGGCAAATGACGCTGCCCCGGGCTGGGCTCCGTAGTCGGCAAGAGTCTGTTGTGATTCCCGCGAAATATCCATCACTTCGGGAACCGAAACCTGCATCCGGTACGCCAGCTCATATTGGTTGATTCGCGTCAATGTTTCACGATCGTGAAACTGGGCAAGTTCCTGCTGATTCAGCTGGTTAAGCGCGTCAAGACTTGCGCGGCGAATGTTGCGCGACATGCCGGGCGGATTGCTGACAAATAAAATCGGATCGCCTTCATTGCGGCATTGGACGCCTTGATAAATCGAAGGGAGATACGAACTTCCCCACAGGCTTTTCCCACCAGACGGGTTGGTACCGCCAGAGACCATCACGATATAACCCGGGAGATTCTGGTTTTCCGTACCAAGGCCGTACGTCACCCACGAGCCGAACGAAGCGCCCCCAAACTGCTGGTTCCCGGTGTGCAGCAGCAACTGTGCGGGCGCATGATTGAATTGGTCGGTATACATCGACTTCACAAAACACAGATCGTCGGCACAGGTCGCCAAGTGAGGCAGCACCTCGCTGATCCATGCTCCCGCTTGGCCGTGTTGCAAGAACGTATATTTCGGCCCCATCAGTTTGGGCTTGCCCTTGATAAACGCAAACGTCTTGCCGGCCAGCAATTCATCCGGACAAGTTTGCGAATCGCGTTTGGCCAACTCGGGCTTGTAATCAAACAGTTCCTGTTGGGGCGGCGAGCCAGCCATGTGGAGGTAGATCACATTTTTTGCCCGCGCGGGAATCATCCCTGGCCTGGCCGCCAGTGGATTTTTTTCTGCTGCAAAGCGGGACGTGGAACCGGCTTCCGTAGCTCCGGCGAATGACACACCTGCCTGGGCCAGTGCGATCGCGCCCAATCCTGACTGGCAACGACTGAGAAAATGACGTCGCGTGATCATTCGCGCATGGGCGGCCGCAAGTTCCTGTTGTTTTGTAAGTCGGTTCATTTGGTCAAGAATTCGTCCAGGTTCAAGATCACGTTGGCAACCACAGTCAAAGTGGCGAGCTCTGCCGACGCGTCGTCATCGTTTTCGTTGGCACGACTGTGTTCGTTTATGCCGGCCAATTGCCGGGCCAGGTCGTGTTGTTCAGCATATTCCGCGTTTGTTAACTGATATAGTTTTTCCAGGGTCTCAAGCTCTTGCTCGGTCGCCGGCCGCAACAGCGCGATGGAGAACCCAGTGGCGATCCGATCGCGACGATCACTGGCTGAGTCATACATTTTTTGCGCCAAGGCCTGGGCAGCTTCGACAAACGTCTGATCGTTGAGCGTCATGAAGGATTGCAGCGGCGTATTGGTTCGAATACGACGGATACAGCAGACTTCACGCGTCGCCATGTCGAACGTTTCAAACAGCGGATGCGGTGAAGAACGCTTCAAGTACGTGTACAGTGTCCGTCGATAACGATCCTCGCCCTCGCTTTCGGTCCAAACCGTTTCGCCCTGAAAGGCGCTGCGTACTTTCTTCACCGGATTAGGCGGATAAACGGGGGGTCCATATTTTTTCTTGCTCAACAGACCTGAGACCGCCAAGGCCTGATCGCGAATGACCTCGGCCGAGAGACGAAAACGGGGTCCGCGGGAGAAGTACAAATTCCGCGGATCGAGTTCAAGATTCTCGCGGGTCGCCATGGCCGACTGTCGATACGTCGAGGACATTGCCATTTGCTTGAGCAGCCGTTTGACATCCCAGCCGTGTTCGCGAAAGTCGACCGCCAGCCAATCGAGCAATTGCGGATGTGTCGGCAGACTGCCCTGCGTTCCAAAGTCTTCTTCTGTTTCGACAATTCCGATTCCAAACAGCCGGGCCCAGAAACGATTCACGGTCACTCGAGCCGTCAACGGGTTATTGTCGCTGACCAGCCACCGTGCGACTCCCAACCTGTTGTTTGGCGCGCCCGCGGGCAGCGGCGGAAAAGCTTGCATCACCGCAGCGCTGACTTGTTCACCCGGTTGCAGGTAGCTGCCGCGAACCATCATGTGGGTTGTTCTCGCATGATCCGGATCGAGTTCTTTCATGATCGGCACAAGCACCGGGCGGTTGCGCTGGTCCATGGCGTCGGTCAATCGTTGGGTTTCCTGCTTGGTCGCTGCCGTTTCTTTCAGCAGGGCAATTTCTGCATCAAATTTGGCAAATTCGGACTCGCGCCCCTCAGGAAACAAGCTGATTCTCGGTCGCTCATCACCTTGATCGGCGTCCTCGGTTTGGTTGAAGAAATCAAAAAACTGGTAGTACTCTTTTTGGCTGATCGGATCGTATTTGTGAGTATGGCATTCGGCGCAGCGTAACGTCAGCCCCATCCACACATTTACTGTCGTACTGATGCGATCTTTGACCGCGACAACGCGAAATTCCTCGTCGCTGGTACCACCCTCAGTGTTATTCAAGGTGTTTCTGTGAAACGCGGTCGCAAGAATTTGATCGGAGCTGGCCTCAGGTAAGAGGTCACCGGCCAACTGCTCAATCGTAAACTGATCATAAGGCATGTTGTTGTTAAACGCGCGAATAACCCAGTCGCGCCACGGCCAGATGTCTCGATGCCGGTCTTCAGCGTATCCAATCGTGTCGGCGTAGCGTGCGATGTCCAGCCACATGGCCGTCCAGTGTTCGCCGTAATCGGGGGAAGCCAACAGTTGGTCCACGATGGCCTCGTAAGTTTCGTCGGTCGGAGATTGGGCAAATCGTTCAACCATCTCTGCGGTGGGAGGCAAACCGGTCAAATCGAGCGCCAGCCGCCGAATCAATCTTCGCGGGTCGGCACTGGGCGCAGGAGTTAGTTTCATCGCTGCGAATTTGGCTGCCACAAAATAGTCGATTTCATTTCGCGTCCAATCCAACATCGACTTGTCCAGCGTCGGCAACTCCGGCTTCCGCGGAGCCACGAATGACCAATGTTGCTGGTACTTGGCCCCCTGCTCGATCCACTTGCCAATGAGGTCGATTTCGTCCGAGTTAAGCGCCGGGCCGTGTTCCGGTGGTGGCATACGTTCGTCGTCGTCCGTGGAAGTGATGCGACCAAACAACTCACTTCCTTCGACATCACCCGGTTCGATGGCTGCCAATGCCTCGTCGCGCACGTCAACTCGAAAATCCGCTTGCCGTTGCCCTTCATCCGGTCCATGACAAACAAAGCAATGCCGCGAAAGAATGGGTCGAATCTGCCGATTGAATTCGATCTCGTCCGCACGGATCGCGCTGGAATGCAACAAGAAGATTGCGATCGTGGCCGCAAGCGACACCGCTTTGCAAGTGGCCAAAACAAATTTTCGGCGATCAAATCTCATATCGTTGATATCCAGCGCAACACACTCAACAAGAAACGGGCCGTTCAAACCTCATTCAAACCAGGTTGAATCAGCTTTCAGTTGTTACCAGTTTAGCCTACCTGACAACTTTTCGCATGTCGGTTGTGCTGCCACGACTGACGACAGGCAGGATGCCTATAGTGTTCGGTGCTTTATTTGCGAGAAGCCCCCGACGCAAGTCGGTCGGGAGTTTCACTCACGTTGCAAATTCCGGCTTGGCAAAACCTGACAAGAAGCCCCCGTCGTCGGCCTCGTTATCGGCAAACACCCATGAGCCGCCGGTCACACCAAACTGAGTGTGTAATTGCGTGCGCAGCCAGTTATGGTACGCATCGTCGGCAGACAAAGAAGCTGGATGGAAGACCGTGACGCAAAAGGCGGCCAAAACACAAACCAAGCCGCTGAACACCCACGCAGGTTTGAGTTCTACATGCTCGTGATCGATCTAAACTTTTGTCAATTTCGTGACCCGTCCGCCCTGGACCCACTCCGCAACAAGAATGTTGCCATCGGCGTCGAAACACGCGTCATGCGGATGCAGGAATTTTCCGGCTTGCCATTGGGCTGGCTGGCTGCGAAGGGCAAAGTTATTGGCAAGAACTTTTTCACGCCACTCGGGATCGCCACCCAAAACCGCGGCGACCTTGTTGTCTTTATCCAACAGCGTGATTTGCGCCTGCAGTTCGGGAACCAGCATCAATTCGCCCCGCGTGTCGATGTTGGCCGGAAGCAGGAATCCGGTTTGTGTTCGCACGTGTTGTCCGTCGAGGGTAAACCACTGCAAACGCATGTTGACACGATCCGCGACAACGATTTGTTTGCCAGCCTGTTGATCGCGATCATCGATCCAGATTCCGTGCGGCAGGTTGAATTCGCCATCGGCGGAACCCGGTTTTCCGAATGACGAAGCGTAATTGCCGTCCGCATCGTAACGATGAATCACCCAGGCACCATAGCCATCGGCCACATAAAACCCGCCGTCATCACGGAACGCGATGTTAGTCGGCATGAATCGATCGCGGCCCCATTGGCCGTTACCATCGGAGTCTTCGTTGGCGGCGTAGATGCCCGTCGCCATCGGTGCCTTCTTGAGCCAGACCTGTTCGCCCTTGAGATTCAGTTTGGCGAACATTTTTCGCGACTGATATGCGGTTACGTACAGGAATTCTTCGCCCCCTTCGGCGTTAACTTCCAGCCCATGGCCTCCGCCCTGGAATTCCTGACCGAATGCGCGAACAAATTTTCCATCCGCATCGAATACGAAAATGGAGGGATGGTCTTTCTGTTTTGCATCACCTTCGTGGATGACGTAAATCTGGCCGGCTTTGTCGACAGCCACGTCGTGTGTCGTCTGCCAGGTGAACTGGCCGGGTAGCTGCAAAAAGTCATGATTGGCTTTGTATTGATGCGCGCCTTGACCAAGAACGATCTCTTTGTCGGTTTTTTGGGCACCCAGGATTGCCGGCGCGGCGATTGTCGCCGCTGCCGCAAGCGTCGTTTGTTTGACAAATTGGCGGCGGTTGAGGGATGTGTTTTTCATTGGTTTGTAGCCGGGGTTGGAAAATAAGTGCGATGCTCTGGATTCTACAATGCAACTTCCGATGTCAAACTTAATCTTATTTGTGGAACTTCAGCCATTCATTCCATTCCGCGATGTTGTTGCCAATTTTTTCACCGGTAACTTTTTCCAGTTGCGAAACAATCGGCTGTTTTTCGGATGGCTCCGCCGATTCTAAAAGTTTAACAAGGTACCCGGGCGATTCGGCAAGTTGATTGACTTGCGCAAAGTCGTGAATTTCGTCGGCTGGCCAGCCCGTTGTGATTTTCTTGATTTGTTTCTGGATTTCTTCTGAATAGGATTTCTCGGCCATATTCACGTTTATCAAATCCTGCCAAATGAAATAGCTGTTTCGTAGTTTGTCAGTCGCTTCATTTCGTGCTTTGAAGCTGTCAGCTTCCAGTTGTTCAACCAGGGCCAGGACCTGCATATCATCGTTGGTGCTGGCCGTCAGTCGTTGCAAGACAGCTTCGCGAACGTTGTTATCGACGTCGGAAATTGGGCGCCTAATTCCCAGTCGTTGCAACAGCGGGAAGAGCACTTTATTGACGGGCTCAGGATGTTTTTCCACGAGTGCGGCAAATCCATCGGCTCGATAAACCTCGGCCTGCTCCTTGCCAAGGATTGCCAGCCGAACACTTCCGCCATCATCTTGTCGCAGGTCGACTAACAAGTTATCGGCAATAAAGTTCAAATTGAACGTTTTGCGATCGATTTCCTTGACGCTCAACCGTCGTGCGTCACCGGTCAATTCCTCAAATTCAAACCGCACGTCGCCGCCGGCCGAACTCCGAACATTTGCAGAAAATTCTTGACTCTGAAAATAAATTCGAAAACTATCCCCGCCACCACCGCCTCCGCTACCATTAATGTTGCCAAAGCTCTTCCGATAGTCCTCGAATGCTGCGCCGACTCCGTTGTCGTCAAAATGCCCCCGAATTCCTCGTTCAATTTCGTGTCGTGCCATTCTTTCAGCGTCTTCGCGTTCAAGACCTCGATCGATGTACTTTTGGATCGCTTCTTCCAGTTTCTGCCCCGGTACGTCGTCGGCCTTCTTGCGAGCGATTGTCAAATCCCAGCCACGTTGGACGCGAAGACGATCATTGACAATTCCGATTTTCAGCAACCCACCCATCCCCTCAGCCGTTTGTTCGAACAGCCCAGTTCCAAAATCAGGCGCGTCGTCCTGGGCCAAGGTCGGCGTCAGCCGAAAAATTACTAGCGCTAAAAAAACCAAACCGGCAAATATGGATGAAGATTTTCTGTTCTCAACTCCAACGCAACCAGACTTCAATGTGGGTGTTCGCATTATCTAGTCCTCTCGTTTTGACTCACGACCGTCCGGTCCAATTATTGAACCCCATCGACCAAAAAGTTAGCTGCAAAACTGATAAAATATTACATACTTGGCAACACTTCGCATCTAGCCGGAGGGTGTTCGTGTTGTTGCGCGACGCAGGCAACGTGATTACGCCTGCCTGCCGGCTTGACTTTAAACGATGACGTCGGAACTGTTGGTTTAACGGTTAGCCGGCAGGCGTCAGCGTTACGAATATGGCAAAATGCGCTTGCGTCTGCCGGCTTGACGTTAAACGATGACTTCGTCAACAACATTTCCATGGACATCGGTCAAACGGTAGTGGCGGCCCTGGTATTTGTAGGTCAGTCGTTCGTGATCAATACCGAGCAAGCGCAGTAATGTCGCGTGAAAGTCATGAATGTGGACGCCATTTGAGGCGACATTGTAGCTGTATTCGTCGGTGTCGCCGTAAGTGAATCCAGGTCTCGCTCCGCCACCGGCCATCCAAACCGAGAAACAGCGGGGGTGATGGTCGCGACCAAAGTTGCCGCCATCTATTTTGCCCTGGCAATAGTTGGTTCGGCCAAACTCGCCACCCCAGATGACCAGCGTGTCGTCAAGCAGACCGCGCTGTTTTAAATCTTGTACCAATGCCCACGAAGCTTGATCTGTTTGTTGGCACTTGCTCCGAATTCCGTTGGGCAAATTATCGTGATGATCCCAACCCGCATGATACAGCTGAATGAAGCGCACACCCCTTTCGGCCAGGCGGCGCGCCAACAGGCAATTCGCGGCGTAGGTTCCGGGTGTGCGCACGTCGCTGCCATACATGTTGAGGGTTGCTTCCGTCTCGCCAGACAGATCCGTCACCTCGGGAACAGACGTCTGCATTCGAAACGCCATTTCGTACTGGGCAATGCGAGTTTCCAACACAGGATCGCTGGTTTTTTCCAGTTCCAATTGCTGCAGCTGCTCGATTCGATCAAGCATCAGGCGGCGACTGTCGATGTCGATTCCGGCCGGACTGTTAAGGTACAAGACCGGATCGGTGTCAGGGCGAAACCGGACGCCGTCGTGTTTGCCCGGCAAAAAGCCACTCCCCCACAGGCTCGAAACGAGCGGTTGGCCGCCCTGCCCTTGGGTGACCATCACCACAAACTCGGGCAGGTTCTGACATTCCGAACCCAAGCCGTAGGACAACCACGCACCCATACTTGGCCGACCGGGAAATTGCGAGCCGGTTTGCATAAACGTGACGCCCGGACCATGGTTGATGGCCTCGGTATACATCGATTTGATAAAGCACAAGTCGTCCGCCATCCTGGCCGTGTGCGGCAGCAGTTCGCTGATCCACGCGCCGCTCTGGCCGTACTGTTCAAATTTGAAGGGCGAGCCGACCAATGGCAAGCTGGCTTGATAGCCACTCATTCCCGTCAAGCGTTGCCCTTTCCGCACGGAGGCAGGCAACTCCTGCCCCTGCATCTTGTTTAGCAGCGGTTTGTAATCGAACAAATCAATTTGCGAAGGCGCGCCGGATTGAAATAGAAAGATCACGCGTTTCGCCGTTGGCGCAAAATGCGGAGCCCTGTTCGCATCGAGCGAATCGAGTCCCATTGCCGGTCGTGGGTTGATCAGGTTGGCCAGCGCAATTGCGCCGAGCCCATGCCCGAATCGACTGAGAAATCGACGGCGGCTCATCCCGAGTAGCAACTCGTTGCCGGTACATCGTGGCGTATTCATTTGTGCCTCACCGATTCATCCAGATTCATGATTGCGCTGACCAGCACGGTCGCTGCCGCTTGACGGGTTTCCGAAATCCCCATGGTCGGCGGAGCGTGGCCAGTTGCCAACAAGGCTTGGGCTCCCTCGGGATGCAAGTTGAACCAGTCCAGTTGCTCGTCAAACAGATTTCTCAGAATTTCCGTTTCGGCGGGCAACGGCGGGCGACTTGTCAACACTCGAAACGCTTCCCCAATCAGCGAATTCACGTCAGCCTCGTCGCTGTATTTCTTCAACAAGTTTCCCGCCAGAACCCGCGCCGCTTCGACAAATTGAGGACTGTTGAGCAACACAAACGCTTGCAGGGGTGAATCGGTGACTTCGCGTCGGACTCGGCAAACCTCCCGGTTGTTGGCATTCATCGTCATCATCACCGGGGCCGGGGAAGTTCGTTGCCACAGCGTATACAGGCTACGCCGATAAAGGCCTTCTCCATTGTCGACGGCTAACGGTTTGAACGAGTCGCTCAAATCATAAGGCTTCGCGGGTGGCCCACCCGTTTTCCGGACCAGTAATCCGCTGACGGCCAGCGCGTTGTCACGAATCATCTCGGCCGACAGCCGTTGACCGGGACCGCGAACCAACCACAAATTTTCCGGATCGTGAGCGCGAACCTCCGCTGCCACAGCCGCACTTTGCTGATAGGTCCGCGACAAGGCCATCATTTTCAACAGCTGCTTTACGTCCCAGCCATGATCCATAAAGTCGCGGGCCAGCCAATCCAGCAGTTCCGGATGCGTTGGCGATTGCCCCTGCAATCCAAAGTCTTCGGGAGTTCGCACAAGTCCGCGGCCAAACATCAATTGCCAATAGCGATTGACGGCCACTCGCGCCGTCAATGGATGGTCGGGATCGGTCAACCAGTGGGCCAGTCCCAGCCGGTCGCGCGGCGCGTCTTCGGGAAATGGAGACAGAAACGCGGGCGTGCCAGCCGAAACGGGGTCGCCGTGATTTTCGTAAGAGCCGCGTTTGAGCACAAAGTTGTCACGAACCGAATTTGACTCGCGCATAATGGAAATGGCCGGAGTCGCATCCATTGCAACATTCCAGGCTTGACGGGCAGTCTGCAAGTTCTCTCGCGCGACTGCGACCGATTCCGAGACGGCGAGCCGATAATAGTCAAACAGCAACTCTCGATCCTGAGTCGTCAGCTGATCCGCCGGCTTGGTTAGCAAATCGTTGAGCAAACTGCCATCGCACAGCTGGGCCACTTCAATCGCCGAGACTTCCCGGTCAAAGACCTGAAACTCATCCACCGCTCCATTCTTGAAACCCCGATCACGGTAGCGGGTCCCAATCGCGAGATCGTCATAGCCGCCCTGCCAGGTTTTAATTTGACGAGTCAAGTGATCCTGCACGACTCGGGTTTGGGCCGGCAATCCATTGACAAAAACTTTCAGACCGGCCGCGCGGCTGGAGCCATCGTACGTTACCGCGATATGAAACCATTCGTTGGCTCGCAAAAAATCTTCGGTTTCAATTCCGATGGCGTTGCCAGGCCAGAAGTGACAGAGCTTGGCACTTAGCCGCCCGCCGAGTTGGGTCAGTTCGTAACCGATGTGCCCCGCGTCGTCCCAACCGCGAGAGCGCCGGTAAATAACCGCCCGCTCTGCAAGTTCCGCGGGCTTGATCCACAATGCAATGGAAAACGGCTGGTCGCGAGAAAACCGCCCGATACCCGGAAGATCGACCGCATCGTCACCGGTAAGCAAAATGGCGTTGCCATTTTTCCCAGGGACAATTCTGTTCTGGTCGTTTGTCACCGCCTGCTTGGCATCTGCCACCGCATTGGCCACCAACCGTTGGCGAGTGGGGGAAGTTGCTGCAGCATCTTTAGGATCGGCCGGCGTTTGGAGCGATTCGAAGCTGAGATGAGCAACTTCGCCGGCGAGTTCGTCAACCGGCTCCCGTTTTTCCAACCAGTCGTCGAACACAGTTTGAGCGTCATGCTGGATTTGCTGTAGCTGTTGTTCTGCAACCTCAATGGTTGCACTGGCGGCCGCCAACGCCGCAGTCTGTGCGGACGATGGCAACGGCATCGCGGGGGTGGGAACTGCATCAGTAAAAAACGATATGATTCCATACTCGTCGATGTTCGAAAAGAAGGAACTCAGCTGGTAGTACTCCTTCGTTTTGATGGGATCGTATTTGTGATCGTGGCAGCGCGCACATTCAAAGGTCATTCCGAGGAACGCGGTCGCAAACGTGTTGGTCCGATCGGCGACATATTCGGTGCGAAATTCTTCGGGATTGCTGCCGCCTTCTTTTTTGTACGAGTGCAAACGATTGAAGACCGTAGCCAGTCGTTGCTGACGCGTTGCCTCAGGCGTGGTCTCCGGCAGGAGATCGCCCGCCAATTGTTGGGTGATAAATTCGTAGTAGGGCATGTTGCTGCGAAACGCTTCAATGACCCAATCGCGATACGGCCACACGTCGCGCAAATCGTCGCGCTGGTAACCGTAGGAGTCCGCATAGCGGGCAACGTCCAGCCACTCGCTGGCCAACCGTTCGGCGCAGGCATCGGAGGCGAGCAGGCGATCGACAACTTGTTCACGCGCGTGGGGCGAATCTTGCGCGAGTAACGCATCGATCTCTGCCAGCGTCGGCGGAAGCCCGGTCAAGTCAAATGTGACTTGCCGCAACCATTTTTCGGGCAGCATATCCGCGTTGGGAACAAGTCCCTGCTCTGCGGCCCGCTTGTAAACGAATCGGTCGATCGCGTTATGCGCCCACTCGTTGCCGACGTCTGGCACCTCGATCGATTTTCGGAGCGGAACAAATGACCAATGCCGTTCGAACGGTGCGCCTTGTTTGATCCAAGCGTCAAGAATGTCTTTTTCGGGTTCGGTCAGTTGCCGCACCTGATCGGGGGGTGGCATCCGTTCGTCGACATCGAGACTGCGAATGCGGCGATGCAGCTCACTCTTGCCCAAGTCGCCCGGCACAATCCCCGCATAGCCACCGAGATCGGCCAGCGCGCTCTGTTTCGAATCGAGGCGAAACTCGGATTCCTGATTGTCGGCGTCGGGCCCGTGACAATGAAAGCAGCGATCTGCCAGGATGGGACGTACGTCGCGATTAAAAGAAATCTCATCGGCAAGGCCAAGGCCCGCTGAGCAAAACCACCAATAAAGGGATCTTCAGGAACGATGTCATGGGTGTAAACAAACGCGAAATTTGAAACTGGGTCGACTGCTATTTTGACATAAACGAGGCCAGTTGGGTGAGGCAAATTCAACAACTTGCGATTGGGCAACGATGTTTGGGGGCGGAAATTAGTTTAACCCAATAACAACCGGAGGCGCCAGTTACGGATCGAGTTGCGCGGTCGCGATTGACGAAGTTTGTTGATCCATAAAGCTAGCAGATTGCCGAAACATCTGGGGATTCTTCCCGCAATGTCGTTTCGGAAGCGGAAACAGGTCTTGGTTTCGCTTGGAACAATCGAATTTTCTGATATTGGCACGAATTGTCAGATGTCATAAGTTCAGCCGCGGTATCGGATTACGTATGTTCGATGACTGTGGCAAAGCGAACCGGATTCGCAACTCAAAAACCAGCGGCTGTCGTGTACATCAGCCACTGGGGCGGGCCTCAAGGATGTTAACTAACGCTCAGCAATTCTTTCTCGCTGCCAAGGCGAATGATCAAGTCACCCTACGTCGACTAGTCTCGTCTTTTTCGACCCAATCTTCCCTGCGCTGGCACGCTCGCGCAACATCGGCCAATAACACTTCCAAGTTCTTCAGTAGCTACATCGAAAGCAGAACATGTCCAGAAATCGAGTCAAATCAGCACCGAAACAAGGTCGCCGCACCCATCGAAGATCGATCCGAATTGTTCGATTCAACCGGATCTTCAAATCGTTGAACTTGTTTCCGGGCGCCGTCTGCCAAATGCGGGAAAGCCTGCGCGGGTTGATCTCGAACGCAGCGACTGCGGCCAACGAGTCGTGGATGCTGAACTTTCTCTCGCCGTCCAACCGCGGGTTACCAACTCGCCGGGCAGGTAGTGCGAAATCGCAGCGAATCCGCACCTGGGCTACTAACCTTGTTGACTACCAGGCGTTGGAAGCGCGTCAGATGTTGGTCGGCGGTTCGTTCGCCACAATTGAATTTGTTTCGAATTCCCCGACGGCGGCCGAAGACGGTACGTACTCAACGGCTCCGATGATCGAGATCCAAGGAGACTTGAGTGGACTTGCGAATCCGGCGGATCGTACGATCACGTTTTCGACTCCGACGGGTTCGGGGATCACAACTGGTGACGTAATGGTGAGCAGCTTTACTTTCGATCCAGTTGTATACTCGACCGCTACCCAAATCGATGTCTCTGGTTCAGTCGTTGTTCAAAACGACAATTTGGTCGAACGCGATGAACAATTCGACATTTCAATTGACACTTTTGACCCGATGTATTTTGCACTCGGCGCAAATACCTCGGTTACTACTTCGATTATCGACAACGACACAGCAACCTGGTCCTTCACGCAAGACAACGCGGCCATCGACGAAGGCGATGCCGCAGTATTCACCTTCAGTCTGGCCGGAAAATTGCAAGACGGCGAAACAGCCACAATCGACGTTGAATGGAATTTCGATGATCCAACGCTTGGCAATTTCGATTTTGTTGCAACACTCTCGCAAGCAATGGATACCGCCGTAGCTGACTTCGTTGGATTCGGAGGTAGTGAGGACCTTACCTGGGACGGAACCACATTGACTTACACCGCTGGCGACGACGGCAGTGGCGGTTCGACCCTGACGGACGTGGTTATTTCGATTGATACCTTCGACGATACTGGCCTCAGTCAACTGAATCACCTGGCCAATCTGGTGGAACCCGATGAAGCCTTTGATGTGATCATTTCCGCTCCCGGCGGGTCGGTGTCCCTGGTTGACACCACCGGTTCGCTCAGCCTCAACACCCAAATCATGGACAATGATTCGGCTGTCGTATCGGTTTCCAGTTTCCAGAATGCGGATGAGGAAACACTGGCCGATGGCATTCTTCAAGTAACGCTCAGCAATCCCAGCCAGACGGACACAATCGTCAATTTCACCGACGGCGGCGTGACAGTGGGAACGGCTTCGTCTGGCTTTGACTATAACGGCCTCTCGGGTAACACGCTCAACTTTTCAACGGGCGAAACGACAAAATTCGTAACGATCGATACGATTAATGACATTTTGGTAGAAGGTCCGGAAACCGTAACGCTGCAGCTAACCAGTTTTGGTGGGCACGATGAAGATATCACCATCGATAGCTTGAACCGCACTTCGACCATCACGATTTTTGATAACGACATAGCGACCTGGTCGCTGATGGGTGACGCGACTGTCGCGGAAGGCGCAACCGCCAGCTATACCCTCGCGTTGACTGGCAAATTTCAAACGGCGGTCGATGCCAAGGTGGATCTCGCGATCAGCTTCCCCGCTGACGCGACCAGCCTGGACGCGGCCGACACCGCCGACTTTGTCACCACCTTTTTTGCAGATGTGGACGCCTCCATTGCGACGTACAACAGCGGTGGTAACAGTGGCACGTTTACGCGCACCGGACAATACGCTGACGTATACCCATGGCAACCCCAACGCCTTTGTGGATGCGTTGACCATTGGTCTCGGTATCAGCGAAGATGCCCCAGCCACGAACAACCTGGTCGAGGGTTCGGAAGACTATACGCTGACGATCACCAATTCCACCAGCGGGACCGGAGCCGGCATCGAGTTGCATCCGACGAACGTCGCGGTCACGACAACGATTACCGACGGTGACACCGCGACCTGGTCTTTGGACGGTTCCGTGACGGTCGCCGAAGGCGCCTCCGCCAGCTACACCTGGCGCTGGATAGTACGATGCAAGCCGGTGAAGTCGCCAGTGTTGATCTCGCCATCAGCTTCCCGAGCGACGCGACCAGTCTGGATGCCGCCAGCGCGGGAGATTTTGTGAATGAATTATTGGTCGACGTCGCCACGGCGGTCGCCACCTACAACATGGGCGGCAACAGCGGAACGTTTGTTCTCGATGGCAGCACATTGACCTACACTCACGGCATCTCGGATGGAACTGTCAATGCCCTCGTAATCAACCTGGAAACCGGCGGTGAAAACGCTGCGGCCAACGATTTGATCGAAGGCCCGGAAGATTTTACGCTGACCATCTCCGATGCAATGGCGGCCAGCACTACGGGTGCCAACGTCGCCGTCGATGGAATGAGCGATGCCGTAACGACGACCCTCACCGATGGCGACTCGGCAACCTGGTCGATCTCCGGCAGCAATGGCGTGACCGAAGGCGAAAACGCAACCTACACGGTTTCACTGGATGGCGTATTTGCCGCTGGCGAGGTTGCCACGATTAATATTGGTTTGACTGGCGTCGACACCACCAGTACCGACTATGCAGACTTCTTGACGGCTGTGGGAGCTGCCGCCTCCGCCTACACAGGCGACGGAACGGTAGTTTTTGACGGAACAAACAAACTTACATTTACCGCTGCCACCGATGGTGACACCATGGATAACGTGGAAATCACCCTGGGAGCTTCCAACGATTCGCTGGTCGAAGGCGTTGAAGACTTCACGTCGCAATTGGCGTTGCCGACAGTACCACAGGCGCGACCGTGGTGATGGATGGCATGGGTAATTCGGTCACAACCACGATTTCCGACAACGACACCGCAACCTGGTCATTGACGGATGAAAACGAAACGGCAAACTCGGTCGGCGAAAATGCGACCGCCTCGTACTTGTTGAATCTGTCCGGTCTGATGCAAGCAGGTGAGACGGCCTCGGTCGATCTGGCAATCAGCTTTCCGGCTCTCGCAACCAGCATGGACGCGGCTGAAGGTGCCGACTTTGATAACACGTTTCTGACGGATGTCGCCTCGGCCATTGATGCCTACAACATGGGCGACAATAGCGGTACGTTTGTGCTGGTTGACAATACCCTGACGTATACGCACGGCGAAAGCGACGGTGAAGTGGATTCGCTGGCGATTAATCTGCACACCGGCATCGACTCGATGGTCGAAGGTCCAGAAGACTTCACCCAAACGCTCACCGCCAGCACCACACCAAGTTCCACCGGAGCGGATATCGCGGTCAGCACCGAAACGTTCACGACCACGACGACGATTACGGATACTGAATCAGCCACTTGGTCGTTGGTCGATGACAACCTGGTGCCGAATCAAATCGACGAAGCCGACGCTGCTTTTTATCAGTTATTCCTTAGCGGATTCCTGCAGGCCGGCGAGACGGCTTCCGTTGACCTGGCGATCAGCTTCCCAACCGACGCCAACAGTGACGACGGTGGCGACGCAGACGACTTTGTGAATAGTGTGCTGGTTGACGTCGCTGCGGCAATCGACGCCTACAACGGCGACGAGAATAACGGCACGTTTGCCTTGGTGGGGAATACCTTGACGTATACCCATGGTCCAATTGACGGTAGCGTCGATACGATGTCGTTCAGTTTGACAACGGAAGATGATGAACTGGTCGAAGGACCGGAAGATTTCACGTTGACGATTGATACCGGTGCGAGCACCACTGGCGCTGAGATTCTGATCAGTGAGACGCAAGACACAGCCACCACAACGATTACTGATGATGACGTGGCAACATGGTCATTCATCGATGACAACGAAACGGAAAATGAGGTCAACGAAGGCGCAATCGCGTCGTATTTGCTGAAGCTGGACGGATCCCTCGAAACGGGCGAAACAGCGACGGTGAACCTGGCAGTCAGCTACCCGGCGGCCGGGATCAGCATGGATGATGCCGAAACGGTCGATTTTACAAACCTTTTGGTGGCTGATATTGCGACCGCCATCACTGCCTACAACGGCGGGGGAAACAGCGGCACTTTTTCTCTGGCCGGCAATAAGCTGACATACACTCATGGCCCAACCAATGGCACGGTTGACGATCTTCAGATCAACCGTGGCATCAGCACCGACAACGCGGCGACCAACAACCTGGTTGAAGGTGACGAAGATTTCACCCTGACCATCAGTGCCGCTGCCAGCACCAGCGGCTCCGATATCGAGCTAAGCGGAACGGAGTTCACGACCACAACCACAATCCACGACCTTGATGTGGCGACATGGTCTTTGACAGACAACAATACTCAGGCCAATTCGGTCGAGGAAAACGCGTCGGCTTCTTTCTTGTTGAACCTGGACGGTCGCTTGCAGGCTGGCGAAACGGCTTCCGTTGACCTGGCGATTAGCTTCCCAGCTGCCGGAACCAGCTTCGACGCTGCTGAGGGTGCTGACTTTGTCAATCCGTTTTTGACGACAGTCGCGTCGGCAGCCGATGCCTACAACCTCGCCGGCAACAGCGGGACGTTTGTGTTGTTCGGCAGCACGCTAACCTACACCCAAAGCGCCACCGACAGCGCGGTTGATTCTCTCGAGATCATTCTGAATACCAGCTCCGATTCAATGGTCGAAGGGCCAGAAGACTTCACACAGACTCTGACCGAAAGCACGGTTTCCAGCACCACCGGTGCCAAAGTCCTGGTCAGCGAGGGAGAATTCGAGACCACGACCACGATCACGGATCTCGATTCGGCGACCTGGACGCTGGTCGATGACAATTATACCACCGACGAGGTCAACGAAGGCGGTACCGCGCATTATCTATTGACGCTGGGCGGCTTCGTACAGGCAGGAGAAACAGCTTCGGTCAACCTCGCGATCAGCTTCCCGAACGATGGCGACAGCCTGGACGCGGCAGAAGAAGCCGATTTTATTAACACATTCCTAGCTGACGTAGACACCGCGATCGCCTTATACAACGGCGGTGGTGAAGGCTTTACTTCCGCAGGTGAGTTTGCCCGTTCAGGAAATACCCTCACCTTCACTCAGGGCATGGACGACGGTGCGCCAGCTGCCCTGATGATCAATCTTGAAATTAGCGAAGGATTTGCATTCATCGGCAACCTCGTCGAGGGACCGGAGGACTTTACGTTGACGTTGACGGCGGCCACCGAAGCAAGCACCACGGGAGCCGATGTCCTCGTCAGTGAAAGCGAATTCGACACGACCACTACGATTGTCGACAGTGACGTCGCGACCTGGACACTGACTGACAACAATACCGTGGCCAATCAGGTCGACGAATCCGACACGGCTTCGTACCTGTTGAGCCTGGCAGGAAATCTGCAGGCGGGTGAGACGGCCAAGGTTGATTTGGCGATCAGCTTCCCGAATGACGGTTCCAGCATGGATGCTGCTGAAGAGGCAGATTTTACCAACGGATTGTTGGCGGACGTGGCCACCGCCATCGCCGCCTATAACATGAGCGAAAACAGCGGCACGTATACGCTTGACGGTAGCACGTTGACGTACACCCACGGCGAGAGCGATGGTTTTGTCGATGACCTGCAAATTGACGTCGCCATTGGCAATGATGATGCGGCCACCACCAACCTGGTCGAAGGTGGCGAAGAATTTGCGTTGACAATCAGCGCCGCGGCGAGCACCACCGGGGCAGATATCGAAGTCGACGCAATGCAATACACGACCACAACCACCATCATCGATGCCGATGTTGCGACCTGGTCAATCGCCGACAACAACACTTTGGCCAATACCGTCGCCGAAGGCGCCTCGGCTTCCTACCTGTTGACCCTGGCAGGGACCCTGCAAGCGGGTGAAACAGCGACCGTTGATCTGGCGATCAGTTTTCCAGCGACCGCATCAAGCCTGGACGCCGCCGAAGCAGCCGACTTTACCAACACCCTGTTGACCGACCTGGATTCGGCAATCGCAACTTACAACGGAGCTGGCAACAGCGGCACGTTTACTCTCGACGGTAACAAATTGACCTACACGCATGGCGGGTCCGACGGGGGTGTCGATGATCTGCAGGTTGAGTTGGGTGTCAACGAAGACAATGCCGCCACCAACAATCTTATCGAGGGCAGCGAAGACTTTGCGTTAACGATCAGCACCGGCACCAGCACCACCGGTGCGGAGGTGGAAATAAGCGAAACCGCCGACACCACGACGACGACCATCACCGACAATGATTCGGCAACTTGGTTAATTCTCGATTCCAATACGGTACAAGATGAAATCAACGAAGGCGAAACGGCATCGTACCTGTTACGCCTGGAAGGCTTCTTCCAAGCCGGTGAGACCGCATCGACGAATCTCGCCATCAGTTTCCCCGTTTCGGGAACCGATGGTTCGACCGCCGACTTTGCGGATACGATGTTGGCTGACGTCGACTTGGCGATCGCCGATTACAATATGGCCGGCCACAACGGCACCTTTGCCCGCTCCGGCAATACTCTGACTTACACGCATGGTCCGACCGATGGCACTGCAATCAACATGCAAATCGATCTCCGGAGTGAGAATGACACCCTGGTTGAAAGTTTTGAAGACTTCACGTTGACCATCTCGGCCGCCGACAGCACGTCCGGCGCGAACGTCGAGATCGACGAAAATGACGATTCGGTGACCACCACGATCAACGATAACGACAACATGAACTGGACCTTTTCACAAGTCGCTTCGACCACCATCGAGGGCGACTCGGCAGTCTACACGCTGACACTATCGGGATCTATCCAGCAAGGCGACACGGCGACGATTGATTTCACCTGGACGATGTTGGATGAAACTTCGCTGGCTGATTTCTCCGAGACCTTGTCGGATGCCATTGCGGCAGCAGTCATTGATTACAACGAAGCCGCCACGAACGGAGATACGCTTGCCTGGGACGGAACGACACTAACCTATACGGGCGGTGACGATGCCAGCGGCGGTACGACGATGGCCCCACTGACAATCGACGTTGATACGTTTGACGATTTTGAAACCAGTCAAGTTGAGCACCTGGCGAACCTGGTGGAACCCGATGAAGACTTTGATGTCACGATTTTGAACCATGGTGGTTCCATTGAATCTCAATTCGCAACAACCGTTCCGACGACGTTGACAAAAACAATCCAGGACGATGATTCTGCAATTGTCACAATCACCAACGTTCAAGCGGGCGGCGAGAGTCCAGAAGGATTTGGAACCGATGGCCTGTTCGAATTCACGCTCAGCAATCCCAGCCAAACTCCGACGTTCGTTAACTTTACCGATGGCGGTTTCTCTGCAGGCACAGCGCAGCCGGGATTTGACTATGTGGGTATCCTCAGTTCAGGATTGAATTTCAGTGCCGGCGAGACGTCGAAGATCCTGAGCGTCGATCCGGTGGACGACCAGTCGGTCGAAGGCCCGGAAACCGTCACGATCCGATTGACCGGATTTACGACTCGCGATCCGCAAATCACGATTGCCAGCTCGCCCAACAACCAGGCGACCACCCAAATTATCGACAACGACAGCACGGAACTGACCGTCGGAGACACCGTCATCGACGAAGTCGACGGCACGGCAACCATTACCGTGACGCTTGGCAAGGCTGTGCAAGGCGGATTCTCGGTCCCCTACACGCTGGGTGATATCGCCGATACCGCCATCGGCGGAACGGACTACGACAATACAGGTGGAACTTTGGTATTTGCCGGTACGGCTGGCGAAGTCCACATGATCACGATTTCGATTATGAACGAAGACGGCGTCGAACCTGACGAGTCCCTTACGGTGAAGCTTGGCACGCCCGTTCCAAACACGATGACGTTACCCGCCAATTTGATTAACAGCACGGACACCGGCGAAGTCACGATTGGAAATACCGACATGGCAACCTTGACGATTTCGGATGTTGAATTTGTCGAAAACAGCAACCTGGCAACGGTGACCGTGACCCTCGACACGAGTGTCCAGGGCGGGTTCAGCGTCGATTACGCGACCCTTGATGGCACGGCCACCAGCGGAACCGATTTCACGGCAACCACTGGCACTCTGAATTTTGTGGGCACTGCCGGAGAATTCAAAACCTTCACAGTCTCCATCAATGAAGACGTGGCAATTGAGAGCGACGAGTCACTGTCAATCGTCTTGTCCAACCTCGTTGCCAACGCAGTCAATCCAGCCGATCTCAACGTAACCGATACTGGTACCGTCACGATTTTCGACGACGAATTGCAAAGCCAGGTCGGCGAGTCCGGCAGTTTAACCGACGTCACCAGCGACTGGACAACTGTCAATCTGACGCTAACCTATGACAACCCGGTCGTCATTGCCGGACCCGTCTCCTTTAACGGTTCAAATCCAGCGATCGCACGGGTTCGAAACGTTACTGCCACGAGCTTCGAAATTCGCGTCGACGAATGGGATTACCTCGATGAAATCCATGGACCAGAAACCGTCGATTACCTGGTGATCGAAGCCGGCACGCATCGACTTTCGGATGGATCAGTCATTACTGCCGGCAACCAAATCGTCGACCTCCAATTGGGCCTGGGTGCCCACGGGCAGCAGACGGCAACACGGTGTTGACCACGGTGGTTACCGATAACGACTCTGCCACGACGATCCCTCGCATCAACAACATTGGAACCTCATTTCTGGTGAGGTTGCGGGAAGAACAAGCGGCCGACCAGATTCACGGAAGCGAGACAATGAGCTGGATTCAGTTCGGCGAGGGGAGCGGAACGTTGAACGGCACGCAATTTGTAACCGGTCAAGCTCCTGTTTCTCACAATAATGCCACCATTGAATTTGAAGACGCGTTTGACGCGCCGCCGATATTCCTGGCTGGAATTCAATCACTCTTTGGTGGTGATACAGCTGCTGTTCGACGAGTCTCGGTCGACGGCACGCAGGCGGTTGTCTTTCTCGAGGAGGAAACCTCCTTCGATGCCGAGATCTTCCACGCTGCCGAAACCGTCGGCTTCCTGGCGATGGACGCCGGCATTATCCAGGCCATCGCCGCCAACGATGGAAAACTTGGTGAAACCGGCGTGGTCGATCTCGATAGCGACTGGACCCAGGTCGACTTCACACAACCCTACGAAAATCCGGTAGTCATCATGGGCACTGCCTCAACCATTGACGAAGAAGGAGTGACAACGCGCGTTCGCAACGTGACCTCCACCGGCTTTGAAGTTCGCATTCAGGAATGGGATTACCTCGACGGCAATCATGCCCAGGAATCCGTCGCCTACTTGGTGATGGAATCAGGCGTTCACGTTCTCGAAGACGGAACGACGATCGCGGCCGGTGTTGCGACAGGGGTAACGAACCTGTTCAAACGGATCAAGTTCCCGGTTATCTTCGACAGCAACCCGGTTGTCTTCTCTCAAGTTGCTACGGACAACGACAACTCCGCCGTGATTACACGCCATGGTAACGTTGGGACAGCCAGTTTCGACTTCCGAATTCAGGAAGAACAATCTGGATTGGTTCACGGTGTGGAGTCGGTTAGCTGGATTGCGATCGAACAAGCCGTCGGAGTCAACAATTCGCTCCTGTTCGAAACCGGAACAACCGGCACCGCTGTAAATCACGGCAACTACAACCTCAACTTTGCCCAGACTTACACCAGCGTTCCGGCCTTCTTTGCCCAAATGCAGTCCTTCAATGGGGCCGACCCCGGTACCATTCGTTATCGCCAGCTCGATCTCGATGGTTCCCAGATTTTCCTGCAGGAAGAAGCTTCGGTGGATGCAGAATTGGGGCACGGTTTCGAAAACGTCGGCTACATGGCATTTGAAACCGGTTCAATCTTTTCGAAGTATCGGGCTCCGTTCGGGCGACCTGCTCCCGGCAATAATGGCAATCAGCCCGGCCTGGAGGTGAAAGTCGAGCAATTTGATCTCCGCTTCACAAGCGTTCTGCCGGAGGCGAGTCCTTACTCGCTGACCCATAACGAACCGGCGAATCGTCAATCCTACGCCAGCGACGAGGCCTTCCAATTGACTGGCTCAATTGAATTGGCCGACACTCAGGCCGATGCCGCCTTCTCCGATTTGGCGGAGAGCGATTTCGCTCTCGATGCCGATTTCGTTGATTCGCTCAACGAGGTACTCAAAACAGACGCCTGATCCAAAGGGCTGACGGAAAATCGTCATTCGCGGCAAAACGCGACGAAGACAATTGAAACCCCAAACGGACTTACAACCTGCCGTTGTAAGTCCGTTTTTTATCAGCACCATGACTGACATCCGTGTTGATCCGTGTCCATCCGTGGTTCAAAAAAATGACCGGTGACGTCAAAATGTTTTTTGCGGTTCCAACCCTTCCCTGTCACAAGACTTCCGATGGATCAAACGACCTTTAATACCTTGACACTTGCGTGGATTGCCATCGGCGTTTTGGTTCTACCCTTGACGCTCGTGTTCACGGCACCTTTCGGGCGGCACTATAATCCGCGATTCGGCCCGGCGATCGCTAACAAACTCGGCTGGATCATCATGGAATCACCGGCCATTTGGTGGTTTACGATTGTCGTTCTGAGTGGTGTCACCCACCAAAACAACGGAGCCTGGGTGTTATGGAGCTTGTGGATGGTCCACTACGTCAACCGTGGTTTGATCTATCCGCTGCGGACAAGAACAACTGGCAAACGCATCCCGCTGCTGATCGTCGGCTTCGCTTTCGTTTTTCAACTGGTTAACGGCTATCTGAACGGAATGGCCCTGGGGCACTTCAGCACGCAATCCATCGCCGAATTGTTCGCCGTGGCGAATTTTTGGATCGGGCTGGGAATGTTTGTCCTGGGTTGGTTGATCAATATGCGCACCGATGAAATCCTTCTGAAATTGAGACGACCGAACGAAACGGCCTACTTGATTCCCCGCGGCGGTTTGTTCGAGTGGGTTTCCTGCCCGAATTTTTTGGGCGAAATGATTCTCTGGAGTGGCTGGGCTATCATGTGTTGGAATCTGGCCGCACTCTCATTTGCAGTGTGGACGATTGCCAATCTGTTGCCGCGTGCATTGGCCCATCATCGCTGGTATCGGCGAACCTTCATTGATTACCCTGCCGACCGCAAAGCTGTCTTTCCGGGTTTGTTGTAACATCCGCATCGGCCGGCGGCTGTAGCTCTTGTTCGTTGGCCTGCCACCAAAATCACAATTCACAATTCACAATTCACAATTCACAATTCACAATTCACAATTCACAATTCACAATTCACAATTCACAATTCACAAATCACAATTCACAGTTGGGTGCCAGCCGTGAATGCAGTTGGCAAGGCGACGGCTCACTCGCATCACGGAAGCAGTCGCCTTCTGGCTTGCCGTTAAACGAGTTGGTTCACTTGGTTTCCTATCTTTTCTCAAATGTCAACAACGCCGAACCAGTCAACACGCCGGTCTTGCCGCCGCGAATGATGTGCCGCAGCGTCCCGGCCAGAAAAGTATCGTTGAACCGCGCGAATCCCTTGGGGAGAATCCGGACCGCTTCAGCCGACCGCGCCAATCCATACACCATACGCGATGAAACCAGCCACGGCAGCAACGGATTGCGAACCCAGTACGAGTACCAAGTCAGTTGTCCATGTGACAGATCTTCTTCAGAAACGCAAGCAAGTCCATTTTTGCCGGCCGCTTGCACGATGCTTTGAACCGAATGCAGCGGCGGCATCGCGGTCGAGTATTCAAAGTCATTCAGCAGTTGCCGATCTTGAGGTCGATCAGCTCGATATTGTTTTGACTTGCACAGGCAATAGGCAACCAGGCGTCCACCCGGTTTCAGAACGCGATGAATTTCGCTGAGCACCCGGGTCAAATCGGGATAATATTTAAGCGCGTAAACGGCGTAGGCTCCGTCAAACGAAGCCGACTCAAAAGGCATCACCTGGCAATCACCTTGAACCACGCGACAAAGGTCGTTCAACCCATCACGCGTGATCAGTTCATTCGCTTGGTGCGTCTCATTGATACCCAAAGTGATTCCGGTTAGGTGGCCGCCACTGTGACCCGCCACGTAACGCAACATGCCGCCCACGCCACAACCCACATCGAGCGCGGTTTTTCCCGGTTGCAACTGCAGCAGCTCGGCAACACGTCGGTACATGGCAGTGGTGGCGTCGGCGCGGCTTTGACCCGCGAACTCGGGCGGGCAAAAGTGCCAACCGTCACCGTAATACGTCTCGATCACATCGGCCATCAATCCGTAATAATGTTGGGTGACCGCCAGATGATTCTGGTTGTCAACCGCCTCGCGATACAGCTGCTCATGGCGATCGCAAAACTCCGTCAAATCACGCCTGCGAAACTCGCGAAAAATGCGCAGGTAACTCGTTAACAAATTATCCTTCGAACTGGTTTGCGCAAGCCGAGCCGTGGCCGGTGTCGCTGTTGTTTCCACCTGCACTTGTTGATCAATAGCCATTATTTTGCTCGATGTGGAGGATGTGATCGTTTTCGGGAAGTGATTTTTTTTGTAGGCCGTAACAAGCGCAGCGCGGTTACGGCAACCGCCCTGCCAAACAGCAATTTTTGCCGTAACAGCGCGGAGCTCGTCAACGGCCTACTTCAATGTGAGTTACGTCTCCCACTGGCCACTGGGAGAGGTCGCCGTCTCAGCGGCGGGTGAGGGTCTACATAAGGCGCAACGAAAACCTGTTCCTGTCAACGCTGAATTTAATCCTGACCCAAACGATACACTAACACAACTGCACGGCGAATTAAATCGTCTCGCATCCAGTTGAATCAAGTTGCACCTTAGCCTGTTCATGATTCTGCAGCCAGTTAACGGTATCGGAAATGGTCTCTTTTAACGGCCGCGCTTGAAAGCCCAGCTCAACCGCCGCTTTATCGGTTAATATTTTTTGATGACAGTCGACGATCTGGATTGCTTCGGGGGTCACCAGCGGCCGTATCCCTAACAGACGGCTGTACCACGCCACCCAGGGAGCGACAATTTTGGCAATCCACAATGGCACGATCAGGAGCGGAGGCCTGACGCCGCTGAATTCCTGAACCCACCTGGCAATCTCTTTGAACGTCCCGTATTCGCCCGTCAAGATATATTTTTCGCCACAACGACCAGAGGTCTCGGCCGCCACCGCGGCGGCAGCCACATCCCGCACGTCAACCCAAAAATATCCCGCTTGTACGAGCCCGGGGAGCTTTCGGTGCATCAACTGCAGCAAAAATTCGCCGCTGGGCGACGGACCATAATCATGCGGTCCAAAAATTCCAACCGGGTTAAGAATCACCGCGTCCAGCCCTCGTTCAATTCCGGCGAAAACTTCTTGTTCACCGGCAGCTTTGCTGGCGTCGTACGGCAGGTGAACTCGCGTATCAAGTGCCGGCTGGCGGTGCTCATCAACGGCTTCATCTTTGGGCAGATGGGAAAACGCATGAATCGAACTGAAATGCACGAGGCGACCTACTCCGTTTTGCAAACAGGCGTCGACGACATTGGCCGTGCCTTCAACATTGATCTGCCTCATCTGTTCGTCGTTGCGCCCGTCAATGGCAATCGAACCCGCCACGTGGAAGACGCTGGCCACACCAGCCAGCGCCGGCTGCAAACTTGCCGGGTGCAGAATATCGCCGACGAACGTTTCCACAACCAGTCCGCGCAGCGACTCTTTGTTCGGGTCGCGGACGAGCACCCGGACACGACGGCCAAGCTCCAACAACTGGCGAACCAGATTATTACCTACCAATCCCGATGCTCCGGTGACCAAAGTCAGCCGCGTCGAATCGGTAGTCATGGACTTGTTTTCGATCGAACAAACATGATTAACAGGATAATCTCATTTCGGGAAGACGCCCAGTACGGTTGCTGGGCGAGTCCCTTCGCTCAGCGTGAATGCAGCCCGAACCGGCGAACCGCTGGTGTCGACCGCATGATTCTCGGGAGCCGCGGACGTCCGCTGCGCGGAACAACGCGAGGGACTCGCTTTGCTACATCGGGACGTCAGTGATGTCGCTGGCCTGTGCGCCGCGCAATTGCCTCCTGACACGGCCAGACCATTTCGGCTAAGTTTGACTATCAAATCGATCGTTTGCGAAATTGGAATATCAATCAAACACGTGACGAGATTAGCACCCCAACTTGCGCAGGCGTTGGAAAACACCTTCGTCATCATTCCGATGTTCAACGAACAGGGCTCGATCGAGCTCGTGCTCCGAGACCTGCCCACGGTGGCCGAGGTGATTGTGGTCGATAATGGTTCGACCGACGACAGTCCCAAAATTGCCTCACGTGCCGGCGCGACCGTGGTTCATGAACCGCAACGGGGCTACGGTAAAGCTTGCTTGACCGGTATCGCACACGTTGCCAAGCGGGTCCGCGCGAAGCCAGATTCCGCGATCGTGGTTTTTCTCGATGGCGACTACAGTGACCACCCGGAAGAATTGACGAACTTGATTCGGCCGATCGTCGAGCAAGATTTTGATTTCGTCGTCGGCTCACGTGCGACAGGCAACCGGGAAAAAGGCGCCATGCATTTCCAAGCCATCTTTGGAAACTGGCTGGCCTGTATGCTGATGAACCGGATGCTGGACTCGCAATTTACCGACCTCGGTCCGTTTCGTGCCATCCGTTATCGCGCGCTCGTGCAATTGGAGATGCAAGACGAAAACTTTGGCTGGACGATTGAAATGCAAATCAAAGCTTGCCGGACAGGGCTTCGCATCAAGGAAATTCCCGTCTCCTATCGCCGCCGAATCGGAGTCAGCAAAATCAGCGGCACGGTTTGCGGCACGATCAAAGCTGGTTACAAGATCCTGTACACGATTTTCAAATACCGTCGGTCCCGGAATGTCGGCTCAAATTCGACAACAGCCTCGTAATCCGCATATTGCGAAAGGCTGATTAGCGATTGTTACCACGTAACGATCGGATTTCACGACTGACTCGCTGGTACCCGATAACGAAGAAAGCGTTGATAGGTCAACGTTTACGGTTCGAATCGGAAATTACAAATTGCCTAGTTCAAGACGACATCTCGTCCTGTTCGCCACGCTGTTGCTGGTATTCACAGTCGGCGGTTGTTCTTCCAAACGCGCAACGTGGCTTCCGCCCGAAATCATCAAGCCGGCTGCGAGTTGCACGCGCGATTCCTTGATCGCCAGGGCCGAAGTTGCCATGGCGCATGCCGTCGAACTGGACAAACAAACCAACGCGGGGTGCGTCGATGCCTACTTTCAGTCCGCCCAGCTTTCTTGGTTGGAAATTCAGCGGCAACTCCGCGAGAGTAGTGCGACTTACGGACGTCCTACTGAAATCTATCGGTCGTCGTTGGCCCAACTCATTACAACCGGGCAGAAATATGGCCGACTCGACCCGAAAACGGGACTGGTCGTTCGGACGCCAACTGGTCAAGTCACCATCCCGACCCGCTATTATGGATTTCTCTGGCAGCCGGACGACTTTAACTATCTGATTCCCGTTGGCCAGTATTCGACCAAGGAATTGAATTATCGATACATCTCCTGCGGTCAGGGTATCCCCGCGGTCGTGGTTCGCTGTCGTAAACCGGGCCAACAATTTTTTAATGAACAGCAGTTGTTCGCTGCCACGGTTTTGCTGCGCGAGAACGACGACTTCGCATCAACACCAACCGGGATGGTGCTGGAATTCTACGATCCGCTACGCATCGCGTCACGGAATATCGCGGGACAGCAAGTCGATTTACAGCGTGATCTCACGGCGCCGTTCGCGTACCGGCTGAGCAAAGCGGATCGAGAATGGTTGACAGGCTTTGTGCAGCCTGGTGCGACATCAGGAGGTGTTGGCCTGTTCATGCTGGAGCCCTATCAGCCGGGAAAGATCCCCGTGGTGTTTATCCACGGCTTGCTTTCTGATCCCTTGACCTGGGTCAACATGGCCAACGAGTTGCGCAGCCAACCTGATTTGATGGCTCGTTACCAGATCTGGGGATACGAGTACGCGACCGGTGAGCCGTTCTTGGCTAGCGCGGCAAGGCTCCGACGACAATTGCAGGAAATTCAGCTGCAACTCGCCCCTACCGGCGCCGACCCGGCACTGTCGCAAATGGTTTTGGTTGGCCACAGCATGGGTGGTCTGGTGGCCAAACTCCAAATTACGTCCAGCGGCAACGAGCTGTGGAATGCCGTCTCCTGCCGTCCACTGGAAAATATCGCAACTACACCCGAGACGCGAGCGACCCTGGCCGAGTCTTTCTATTTCGAACCATTGCCGATGGTGTCGCGCGTTGTTTTCATCGGCACGCCGCACGCTGGATCGCCTTGGGCCAGGCGGCCGGTTGGACAAATAGGTTCCAAACTCGTTGAGGAGCCTGCGTCCATGCAAGAGAGACGGCAGCAGTTGCTTAACGACAATCCCGGCGTGTTCTCACGCGAATTTTCGCGCCGGGTTCCGACCAGCATCGACCTGTTGAAGCCCAACAGCCTGTTACTGCGCGCGACGGATTCGCTACCCATCAGCCAACGAGTTTCATTCCATACGATTTATGGCAGCGGATACTGGATGCTCGGGGCAGGCAACTCCGACAAAATCGTACCAGTAAACAGTTCCATCTTGCCGGGCGCAATCAGCGACAAATCAGTCCATGCCAAGCACACTAAACTGAATCGAAACGAAACCACCATCGCTGAACTGTTTTGCATCTTGCGAACCCACTTGGACCAAGGCCAGACGGAGGTTCTGCAAATTGATGAGCAATCGCACTTCATTAGCCCCCTGGGGCAATGACGAATAACGCGAGCGTCAGATCGTGGTCAGCGGAATGGCGTTCACCCAAGGTTGCTCACGCGGTGGGAGGGTGGCATCAGACACGACCGTCTCAGATCACGAACGAGACGACAATTACCGCTGCCAGCAACACTGGATACAAGAAACGTGATGCAAAATCGAGGCGTTCCACCCATTTTTTGTTGTCGTTCTTGAGCATCGCCGCGTTGGCAACCGTCTGGAGCAAACCGGCAAATACCGTCAGCGTAGAGAGCAAGATAAAACGATCGATCCGTGTGACGTATGAGACCCTGGGCAACAGGACGGTGATCGCAAACAGGTAGGCAACCAACGTCAGAAACGCCGATGTCGAAATTCCTATGTTGGTGCCCGATTGTTCGGGATCAATCCACCGCGGCAGCCAGGACATGATGACAATCAGACACAGGGGGATGATCACTTTCAAGATATAGAAAATCGGTTGCCGCGCGATATTGATTTTCATTTCGTAACCGGCAACGCCATTGGTAACCCTTCCCGGATAGTAAGGCGTTGACTCCGCGTCCCATGACACAACATCAAAGTCGGGCAGTGAAAATTTGCTGGCAATGCCGGATACACTTCCGGTTTCCGTGACCAACGGCACCATTTTGACATGCTCTTCCATCAATCCAGCCGCAACGACCTGCACGGACAAGGTCTGTTGATCAAATGGAAAGTCGCGTAAATTCAGCGGCTGCGAAAAACGCCCCCACACCTTCTGTCGCTGAACGACCGTGCCATCGGGTTGAATTTCTACCGATTCGGGATACGACTTCCACGCCATCTGTTGACCGATGATGGTCAGCCTTGGATTCCAGACATCGGTTAATCCACGATTTAAGGGCCCAGGTCCTTTGTGACGCAGGAGTGGATTTTTCCATTGTGCCTGAAAGTAAACACTGGCCGCAAAACTCTGGTCCGCAGAATCAACCTCATCCACGTCGATGACAAAGATCCCAATCTGAACTTCCGTCGGTTCTCCCCAAACGGTGGGACGCTCCATTTCGGGCTTGGGTTCTTCGACCAATGCTGACGGTTTGACTTCTTCCGTCGCTGCGACCCCCGTCGGTTTAATCACGTCAAGTTGTGGCGTCGCAGCTTCCGGCCAAACGAGTGCCGGCGACCAGGTACCGTCATATGCGAGCGGCTTGGGACGATAAAGTCGCATCACCATGTAAAACGGTCCGGCCGGCGCTGGCAGCCAGTTCGCGACACGATCGTCACCCGGTGACTCGTGTTGAATGTACAGGGTGACACCCCCGCCTTCGTCCTGGTTAAGCGTCGGCAGCATTTCCGAGTTGATTTGATAACGGGCGATTGGATTGGCAACTAACCTTTGACTCTGGCTGTCGTACATCGTGATCGACCAGAATGCGTTGACCGGTGGCAGATCGTCTTTCGACAGTTTGAAGACATACCCGGTTTTGCTGGCATCCAAGGCGTTCCCTTGACCGTCTTTCAGGTACAACGAGTACAACGTTTCCTCGCGCGAGTTTCCGTACAAACGTACTTTTGCCGCGACCGCGCGTTTCATGTAATCGTTTTGCAGGTATTCACGCGTTCCGTAGATCTCAGTCGACTTGAACGTCGGCATGGCAGCGACGATTGCCGCATCCGATTCTTCCATCCCGCGCCCGATCGCAGCGCGAATCTCCGGACTCAGCGTGACCACGTCGACATTGGTATCCGCCCCCACGCCAATTCTGGCGAACCGCTCCATCAACTCAACTTCGGAAGGGACTGTGGGACAAAATCGCAGCAGGAAATTGAGTATTGTGAAAAACTCCAGACCGGTATCGGGTGGCGCGTCGGGTTTGGGAAAATCAATCTCGGCAGCTGGCCCGCGTGCCGGCTGTCCCAGAAAAGTGCTGAGCGTTTGAACCTTGAATTTCGACTGGATTTGTTCTGCGTTTTTGACATCGTCAACGCCGCGTACTTGAAGGCGGTATTTGGCAAGCGCAAATTGGGTCTCGCAGCGGATGACTTTGTCGACTCCCGCCGGCGCTTCGCCTTTCCAATCGGGTCCGGCAATCAGGTATCGGCCTGCCCCATTGCCAGGCGTTCGGGTTCCGATGTCATCAAAGTTGAACGTGTATAAGTCAATCAGCTGGATCGAGTAGTAACGCCCCTCCTCGATTTCTGGAACTTCAAGTACGACAGGTTCGGCCCTTAGGTCCATCCACAACCAGGAGAGCAACAAGTCCAAATTGGGTGTCTGACTCAGAGTATCGGGGGCCGTCAATTCAATAACCTCGTGTTTCAGCACATTCAGCGGCGCCTTGTACTGATCACTGTTTTTGTCAATCGCCTCGGCATACAGGTGTTTGTAATTCTCGATGATTGGAAATGCGTATCCATATGCCTCCCGGGCAATCGCCAGCGCTTCAGCTGGGGTCAATTCCTGGCTTAAATCCGTTTTTTGATCCTGTATCGAGTCTTGTGCTGGGACAGGTGCCGTGGCCGCAGCAGGGCTTGACCAGATGGTCAACACAATGAGGAAAGCCTGTTGCAAGAAGACGCGAAATGAGCATTGCATGAAGATTGATCCGATCTACTTCGTTAACAACTGCACGACTTCGGTGTGTCCATTTCGGGCGGCGAAGTCCCGCGCGGTGTCGCCGTCCACGTCCCGAATGGCAGTGTCTGCCTTGTGCTCTAACAGAATTTTCACCACCTGAACTTGCCCCTCGGCCGCAGCGTGCATGAGTGCCGTAAACCCTTCGCCTGTGTCGACGGCGTTAACTTCGGCACCGGTTTCCAGCAAAAACTTTACCGTCTCCGCGTTAGCTGCCGTGGCGGCGAACATCAGCGCCGTCCGGCCGGCCGCATCCCGGTGGTCTAACAAAGCGCCCTTGTCCAACAACAACTTGACAATCGGAGTGTGGCCATTGAACGCGGCAAACATCAACGCGTTGCGTGACTGATCATCGGTCGCATTGACATCCACTCCCGAAGCGATGGCATCTCGCACCGTTTCCAAATTTCCATCCAAAGCGGCGTCCAGAAATGTGTCAACATCGACGACCGTTTTTTTTGCTTCTATTTTCGGGGGCACATCGGTTGGCGGTAAGGCTTCTTTCGTGGGGTGGTCCACGGCAGATGCATCGTCGCCGGCTGTGGTCGAGTCTTTCACCGGCCCGGCTGTGACCGATGTCACCTCAAACTTCTGATCGCAGCCAGTCAAGACCATCAGGACGGCTCCCAACACGAACTTGCGCGACATTTGACTGATCCATTTTTGATTGAAGCAATTTTTCATGCGACCATCATAGCGTTGACCGACGCTAACCGCCAACACGCCCGATCCGGCCGATCCGGCCGATCCGACCGATCGGACAGATCGGCCTGATCAGACCGATCCGACAAATCGGTCGGATCAGTCCCGTAAGAACCGGCCTCACGTTGACTTGGGTAACGTCCCTTTGCATTCGGGATAGTTTTGGCAGCCCCAGAATTGTGATCCAGCGCGAGGGCCCTTGCGGGCAGTGCGGATAGCCATCTCATATCCGCATTTGGGGCAATTGGGGGACGCTAGGGATTGATCCGTCCGATCGGTCGAATCGGTCCGATGCTTCCGTCGAGCGGCTGCCAACTGCTCGCTATAGCCGCCGCCCTCGATGAATTGACGTTCCAGCGTGCGCAGCTGTTGATCCAATAAGTAATTCGCCTGGTGAATCAGGCAGATGATTGCATTGGCCGCCTGTTCGGGGGCGCCTCGTTCAACCAAGTTTCGGTAGGGATCGATCGGAGTTGCAGTTGGCGACGAATTTTGATCGGACCGATTCGACGTAGCTGTCCGACTGGTCTGACCTTGTTCGCGACGCCCTATCGCCCGGACTTCCCGGGCACGCGCGTCGTTCTTATCCCACAACGCCAAACGGCGCTGCCTCAAAAAGTCCTCATAATCCAACAGCAGTTCATCAAGGCTTGCGCGGGCCACGCCGACCAAGCGCAACTCGATTTGGCTGGACGTGCCCGATGCGCGGCTGCCTTCCGCAATATTCTGACGGCCGCTACGCGCGGCTTGGACCATTTGGTCGTGCGTGCGTGAACGCGGATTGATGAAACGATCGCAGAAGATCACCGTCGCATCGTAGACGATTTCCGCGACTTGAAACGATCGCAAGCGGCGGTAGCCACCGTGTGATCGCAGCATTGCTTGGTTTGACCCCACCGTTGGCTCGGATCGGTCGACCAATCCGTCTGACAAACGACGTTCCATCTTATGCCTCGTTTTTAACTTGCTGAGGACCCGTTCGATACGGTACTGTTGTACACTAAATAAAAAAGTGAGCAACCGAGGTGGACGGCGGTTTTTATCCAACCGATCGGACAGATCCGACCGATCCGACCGATCCGATCCGATCCGACAGATCCGACAGATCCGTCCGATCCGTCCGACAAGCATTTTGCAGGAGCCCGCGGCGACAGTATGATAGCGAAGTCGAAACCCAAAAGGCCGCTGACCATGAACCACGGCGACAGCCCAAAAAACCCAATTGCCGATGACGAGGCGCCCGCAACGAATGAGCGGCCGGGTGTTACGTGCCCTGTGTCGATCGTGCCGGCAGGGATCAATTTACAGAGTTCGGATTTGTATAATGCGCTGAAGGATGCCGGTTGCCCCTTGGCGGAGGATTTTCACAAGCGTCTGTATTTTGAATCTTTGTTGACTGAACTGTCGTCCAAGTTTATCAACGTGCCGGCCAACCAGGTCGATTCGCAGATCTTGTGGGGCTTGCAACGAATCGTGGAAGTCCTGGGAATCGACCGCAGCGGTCTGGGCCAGGTGTCGTCAGACGCAAAACAATTTCAGGTCACGCATTCCTATCAAGTGCCCGGCGTGCCAGCTTCGGCAAGCTTTAAACTGGATTCACAGTTTCCCTTTTTTGCGAAGAAGCTTCGCCAGGGAGTGGTTGTCCGATTGCCGGACGATCTGCCCCCCGAAGCGACTGAAGAGAGAGAATACTGTCTCCAAACGGGAATGAAATCCAATGTGACCATTCCCCTGATGGTGATGGGCTCCACGGTAGGCGGAATCGGTTTTTCATCGTTCCGGTCGCAGCGCGCCCTCCCCGACGAACTGATTCCGCGACTCCGCCTGGTGGGCGATATTTTTACAAACGCGTTGGCCCGCAAGCGGGCCGACGAGGCCTTGAGCGCAAAGGAACAATTGCTCCGGCAAGCGAAAGACGGACTGCGCCGGCTCAATACCAGGCTCCTTGTTTCCCAGGAGGAAGAGCGATCCCGAATTGCTCGCGAGATGCACGATGACTGGACGCAGAGGCTGGCGATCCTGGGAATCGATGCCGCCAAGCTGGAAAATCAACTCGGCACAAAGTCCGACGCATTGCCGCTGGTACAGACCATTCGGGAACGGCTGGTGAGCCTGGCCGAGGATGTCCATGCCCTGTCGCGACAACTTCACCCGTCGATTATTCAAGACCTGGGCCTGGCCGAGGCGCTGCAATCCGAATGCGCCAGTTTCACGAGGCGCGAAAATATTACCGTGGAATGCACTCCGAGAGACGTGCCCACCAATTTACCCAACGACGTTGCCCTGTGTATCTACCGCGTTGCCCAGGAAAGCTTGCGAAACGTCGCCAAGCATGCTGCCGTCGGCAAGGCATGGGTAAGGCTGTTTGCAACTGAAGGGGAATTGAGATTGCAGGTCCGTGACGAGGGAATAGGCTTCGAGGTAGAAAACGGCAGCTCGCAACCGGGAATTGGACTTTCGAGCATGGAAGAGCGTGTCCATCTTGCTAACGGCAGTTTTGAGATCAAATCGGAACCGGGTCGTGGCACAACGGTCGAGGTTCGCGTTCCCCTGAAAGAACTTCAAGATGGATAGAGCCCGTATCCTGATCGCCGATGATCATCAAATTCTCGCCGAGGGAATTCGCGGTTTGCTCGAACCCGAGTTTGAGGTGGTCGGCGTCGTCTCCAATGGCCGGGAACTTGTTGCTGCCGCCAAAACACAACGACCGGATGTGATCGTGGCCGACATCAGCATGCCGTCGCTGAACGGAATTGAGGCAGCCATCCAGATCCGAGATGCCGGCCTGACTGCCAAGGTCGTCTTTTTGACGATGCACCGCGACGTCGCCTACGCTCGCCAAGCCATGGAGGCCGGAGCGGCGGGCTACGTACTGAAGCATTCTGTTTCGTCCGAGTTGGTCACCGCGATTCATGACGCACTGCGGGGACAAACCTACATCTCGCCGATCATCGCCGGAGAACTCCTGCAGTCGTATCGCGAAGGTCATCCCGGGCCGAATGAGTCATCGCAACAGCTGACGGCCCGTCAGCGGGAAGTCCTGCAATTGATTGCCGAAGGCCACTCGGCCAAACAAATTGCGGCGGTGCTGAAGGTCTCGGTGCGAACGGCTGAGGCCCACAAGGCACATATCATGGAGGCCCTCGAGCTGCGAAGCACAGCAGAATTGGTCCAATACGCCATCCGCAACGGCATCATCTCGATCGATTGAATCAACGCTTCCAAGGCGGCCTGTGGAAACGCATTGC